>NZ_CP089978.1:1802234-2402979 GCF_030674635.1 Moraxella sp. ZY210820 | reverse complement strand
AGTAACCTCAAAAAGAAATAAATTTAAAATCTTTGCATATTATAGTTATCCACAAGCGAAAGTGCAAAATAAATTTGAATTTAAATTTAAAATAACTTGTGGATAACTTCGGATTTAAATTTAAATTTAAAACCTTAAAACTTATCCACAGGGCAACTTAACCATTAGACCATCACATTAGTAACAACTTAAGTTATTGTAAATGCTTAATATTTAATATTTATCCACAAGCAAAGACCATTCTAATAAATAATAAATTTAAATTCAAATTTAAAATTCAAGATTTAATATGAGTTGTCTTGTGAATTTAAATTTATAAATTTAAATTCACAGTATATAAAAGTGGAATAAATTTAATCCGCAAAATCACGTCAATAGACTAATAAAAATAAAATCACCTGTTTTTAGTAAAAAATACGATTAAAAGTACGATTTAAGCTGTTTTTTTATTGACAGTTGCTTAAATAAACAATAAAATTTCCTATCTTTATTGTATTAATAGTTTTTTGGGAAGTTTTGTCATGAAACGTACATTTCAACCATCTGAATTAAAGCGTAAACGTACTCACGGTTTCCGTGCTCGTATGGCTACAAAAGCAGGTCGTCAAGTTTTAGCTCGTCGTCGTGCAAAAGGTCGTCATAGTTTAACTGTTTAATTTAAACTTTTAATGATAGACTTGGGTTATGTCTGTTTTTAGCTTTGCTAAGCAATCTCGATTACTTAATGCACAAGATTTTAAAGCAGTATTTGATGATGCACATTTTAAAGTGCATCAACCCAATTTTTTATTTTTAGCAAAACTAAATACTCAACATCGTTTAGGTTTAGTAGTTGCTAAAAAAAAAATACGTCGTGCTCATGAAAGAAATAGAATAAAGCGCTTGACACGAGAAAGTTTTCGTTTATTTCAACAAATTGATTTTCCTATCGATATTGTTGTAATGCCTAAAATGGGAATTGAGCAGGTATCTAATACTGAATTGTTACAACAGTTAGAGACTGCATGGGCTAGATTGCAGTATTTGGCTCGTAAACATTCACATAAATTTTCCTCTCCTTCATCATCTTAATCGTGTAATACAATGACTTGGTTATTGCGTGGTTTAATTCGTAGTTATCAACTATTTATAAGCCCTTTATTAATGCCACGTTGTCGCTATATTCCCACTTGTTCACAATATGCTTTAGAAGCACTACAGTTACATGGTGCTTTGAAAGGTAGTTATTTAGCTACACGGCGTATTTGTCGTTGTCATCCTTGGGGAGGCATGGGATATGACCCTGTTCCTTTAGCTAAAACACAAGTTGGCATTTCTTATGTGTGGTTTGATGTAAAAAGCTCTTATTTTGTTGTGCCTTTGAGCCAGTATTTTATTCAACACCATTTTTCAGTGTTTAGGATTATTCATTATGCAAAAGTGGGCTAGATTGGTCTTATTAGCAGGTATTTTTATTACTGCTTATATGCTTATTTTAGCTTGGCAAAAAGATTATGGCCAAGCCACTTCAGTATCAACACAAGAACCTGTAGCAGTTGCACAAGATGTATCTGCTGATTTGCCAGGTAATACAGCATCTTCTGATTTACCGCAAGCACATGTTGCTAGTGTGTCTCAACAAGCGGCAACACAAGATACTCGGGTTACAACATCTTTGATTAGTGTACAGACGGATTTATATCGTGTACAAATTAATCCTAAGGGTGGTGATATTGTCCATTTAGAACTACTATCGCATGACAAAAGTAAAAATGGTAATGAACCATTTGTGATGTTAGAAAACGATGCTCAACGGACTTATGTTGCTCAATCTGGTTTAATTGGTGTTAATGGTTTTGATAGTAGTCCAATGGGGCGACCAACCTATGAAGTAGAAAAAACAGCTTATACCTTAAATGATTTTAAAATTATTCAAGAACAGGGTATTTTGACTGTACCATTGGTTTATAAATCTGCTGATGGTGTAGAAGTGATTAAAACTTTTACTTTTAAGCAAGGTGAATATCCGATTACAATTGCTCATAAAGTGACTAACCATAGTACACAAACATGGCAAGGTCAAATGTTTGGTCAAATTAAGCGAGATAATTCTGCTGACCCTGGTACAGAAGATCAAGGTATTTTTACTTTGGGTACTTATTTGGGAGGAGCTTGGGGTACGCCTAATGAACATTATAATAAGTTGAAATTTGCTAACTTTACTGACGAAAAGTTAAATGTTGAAGCAAAAGATGGTTGGATTGCAGTTGTTCAACATTATTTTGTGAGTGCTTGGGTACCTGGTAAACTTGATCTAAAACAAGATGGTGGACAGGTATATACTGCAAAATTAGAATCTCGTAAATCTGCTGATAATATGAATATTATTAGCTTTACATCTCCGATGATTACTGTACCAGCTGGAACATCAATGACCGTTGATGCTACCTTCTTCTCTGGCCCTAAAATTCAGTCAATCTTAAAAGATTTGGCTGTGGGGTTAAACCAAACAGTTGATTATGGTTGGTTATGGCCTGTAGCAAAACTATTATTTATGGGCTTAGACTTCTTCCATAATTTAGTGAAGAACTGGGGGTGGGCGATTATTTTATTGACGATTTTGGTGAAATTAATTTTATGGCCATTATCTTCAAAAAGCTATCGTTCAATGGCAAAAATGCGTGTGATTGCACCTGAAATGCAACGTATGAAAGATGAATTCGGTGAAGATCGTATGCGTTTTTCACAAGAAATGATGGCACTTTATAAACGTGAGCAAGTAAATCCTTTATCAGGTTGTTTACCGTTATTTTTACAAATGCCAATTTTCTTAGCATTGTATTGGGTATTGATGGAAAGTGTGGAATTACGCCATGCACCATGGTTAGCATGGATTCAAGATTTATCAGCAAAAGATCCATGGTTTATTTTACCATTGATTATGGGGGGGACAATGTGGATTCAACAACGTTTAAATCCGCAACCAACTGACCCTGTACAAGCAAAAGTATTTGCGATGATGCCGATTATTTTCACAGTATTTGTATTGTTTATGCCAGCTGGCTTGGTATTGTATTGGATTGTCAATAACTTGATTACCATTTTACAGCAAGGAATGGTCAATAATGCTGTTGAAAAAGAGCGTTTACAAAAAGAACAAGCGACCAGCTAATCTTGAATGAAAAAATCCGTCTAAAATAAAATTTAGGCGGATTTTTATTTTTAGGTAGTGGTTGGAAAAGTATATTACTTATGTTTTAAATTGCAAATATTTATGTAATATATTGATTTATCATTAGATTATTCATTATAAATAAATAAGAGTTAGCATATTTTTTAAACCATAACCATGTACTGTAGAAATGTTTGATGTGTCGTTATTTGATATTTTATATTGGTTAATATGCATATTTTAACAAAAAAACTATGATAATAATGAGAATAATGTTATAATTAGCAATTGCAGTAGATGAATATTAATCATTTTTTCTATATAATAGATTAAATTTTAATATTATCTATGAATTGTCAGGCACTTAAAGAGTTTTGAAGGCTCAGTGTTTCGATGATATCTTTTAATGACAGCTTATATGAATGAAAGGGTAAATTTAAATCCTATATAAGCTTGAACAGTAATTTTTATCTTTTGGAGAATATCCATGAAATTAAGCCGTATTGCATTAGCAATGTTAGTTGCTGCTCCTTTAGCAGTTGCAAACGCTGGTGTTACAGTAACTCCTTTAATGCTTGGTTACACTATGTTTGACACTGAGCATAACAATGGTAAAACTGGTGATAACCGTTTGACATCTGGACCTGAATTACAAGATGATGTATTCGTTGGTGCAGCTTTAGGTGTTGAATTAACACCTGCAGTGGGTTTTGAAGCTGAATATAGCCAAATCAAAGGCGATGTAAATGTTGCTAAAGATGTAAAAGGTGGTGAATATAAAGGTCAAAACATTGCTGGTAACTTCTATGTAACGACTGATGCAATCACTAAAAACTATGACAGCAAAATTAAGCCATATGCTTTATTAGGTGCTGGTCATTATAAATACAAAGTTGATGGTGTTCGTGATAATGAAGAAGGTACTTTAGGTAATGCAGGTGTTGGTGTATTCTGGCGTTTAAATGATGCATTATCTCTTCGTACAGAAGCTCGTGGTACTTACCACTTTGACGAGCAATTTTGGAATTACACTGCTTTAGCAGGTTTGAATGTTGTTTTAGGTGGTCATAACAAACCAGCTGCTCCAGTTGAAGAAGTTGTTGAGCCTGTAGCACCTGTTACTCCTGTAGCACCTCCAGTTGTTGTTGAACGTCCACAACCACAATTAGTGAATGAAGACTTGAACATGGAATTGCGTGTATTCTTTGACGTGAACAAGTCTAATATCAAAGCACAATATCAACCAGAGATTGCTAAAGTTGCTGAGGCATTAAATGAATTCCCTAACGCAACTGCTCGTATCGAAGGTCATACAGATAATACAGGTCCACGTAAGTTAAATGAACGCTTATCTTTAGCACGTGCTAACTCTGTTAAATCTGCTCTTGTTAATCAATATAATATCAATCCAAATCGTTTAGCAACTCAAGGTTTTGCATGGGATCAACCTATTGCAGATAACAAGACTAAAGAAGGTCGTGCTATGAACCGCCGTGTATTTGCTACGATTTCTGGTAATCGTCAAGTAATGGTTCAACCATAATTTTTAGTTTTAAAAATTAGCTTGAATAAAAAATCGCCTTAGCAATAAGGCGGTTTTTTTATTTTAAGATGAATAGATTGTATATGGAGAATAACAATATCATAAACATTTAATCATTTTCATACTTATTTATCCAAAAAACAATGGTTTTCCAAACTTCAAGTTTGGCATTACTACTTATCATAATACGACTGTGATTATAATCTTCTAAATGACCATTCTTAATGCCAAATTCTTGAAATTTTTTATCATCTCCATTAAATAATTCAAAAAATTTATAACAACCAATCGTAGGAGCTATGATTTTATCTCCACTACCACAAATACAATAAATGGGTATGCTGATTTCTCCTAAATGATAAGCATAATCCATACCATCTATTTGGCTAATAAATTTTTTTGATAAATTCCAGTCGTACCACAGTTTCATCGTATGGTAGTTTTCATTAACAATGCCCAATCCGAGCTTTTTTGCTGGAATAAATCCCAGCATTTTATTTAAATATTTAAATATCAAAATTCTTAAATAGCTTTTATCATCAAAGACCGCTCCAAAAGACTGACAAGCAACCATTGTCATACTTTTAATACAGTTTTTAAATTCTGGGTAGCGTATCAAAAATATACTAAGACAAATGCCTCCACCACTATGAGTAATGGTGTGAATTTTTGTTAATTTTAGTTGATGACATAAATAATCAAAAGCTGTATAAAAATCATATAAAGCAACGGTTTCAAAGTCAAAAGGTTTTTTGGCTTTATAGCCATTATGACCTTGCCATTCCAAAATATAACAGGTAAAACCTTTGTCTTTTAAATAATTTGCCAATCCCAAACAAACACGCTTGTCAGAAAAAGTACCGTGCGTTAAAAAACAAACCTTACCGCTCTTATCGCCAATCTTGTGCAAAGTGATTATTTCTTGGTCTTTGGTTGTCAGATGGATTGTGTCATTTGTTGTCATTGTTTTATTTTTTTGATGATGATTGTAAGATTTATAAACATATCAATTTAAATACCACTTTATTATCATACGCACTTGGGCGAATGTCGTTAATCGCCTGCTCTACATCAAAGTAGTCTAATGCAGTATCGGCTAAGGGTTTACGGTAGTTTTTCATTGCTAAGTTCCTTTGGCTGTGAAAAATATATCGTTATTTATTCAAATCATTAAAAGATTTAAAATTGGTTGGCGTAGCACCAGAATTTTGGCTACTTAAATTTAATGTAGAACATAATCTTGCATAGAATTTTGGGTCAATTCCACCAACAAAATCCCAAGTATCCGAACCCCTGCTCATTTTCAAAACACCTGCAAGATGTCTGTATTTGTTACCTAAGCGATTTCTTTTTATATAGTTTGAAACTTGATTGCTATGAGTAAATCCGAAACTTTGAATTTCATTAACTAACTGTTCAAATTCACGCTCTTGAATTTCTTCAAGTTCTTTCCTTTTTTGAATTTCTTGTTGTCTGATAGCCATTAACCTATCATTTTCCGCCTGTATCTCTCTTTGACGCTCAATTCTTTTTTGGTTTTCTATCTGTTCTAAAATATTTCTTTCATTTTTTAGGACTTCTATTTCTTTTTTATCCAATACATCATTGATTGCTATTTCAACCCATTTTGGCAACGAAGTGGAAATATCAAGAAATTTATTTTTTAAAATTTCAATAAATGTAGGGTTGTTTTTAATTTGTTTATCATCTGATTTTAATAACCTTAAAACCTGTTCTCCTTTGTCTGTTTTTTCAATTTCAAACCAAAAATAAATGTCGTCAATGTCGCTATTTTCTAATTTGTTAAAAATTTCATAATTAAACTTTTTAATAGCTTTGATGTGGAAAAATACCTTATGATTATTACTTATAAATGAATAACTATCATTTGCATTTTTAAAACAGCAACTGACGAAACCAAAACCCCTATGTTGGATATATTTTTCAACTTTACCAAATTCAATCGTCATAAAAAATACCTTTTACAAAAATCTTAAAAAACAAAGGCACATTTTCCCAATTAAAAATATGCCTCTGTTTTATTTAATTACCGCTCACCCATCGGCACAAATTTTAAATTCTCAGGACCTGTATAATTGGCACTTGGGCGAATGATTTTACCGTCCGCTCGCTGTTCTAAGATATGAGCCGCCCAGCCTGCGGTGCGAGCCAGCACAAACAGTGGGGTAAACATCGCCGTTGGTACGCCCATTTTTTGATAGGACACCGCCGAGAACCAGTCAAGATTTGGGAACATTTTTTTCTCGTCCCACATTACACTTTCCAAGCGTTCGGCGATGTCAAATAAACGCATATCGCCTGTTTCCTCACTTAAATCTTTGGCAACTTGCTTGATGACGACATTTCTAGGGTCGGCAATGGTATAAACTGGGTGCCCAAAACCAATGATAATCTCTTTTTTGGCAATACGCTCTTTGATGTCGGCTTCGGCTTCATCAGCATTGCGATAGCGTTTTTGAATGTCGTAAGCCACTTCGTTGGCACCGCCGTGTTTTGGACCTTTTAACGCCCCAATCGCCCCTGCCACGCACGAATAGATGTCCGAGCCAGTCCCTGCAATCACACGGCTGGTAAAGGTTGAGGCATTAAACTCGTGTTCTGCGTATAGGATTAAGCTAATGTGCATCGCTTTGGTGTGATAGGCACTTGGGCGTTTGCCGTGCAGTAGGTGCAAGAAATGCCCGCCAATGCTATCTTCTTCACTTTCTACCTCAATGCGTTTACCATTGTGTGAATATTGATACCAATATAGGAGCATTGAACCAAAACAAGCAATCATTTTATCAGCAATATCACGAGCCTCAGAAGCAGGCTGGCTCTCTCGCTCTGGGTGTACACAGCCAAGCATAGACACACCAGTACGGAGGACATCCATTGGGTGCGTGTGAGCAGGTAAGCTTTCTAAGACTTGAATGACACGAATAGGCAAGCCTCGCAAGGTTTTGAGTTTTTGCTTGTAGGCGATGAGTTCAAATTTACTCGGCAAATGTCCGTGAATGAGCAAGTGGGCGACTTCTTCGTATTCACAGTGATTTGCCAAATCCATAATATCATAGCCACGATAATGCAAATCGTTACCCGATTTACCAACGGTACATAGGGCGGTATTACCAGCGACTTGTCCGCTTAGGGCGACACTCTTTTTGGGTTTAAAACCCTCTACTTTGGGTAATGCTTGGTCTGTCATAACAGCGTTCCTTTTGTCCTTAATGGGAAATGATAATTTAATGGCATTAGGCGGTTAAATTATCAGGTTTGGGATAATTATGGTTAGATAATTATCCGTTTTTAAATATCCTTTTTAAAACTTAATGGGGATATTTAAATGGGTTAAAATATTTAAAGTTTGGTTTAAGGTACATATAACGCACCGTTTTTAAAACCGACTAATTGTATAAGTATGAATTTTATGATCAATAAACTGCTTAAATAACAATTTTTTAACATCATCTCTTTCAAACAATCTTGGATCATTGCGAAACAATTCGTCCAACTTATCCATATACTCAAAATGCTTATCTTCTTCATACTTACCAAATAACAACTTTGATAAAGCAATATGGCTTTCTCTATGATAACCATCTACTTCAAATAATATCCGATAATTGTCTTTTTCTACAATCAGATTATCAGTAATTTCAATACGAGAAGGACAATTAAAACAGCCAATTTGTATATAAACTTCATTGGGTTTGACTTGATTTAAAATATCTCGCATCGTCATTTTATCCACTTGATAATTTAATGGAGAAGTTGTGCCAAACTGACAATCCTTATTGCCCCAAATTGAAATGGACTTAATTTTAGCTCTTTTGGTTGTTTCTACCGAAACAAAGCATTTGGCACTTTCGGGCGTTTGATAAAGTCGCCCATTATCACCCCATTCTTTTTCGGATAATTTTAAACCTATTTTATATTTTTTGTTTAAAATATGAACATCTTTACCCAAAGAATTTGAGCTGATAAAATTTTGATAATCCGCTCCAAAACTTACGGTTGGGACAAGCGATAAAGCCATTGCAATAAGATATTTTTTCATTAAAAATCCCCAATCGGTTATTATCAGGTTTGGGATAATTATGCTTGGATAATTATCTGTTTTTTAAATATCCTTTTTAAAACTGGGTGGGGATATTTAAATTTTTTTTAAAAAGTTTTAGGGTTTGGGTAAGGTGCGTATGACGCACCATTAAACACATTATTCAAAATCATCTACTTCATCAGCCCGAACAATACCTTCATATTCTGGGTGAATAATATATTCATCATTTTCCAAATCGGTAGCAAATTGCTCAAACAAGGTTTTTAAAGAAATGGCTTCTAATGTACGATTTGGCTCATCGTGCCACATTTGAATGATTTGTCCAACCGTGCCAGTGTCACTGGGGTCAAGGTCAATCATTTTGCTATCACCACAACCATTTCCTGTTAATGGTATCCATTTTGGATTAAACCAAAAATCCGCTTTGATTTCGTTATGTTCAGGACTGCAACCACAATCACCATCACCGTCCTTAAAATCACCATTATTGTATAAATCTATCCAAATTTGATATTCAATGATAATATCATCAATAGAAAACCAACTTTCATCAACAAAGACACCAAGATTATACGAACCATTATGAATGCGATAAATTTCTTTAAAGTCATTAGGTAATTCAAAGCCCAATACTTTTTCTAATTTAGCAAAATCATCATCGGTCGCCCCATCATTAAAAGATAAATCCATATCGCTTTGATATTTTTCTTTTAAGCGGGCGAATTCGGTGTGAATACGGTCAAAAATTTGTTGCATTTTAAATTACTCCAAAATTATTTGTTTAAAAATCATTTCTTAAACGCATTATCCAAACGGTATTCAAAATAATGATAATCAATGTGTTTATATTTTTTGGGCTTAAAGCCATCAATTTTGGGTAAGGTTTGTTCACTCATAGCAGTGTTCCTTTTGTCCTTAATGGGAAGAATGATAATTTAATGGCATTGGGCGGTTAAATTATCGGTTTTTGGATAATTATGGTTGGATAATTATCCGTTTTTAAATATCCTTTTTAAAACTGGGTGGGGATATTTAAATTTTTTTAAAAGTTTTAGGGTTTGGGTAAGGTGCGTATTACGCACCGATTTTACAGTTAAGGGTTGAAAAATTGATAAAAATGCAATGCCCAATAAGTCAGTACAATTACAGAAGTAATTTTATGAAAATAATTGGATATTTTCTCATATTTATTCAATTTTTCTGGTGAAAATTGTTGTTTGATAAAATAAGTTCTTATCCATTTTTCACTGCAAATCATAAAGATTAGTCCTATTATTACAGTAGAGAAAAATATCGTGAAAAATAAATAATCATCAATGTTATTTTTGATTTCAATTTTTATAAATCCCATTCTTGAAAGTATGCCAAATAAATGCAAAACAAAGTACAATAAATACATTGGCATACTTGATAGATGTTTATAGGATTTTTTTAAATCTAAATTTTGCTTATCATTCATTATCTTACCAATCTGCAACATTTTACCTTAACAGTGCGTAATACGCACCTTACGCACCAAATAAAACCTATTTCTTAAACGCATTATCCAAATAATCCTCAAAAGCGTGGTAATTAATGCGTTCGTATAATTCCGCACGAGTTTGCATTGTGTCTATGACATTTTTTTGCGTGCCGTCAGCTCGTATGGCATTATAGACATTCTCTGCCGCTTTATTCATCGCTCTAAATGCCGATAGGGGATACAGCACCAGTGACACATCAACGCTGGCTAATTCGTCCGTGGTATAAAGGGGTGTTGAACCAAATTCGGTAATATTGGCAAGAATAGGTACACCCGTTTTATCGCCAAACTGTTTGTACATTGACAAATCAGTAATCGCCTCTGGAAAGAGCATATCTGCCCCAGCCTCGACATAGGCACAGGCACGGTCTATCGCACTTTCCAAGCCTTCTACGGCAAGGGCATCGGTGCGAGCCATAATCACAAAATTCTCATCGGTGCGAGCATCCACCGCCGCCTTGATGCGATCTACCATTTCTTGTGTAGAAACTACAGCCTTGTTGGGGCGGTGTCCACAGCGTTTGGCACCGACTTGGTCTTCTATGTGCATTGCTGCTGCTCCAAATTTAATCAAAGATTTGGTGGTACGAGCCATATTAAAGGCACTTGCTCCAAAGCCAGTATCAGCGTCCACCAAAAGGGGTACATCACAGACATCGGTAATTCTACGAACATCGGTCAAAACATCGTCAAGACCGCTAATGCCCAAATCAGGCAAGCCCAAAGACCCTGCCGCCACTCCCCCGCCAGATAAATAAATGGCTTTAAAGCCAGCTCGTTTGGCAAGTAGGGCGTGATTGGCGTTGATGGTGCCGACAACTTGTAGCGGTTTTTCACTAGCAACCGCTTGGCGAAATAATAAACCTGCAGAAATATGGCTCATAATAAAAATCCTTTCAAATGTTCATTTTTATCAATATATCATTAAAAAAACAAATTATCATTAGGCTAAAAGTAGTAGATATTGTATAATAAATATGCAAATAGAACTTGAAGCACAATTTATCATGATGTTTCACGTGGAACATTACATCCAGTATAACAATCCCTGTAAATATCCTAATAAAATAAATAAAACTTTATAACACTCATTTTATCTGATTTTAAGCTATAATATAAAACTATCCTAAAAATTTGATATATAATTTAGGATAGTTTTATTTCCATTTTTCCTATTAATAAGTGAGATAATGATGACTGAACCAGCACTAATTTTAACTGATAATGCTGCTAAAAAAGTTCGCCAATTAAGAGAAAGTGAAGGAAATCCTCATCTAATGTTGCGTGTTTATGTAACAGGTGGTGGCTGTTCTGGCTTTTCTTATGGTTTTAATTTTGCGGAAAGTGTAAATGAAGATGATGCAGAGTTTATCAATGATGATGTCAAAATGGTGGTTGATGCTTTAAGTTATCAATATCTTGTTGGCTCAACGGTTGATTATGTTGAAGGTTTGGAAGGTTCTCGTTTTATCGTTCAAAATCCAAATGCAACAACAACTTGTGGTTGTGGTTCATCATTTTCCATTTAAAAGCGATTATTATGTCAGCACAATATATTCCTTTACCTGAACGCATACGTCCACGAGATTTAAGTGAAATTGTTGGGCAAAGCCATTTATTAGATGAGAATGTTCCATTCCGTCAAATGATTGACCAAGGACATTTGCCATCAATTATTTTTTGGGGGCCACCGGGTGTCGGGAAAACTACATTGGCGTTGTTGCTGGCTCAAGCGGTGGATCGTCCATTTATTAGCCTTTCTGCATTAAGTGCGGGAGTTAAGGATTTGCGTGAAGCGATTGGCGATGGGCAAGATTTATTACCACCTGTGCTGTTTATTGATGAAATTCATCGTTTTAATAAATCACAACAAGATGCGTTACTTAATGCGGTAGAAAAAGGAAAAGTAACACTGATTGGTGCAACGACAGAAAATCCATCATTTGAAGTGAATAATGCGTTATTATCACGTTGTCAGGTTTATACATTAAATGCTTTAACGGCTGATGAAATCCAACAATTATTAACCATCGCCGTGAAACGAGATAAAATTTTAAAACAAAAAAATATTCAAATTGATGAATACGATGCCTTAATTCAATTTTCTGCAGGCGATGCACGTAAGGCTCTCAATTTATTAGATTTAACTGCAAATACATTTGAGGATGTTGATGAGCAAGATAATGTCAATGTGATTGATAATCAGTTGGTAATTCAAGTTGCACAGCAAAATATCGCACGTTATGATAAAAATGGCGAACAGCATTATGATTTAGTATCGGCAATGATTAAATCAATTCGTGGCAGTGATCCTGATGCGAGTTTGTATTGGTTAGCTCGTATGCTAAAAGGTGGTGAAGACCCAACATTTATTGCTCGCCGTTTATTGATTTTAGCATCAGAAGATATAGGTAATGCTGACACAAATGCGTTATTATTAGCAGGAGAATGTTTTCGTTCAGTGCAAGTTTTGGGTATGCCTGAAGCACGCATTATTTTAGGTCAATGTGTGGTGTATTTGGCGACTACAGGTAAAAGTAATAGTACTTATTTGGCAATTAATAAGGCGATGGAATTAGCTGAACAAACGGCTCATTTGGCAGTGCCTTTACATTTGCGTAATGCTCCTACAGGCTTGATGAAACAGCAAGGTTATAGCGATGGTTATTTGTATCCACATGATTTTCCAGAGCATTTTGTGTTGCAGGATTATTTTCCACCTGAGCTAAAAGGTACAAAACTCTATACTTATGCGTTAAATAAACGTGAAGTTGAAAGTGAAAAATTACAACAACGTCGTTGGTTTAATAAGAAAGATTAGTTGTAAGATAAACTATCGTTAATTTATCTTTGACCGATGAATAACATACTTTGTTTGTTCAGGCTCTAAATTTTCTAAAATAATATTAGATCAAGGGTATTTGTTTTTTAATTATGCTAAAGATATTCACCAAGCGATTTACACTACTAAAAAATGGATGATGTTTATGAGAGACTGGACTTCTGCTTTAAATCGATTTATGATTGAATTTAATGATAGAGTGGAGCCTTATCTTTAATATCAAATCTAGTTCACAGATGATGAAAAAGGTTCAATTTAAAAACAGTGTGTCCTATTTTATAAAAAACAGGCGACACTGTTGCCTAAATTCAGATTTTTCACAGCCAAAGAAAAGGAAACTTAGCAATGAAAAACTACCGTAAACCCTTAGCCGATACTGCATTAGACTACTTTGATTTAGAACAGGCAATTAACGACATTCGCCCAAATGCGTATGAAGCACTTCCCTACACCGCCAAAGTACTTGCCGAGCAACTGGTACGAAATTGTAGTGATGACCCAAAACTTACCGATTATCTAAATGAACTTATCGGTAATAAGCAAGAGCTAGATTTTCCTTGGTATCCTGCACGAGTGGTATGCCACGACATTTTGGGGCAAACCGCCCTTGTGGATTTGGCGGGACTTCGTGATGCGATTGCCCAAGCTGGCGGAGACCCCTCCAAAGTCAATCCTGTGGTACAAACCCAGCTCATTGTAGACCATTCTTTGGCGGTGGAACACGGAGGCGATGACCCAGACGCTTTTGCCAAAAACCGTGCCATTGAAGACCGCCGTAATGATGACCGTTTTCATTTTATCAACTGGACAAAAACCGCCTTTAAAAATGTTGATGTGATTCCTGCTGGCAACGGCATTATGCACCAAATCAATTTAGAAAAGATGTCGCCTGTGGTGCAAAGAAAAGATGGTGTCGCTTTCCCTGATACTTGTGTGGGAACAGACAGCCATACGCCACATACCGATGCTTTGGGCGTGATTTCGGTGGGCGTAGGCGGACTTGAAGCCGAATGCGTAATGCTAGGACAACCCTCAATGATGCGTACCCCTGACATCATCGGTGTGCATTTAACAGGTAAACGGCAAGCAGGGATTACGGCAACCGACATTGTATTGTCTTTGACCAAATTTTTACGAGAGCAAAAAGTCGTTGGTGCATTCTTGGAATTTTTTGGCGAAGGGGCGAACTCTCTGTCGGTGGGCGACCGTGCCACCATTTCTAATATGACCCCTGAATATGGGGCAACGGCGGCGATGTTTTATATTGACCAAAATACCTTAGATTATTTGACCCTAACAGGGCGAGAGCCCGAACAAGTAAAATTGGTGGAAACTTACGCCAAACAAATCGGACTATGGGCGGATAAAATGGTAAACGCCCAGTATCCACAAGTGTTAGAATTTGACTTATCCAAGGTAACTCGCACCATCGCAGGACCTTCCAATCCACACGCCAAAGTTGCCACCAGCGAACTAAAAGAGAGAGGCATTGCAGGGGTGGTAGAAGAGCGTACGGACGGATTAATGCCTGACGGAGCGGTCATTATCGCAGCGATAACCAGTTGTACCAATACCTCAAACCCAAGAAATACTGTTGCAGCAGGACTTTTGGCAAAAAAAGCCAATGAACTTGGTCTAACTCGTAAACCGTGGGTCAAATCGTCCTTTGCCCCTGGCTCTAAGGTTGCCAAACTCTACCTAGAAGAAGCAGGGCTATTACCCGAACTTGAAAAATTAGGCTTTGGCATTGTTGCCTATGCTTGCACGACTTGTAATGGAATGAGCGGTGCGTTACGACCAGAAATTGAACAAGAAATCATCGACCGCGATTTGTACGCCACAGCCGTACTCTCGGGCAATCGCAATTTTGATGGACGCATTCACCCACAAGCAAAACAGGCATTTTTGGCAAGTCCGCCACTCGTTGTGGCGTATGCCATTGCTGGCACGATTCGTTTTGATATTGAAAATGATGTCTTAGGCTATCATAACGACAAGCCGATTTATCTAAACGACATTTATCCATCAGATGATGAGATTGACAAGATTGTCGCCAAGTGCGTAAAACCAGAGCAATTTAAAGAAATCTACATTCCAATGTTTGATTTGGATAAATCTGACAAGGCAAGCAATCCTTTATATGATTGGCGTGAAAAGTCCACCTATATCCGCCGTCCACCCTATTGGGAGGGAGCATTGGCAAAAGAATGTGAACTTAAAAACCTACGACCGCTTGCTATTTTGCCTGATAATATTACCACCGACCATTTGTCGCCCTCTAATGCCATTGTCAAAAATTCAGCCGCAGGCGAGTACCTTGCCAAAATGGGCGTGCCAGAGGAAGATTTTAACTCTTATGCCACACACCGAGGCGACCATTTGACCGCACAAAGAGCGACTTTGGCAAATCCAAAACTCTTTAATGAAATGGTCAAAAACTCTGACGGCACCGTGCGACAAGGCTCGCTGGCACGAGTTGAACCAGATGGCACAGTGATGAGAATGTGGGAGGCGATTGAGACCTATATGAACCGCTCACAACCTCTTATCATCATTGCAGGGGCGGATTATGGGCAAGGGTCAAGCAGGGACTGGGCAGCAAAAGGCGTGCGTTTGGCTGGTGTGGAAGTGATTGTCGCAGAAGGCTTTGAACGCATTCACCGCACCAATTTGGTGGGAATGGGCGTGTTACCACTGCAATTTATAAACGGTCAAAATCGCCATACTCTAAAATTGGACGGTACGGAAATTTATGCGGTACAAGGGGAAATTTCGGCTCGCTGTACTTTGGATTTAATCATTGAACGCAAAAATGGCGAGACCCAAACCGTGCCTGTCTTATGCCGCCTAGATAGCGATAGTGATGTCAAAACCTATAAGGCGGGGGGCGTGCTTAGGGAGTTTGCGAGTAAATTTTTAGGTAGCTAAAAATTTATAAATCGTGTAAGGACAAGGCAATTTTGTGGTAGAATTGTCTTGTTCAACTAATTTTTTTAGGAGTTCAAAATGACTATTCAAGATGTGATTAACAGACGAAATATAAAATATTTGGTGCATTTCACAAGATTGGAAAATTTGGATAATATCTTAACAAAAGGAATTATCCCAAGAAATGATATGAAAGATGAATTTATAAATCCGCTTGATTTTTTGCTTGATGACAAAAAAAGTAATGGAAAATATATTTACAATGATGATTATAGATATGACGGTAAATGTGATTACTCTTGTTTAAGCGTTGGTTTTCCAAATGATTTAATGTTTTATAAATTAAGGGCAAACAATCCCAATTCAGAATGGGCTATTATCGTAATATCAATAGAAGTTTTAATAAGTCATAATTGCTTATTCTATCCGTGCAATTCAGCTAGTAGCGATGTTAGTCATCAAGACATTTCAAATTTTCAAGGAGCAAAAGCACTTGATGAAATGTTTCAAAATGAGTTGGATTATCCAAAAAATGTCCAAGCAGAAGTTATGGTAAAAGGGATAATTGAACCAAAGCATATAAAAGGTTGTGTGTTTTCAGAACAGAAATATGTTGATGAATACAGCAAAAAATTTCCAAATTTAAAATTTATTTTACATCCAAATGGTCAAGGTTTCTTTGGAAAAAGAGAATGGACTAATATAGGTTACTAATTATGGCTAAACGACCCGTTTTTATCCCGAGTTCAAACCCAAGTAAATTGGTTGATGTTGAAATGGTGGATTTTACCTATCATTCTGGTTTCGCTGTCAGCCAAAAGCAAAAATCAATCAATTCATTGCATCAAGCAATCAATCAAAAATTTGGTTTCACGGATATTTTAGAAATATCTAGTAAATCAGAAATTGAGCTTGGCGTACAATTAAGTGCATTTAATCTAATGATTACTACTAAAATGAAAGGTAAAACTTTTAGTGTAGAAAGTGCTTTTCAAAGTAGCAAGGTTTTTGAAGGCAATATTCAATATCTTGATTTACTAGATAAATCATCACGAGAAGCCAAAAAAGATGATAGATTAAAAAGCTCTGGCAAAGTTATTGGTTTTAATTTTTATAATCAGTTTTGGGAAACAACGCCATTAACTGCATTTTATGATTGGCTGTATGTTAATGCTTTAAACAATAAACCTGAATATCACGATGAGTTATTACAATATCAAGCATTTACGGATATAGAATTTAATCCTGAAAAATCCATTAACTGTCAAGCTCAATCCGTTGCTTTATTTTGTTCGCTATATCGTAGAAATATGCTAGATGAAATAAAATCACAAGAGTTTTTCTTAACTTTATATCAAGATTATCAAATAGATAACTCTTATAAAAAGTCAAAAGATAATTCGCAAGGTAATCTATTGTAAAACGGTGCGTAATTCGCACCTTACGCCCAAAGGACAATTTTATGAGCAACAAACTTTCAAAATACGGCATTACCAAAGCCAATCGCCCAAAAATCCCTGCAACCAAAAAACTGGATTTAACAGGCGAACAAGGGCAACAAATCATCAAATCCGAAACCAAACTTGTGTTACGGACACATAAAGAAACCTTTAAACGCTTGGCGGATATGTAATGCAAATTATTTGTTTTCCATTTGAACGGGTCATTGAAATTAATACCTACATTCTTTCTACCGAAAAAGGAATGAAAGGACAAGCGGATATTGGCAAATTACAAGGAGCATTATCTCGGATTGATAATGCGATTTTGTATGAAGGTTTAAATGATGTTTTTGAAATTGCCAGTAAATATGCAAATAGCATTGCAATGGCTCACGCCTTATCTGATGCCAATAAACGCACAGGGTTGGCGGTTGCCCTAGAATATTTATCGCTCAATGATTATGAAATCACAATAGACCATATTTTAATGGCGGACGCAATGCGTGATTTGGTAATTGGCGAATTGACCGAAAGTGAATTTGCGGACATTTTGTATTATCAATATTTAAGTAGCATAAACCCACAAAAGGACTAAAACAATGCAAACCCCTATCCCAGCCACTTATATGCGTGGTGGCACATCAAAAGGCACATTTTTTAATTTAGCGGATTTGCCAGAGCCTTGCCAAGTGGCAGGGACGGCACGAGACGCATTTTTGCTCCGTGTTGTCGGCAGTCCAGACCCCTACGGCAAGCAGATTGACGGACTGGGCAACGGCTCATCAAGCACTTCCAAAGTCGTAATTATCTCGCCTGCCACAGACGGCATACACGATGTCAATTATCTGTTTGGGCAGGTCGCCATTGACAAGGCGATGATAGACTGGTCGGGCAACTGTGGCAATTTGACAGGGGCGGTGGGTAGTTTTGCGATTTTTAATGGTTTGATTTCTAAGGATAAAATCCCCGAAAACGGCATTTGCACCGTCAAAATTTATCAACAAAACATCAAAAAAACCATCATCGCCTATGTACCGATTGAGAATGGTCAAGTAGTAGAAACAGGCGATTTTGAGCTTGATGGGGTAACTTTTCCAGCCAGTGAAATTAAAATTGAATTTATAGACCCTGTGGACGAGGGCGGAGAGATGTTCCCCACAGGCAATTTAAAGGACACTTTGTCCGTGCCTGATGTGGGCGAGTTTGAAGTTACAATGATTAACGCAGGCATTCCTACGATATTTTTACACGCCCACGAGCTTGGCTTTACAGGCACAGAGCTACAAAAAGACATTAATTCTAATGCAGAAATTTTAGACAAATTAGAAAAAATCCGTGCATTCGGTGCGGTCAAAATGGGCTTGATTAATGATATTAGCGAAGCCCAAACACGCCAGCACACGCCCAAAATTGCTTGGGTCGCACCGCCGTCAGACTACATAGCATCTAGCGGCAAGACGGTCAAAGCTGATGATATTGACTTACTTGTCCGTGCAATGAGTATGGGGCAGTTGCATCACGCTATGATGGGAACAGCCAGTGTGGCAATTGGCACCGCAGGGACGATTGTTGGCACGATTGTCAATGATGAGGCAGGTGGTCAGGCACTCACAGAGGTAAAGTTTGGACACCCATCAGGAACGCTGACGGTGGGCGGACAGTCCGAATGCGTGAATGGCAAATGGCTGGCTCGTAAGGTGTCTATGAGTCGTTCGGCACGGCGGTTGATGGTGGGACAGGTGTTTGTGCCACAGGATTGTTTTTTAAAAATGTAAATAAATATTTCAAAAAATCATGTTAAATTACAATAATTTAGCATGATTTTTTTGTTTTTATGACTTATTATACATTTGATACTAAGAATAAAATTTGAAATTTACCAAATGATTTGTTAAGGTAAATCATATAGTTACTGATTAAAGTATTCTTTTACCAGAATATTTTAATTTGATTTTGTGTTTTTCATGTTTCTTCCCACATTTTAATTTAGCCATTTTAAGCTAAATTGACACAATAACAGGAGATTTTATGAGTTTAAAGACTTTTTTTAAGGAAAAATCTTCCTTTAATCTTTTCGTTACGGGTATAACACTATTGTTAGTTACCTTATTAGTTGTCGTAACCTTATTATTACCTGAGCAAATGCGTAGCATACTTGATACAGCTAAAGCAGGTATTTTTAGCAATTTTAGTTGGT
Organism: Moraxella sp. ZY210820; assembly: GCF_030674635.1. NCBI lineage: Bacteria > Pseudomonadati > Pseudomonadota > Gammaproteobacteria > Moraxellales > Moraxellaceae > Nasibacterium > Nasibacterium caprae. Next base: position 2,383,291 of record NZ_CP089978.1, on the reverse strand, counting down.
TCTATATTGTTGCTTGTTCTATTTTCTTATTTTTTCTTATTTTTACAGCATTGAGCCAATTTGGTAATATTAAATTAGGTACCGATGAAGAAGAACCCGAATTTAAATTTGTATCATGGCTTGCGATGTTATTTGCCTCAGGTATGGGTGTCGGTTTAATGTTCTTCGGTGTTGCCGAGCCTTTATCTCATTATACATCTGAAATTACCACAGGTCAGCATGCTGAAAAAGCACAACAAGCCTTATTACATACTACTTTTCACTGGGGAATACACGCTTGGGCAATTTATGGATTAATTTCTCTTGCATTAGCCTATTTTGCCTTTCGTTATAAATTACCCTTAGCCTTACGTTCCTGCTTTTATCCATTATTAAAAGATAAAATTCATGGCAGACTAGGTGATAGTATCGATATTCTTGCTTTAGTTGCAACCTTATTCGGTATCATCACTACACTTGGTTTTGGTTCAGCACAAATGGGGTCAGGCTTAACCGCAATGGGTTTAATTGAAGAAAGTGGTTTTGGTTTGCAAGCCTTAGTCATTATAACGGTGATGACACTTGCCATTATTTCAGCCATTTCTGGAGTGGGCAAAGGTGTAAAAATCCTGAGTGAAATTAATTTAATTATTGCCATTGGTCTTTTGTTATTCGTACTAGCTACAGGTCCAACGCTGTATTTATTAGGGGCTTTTAGTGATAATATCGGCACATATTTTAGCAATGTTATCCAAATGAGTTTTAAAACCTATAGCTACGAACCTGAAAATACAACATGGTTTAATGGCTGGACAGTTTTATATTGGGCATGGTGGTGTTCATGGGCACCTTTTGTCGGCTTGTTTATCGCTCGTATTTCTCGTGGACGTACCATTCGTGAATTTGTATTTGGCGTATTAGCCATGCCAACTTTATTTTCAATTTTATGGTTTACCGTATTTGGTAATAGTGCAATTTGGTTCGACCATGCTACAGCACAAGGTGCATTATCAGCCTTAACAGGTTCGCCTGAAATTCTACTATTCCGCTTTTTGGAATATTTACCATTATCAAGTTTAACTAGTATCATCGCTTTAGTGAGTATTGCCCTATTTTTTATTACATCAGCCGATTCAGGTATGTATGTACTGAATAATATTGCATCACGAGATAAGAGCTTAACTTCACCTAGATGGCAAACTCTGATGTGGGGTGTGTTAATGTCGATTGTGGCGATGACCTTGCTCGGTTTTGGTGGATTAGGGACATTGCAAAGCGTAACATTAATTGTGGCTTTACCATTTGCGATGTTAATGTTATTAATGTGTATTAGCTTATTTTTAGCATTAACTGCGGATAAAAAATATTTTGATAGCCAATTTACCGCAAGTTCAGTAGCTTGGACAGGCGATAAATGGAAACAGCGTTTAACTGCTATGCTCAGTCAAAATCAAGAGCATGATGTATTAAAATTTTTACAGCAAACTGCTCAACCTGCAATGACTGAATTGAGTGATGAAATGACACGTCAATACGGTTTAAGTGTGCAAGTGAATACTTTATTTGAACAAGACGAACCAGCCATTGAATTTATTATTCAACAAGCCAGCGTGCGTGATTTTAAATATGGCATTCGTTCGGTACGTCAGCAAGTATCGGAAAGCTTGGTGCAAGATAATCATTTGCCACATATCCAACATCATCATAGCTACCAACCAATGACGTACTTTTTTGATGGTCGTTCAGGTTATGATGTACAATACATGACACATAATGAATTGATTAGTGATATTCTAAAACATTATGAACGTTATCTTTCACTCATGGGCGATGTCGGTCAGCAAATTATGGGACATCAACAAAGTGAATTAGCGGAATAATTTATTTAACATCATATAAGATATAAGGTTTCCTTTTCGGAAGCCTTATATTTTTATAAAACTGAGAGCCGATGATGGTTTGTAAGAGACCCCTACATACTAGATTAGGTAGTGGTCTGAAAAGTATGCTGATAAGATTTTCCGTTCGGACTGAGCCTGTCGAAGTCTAGGAAAATCGTACCATTCGACAAGCTCATGGCGAACGATTTTCTTTTCTAGCATACTTTTTGAACTAGAACCCTAGATTATTTTATAACTTAATTTCTTTAACAGGAATATTATGCTTTTCTACATATTCACAAACTGTAACGTGAGATTTGGTAACCATTGGTGTGTCAATACTAAATGCTTGATTACCTTTTGCAACAGTAACTCGTTTACCATTGGCATTTATTTTACTAAAACCTGCACTAAAACCACCTTGAAAAGGTGCTTTAGTTTGTTTATTAATAGGACATTCAACAATAAATGTATGAACAATAGACTTAAGTACTTTAGATTGATTAGGCTTAGCTATATTTTCTAATACATTGTAGGTTAAAGTAGGAGAAATGTTTTTATCTATATTTGTTAAAACCATTTTTTGATAAGAAATACTATCTTTTAGAATAAATAATTCATTACCATTTTCTTTTTTACCTAGCTCAATCAACTGCTCAGGTACACTTGCAGTTGCAAATAATGGACATAAAAAAATTGCACATAGCCATCTTTTCATATTAAATCTCACAAAATATATTTATAAAATCATTATAACAGTTAGAACCTATTCTTACAATAATATCAGGGCGAGCATTCGCCCCCGATAGACTGATCAATAAAACTTAATCACGCACCACTAAAACAGGCACATGAATTTCGCCTAATAGATTTTGAGCCACACTTCCTAAAACCATTTTTTTAAAGCCTTTACGACCATGTGAACCCATCACCACTAAATCAGCATTGACTTGTTCAACAAATTTAACCAATTCCGTATGGATTTCTAACCCTTCAATAATTTGTGTATCAACCACCACATCCTGCTCATGTGGAACAACTCAATGAATTTCAGGTCAATGCTGAATTTTATTTATATTTATTACAAAAAGTCTAAGATTTAATCATTCATTGTCATATTAAAATGATAATGAATGATTGACCTTATTTTTATGTTGATAATTTACACTATATTTAACATAATATTTTATTGTTAAAATAAGTTAAATTAATCATATAGTTATATATTACTTGCCAATACAGAAACTACCAAAAATCTTACCTAATAAATCATCAGCTGAAAACTCACCTGTAATTTCACCTAAAGCATTTTGTGCCAAACGTAATGATTCTGCTACTAATTCACCTGCATGATAATCAACCAACTGTTCACGAGCTTCTGTTAAATAATATTGTGTACGTTTCATGGCATCAAGATGACGAGTACGAGCAATAAAGGTATCTTCTTCAGGTTGATAGCCTGCAAATTTACTGATGATGTTGATTAAATCATCAATACCTAACTGCTGTTGTGCAGAAATAATTACACGTTGAAAACCATCTAATTCATCGACTTGAGCCGATTGTGTGGTTAAATCGCATTTATTAGCAATCAAAATCGTACGTTTTTGATCTAAATATTGTGCAAAAAATTGCTCCGCCACAGTTAATGGCTGTTGTTCATTGCTCATATCATAAACAAATAAGAGTAAATCCGCCTGTTCAATCTCTTTCACTGCACGGCGAATACCTTCTTGCTCCACAATATCGCCTGTTTCACGCAAACCAGCGGTATCCGTCAGCGTGATAGGTAAACCATTTAAGGTAATTTTTTCGTGTAAAACATCACGAGTTGTGCCTGCAATATCGGTAACAATCGCTCTATCCACACCAGCTAGGGCATTGAGTAAACTAGATTTTCCTGCATTTGGCTTACCTGCAATCACCACTTGTAAACCTTCTCGTAATAATTGCCCTTGTCGTGCCGATAGTTGCACTTTTTGCACAGATAATTGTACATCATCTAATAATGCTAAAATTTTACCATCAGCCAAAAAGTCAATTTCTTCTTCTGGAAAATCAATCGCAGCTTCAACGTGTAAACGTAAATGGATTAATTTTTCTAATACATCATTGACCCGTTGTGAAAATGCACCTTGTAATGAACGCATCGCAGAACGTGCCGCTGATTGCGAACTTGCATCGATTAAATCGGCAATCGCTTCGGCTTGTACTAAATCCATTTTGCCATTTTCAAAAGCACGCATAGAAAATTCGCCTGCTTGGGCAGGGCTTGCCCCTAATTCAAGCGTACGGGCTAATAGGGCATTTTGTACCATCACACCGCCATGCCCTTGAATTTCTACCACATCTTCACCTGTAAATGAATGTGGATTGGTAAAACACAATAAAATCCCTTCATCAATAACTTCACCATTAGCATCATAAAATTGGCGGAAACCTGCATAACGGTTTTTAGGTAGTGATTTTTGGGTTAATTGCTCGGCAATAGCAAAGGCTTTTGACCCAGACAGGCGAATCACACCCACACCGCCACGCCCAATCGGTGTTGCAATCGCTGTAATAGTTGGTTGTTGCATTGTTTTCTCTATCATTCAGTCAATATTAAATTTTCAATATGCATTGTATGGATAGATAATATTTTTATCAATAAATAAATTTTGTAAACAAAAACATTGTTTTTTTTTTGACCAATTTTATAATATTTGTGTTTATTTTAATCTTTCATTTAATGGAAAAAGGAGTCATTATGACTAATTTTCAAGATTTTGTTAATAGTATCAATCAATCAAATTTATCTGAAATTGATAAAATGCAAATATTAAAAAATGCAGAGAAATTAAAAACAGAAAAAGTTCATGTACTCATTACAGGCGCAACTGGCTGTGGTAAATCATCAACCATTAATGCACTTTTTGGTACAGAAAAAGCTAAAGTAGGACAAAGCTCAAATCCTGAAACGATAGATATTGCTCGTTATGATTTAGGTAATGTAGTACTATTTGACTCTCCAGGATTAGGCGATGGTTATGAAGCTGATTTACGTCATTCTAAAAATATCATCAATAAATTATTAGAAAAAGACAGTCAAGGTAACTTATTGATTGATTTAGTTTTAGTAATTTTAGATGGCGGTTCTCGTGATTTAGGTACATCTTATGAATTAATTAACAAGGTCATCATTCCAAATTTAGGCGAAGATAAAAGTCGCTTATTAATTGCTATCAATCAAGCTGATGTTGCAATGAAAGGACGTTATTGGAATTATGAAAATAATCAACCAGAACCAAAACTTGTTGCTTTTTTAGATGAAAAAGTCGATTCAACACGCACAAGAATTTTTGAAGCAACAGGTGTAACGGTTAATCCGATTTATTATTCAGCAGGCTATAAAGATGGTAATGATGAGCAACAGCCATGGAACTTAGCTAAGCTATTGTCTTATATTCTCAGTCATACAAGTGAAAATAAACGTATTGTTTATGCTTCTGAAATTAACCAACGTCAAGAAGTTTGGCAAAAAAATGATGATTTAGAAGATTATCAAGCAAAAGTAAAAGAAAGTTTCATTGAATCTTTTATAAATACAATTGCTAGAGGTGCTGGCGAGTTAGCTCGTGGTGTTGTAGAAGGAGCTTTAAGCGGTTTACGTACTGTTGGCAATGTGATTGGCGGTGTGGCACGCGGTATAGGTAATGCGATTGGTAGTGTAGTACGTACTATTAGCAGTTGGTGGTAATAGAATGCAAAATTTATATTACGATATTCAACGTGAAATTGAACAACGCAATTTGTTACGTCCTTTAGATGTATTATTAGTTGGTGCTACAGGTGTAGGCAAAAGCTCTACCATCAATGCTCTTTTTGGAGATAATGTTGCCAAAGTGGGTACAGGTTGTGAACCAGAAACTCAAATCGTATCTCATTACGAAGTAAATGATTATTTCCGTATTCATGATTCCGCAGGTTTGGGTGATGGTAAGGAAAATGACAAACGCCATGCTCGTAATATTACTGACATTTTAATCAAAACGGTATCGGTAGGTGGAGATAATTCAATTCCTTATGGTTTGATCGATATGGTTATGGTCATTCTTGATGGTAGTTCTCGTGATTTAGGAACAGCTTATCAATTATTACGAGATGTAATTGTACCAATTATCGACCCAAAACGTATTATTGTTTTAATTAATCAAGCAGATATGGCAATGAAAGGGCGTTATTGGGATTCGGTCAATAATTGCCCTGAAGCTACATTAAAACAGTTTTTAGATGAACAAGCCTATAATGTTCAGCAACGTATTAAAGAGGCGACAGGATTAAACATTCACATGCCTATTTATTATAGTGCAGAACATGGCTATAACATCGATAAAATATTATTGCATATCAAACAGAATCTACCTACACAGCGTAGAGTAATTCAAATTGATAGTAATAGTCGCAAGTTTATTTTTTAATAAAGGCTGAATGATATGAGTAATCAAAATAAAATTAATCAACTACGCTCTGAGATTGAAGTGCTTGAGCGTAACATCGAAAGCTACGAAGACGGAATCTATCGCCGTAGTGTGGCATTGAATAAGTTAAAAAAAGGTTTTTTTGAATCTGACGAATCTTTTTGGGAACGCTATGATAAACTAGACCGTGCCCATATGAAGACAGATAATGAAGCTGAACAAGAAATTGATAAGTGTCGCAATAAAATCCATTCTATACAGTAACAGATTCAACAACTACAGAATCAGAATGTATATAAAGATTCTATCTAAATAAAAAATCTGCTTAAAACTCAATTTAAGCAGATTTTTCTCTTTTATCTCACTTCAATCCTTCTTATTAAATCAACGACGTTGTTGCAATTTTTCTTTTCACTTTCAACTTCATGTGTGTTTAAAAAAACGCCTTATCACTAAGGTGATTTTTATTCAAGTAATAGAATTATATCTAAAAATTATATAGGAGGTATTTAAGAACAAGAATCTAATTTTTCAATTCTATGCCACCCCATGCCATTTAAGATAATACGGCGATTTAAAGATTTGTCCATTAAAGAGCAATAATAAAAACTACCTTGAGAACCTTGAGGGAGAGCATTGCTACTTTTAAACATAATATAATTGGCGTGTCTTGCACCTATACGTGTAATCGTTGCATATTTTGCGTTTACATATTGTGATGAAAGTATTTCTTCATGCTCATCTTTTTGACGATTATGATTTGTATCAACAAATGTAATAATATGGTTTTGCCACAGAGAATGATTGGTACATATTAGTCCATCATTACTCGAACAAACAACAATATCTTTACGCCGTAAGAAAGCCTCATGCCGAGCGGCTCTTAAGATTTGTGGAATTAAAATGGAAATATTTTGCATTTCTTGTCTTGCTAACATGAGTTGAATACGTGGGATAGCAACTGTAGCAATAATAGCTAAAATAGCAATGACAACTACCAGTTCAATGAGTGTTAGACCTTTTTGATTCCATATCCTATCCATACGATTAGAAACCCCTACAATCCTATGATTAATTTAGAAGAAATCTATTCAAACATAAAATAGTTGATAAAACAATAATAAAAGCAAAAGACATTGTGTTAAATGCAATAAAACATCAATATTTGCTCAAATATCATGCAACTGGAATAATTAATTGAAAGATGATGAAAATATTTTGAAAAAAAGTTTGACAAAGGTTTGAGTTGTGTCTATAATACACATCTATCGCAAGATGATAATATTTTGAATTTAAATTAAATATTGATTTTAAGTATTTATGTTTATAAGATATTATCTTATAAATTTGTGATAGTAATAATCAACAATTGAAGAGATGGTTGATAATTCATTAAGAGAGATAGAAGAACAACTTGTGTGGATTTTTGCTATTATTGGATGGATTTTTATATTTTAAATTGAATATAAAGTTCATTTGATTTGGTAGAAATTGACTCGAGATTTATTTGAGCGAAAATTTTGCTAGTGATTGAATGGGCGAATTGGTATTTGTTGTTATGTTTATGATGATGAATGCTGATTAAGAATGAATTAAACTGAAGAGTTTGATCATGGCTCAGATTGAACGCTGGCGGCAGGCTTAACACATGCAAGTCGGACGGTTGAAGGGTGCTTGCACCTGGAGATAGTGGCGAACGGGTGAGTAATGCTTAGGAATCTGGCTATTAATGGGGGACAACAATTCGAAAGGATTGCTAATACCGCATACGCCCTACGGGGGAAAGCAGGGGATCTTAGGACCTTGCGTTAATAGATGAGCCTAAGTTGGATTAGCTAGTTGGTGGGGTAAAGGCCTACCAAGGCGACGATCCATAGCGGGTCTGAGAGGATGATCCGCCACACTGGGACTGAGACACGGCCCAGACTCCTACGGGAGGCAGCAGTGGGGAATATTGGACAATGGGCGCAAGCCTGATCCAGCCATGCCGCGTGTGTGAAGAAGGTCGTAAGATTGTAAAGCACTTTAAGTGGGGAGGAGGGTACCGATGCTAATATCATTGAGTACTGGACGCTACCCACAGAATAAGCACCGGCTAACTCTGTGCCAGCAGCCGCGGTAATACAGAGGGTGCGAGCGTTAATCGGAATTACTGGGCGTAAAGCGCGCGTAGGTGGCTAATTAAGTCGGATGTGAAATCCCCGAGCTCAACTTGGGAATTGCATACGATACTGGTTGGCTAGAGTATAAGAGAGGAAGGTAGAATTCCAGGTGTAGCGGTGAAATGCGTAGAGATCTGGAGGAATACCGATGGCGAAGGCAGCCTTCTGGCTTAATACTGACGCTGAGGTGCGAAAGCATGGGGAGCAAACAGGATTAGATACCCTGGTAGTCCATGCCGTAAACGATGTCTACTAGCCGTTGGAGTCGTATAAGACTTTAGTGGCGCAGCTAACGCGATAAGTAGACCGCCTGGGGAGTACGGTCGCAAGACTAAAACTCAAATGAATTGACGGGGGCCCGCACAAGCGGTGGAGCATGTGGTTTAATTCGATGCAACGCGAAGAACCTTACCTGGTCTTGACATACAGAGAACTTAGCAGAGATGCTTTGGTGCCTTCGGGAACTCTGATACAGGTGCTGCATGGCTGTCGTCAGCTCGTGTCGTGAGATGTTGGGTTAAGTCCCGCAACGAGCGCAACCCTTATCCTTATTTGCCAGCACTTTGGGTGGGAACTATAAGGAGACTGCCAGTGACAAACTGGAGGAAGGCGGGGACGACGTCAAGTCATCATGGCCCTTACGACCAGGGCTACACACGTGCTACAATGGTAGGTACAAAGGGCAGCTTAGTCGCGAGGCTTGGCGAATCCCAAAAAGCCTATCGTAGTCCGGATTGGAGTCTGCAACTCGACTCCATGAAGTCGGAATCGCTAGTAATCGCAGATCAGAATGCTGCGGTGAATACGTTCCCGGGCCTTGTACACACCGCCCGTCACACCATGGGAGTTTGTTGCACCAGAAGTGGTTAGCTTAAAAAAGGGCGATCACCACGGTGTGGCCGATGACTGGGGTGAAGTCGTAACAAGGTAGCTGTAGGGGAACCTGCGGCTGGATCACCTCCTTAACGAAAAAAAAGATTCGTTTGATGATAGTTAGAATCCACAACAAGTTGTTCTTCTGAAAGAGTTTATCTGAGGGTCTATAGCTCAGTTGGTTAGAGCACACGCTTGATAAGCGTGGGGTCATAAGTTCAAGTCTTATTAGACCCACCACTAATTGCAAGCACTTTAAAGTGCAAGTAGTTAAAAATATAGATGGTAAGATAAATGAAAAGCTATGGGGACTTAGCTTAGTTGGTAGAGCGCCTGCTTTGCACGCAGGAGGTCAGGAGTTCGACTCTCCTAGTCTCCACCATAAGTGAGGAATAGCAAAGATTAATAATCTTAGTCCGAACACAAGATAAAAATCTATGATTTTTCTGTACGGTATAGATTAAATGATTTATTTGATTGAATAAATTAGTTATTATGTTATAATAATTAACTTATGCAATTAAGTTCACTAAGTAAAGAAATTAGTGAGTAATTAAAGCATAAAATTTAAGTGATACTGATGAGGTATTACAGTTTTATAAGTGATAACACAGGTTAAAGCTATAAAACATCATTCATTAACAGCAAGAATTGAGTCTGAAAATAATTGTTCACTCAATAGATTGAAGTAGTCGTAAGATGAAAAGATTTAATTGAGGACTAGCAAAAACTGAATCAAGCGTTTTGGAATAGATTGTGTGACTTTAAGTTGAAAGAATGAATAGATATTTTAAAATATTTATTTAAACGACAATTTGGGGTTGTATAGTCAAGTGAATAAGTGCATACGGTGGATGCCTAGGCAATCAGAGGCGAAGAAAGACGTTGTAGCCTGCGAAAAGCGTCGGGGAGTTGGCAAACAAGCATTGATCCGGCGATGTCTGAATGGGGGAACCCACCTACCATAAGGTAGGTATCATTAACTGAATCCATAGGTTAATGAAGCGAACGAGGGGAAGTGAAACATCTCAGTACCCTTAGGAAAAGAAATCAATTGAGATTCCCTTAGTAGCGGCGAGCGAAAGGGGAGTAGCCCATAAAGTTTTATATAGTTTAGTGGAACGCTCTGGGAAGTGCGAACGTAGAGGGTGATATTCCCGTACACGAAAGGCTATATAAGATGATGACGAGTAGGGCGAGGCACGTGAAACCTTGTCTGAATATGGGGGGACCATCCTCCAAGGCTAAATACTCCTGATTGACCGATAGTGAACCAGTACCGTGAGGGAAAGGCGAAAAGAACCCCTGTGAGGGGAGTGAAATAGATCCTGAAACCGTATGCATACAAGCAGTAGGAGCATACATTGTTATGTGACTGCGTACCTTTTGTATAATGGGTCAGCGACTTATATTTTGTAGCAAGGTTAACCGCATAGGGGAGCCGTAGAGAAATCGAGTCTGAATAGGGCGTTAAGTTGCAAGGTATAGACCCGAAACCGGGTGATCTATCCATGAGCAGGTTGAAGGTTGGGTAACACTAACTGGAGGACCGAACCCACTGTCGTTGAAAAGCCAGGGGATGACTTGTGGATAGGGGTGAAAGGCTAATCAAACTCGGTGATAGCTGGTTCTCCCCGAAAGCTATTTAGGTAGCGCCTCGGACGAATACCATTGGGGGTAGAGCACTGTTTCGGCTAGGGGGTCATCCCGACTTACCAAACCGATGCAAACTCCGAATACCGATGAGTACTATCCGGGAGACAGACTATGGGTGCTAACGTCCATAGTCAAGAGGAAAACAATCCAGACCGCCAGCTAAGGCCCCAAAATCATAGTTAAGTGGGAAACGATGTGGGAAGGCATAGACAGCTAGGAGGTTGGCTTAGAAGCAGCCACCCTTTAAAGAAAGCGTAATAGCTCACTAGTCGAGTCGGCCTGCGCGGAAGATGTAACGGGGCTAAAACTATGTGCCGAAGCTGCGGATTTACATTTTATGTAAGTGGTAGGGGAGCGTTCTGTAAGCCAAAGAAGGTGGGTTGAGAAGCCCGCTGGAGGTATCAGAAGTGCGAATGCTGACGTGAGTAACGACAAAACGGGTGAAAAACCCGTTCGCTGAAAGACCAAGGGTTCCAGTCCAACGTTAATCGGGGCTGGGTGAGTCGACCCCTAAGGCGAGGCCGAGAGGCGTAGTCGATGGGAAATTGGTTAATATTCCAATACTTCTGTGTAATGCGATGAGAGGACGGAGAAAGTTAAGTCAGCCTGGCGTTGGTTGTCCAGGTGGAAGGTTGTAGGCATGTATCTTAGGCAAATCCGGGGTACTCTATGCTGAGAACTGATAGCAAGCTATACTTGTATAGCAAAGTGGCTGATACTCTGCTTCCAAGAAAAGTCTCTAAGCTTCAGTTACACAGGAATCGTACCCGAAACCGACACAGGTGGTCAGGTCGAGTAGACCAAAGCGCTTGAGAGAACTCTGCTGAAGGAACTAGGCAAAATGGTACCGTAACTTCGGGAGAAGGTACACTGTTGTTGGTGATGGGACTTGCTCCTTGAGCTGACGACAGTCGCAGAAACCAGGCCGCTGCAACTGTTTATTAAAAACATAGCACTCTGCAAACACGAAAGTGGACGTATAGGGTGTGATGCCTGCCCGGTGCTGGAAGGTTAATTGATGTGGTTAGCGCAAGCGAAGCTATTGATCGAAGCCCCAGTAAACGGCGGCCGTAACTATAACGGTCCTAAGGTAGCGAAATTCCTTGTCGGGTAAGTTCCGACCTGCACGAATGGCATAATGATGGCGGCGCTGTCTCCAGCAGAGACTCAGTGAAATCGAAATCGCTGTGAAGATGCAGTGTACCCGCGGCTAGACGGAAAGACCCCGTGAACCTTTACTACAGCTTGACATTGAACTTTGACCTTACTTGTGTAGGATAGGTGGGAGGCTTAGAAGCAGAGACGCCAGTTTCTGTGGAGCCATCCTTGAAATACCACCCTGGTAATGTTGAGGTTCTAACTCAGTCCCCTAATCGGGGACGAGGACCATGTCTGGTGGGTAGTTTGACTGGGGCGGTCTCCTCCTAAAGAGTAACGGAGGAGTACGAAGGTGCGCTCAGCGTGGTCGGAAATCACGCAAAGAGTATAAAGGCAAAAGCGCGCTTAACTGCGAGACCCACAAGTCGAGCAGGTACGAAAGTAGGTCTTAGTGATCCGGTGGTTCTGTATGGAAGGGCCATCGCTCAACGGATAAAAGGTACTCTGGGGATAACAGGCTGATACCGCCCAAGAGTTCATATCGACGGCGGTGTTTGGCACCTCGATGTCGGCTCATCTCATCCTGGGGCTGAAGCAGGTCCCAAGGGTATGGCTGTTCGCCATTTAAAGAGGTACGCGAGCTGGGTTTAGAACGTCGTGAGACAGTTCGGTCCCTATCTACCGTGGGCGTTGGAAATTTGAGAGGATCTGCTCCTAGTACGAGAGGACCAGAGTGGACGAACCTCTGGTGTACCGGTTGTCACGCCAGTGGCATCGCCGGGTAGCTATGTTCGGAAGGGATAACCGCTGAAAGCATCTAAGCGGGAAGCCTACCTCAAGATGAGATTTCCCTAGTAATTTAATTACTCTAAAGAGCCGTTCAAGACTAGGACGTTGATAGGTTGGATGTGGAAGCATGGCGACATGTGAAGCTGACCAATACTAATTGCTCGTGTGGCTTGACTATACAACACCCAAGTTGTTGTATAAACACAATAATCCAAAATAAATGTGAAAACTTGATTCAGAAAATGCAATGAACAAAACAACTCAGCTCAATACTCGCTGTACCAGTTTCGTTGGCGACCATAGCAAGTGTGAACCACCTGATCCCTTCCCGAACTCAGAAGTGAAACCACTTAGCGCTGATGGTAGTGTGGTGTTAACCATGTGAGAGTAAGTCATCGCCAACTCCTTTTTAAATAAAAACCTTCAATCAAATAAATAATGGTTGAAGGTTTTTTATTACATAAATTATTTGTATTCTTAATTATTTACTTTTAAAATATCTTTTATTTATTTGATTATACTATCATGATTCAATTACAAAATTTTGCTTTACGTCAAGGCTCTCGTGTTTTATTTCAAAATGCAAATTTACAAATTCATCCAAATTGGAAAGTCGGTTTAACGGGTATCAATGGTGCAGGGAAATCATCACTATTTGCGGCATTATTGGGCGAATTGGGGGCAGATGTTGGTGAATTAAGCCGTCCTCAACATTGGACGATTGCTCACATGGCACAAGAAATTGAAGCCTTAGAGATGACAGCACTCGATTTTGTACTTTCTGGTGATACAGAGTATTGGTCAATTCAACAGCAATTACAACAGCCTGAACAATTAAGCGATGAACAATTGGCTCGTTTACATGGGCGTTTTGATGAAATTCAAGGCTATTCAGTAGTAGCAAAAGCCTCAACATTATTGGCTGGATTAGGCTTTTTACCACATCAACCACAACAATCGGTGAAAAGTTTCTCGGGTGGTTGGCGTATGAGATTAAATCTTGCTCGTACTTTGATGAGCCGTTCTGATTTATTATTGCTCGATGAGCCGACCAACCATTTGGATTTAGATGCGATTTTATGGTTAGAAGATTGGTTAAATCATTATCAAGGGACGTTGATTTTAATTTCACACGATAGAGATTTTTTAGATGCTGTGACTGACCATATTTTACATATTGAAAATGCAGAATTAACACTCTATACAGGTAATTATTCTCAATTTGAAATTATTCGTAGTGAACGCTTGGCTCAACAACAACAAGCCTATGAAAAACAACAAGAAACTAAAGCCCATTTACAAAAATTTATTGACCGTTTTAAGGCTAAAGCGACTAAAGCACGTCAGGCACAAAGCCGTATTAAACAACTTGAGCGTATGCAACAGCTTGCTCCCGCCCATATTGATACGCCATTTACCTTTCAATTTCGTGAACCGAGTAAAATGAGTTCGCCATTATTGCAACTCAATGAGGCAAGTATTGGTTATTCTGCTGATAAAATACTAGCAAAAAAAATTAATCTACAAATTACACCAAATAGCCGTTTGGGATTATTAGGTTTAAATGGTGCAGGAAAATCAACGCTAATTAAAAGTTTAGTTGGTGATTTGTTATTATTGGCAGGGGAGAGGAAAGCATCGGAATTACTCAATATTGGTTATTTTACTCAACATCAAATGGATAATTTAGATGCTCAAGCTAGTCCAATGTTGCAACTGTCTCGTATTGCTGATAAAACCATTAGTGAAGCAAGTTTGCGTGCATTTTTAGGCGGTTTTGGCTTTAGTGGCGAGCGTATGGATACGCCATGTGAGAAATTTTCAGGTGGTGAACGAGCGAGATTAGCGTTAGCATTGATTGTTTGGCAACGTCCTAATGTATTGATTTTAGATGAACCAACTAACCATTTAGATTTAGATATGCGTCATGCTTTGTCGATGGCATTGCAAGATTTTGCAGGAGCTGTAGTGTTGGTTTCACACGAACGGCAACTAATTGCAGCAGTTTGTGATGAGTTATATTTAATTCATGATGGTAAAGTCAAAGAGTTTGATGGCGATTTAAATGATTATAGTCAATGGTTACGCCAAGCCCGCCAGCAGATGATTGCACAACAAATGGCTGAATATAAAACCGCTGAACCTGAAATTAAACATCAAAAAGTCGATAAAGAAGCCCAACGTAAAGAAATGGCTCGCAGACGAGAATTAACCCGTCCAATTCGTAAAAAAATTGAGCAAAATGAAGCTAAAATGAGTAAAATCCAAGCTACATTAGCCGAAATTGAGCAAAAATTGGCGGATGAAAGTTTGTATCAAGCGGATAAAAAAGCAGAATTGTTAGCCATTATGGAACAACAACAGCAACAAAAATCTCAACTCGCTGAATTAGAAGAGTTATTATTAGAATTGATGATGGAACTAGAAGAAATGGAAAATGGATTTGATGAATGATATATGTGTGATTTGATATGATGGTAGGGGCAGAAATATTTTGCCCTAGTATTATTAAAAGGTATAGTATGTTAGATGTATGCTGTATAATGGAGAATCATGTTATATGGTTTAGAGATAATAATGCGAAAGGTTCAAACAAAAGATGCTTATGATAAACTATTGAATTCTATGCTAATATTATCAATGAGTGTTTATGGTATAGCTACTGTTTTGGGTATGATTTTTATTAACCTTTTGGTGTTGTTATTTGCAATATTTATGATACCTGTTTTTTTAATAGGTGTATTCGTATCTTCAACGGTGGTAAAAAACATTGCACGTGCCTTAAAATTTACAAATAATTTTGTTCATAGAGCAATGGTTGGATTATTGTATACCATATTAGCAGAGATTTCTGCAGTGTTTTATCTTGTGCTTGTAGCGGATCAAAATATTTGGAATGAATATGGTGTATTGATTGTTATTCTAGTATTTTGTATATGCATTGGCTTTATTTCAGCAAGAGTTTTACCTAGTGAATGATACATAATGATTGAATGGAATAAAGTAGGGATAATTATTTTTATCCCTACGCTAAATCAATGGATTACAATCATTTAGATACAATTTATATCATTAAATGCTTAATCACGCACCACCAAAACAGGTACATGAATTTCGCCTAATAGGTTTTGAGCCACACTTCCTAAAACCATTTTCTTTAATCCTTTACGTCCATGTGAACCCATTACCACTAAATCGGCATTGACTTGTTCTACCAATTTAACCAATTCAGTATGTACTTCTATTCCTTCGATGATTTGCGTATCAACTACAACACCTTGTTCAGCAAATAATTGTTTTGCATGGTCCAAAATCTCTTGTATGCCTTGACGTGCTTCTTGTGCGTAACGTTCTGACAAAGCACGTGTATCAACAAATTCTACACCCACAAAAGGATCTAAAGTTAATACACAAACAGCTGTAACTTTACTCTGAAAGGTTTTTGCTAATGTGGCTGTTTGAGCAATCGCCTTAAGTGAAGTGCGAGAACCATCAACAGGGACAATAATATGTTGGTACATACCTAACTCCTTATTATTTACATACTATTTATAAGGATATTACTGCATTTTGCAATAAATTAAAAGTGAATTTTAAAATTTTTATTGCTTGAATAGATATTTATCTCAAAATAAAGAAAGGCACTATGCAGTACCTTTCCTTATCATTAAAAAAGAAACTCTAAAATATTTAGAATTGTCCGTTTACACCGATAAAACCACCAATATTTTGTGTTTCGCTACCTGCAGTTTGTGTATTGATACCGCCTATCAAAGTCGCTTTAGGTGCAAATTGCCATTCAGCACCTATGTGAGCATTGACGGCAGTTTTGTCTGTTTTTGAGTTAATTGGCATTGTAAAACCACGGTTATATTGGCTAATGCTTGGTAAAGATGCTGTAATATTAAAATCTTGATTTTCAAATTCATGACTTACGCCTAAACCACCATAGATATTGGTTTGAGGATTAACTTTATAATTCACATTTAAACCTAACTCACCTTGTAATGACTTCTGGCTATGCCCATGAAACTTCATTGCAGTTGATAAATTAGTTTGATTTTCCAACAAATCGTTAATATTTAAACGCTGATAACTTGCACCTAAATATGGTGTATAAGTTAAATTGCCTTGTTGAATATCATAAGAGCCACGGGTACTCACTTGTAAACGTTGTCCATCAGTTTCTGCATTATGCTGACGTGCTTCCCCATCCCAATTTACCTGACGTGTATGTTCAATCGCTAAATGGTCAAGACCTGCATGGCTTTGTAATCGCCATTGATTATGTTGATAACGATGGTACAGTCCTAAACCAAATTGTTGTACATCGGTAGAATTTTTACCGATTTCATTTTTTTGCTGACCTAATTGTACATATAAACCAGTATTATGCCCACCTTTGGCGACATCAGCACCTAAACGTACTTGGCTATCTAAACCATCAGTTTTGACTTGATTGACTTCACTATGACTTACTTGCCCATCAACCCACCAGTTATTTTGTGTAGGCTTGATTTGTTGTAAACGGCGTTGCATTTGCTGATTTTGGTTATTACCTTGTACTACTAAACTATTAGTCAATACACCTACTTGTGCAGGTGCTTCAATAATTGAACGGTAATATTGAGCTAGAATACGATGAGTACGCCCTGCTGGGTGAATAGCATCGGCAAACATATAATTTTCACTATCGTTAGCATCGGCTAAATTTGCTGTAGTACATGCCAATGATTCAGATGTTGGTACACCTAATTGATTTGCACACGCTACCCCCGTTACATTTTTAAAGCCAAAACCAGTCGGGTTTGCTGTTGCTTCTTGCAATAATTTAAAAGTATTGGCAGGAACAACATTGGCAGTAGTTTGATTTAACCCATTGTATAGATTTGCATTATATAGCTGAGCTGCTTGCTGAGCAGGTGTTGCTAAAGCAGGATTATTTAAAATTAATGGTGTTAATGCTAAATCAGGAATATTAGGTACTAAAATCAGTTTTGCACCTGCTTGATTCAGTGTTTCAACATCTGCTACTGCACGAGTTGCTGAATTTATAATTGAAGCTTGAGCATTGCTAGGATTTTCTGCTACCGCAAATAAATCATTTGCCCCAATCCAAACAGAATATAATGCATTTGGGTCAGCTTTTCCGTTATTATTGGCTAAATAACTAGCAATTTGTTTTTTAGTCGATGGAATTTCTACTAAGCCATTCCATATTGCTTCTTTTCCTGCTTGCGAAGCTCCAACGGTATAATTTGTACCTTTAGGATTGTTTGCAGTATAAGGTTCAGCACTTGTGCCATAGCTATTAGCTAATACACGTGTCCATACTGGTGTTGGATTCGTGGTAAATGAGTCTTGCAATATGCTTCCTAAGGCAGGATTTTCACCGCTAATAATTTCTTTAATACGCCCTGTATCGGACAAGCTATCACCAAAGAAAACAGTTTTACTAAAATCTTGTGCAAAACTCGCTGTACTCATTAATGCAGATAATGCTAGTGTTAATGTTAATGGACGAAACATCGCAAGCTCCCTTGAATGGATAAAAATGATATTTTTCATTATAGAGTAATCATTCTAAAAGTCAAATATTTTATACAGTTATGAATAAGTGATTATTTTGCATTAACTGATATTTTCCGTTAAAATTTCATTTTTTAAATTAGAGCCATCTGCTATGTCCACGCAATACACTACTCATGAATTACAAGTTTTAACAGGTCTCGACCCAGTCCGTCTTAGACCAGGAATGTACACCGACACATCTCGTCCAAATCATTTGGCTCAAGAAGTGATTGATAATGCGGTTGATGAAGCCTTAGCAGGTTTTGCCAATAAAATTGTGGTTAAAGTGTATGCTGATGGCTCATTGTCGGTGCAGGATAATGGACGTGGTATGCCTGTGGATATTCACCCAGAATACGGACAATCAGGGATTGAAATTATTTTAACTAAATTGCACGCTGGTGGTAAATTTAGCGATAAAAACTATGAATTTTCAGGCGGTTTACACGGTGTAGGGATTTCTGTGGTCAATGCTTTATCGCATAAAGTGGAAGTTGCAGTTCAGCGTAATGGGCATATTTATCGCATGGATTTTGTTGATGGCGAAGCGGTCGGTGGTTTACAGATTGATGAAAATAAAGTCGCTAAAAAACAGACTGGTACAACTGTGCGTTTTTATCCCAATGAAAAATATTTTGATAATGTTAAATTTGCTTTAAAAGCCCTAAAGCATAATCTTAAAGCGAAAGCGGTACTCTGTGCGGGCTTAAGTATTGAATATATTGATGAAATTAACCATGAAAATATTGTT
The DNA here is from genome assembly GCF_030674635.1 of Moraxella sp. ZY210820. NCBI lineage: Bacteria > Pseudomonadati > Pseudomonadota > Gammaproteobacteria > Moraxellales > Moraxellaceae > Nasibacterium > Nasibacterium caprae. Next base: position 2,364,072 of record NZ_CP089978.1, on the reverse strand, counting down.
TGGCAATTTGATAATGGCTTAGTTGATTATCTAAAAGATGAAATTAATGATAGAGAAATTTTGCCAGAGATACCATTTGTGGCTAAAGGAACGGTAGAAAAATCGCAGGCGGAATTTGCCATTTGTTGGAATATTGATGGCGGAGAGCAAGTTCAAGAAAGTTATGTCAATCTCATTCCAACCGCTCAAGGTGGCACACATGTCAATGGTTTACGTACAGGTATGACTGAAGCCTTACGAGAATTTTGTGAATTACGCAATTTATTACCACGCAATGTCAAATTATCGCCTGAAGATGTCTGGGACGGCGTGAATTTTATTTTGTCATTGAAACATCAAGAACCACAATTTTCAGGACAAACCAAAGAACGCTTATCGAGCCGTGAAGCCGTGGCAATCGTACAAAGTATCGCCAAAGATAGTTTTGCATTATGGCTCAATCAATATCCTGAGATTGCTACGCAACTGGCTGAACTCGCCATCGAAAAAGCAGGCAGACGTTTAAAAGCATCGAAAAAAGTTGAACGTAAAAAAATCACATCTGGTCCTGCTTTACCGGGTAAATTAGCCGATTGTGTTGGTACGGAGCGTGAAAATTCTGAATTATTTATTGTCGAAGGCGACTCGGCAGGTGGTTCAGCCAAGCAAGCTCGAGATAAAAATTTCCAAGCGATTATGCCAATTCGTGGCAAAATTTTAAATACTTGGGAAGTCTCGTCTGATGAAGTATTGGCATCGCAAGAAGTACATGATATTGCCATTGCGATTGGTGTTGACCCAGCGAGTGATGATTTATCAGAATTACGTTATGGCAAAATTTGTATTTTAGCCGATGCTGATTCGGACGGTTTACATATCGCAACCTTATTGTGTGCGTTGTTTGTGAAACATTTCCCAGCTTTAGTCGCAGGTGGACATTTATATGTGGCGATGCCTCCATTATATCGTATTGATAGTGCGAAAGAGGTTTATTATGCCCTTGATGATGATGAATTGAATACCATCTTACAAAAAGTCAAAGGTAAAAATCCGCAAATTACTCGTTTTAAAGGCTTGGGCGAGATGAATCCATCACAATTACGAGAGACGACTATGTCACCAGATACTCGCCGATTGGTACAACTTGATTTAGATGATATTCAATTTACATCAGGCTTGTTAGATAAATTATTGGCGAAAAAACGTGCATCTGACCGCAAAATATGGCTCGAACAAAAAGGTGATTTAGCGGATTTAGCAGTGTAATATTTCCATAAATTTTTTTTGATAAGATGAGACATATTATGTTATGATGGCTATATATTTTTAAATGGGAAAAATAAATGAAATTTATCTTCTCTCTAAGTTTATTACTCAGTTTAACAGGCTGTATTTCTGTTAATATGGAATTAGAAAGTGCCAAAATTGGTAAATCTAATCCTGCTTCAGAATTTTGTTTGCAACAAAAAGGCTTTTTAGATTATCAAAAAGATGCCAATGGGAATACAGTTGGTATGTGCCATCTTAAAAATGGACAAGTGATTGAAGAGTGGCAATATTATCGCCAGTATCATTAATCGATGATTTGTTACAGATAGACTAGGACGTATGCTGATTAATACTTAAAAATGCGTCTTTGTGATTATAAAATATATCATTGAGTAAAAATTATCACTACAATAGCATAAAAATACACTAGCGATTTTATGCTATTTTGATTATAATATTTGAATTACATCACACTTTAGCTATTTATTAATTTTTTACTTTGCTATTATGATTGTCAATCGTGAAACGCCATCAGTTTTTAAATTACTGTTTTCTTGGCAAGGGACTATATTGCCTAAAATTTTACCGCCTTTGGGTGTGGTGATGTTGATTTCAGGCATTGTGGGGGGGATTGAATATGTACAATGGTATCATTTTCCTAAATTCCCGTTGATTGGCTTTACTTTAATTGGTGTAGTGCTATCTCTATTTTTAAGTTTTAAAAATAATACTTGTTATGACCGTTGGTGGGAAGCACGAAAATTATGGGGGAATTTAATTGCGACTTCACGTAACATTGACCGTGAAAGCCGTATTTTAACGCAAGCACGCCGTGAGCGAGTGATTCAACATACATTGGTATTTGCTAATGTTTTAAGGGATCGTTTACGCCGTCAAACTGTTCATCCAAATGAATTGGCTCAAATTAGTGGTGTGTCAGAACAAACATTATATCAATTATATCAACAACATAATGCACCACAATATACAATTAATCTTATTCATTGGGAAATTATGCAAGCGTATAAAGAGGGTGAAATTAGCGATATTATTTATCATCGTTTTATTGAACATTTGGCAAATTTTGGCAGTGTACAAGCGGGTTGCGACCGTATTGCCAATACACCGATTCCTTTTGCGTATTCGGTACTGTTAAATCGTACGGTTTATTGTTTTTGTTTTATGTTACCGTTTAGTTTAGGTTCAACATTGGGTCTGGTAACGCCTTTATTAGTTGGATTATTAACTTATACTTTTTTGGGTTTAGATGCGTTAAGTAGCGAATTAGAAGAACCTTTTGGTACGCAAAGCAATGATTTACCATTAGATGCAATGGTACGTAGCATTGAAATTGATTTATTATCAACCTTAGGAAGACCAACGCCACCACCTATTCAAGCACATGGCAATAATTTATTATAATCATAAGTTGTATAAAAATAATTCAATTAATATTGAAAAACTACAAATCATTCCCATATTGATAACATCGTTTAATTGATTTATTTTTGGGAATTTCTTATGACAGAACAAGCGAAACAACATAGTTTCCAAGCCGAAGTGGCACAACTTTTGCATTTAGTAACGCATTCATTGTATTCAAACCCTGAAATTTTCTTGCGTGAGTTAGTGTCAAATGCGTCTGATGCGTGTGATAAATTGCGTTTTGAAGGTATCAACAATCCTGAATTTTATGAAAATGACAGCGATTTGCGTGTGCGTATCAGCCTGGATAAAGATGCAAAAACCATCACCATTTCTGATAATGGTATCGGTTTAAGCGAGCAAGAAGCGATTGATAATTTAGGCACGATTGCAAAATCTGGTACCAAAGATTTTATGTCAAAACTCACAGGCGACCAAAAAGCAGATGCTCAATTGATTGGTCAATTTGGTGTGGGTTTTTATTCTGGCTTTATCGTAGCAGAAAAAATTACCGTTGAAAGTCGCCGTGCAGGGCTAGACAGCAAGCAAGGCGTGCGTTGGGTAAGTGGCGGTACAGGTGAGTTTACGGTTGAAAATATTGATAAGGTTTCACGTGGAACAGATATTATTTTACATTTGCGTGATGATGCCACAGAATATTTAGAAGCATGGAAAGTGCGTAATATTGTCAATAAATATTCTGACCATATCAGCTTACCAATTCAAATGCAAAAAGAAGTGTGGCAGGAAGAAGAAGTTGCCGAAGGCGAAGAGCCAAAAGGCGGACAAATGGTGAAAACCGATGAGTGGGAAACCATTAACTCGGCAAGTGCCTTATGGACACGCAGTAAAAATGACATTACTGAAGAGCAATATATTGAATTTTATAAAAATTTAAGCCACGATTATGAAGCACCAATCACTTGGTCGCATAACCGTGTAGAAGGTAATACTGAATATACACAATTATTGTATATCCCAAGCAAAGCACCACATGATATTTTTACGCGTGAAGCGAAAGCAGGCATTAAACTGTATGTGAAACGTGTGTTTATCATGGACGATGCGGATAATTTAATTCCAAATTATTTGCGTTTTGTGCAAGGTGTGGTTGATAGTGCTGATTTACCATTGAATGTCAGCCGTGAATTATTGCAAGAAAGCCGTGATGTCAAAACCATTCGTGAAGGCAATGCTCGCCGTGTTTTAACCATGCTTGATGGCTTGGCAAAATCAGAAGATGAACAAGACCAAGAGAAGTTCAAGCAATTCTATAGCGAATTTGGTGCGGTGATTAAAGAAGGTTTAGGCGAAGATTTTGGTAATCGTGAACGTATTTTAAAATTATTGCGTTTTGCGACATCAACCAATGATGAGATTTCAACATCATTAGCCGACTATAAAGCACGCATGAAAGAAGGTCAAAAGGCGATTTATTATGTGACGGCTGAAAGTTTGACTGCTGCTAAAAATTCACCACAGCTTGAATTATTTAAGAAAAAAGGCATTGAAGTGTTGTTGATGGCTGACCGTGTTGATGAATGGGCGATGAATTTTGTGCATGATTTTGACGGTACGCCAATGCAAAGTATCGCCAAAGGTGCGGTCGATTTAGGCGATTTGCAAGATGAAGAAGAGAAAAAAGCCTTAGAAACTGCACAGTTAGAGTTTAAGCCGATTGTTGATAAACTCAGCGATACACTTAAAGACAAAACCAAAGAAGTACGTGTAACCACACGTTTGGTGGATAGTCCAGCGTGTTTAGTAACAGCTGATGGTGAATTATCGCCACAATTATTGCGTATGCTGAAACAAGCGGGGCAAGCCGTGCCAGAAAGTAAGCCGATTTTGGAAATCAATCCACAACATCCATTGGTACAAAAATTGCAAGGTTCAAGCCAATTTGATGATTTAGCCAATGTGTTATTTGACCAAGCGGTGATTGCTGAGGGTGGATTACCTGATGACCCAGCAGAATATGTGAAACGTATCAATAGTTTATTGTTAAAATAATCGCTTGATTTATATTGAAAAATAGGCTAATGTTTAGGCATTAGCCTATTTTTTAGAGATACATTCAATGAAAAATATATTAGGTTTAGTTGCAAGAGAGCAAATCATTAAAAATCCTAAACCATATTTTGATTTTGATGAAGATTATCGATATTTTGTGTGTCATTATCAAAAGGCAGAATTAAATCCAGATGTTGTGTTGCTGGATTATGAGCAGAGTATTCTCCGAAATCGTGAGATGCAAAATGAATACTCTGAATTTGCTCAACAACTTTGGTTATTTGCTGATAGTGGTTGCGGAGATATGTGGTTTTTGCATAAAACAAGCAAACAAGTTTTATTTTATGACCACGAACAAGGTGAACTTTCATCTTTTGATGATTTTACAATCATGTCAGTGGAATTTAAAGAATTTGTGAATTTAATTTTAATACTTGAACAATTTCAGCAAAAATTAGATAATGATTTAATTGATGATTCAGAACAGTATTTTTTGGATCATGTATATCATATCAATCCTAATTTTTTTGCTATTTATCCCTATCAAATTTATTGACAAACTGTCATATTGGAGACTAAATAATGGTAACAATAAAAGAGATGAGAGCTTATAAAAATACAACTGAATTTCAAGATTTTTTACTTAAATTTCATCAAGATAAAGAATTTCAAAAGATTTTAAAAGCAACAAATACGATTTATCGAGATGATGATGACATTATGATGGATAAAATACTGACTGATGACATTAATCTATCGTCGTTAAGTCTTGATGATATTCACTACAATGTTCAACATCATACAGAATTATTTTTTCGTTATTATAAGCGGTTTTTATGTTTATATGTAGATGAAGATTTAGTCAATGAAATTGATGAAGATGATGATTATGAGCCAGAAGAAGATGACGATGAAGAGAACGTGATTTATCCAAAAGTTATCAATAGTTATACATTATTACATTGTATGATCGATTTCCATTTATTAAATACCAATCAAAAAGCATTATTTGAGTATCATAAAAAACTAAAAATTCCAAATGCAAAAAAGCATTCGAAAAAATTGGTTGATTTATTTAATGCATTATAAAGTTAATAATATGTTTAATTATCATCGTGAAATTTTAGGTAATATTATTATCTATAAGAGAGATGTGATATGCAATTATTATCACTTTTAACAGATTCTTATATTGCTAGAAGCCCAATTCGTTTCCAATATACAGAAAGTGAAGGTGTTGATTTAGATGTTTTTATTAGCATTCATCAACATCAAAACCTTGTTGATACTGTCATTAGATTTAAAAATGTTGCACAATTTCAATGTATTAATGTTTATTTTCCTGAATTTTATTACCAAAAATATTGTATTATCAATCAAATAGAGAGTGGATTTTTTGAAGTTTTAGATGGTAATTTTTTCACTCAGCGTTTATTAGAAGAAAAATCGAAAATCTATTTGCTATATGGTTATGATTGTTATCTCATCATTGAATGTTGTGATTATCAAATCTCTTGATTTCAGTAAATATATAGGTTAATTTAAATCATTCACCTATTTTTAAGGAATATTATCATGTCAAAAATCACCCGAGAATATGCACTTACTCCCAATAGAGTTTATCAAGTAACCACTGATATTGGGCAAGGTTCGCTCTGTATAGGCTTAGAAGGTATGGATAAAAAATATTATGATGTGCTGATTGAGCCTAATCAGCCTGTAAATTGGGATACATTTAATGAATATTATACGGGTTCTGGCGAGCAGAATAAGCATTTATATCCTTATGGTAATTTTCCCCGTTGGTTTATTTATTATGGCAATGATATAAGTTTTATTGAATGGTCAAAAAAGAGAAAAATTGAAGGTTTTGATTGGTGCCCACAACAGAATATTGAAATAGATTTTAGCAATGCTCAAATTCATGGATTATCCATTTATGCTCAATATCCAACCATTATTCATTCTATTTCAGCACATAGTAGACGCTTATATTTAAAAGGAGATTTAAATTTATTTGATATTCAGCATAATGCCAGTGATGATTTATCATTATCACTAAGCCCAGCTTTAACAAAAAATGATGAGCCATATCAAATTCCATTTTTCTCTGCATTTAAAACACAAAAATCTTTAGATATTAGCGGTCAAATTGCTCATCAAGCGATTGATTGTCGCAGTTTATTGGCTTATGAAGAGTTAGAATCGCTTGCTTTATCTGGCAATGTCATCAATCTGCAAGCATTAAGTCAATTAAAACATTTAACATCATTGCAATTACGCTACATTCCTGATTTATCCGATTTAATCGATTTAACTGCATTTCCAAAATTAGAAAGTATTTTACTGTGGAATGTGGAAGAACAAGGTGCAAAACGCTTAAAAGCACATATTAAGCAACATAAAAATCAATTATCACATTTAGACAGTCATTTTAGCCAATTAAAAAAGGCAAGTTGGTTTGTTACTGAATATCAAATGCCATTTTCTGCGTGGGAAGGGAAAAATGCCAAAACTGCTGTGAAATTGTATAAAAATGCAGTTAAATCCCTAAAAAAATTAGATGATGTGGAACAAATTAAAGCCGTTATTGTTGAATTTGTTTGTGCGTTTAATGCTTTAGAACAAATAGAAACCACCGAACGAGAAGACATAGGTACAGCCGTATTACAACTTATTCAAGTACCGAATGTGATTGTAGATGATGAGATTGCCTTACAGTGGTTTGATGAAGGGCGGGATTATTAAAATCAATTAAAAAATAGACTAATGTAAATCATTAGTCTATTGTTATTTCACCATAAAAACCGTATTGAAATTTCAATACAGCCTTTATTTTATCTTTTTACATTTAGTTTAGAAACGTTGTGGTTGTTGAGCCACCCAGTTAAATAAACGTGTAGCATCTTGTGTGCGTGCTGCACTATCAGAACCACCCAATAATACCACCACGACAGGACGAGAATTAATATTCGCTTGCATTACAACACAACGTCCAGCTTCTTTAATATAACCTGTTTTTGATACATCTAAACTCCAACCACCATTACGTACAATCGCATTGGTATTGTTTGAAGTGAGCATACGATAACCTAAATTAAAACTGTTACTTGCAGATGTTGAAAAATGACGAATCGTACCATAACGAGCAGCTGAACTGGTTAAAATACCTAAATCACGAGCTGATGATACATTCTTAGGGTCTAAACCTGATGGGTCTGTAAAATTTGAAGAATACATACCCAAACTGGCAGCTTTATTATTCATAGCCGCAATAAAAGCATTACGCCCACCTGGATAAGTGCGACTTAAAGCCATTGCTGCTGGATTTTCAGACTTCATCAACGCTAAATATAAAGCATCAGAACGAGTCATCGTATCACCAACACGCAAGGTTGAACTTGAGTTTTTACCACCAGCACCTGCAAAATCACTTGATGTTAAAGTAATTTGTTCATATAAGTTTAAATTGGCATCTAAAGTAACCATTGCGGTCATTAATTTGGTAATAGAAGCAATTGAACGTACACTTTCGGTGTTTTTACTATACAATACTTCGCCTGTAGTTGCATCCATCACTAAGGCTGCACGTGCATTGACTTCGGGTTTATAAGCACTATAATCTTGATATTGAGTATAATTACTATTGGTATAACTATTATTATAACTATTATTGTTATAGCTATAAGTATTTGTATCTTGTTGATATGAAACTGGTGTGCTAGTCATTGTTGTACTCGTTACGATACGAGCTTTTTGTGGCACTTCATTATTATTTAAAAATTTATCAGCTTCATCTGCTGACCAAATCGCACCTTGACCTGAGCGAATAACAATATCTGCAAAGCTACCAGTGCTTGCAGTTAATAATGCCGCTGCTAAAGTACAGCGTACCAATTTTGAGTTAAGCATTTCCATCTCCTGCTATCAGTATCAGAGTTTATCAAATCACCTATGTAAACCATTTATTGGTGATTGTTGTGATGAATGAAATTCTCACATTTTTTTAAGCAATTTATATTTTGTGTTGCCTATAATTTGCAAAACTATTTTGCCATGATATTATGTATAAATCACATAGAAATTCATATTTTTTGTAACGATATGGCACTAATTATTTGCAGTATGTAATATTTTAACAGAAACTTGTATTTATGGCTGTATTTTAACACAATATTTCATCAGTGAGTAGTTGCTATGATTAAAGTTTTAGTAGTTGATGACCATGAATTAGTCCGTATGGGGATTTGTAGTATTTTACAAAGTTATCCTGATATTGAAGTGGTTGGACAGGCAGAAACTGGCGAAATGGCATTGGTATTTTTAAAACAACATGACGTTGATGTGGTATTACTCGATGTAAATATGCCGGGTGTGGGCGGTGTTGAAACGACTAGACGTATCGTACAATATGATGCACAATGTAAAGTCATTGCGGTGAGTGGTATGACTGAGGAGCCTTACCCTTCAATGATTTTAAAAGCAGGTGCAAAAGGATATTTGACTAAAGGTTGTGAACCGAATGAAATGCTTAAAGCGATACAAAAAGTCATGCAAGGCGGTAAATATTTGTGTAGTGTGGTGGCAGAACAATTAGCGAGTAGCTTGTTGTCAGAACATCAACAATCGCCTTTTGAACAATTATCAGAACGAGAATTACAAGTAGCAATGATGGTGGCAAATGGCATTTCTGCTCAAGAAATTGCTGATAAATTATTTGTCAGTGTAAAAACCATTAATACTTATCGTTATCGTATTTTTGAAAAATTAGATGTGGATAGTGATGTGAAATTAACACATTTAGCCATTCGCCATAAATTAATTCAGATTTAAAGATAATGTGTCATGTCTATTGAAACTACATATATTATTCATCGCTTAGGATTATTATATTCTCTGTATCGTTTGGTGTTGGCATGCTCGTTAATGCTCACCTTTGTGATGACGTTTAATAATTTAAAAGCCTATTATGGCTATCCTGATTTATATCTTTATACATCAATAATATATATTATATTTGCTTTAGTGCAAATGACACTAATGCGTTTTGTTAAAATTGGTTCACCTGTACATTTAATTGCCATGTTTGTAGTTGATGTGGTGCTTTTAGGTCTTTTAACTTTTGCGTTGGTGCATGGTGTTAATTTACAAATTGGCTTGATTTATATGATTGCAGTGTTTTTGTCGAGTATTTTGCTCGATAAAAAATTCTCATTAATCATTATGTTATCAGCCATTATTAGTGTAACTTATCAAAATTTTATTGGTGGGATTTTTAGTTTAAGTTTATTGCGAGATTTTACCAATAATATTTTATTGGCATTTTTATTTATTGTTATGCATCAGGTGGGGCGTATTGCTTTAGAACGCTTTAAAATTTTAGAAAATATGACCATTCATCAATCGGAAGAGTTAAGCCAATTACAAGGTATTAACCAGTCGATTATGCAACAGATTGATGTAGGATATTTGCTGATAAATAAGCAAGCACAGATAGTATTATCTAATCCACGAGCGTGTCAGTTATTAGGATTACCACAATTAGTATCATATGAAAAATATCCGTTAGAAGTTTGGCAAGATGAGTTTTATCAATATATTCAAGAGCATAGTTTAATTTGTCCAGATGAGCAATTACATCATCATGCGTTTCATTTTCATAGTCATCAATCAGGGTATAAAATGAGCGTTAAATGGCATATTTTACATACTGCTAATGAGCCGATGACGTTATTTATTCTAAAAGATACGCAAGAAATTAATCAGCAAGTTCAACAGTTAAAATTAGCAGCTTTGGGACAACTCTCTGCCAGTATTGCCCATGAAATTCGTAATCCACTTGCGGCAATTGTGCAAGCGAATGAATTGTTAAAAGATGAATTATCAGAAGATGCCAAAATGCTATCAAATATGATTAGTAAACAAACCGAGCGTATTAATAAAATTATTCAAAGTACGCTAAGCATGGCAAAAAATGATGGTGTACGTACGGTGATGATTTATTTACAAGATTTTGTACAAGGAATGCTTGATGAAGATTTAAATGATGTTAAAGAACAAATTCAAGTAGAAATTGAGCCTGATTCTTGTATTTATTTTGACCAAAATCAATTGCGTCAAGTGATGATTAATTTGATACGTAATGCTTTACGCCATAATCAAAGTGAGCAAGCAATTATTATTCGTACGCAAATGTTTGAACACCTGATTTGGATTGATGTGATCGATTTTGGGCAAGGTGTGGAAAAATCACAACAAGCTAATTTATTTAAACCTTTTTTTAGTACCGAAATTAATGGTACAGGCTTGGGTTTATATTTATCGAGCAGTTTTTGTGAAGCTAATCATGCAACTTTACGTTATATTGATGAATATCAAGGGGCGTGTTTTAGAATCGAAGGTTTAGCTTGTAAGATGAGTAATTGAGAATAACAATTTAATATTTATAGATTTTATGTTAAGATGTCTGCCATTAAACTGCTCATATAGGTGAATTATGTCGCAACAACCTTTAGTTCTGATTGTCGATGATGAAGAAGATATTTGCTTACTCATGCAAATGACTTTAAAAAAACTAGGTATTGATTCACATGTTGCCTATACTATTCGCCAAGCCAAAGATGCGTTAAAAAAACATCATTATGATGTATGTTTAACCGATTTTAATTTACCAGATGGTACAGGTTTAAATTTAATAGAATTTGCGGTTGAAAAATACCCTAATATGCCTATCGCCGTGCTGACCGCTTATGGTAATATGGAAATTGCAATTTCAGCATTAAAAGCGGGTGCATTTGATTTTGTCAATAAACCTGTTAATCAAATGCACTTAGAACAATTATTACAAAAAGCATTGAGTCATTCGCAACATTTATTATTTTCACAAGAAAACTCTTTAGAAAATAAAATGTTAGTTGGCGATTCAGAACCAATTCGTCAGCTTAAAAATAGTCTTAAGAAAATTGCACGTTCGCAAGCCCCTGTGTTTATTACGGGAGAATCAGGTACAGGGAAAGAAGTGGTGGCGAATTTAGTCCATCGTTTAAGTCATCGTAGTGAAGGGTCTTTTATTAGCGTGAATTGTAGTGCGATTCCGCATGAATTGATTGAAAGTGAATTATTTGGACATAAAAAAGGTAGTTTTGCAGGTGCAACACAAGATAAACAAGGTTTAATTACATCGGCACATGGCGGTAGTTTATTTTTAGATGAAGTAGCGAATTTACCATTAACGATTCAAATTAAATTATTACATGCTATTCAGGATAAAAAAGTCCGACCTATTGGTAGTGAGCAAGATATTCACGTTGATTTTCGTTTAATCAGTGCCAGCCAACAAGATTTGGAAGCTATGGTACAACAAGGTAAATTCCGTCAAGATTTATATTTCCGCTTAGTGGTAATGGATTTACATTTACCACCATTGCGTGAGCGTGGTCAAGATGTAATTTTATTAGCAGAATATTTTATTCAGCGTATTTGCCAAGAATGGAATATTGGTGTGAAACAGCTATCTGCCGATGTGAAACACTTTTTATTGCAACAATATTTTGCAGGTAATGTGCGTGAATTACGTAATTTAATGGAACGTGCGATTACCTTATGTGATGGTTTACATATTCAGTTAGAGCATGTACAAGCTCATCATTCTCGTGTGCTGGCACCTGTAGTAGAAACATCAACGAACAAAGAAGAAAATGGAACATCAATCATCATAGAAGATCCTATGCCAGAGTTTAAACGTGGGTCAAAATTACCGATGGAAGGTTTGGAGCGTTATTTAGAAAATATTGAGAAAGAAATTATTTTGACTGCTTTAGATTTAACGCACTGGAATAGAACATTAGCTGCAAAAAAATTAGGCATGTCATTCCGTTCATTACGCTATCGTCTGAAGAAATTTGGTTTAGATGATATTGATGAAGTAGGAGATGAATAAAATGTCAGCACAACAATGTAAAAATATTATTGTAGGTATTACAGGTGGAATTGCTGCTTATAAAAGTGCAATTTTGGTTCGCCGTCTAAAAGAATATGGTTATGATGTGCGTGTGGTGATGACGCAAGGTGCATTAGCATTTATTACACCACTGACTTTACAAGCATTGTCAGGCAATCCTGTGCATACAACGCTATTAGATACTGAAGCTGAAAAGGGTATGGGGCATATCGAGTTGGCAAAATGGGCTGATTTAATTTTGATTGCACCTGCGAGTTGTGATACTTTGGCACATTTGGCACATGGTTTTGCTGATGATTTATTAAGCACTTTATGTTTAGCAACGATTGCACCTATTTGGCTTGCTCCAGCGATGAATCAACAGATGTGGCAAGCAAAAACGACACAGCGTAATTTAAAATTATTGGCTGATGATGGTTTTTATATCGTTCAGCCTGCAAGTGGTGAACAAGCGTGTGGCGATGTTGGTGTTGGGCGTATGCCTGAGCCTGAACAGATTGCGTTACAAGTTCATCAATATTTTTTACAGCAAAATATGCCATTAATTTTGGCAGGTAAAAAAGTAACGATTACCGCAGGACCAACCCGTGAAGCAATTGACCCTGTACGTTATATTTCAAATCATAGTACAGGAAAAATGGGTTTTACCATAGCTCAAGTTTGTGAACAAGCTGGAGCGGAAGTTACTTTAATTGCAGGACCCGTGTATTTAGATACACCAAAAAATATTCAGCGTATTAACGTGCAATCAGCACAACAAATGCTTGATGCAAGTTTACAAAGTGTAGAAAATGGGTGCGATATTTTTATTGCTACGGCTGCGGTGGCAGATTATCGAGTAGCTGAAGTTGCGGAACATAAAATAAAAAAAACGTCTGATAAACAAGATATGATTTTAGAATTAGTCAAAAATCCAGATATTGTAGCAACTATTGCTCAATTGACTAATGCACCTTTTATGGTTGGTTTTGCAGCGGAAACACAAAATGTTGAACAATATGCGAGCAAAAAACTAGTTGATAAAAAATTAGATATGATTGCATGTAATGATGTTTCTCGTACAGATATTGGTTTTGGTGCTGATGATAATGCGATGGTAATTTTTTTCGCAGAGCAATATCAAAAAACGGCTTTGAAACTGGAAAAAGCCAGTAAACATAAAATTGCTCAACAGTTGATTACTGCTATTGCTGAAAATATTCCAAAATAAAGTGATGTAAGTCGCATTTTAATGGTTGTTAGTTTAAAAAACAACCACTTGTAATAAATTAATAAAAAAAGTAGTTGCAAAGTATATTAAGTTACTGTAACATACGCACCTGTCGAGATAGCGTTAGTAAATAAAGCTAGTAAAATCAGGAACTTAGCTTATATTTGTATTGGGTTAAGTGATTTTAGAAGGTGTTATTAGTTTTGTTTTTGATGAAGTTTTAGTTTAAAAACAAAATAATTTTTTAAAATAAAGCTTGACAAAGATTTAAAACAGTATATAATATTCGACACTGAAATTATGAGTGATATTGAAGAGATATTACCTTACTCAATTAAAACATTTAGAAGAACAACTTGTGTGGATTTTTGCTATTATTGGATGGATTTTTATATTTTAAATTGAATATAAAGTTCATTTGATTTGGTAGAAATTGACTCGAGATTTATTTGAGCGAAAATTTTGCTAGTGATTGAATGGGCGAATTGGTATTTGTTGTTATGTTTATGATGATGAATGCTGATTAAGAATGAATTAAACTGAAGAGTTTGATCATGGCTCAGATTGAACGCTGGCGGCAGGCTTAACACATGCAAGTCGGACGGTTGAAGGGTGCTTGCACCTGGAGATAGTGGCGAACGGGTGAGTAATGCTTAGGAATCTGGCTATTAATGGGGGACAACAATTCGAAAGGATTGCTAATACCGCATACGCCCTACGGGGGAAAGCAGGGGATCTTAGGACCTTGCGTTAATAGATGAGCCTAAGTTGGATTAGCTAGTTGGTGGGGTAAAGGCCTACCAAGGCGACGATCCATAGCGGGTCTGAGAGGATGATCCGCCACACTGGGACTGAGACACGGCCCAGACTCCTACGGGAGGCAGCAGTGGGGAATATTGGACAATGGGCGCAAGCCTGATCCAGCCATGCCGCGTGTGTGAAGAAGGTCGTAAGATTGTAAAGCACTTTAAGTGGGGAGGAGGGTACCGATGCTAATATCATTGAGTACTGGACGCTACCCACAGAATAAGCACCGGCTAACTCTGTGCCAGCAGCCGCGGTAATACAGAGGGTGCGAGCGTTAATCGGAATTACTGGGCGTAAAGCGCGCGTAGGTGGCTAATTAAGTCGGATGTGAAATCCCCGAGCTCAACTTGGGAATTGCATACGATACTGGTTGGCTAGAGTATAAGAGAGGAAGGTAGAATTCCAGGTGTAGCGGTGAAATGCGTAGAGATCTGGAGGAATACCGATGGCGAAGGCAGCCTTCTGGCTTAATACTGACGCTGAGGTGCGAAAGCATGGGGAGCAAACAGGATTAGATACCCTGGTAGTCCATGCCGTAAACGATGTCTACTAGCCGTTGGAGTCGTATAAGACTTTAGTGGCGCAGCTAACGCGATAAGTAGACCGCCTGGGGAGTACGGTCGCAAGACTAAAACTCAAATGAATTGACGGGGGCCCGCACAAGCGGTGGAGCATGTGGTTTAATTCGATGCAACGCGAAGAACCTTACCTGGTCTTGACATACAGAGAACTTAGCAGAGATGCTTTGGTGCCTTCGGGAACTCTGATACAGGTGCTGCATGGCTGTCGTCAGCTCGTGTCGTGAGATGTTGGGTTAAGTCCCGCAACGAGCGCAACCCTTATCCTTATTTGCCAGCACTTTGGGTGGGAACTATAAGGAGACTGCCAGTGACAAACTGGAGGAAGGCGGGGACGACGTCAAGTCATCATGGCCCTTACGACCAGGGCTACACACGTGCTACAATGGTAGGTACAAAGGGCAGCTTAGTCGCGAGGCTTGGCGAATCCCAAAAAGCCTATCGTAGTCCGGATTGGAGTCTGCAACTCGACTCCATGAAGTCGGAATCGCTAGTAATCGCAGATCAGAATGCTGCGGTGAATACGTTCCCGGGCCTTGTACACACCGCCCGTCACACCATGGGAGTTTGTTGCACCAGAAGTGGTTAGCTTAAAAAAGGGCGATCACCACGGTGTGGCCGATGACTGGGGTGAAGTCGTAACAAGGTAGCTGTAGGGGAACCTGCGGCTGGATCACCTCCTTAACGAAAAAAAAGATTCGTTTGATGATAGTTAGAATCCACAACAAGTTGTTCTTCTGAAAGAGTTTATCTGAGGGTCTATAGCTCAGTTGGTTAGAGCACACGCTTGATAAGCGTGGGGTCATAAGTTCAAGTCTTATTAGACCCACCACTAATTGCAAGCACTTTAAAGTGCAAGTAGTTAAAAATATAGATGGTAAGATAAATGAAAAGCTATGGGGACTTAGCTTAGTTGGTAGAGCGCCTGCTTTGCACGCAGGAGGTCAGGAGTTCGACTCTCCTAGTCTCCACCATAAGTGAGGAATAGCAAAGATTAATAATCTTAGTCCGAACACAAGATAAAAATCTATGATTTTTCTGTACGGTATAGATTAAATGATTTATTTGATTGAATAAATTAGTTATTATGTTATAATAATTAACTTATGCAATTAAGTTCACTAAGTAAAGAAATTAGTGAGTAATTAAAGCATAAAATTTAAGTGATACTGATGAGGTATTACAGTTTTATAAGTGATAACACAGGTTAAAGCTATAAAACATCATTCATTAACAGCAAGAATTGAGTCTGAAAATAATTGTTCACTCAATAGATTGAAGTAGTCGTAAGATGAAAAGATTTAATTGAGGACTAGCAAAAACTGAATCAAGCGTTTTGGAATAGATTGTGTGACTTTAAGTTGAAAGAATGAATAGATATTTTAAAATATTTATTTAAACGACAATTTGGGGTTGTATAGTCAAGTGAATAAGTGCATACGGTGGATGCCTAGGCAATCAGAGGCGAAGAAAGACGTTGTAGCCTGCGAAAAGCGTCGGGGAGTTGGCAAACAAGCATTGATCCGGCGATGTCTGAATGGGGGAACCCACCTACCATAAGGTAGGTATCATTAACTGAATCCATAGGTTAATGAAGCGAACGAGGGGAAGTGAAACATCTCAGTACCCTTAGGAAAAGAAATCAATTGAGATTCCCTTAGTAGCGGCGAGCGAAAGGGGAGTAGCCCATAAAGTTTTATATAGTTTAGTGGAACGCTCTGGGAAGTGCGAACGTAGAGGGTGATATTCCCGTACACGAAAGGCTATATAAGATGATGACGAGTAGGGCGAGGCACGTGAAACCTTGTCTGAATATGGGGGGACCATCCTCCAAGGCTAAATACTCCTGATTGACCGATAGTGAACCAGTACCGTGAGGGAAAGGCGAAAAGAACCCCTGTGAGGGGAGTGAAATAGATCCTGAAACCGTATGCATACAAGCAGTAGGAGCATACATTGTTATGTGACTGCGTACCTTTTGTATAATGGGTCAGCGACTTATATTTTGTAGCAAGGTTAACCGCATAGGGGAGCCGTAGAGAAATCGAGTCTGAATAGGGCGTTAAGTTGCAAGGTATAGACCCGAAACCGGGTGATCTATCCATGAGCAGGTTGAAGGTTGGGTAACACTAACTGGAGGACCGAACCCACTGTCGTTGAAAAGCCAGGGGATGACTTGTGGATAGGGGTGAAAGGCTAATCAAACTCGGTGATAGCTGGTTCTCCCCGAAAGCTATTTAGGTAGCGCCTCGGACGAATACCATTGGGGGTAGAGCACTGTTTCGGCTAGGGGGTCATCCCGACTTACCAAACCGATGCAAACTCCGAATACCGATGAGTACTATCCGGGAGACAGACTATGGGTGCTAACGTCCATAGTCAAGAGGAAAACAATCCAGACCGCCAGCTAAGGCCCCAAAATCATAGTTAAGTGGGAAACGATGTGGGAAGGCATAGACAGCTAGGAGGTTGGCTTAGAAGCAGCCACCCTTTAAAGAAAGCGTAATAGCTCACTAGTCGAGTCGGCCTGCGCGGAAGATGTAACGGGGCTAAAACTATGTGCCGAAGCTGCGGATTTACATTTTATGTAAGTGGTAGGGGAGCGTTCTGTAAGCCAAAGAAGGTGGGTTGAGAAGCCCGCTGGAGGTATCAGAAGTGCGAATGCTGACGTGAGTAACGACAAAACGGGTGAAAAACCCGTTCGCTGAAAGACCAAGGGTTCCAGTCCAACGTTAATCGGGGCTGGGTGAGTCGACCCCTAAGGCGAGGCCGAGAGGCGTAGTCGATGGGAAATTGGTTAATATTCCAATACTTCTGTGTAATGCGATGAGAGGACGGAGAAAGTTAAGTCAGCCTGGCGTTGGTTGTCCAGGTGGAAGGTTGTAGGCATGTATCTTAGGCAAATCCGGGGTACTCTATGCTGAGAACTGATAGCAAGCTATACTTGTATAGCAAAGTGGCTGATACTCTGCTTCCAAGAAAAGTCTCTAAGCTTCAGTTACACAGGAATCGTACCCGAAACCGACACAGGTGGTCAGGTCGAGTAGACCAAAGCGCTTGAGAGAACTCTGCTGAAGGAACTAGGCAAAATGGTACCGTAACTTCGGGAGAAGGTACACTGTTGTTGGTGATGGGACTTGCTCCTTGAGCTGACGACAGTCGCAGAAACCAGGCCGCTGCAACTGTTTATTAAAAACATAGCACTCTGCAAACACGAAAGTGGACGTATAGGGTGTGATGCCTGCCCGGTGCTGGAAGGTTAATTGATGTGGTTAGCGCAAGCGAAGCTATTGATCGAAGCCCCAGTAAACGGCGGCCGTAACTATAACGGTCCTAAGGTAGCGAAATTCCTTGTCGGGTAAGTTCCGACCTGCACGAATGGCATAATGATGGCGGCGCTGTCTCCAGCAGAGACTCAGTGAAATCGAAATCGCTGTGAAGATGCAGTGTACCCGCGGCTAGACGGAAAGACCCCGTGAACCTTTACTACAGCTTGACATTGAACTTTGACCTTACTTGTGTAGGATAGGTGGGAGGCTTAGAAGCAGAGACGCCAGTTTCTGTGGAGCCATCCTTGAAATACCACCCTGGTAATGTTGAGGTTCTAACTCAGTCCCCTAATCGGGGACGAGGACCATGTCTGGTGGGTAGTTTGACTGGGGCGGTCTCCTCCTAAAGAGTAACGGAGGAGTACGAAGGTGCGCTCAGCGTGGTCGGAAATCACGCAAAGAGTATAAAGGCAAAAGCGCGCTTAACTGCGAGACCCACAAGTCGAGCAGGTACGAAAGTAGGTCTTAGTGATCCGGTGGTTCTGTATGGAAGGGCCATCGCTCAACGGATAAAAGGTACTCTGGGGATAACAGGCTGATACCGCCCAAGAGTTCATATCGACGGCGGTGTTTGGCACCTCGATGTCGGCTCATCTCATCCTGGGGCTGAAGCAGGTCCCAAGGGTATGGCTGTTCGCCATTTAAAGAGGTACGCGAGCTGGGTTTAGAACGTCGTGAGACAGTTCGGTCCCTATCTACCGTGGGCGTTGGAAATTTGAGAGGATCTGCTCCTAGTACGAGAGGACCAGAGTG
This sequence comes from Moraxella sp. ZY210820, assembly GCF_030674635.1. Taxonomy (NCBI): domain Bacteria; kingdom Pseudomonadati; phylum Pseudomonadota; class Gammaproteobacteria; order Moraxellales; family Moraxellaceae; genus Nasibacterium; species Nasibacterium caprae. The sequence goes on along the minus strand of NZ_CP089978.1, from coordinate 2,344,749 downwards.
GACGAACCTCTGGTGTACCGGTTGTCACGCCAGTGGCATCGCCGGGTAGCTATGTTCGGAAGGGATAACCGCTGAAAGCATCTAAGCGGGAAGCCTACCTCAAGATGAGATTTCCCTAGTAATTTAATTACTCTAAAGAGCCGTTCAAGACTAGGACGTTGATAGGTTGGATGTGGAAGCATGGCGACATGTGAAGCTGACCAATACTAATTGCTCGTGTGGCTTGACTATACAACACCCAAGTTGTTGTATAAACACAATAATCCAAAATAAATGTGAAAACTTGATTCAGAAAATGCAATGAACAAAACAACTCAGCTCAATACTCGCTGTACCAGTTTCGTTGGCGACCATAGCAAGTGTGAACCACCTGATCCCTTCCCGAACTCAGAAGTGAAACCACTTAGCGCTGATGGTAGTGTGGTGTTAACCATGTGAGAGTAAGTCATCGCCAACTCCTTTTTAAATAAAAACCTTCAATCAAATAAATAATGGTTGAAGGTTTTTTTATTATGAAAGATAGTAAAATAATAGGATATTTTTTTAATTATTAGGTTAATCTATAAAAGTAGTAGGAATTAAGTTCGCTTTAAGTTTAGGTTGTTGTAAAATTTGAGATAAGGTATATTGATTGAGACTGTTATAAAATTGTTGTAATGCTTGGTCTAAAATAGGTTTTAAACCACAAGCAGGTCTTAATATACAAGGTGGCTCAGAACAATTAATAACAGGTGGGTCATCTTGTAAAATTCTTACTATTTCACCTAAAGGTAAATCAAGTACACTAGGATGAATTGTTAAACCTCCATTTTTTCCACGCATAGTAGTCAGCCATTGTTGTTTAGCCATAAAATGTACGATTTTCATCAAATGGTTTTGTGAAATTTGTAAGTATTGAGCAAGTTCAGCGATAGTATAAAGTTGTTCACGTGGCTGAGCGATATGCAATAAAATACGCAATGCATAGTCAGTAAATTTAGTAAGTTGCATAATTTATTATCACAAAATTTATGTTAGTTAAGGTTAATATAAAATTAGAAAACTAATCTTATCTTTTAATTATAGCTTAAAATGGTGGGTTATTTACAAAAATATAGAGAATATATTAGTAAAATTATTGACGAAGTTCACAAAATTGTTCAATATGTAGCATCTAAATTTTAATATAATGTGAGATTATGATGTTGCAATCTATACACAAATTATCGCTACTTGCTGTTGGCAGTATGTTGTTTTTAACCGCTTGTAGCACGACAAATGTCAAACCGAGTTATGTATCGCCATCAAAATATCAGGCGTTAGATTGCTCACAATTACAAGCAGAATATCAACGTATTGAACAGTATATTGCAAGTGGTGTACAAGGTTCATCATCACGTGTTGGTACAGGGATTGGTATTGGTTTAGGTGGCGGTTGGAGTAGTGGAGGTGGCTGGGGTGTAATACCTTCTATCTCTATTAATATGGGTCAAGCAACTTCAACTAAGCGTTCAGAAACAGCACGTTTATTAGGTGAACAAGACGCTATTGCACAAGCAGCAAAGTTTAAAAACTGTTCTGTGAATTTAGCAACTCAAAGTGAAAAGCAAGCACAAAAATAATATTTTGTTAAAAAATCCGTATAATTAAAAACTATACGGATTTTTGTTGATAGAAATTTTAAGTTGAATGATTAGCGACACGTTGTTGAATACGTTTAGCGGTTTGATAGCTTTCTTCAACATGAGCATCAGCAATTTTTTTCATAATAATATAACCTAAAGTTGCTGCAACCATCTGCCCACCTAAAGGAATAAATTTAGTCACTTGTTTTGTAACCATTTTAGTCATAAAACCTTGTAGCGATGATTTGACAGCAATACGTGAAGCGACTAAACCTGTAAATTCAACGCCACGTTTGCGTAATTCATCCCAATAGATTGTTTTGGTGTGTGGATCATAGACTGTTACTCGTTCTTTACTTAAACCAAAACGTTCATTAATTTCAGGAATCAATTGAGATAAGATGCCTGCATCAATTAAAGCATCTAAAAAAGGTACAGGAATAACAGCAACCCCTGCTGAAATATAAGCACGCTTTTTGACTAACTCTAAACATTCTCTACGAATTTGCTCAAGATTAACATCTGGTGCAATATAATCCTGTGTGTGATTTTGGGTTGTATTCATGGTGTACTCTCAATAATCTATGCTCTTACTATAATGGGTGCATTGTGTTAAAAAATCAAATTTATTTTTGTGGTATTTTTATGATATTATTTTATTTATTTATGAATATGTTGTAGTTGTGTCCTATGTCGTTAAATATTACTCAAAGTCATCAAATTGAAACTTTATTTCAGGTATTGGCATTACAATTACAGCAACCATCATCAACCATTTTTGATTTACGTCATATTGTTATACCTAATTTAGCGGTAAAACAATGGCTTATTCAACGTATTGCTCAACAATTTGGGATTTGTAGTCAAATTTATTGGCATCAAAATGTCAATGAATTACAATGGTTTTTATATCAGGCAGTCGAGCAAGATAAGGATAAAGTACGTAGAGCTAATTTGCCACGTGTCGTGATGAAATGGCAGATTTATCAATATTTATTGACAATGGTACAATCAGCACAAATGGATTTAACATCGGAACAACACGTTTTTGAGCCGATTATTCAGCGTATTTATGATTATAGTCAAACGATTATTGATGAACAGCAAGCACGTTTAAAACGTCAGCAAATGGCGTATTGGTTAAGTCATCAAATTACTCATGTATTTCAACAGTATATGCGTTATCGACCGACTTGGTTGCAGTTATGGACGCACAATCAGCCCTTAAATATTGAACCTTTATTACAGCAAGATAGTGATATTCCTGCAGAATATATGCAACAACAACTCAATAAAGCACAAAAATTAGCGAGTTGGCAACAGGCATTGTGGTTTTCGTTATTTGCTGAACATCATACCACGATTGAACAGATTAAACAGCAATTTTTCTATACAGCAAATTTAACTGAACAGTTACCATCAACCATTTATATTTTTACCTTATTGGATTTAGCACCAAGTGAATGGCAATTTTTACAACAACTTGCACAGCATACACAAGTGGAAGTGTATCATTTAACGGTTACGCAAGAATATTGGGCGGATAGTGTCGATCCACGTTGGAAAGCCCAGCATGACTTAAAATTACAACAGCGTTTACAAGCAAAGTATCAAAAAAATATTGCTGATGATATTGGAGCATATCAATTTAATGTAGAGCAAGGTTTTGATGCTCAATTACGTGAAGATAGACATCCAATTTTAACTCGTTTTGGTAAGCAAGCTCGTGATAATTTTAGTTTGCTAGTGGAATTATCTGGCGGAGAAAGTGGTGGAGAATGGACGGATTTATTTGGACAATATAGCGATGATGGCGAAATATTGAATGAAGGGCCTGAGTTCGCATCGACATTGTTGGGGCAATTACAACAAGATATATTTTATCTGATGAGACCTGAACCACAAAGTTATGTTTTATCGCCTGATGATACATCAATACAAATTCATGCTTGTCATTCTACTTTACGTCAATTAGAAATATTAAAAGAACAATTAATGTTGTGGTTGGCACAACATACACCACAACAACCACGTTATTTGCATGATATTTTAGTTTTAGTACCCAATATCCAAGATGTAGAGCCACTCATTCGTAGTGTATTTGTTGGGAAAGATAGTCCACCGATTAGTATTTCTGGCATTGTGCCATTGCCGATACGCACGGTATGGCAATCGTTGATTTTTCCAATGATTTGGTCTCGTGGACGTTTTACTTTAGATGATTTAATTGATTGGTTAAATTTGTCTGCGACTAAACGTTATTATCAGTTACAAGATGAACAAATTGAACGTATTGCACAATTATTACAATCAGCAGGGTTTAGACGTGGTTTTGATGCGATACATTTAAGTCAAACTTTAGAGCAAAATGACCATGATTATCGCTACAGTTTTAAATATGCCTTAGACCGTTTAGCAATGGGTGTTGCGGTTGATAGAGAAAATATTTGCCCTGTTACATTGGAGCAATGGCAAAATCCTTATATCATGAGTAGTGCTGATGTACACCTTACTGATGCTGAATTAATCGGAATTTTATTAGAAATTTATCAACGTTTTGCTGAGCGTCGTGATTATTTAGAGCGTTATGATGTCTTAGCCGAGCGATGGTTAGCAATTTTGTTAGATGATATTCAACAATTACAACAAAAAGGTGTTGAATATACGCAACAACTGTATCAAGTGGTCAAACAATATGACCGTATGTTGTCATTAACTTATAATTATGAACAAATGGAGCAAGAAAGTTTTAGCTTGAAAAATTTATATTTACCATTGTGGGATATTTTGCAAGAAATTCAACAAAAATTAGAAAGTTTACAAGAAGATATTCAATTTACAGGTAAAATTTGTTTTGGGCAAATTGGTAAAGTGCGTTTATTGCCTTATCAATTAATCGCGTTACTGAATATGGATAGTGGTATTTTCCCAAATCGAGAATATCCGCAAGTTTTTGATTTATTGCATTATGTGCGTAATCAATTAGGCGACCGTTCACGTTTGGAAGACCATCAAGGGGCATTTTTAGATGCGATTTTGCACGCTCAACAACAAGTGTGGTTTTTCTATACCGCTTTTGATGTTGAAAATAGTGAATTATTAGAGCCATCAACAGTATTATTAGAATTTGTACAGCATTTGGAACAAGTGATACAGCAACCCAACTATGAACAACATGATGAAACTGATAGTTTTTTAACCAAAGAATTAGGCGTGAGTACAGCATTAGAGCCAATTTATTATCGCCATTCCGCTCAACCATTTATTCCTGCGTCTTATAGTAAATATGCGGCAAAACGTCCTTTTAGTCATTGGTATGCGTTGGCACAAATTTTAAATCATGGTGTGCAAAGTCAGAATTTTAATGTATTCCAAAGTGTATCGATGGAGATGTGGGACTTATCATTATCACAAAAATTATATGAGACACCACGTCAATGGTCGGAATTAATACAACGTTATCAATTAGATACACAACAAGTGATTCAACTCAATAGCCGACATTGGGCGAAAGAATTACGTCACCCAGCACAATTATTTTTAAAGCATTTTAATATTAGTAATGCACAAGGTGATGAGCATTTAAATGCATTTGAACCATTGATTTTAAATAGTCTAGAAAAATATCAGGTTTTGGACCGTATCATGCAACAGCATGATGAACAAGCCATATCATTTGATAGTGCACAAATTGATTTACATTTAGAGCCATTATTGCCTGTGGGTAAATTAAAATACAGTTATTGGCAAGATACGGTGAATATCTATCAACAAATGCAACAAATATTGCACAAGTTAGATTTGATGGAAACATCAACCTTACAGAAAATTTGGCAGTTTGCACCGCAATTACAATTCACTTGCACGTTACCACAAGATTTAAGTACAACGGTTTGGGCGAGAATTTTGCCGAATAGTTTATCCGCCAGTCAGCGTTTAGCAGTGTGGATTGATTATTTATTATGGTTAGCTTATTTAGATGCCGATGAGACAAGTCGAGATTATCACATGGTATGTGTGTTTAAAAATGGTGTATTGACCCAATCAGGTTTAAGTAGTGATGAAGCAAAACAACAATTATTAGCGTGGTTGGATTTATATTTTGCAGGACAACGTATGCCGATTATTTTGCCAGCAGGTTTATTATTAGATAAAGATATAAAAAAAGAACAAGATTGGCAAGATGGAAAATTGAATCCACAAGTCTATGAAAGCCTTGATAAAAAACGCAATAATAGTTTCCATCATAATAGTTATGTCAAAGAACATGAAGCTGAACACCCAGATTGGCAGTTAGTTTTACAAGGTTTTACGCAATCACAAGCATTATTTTATCGTTGTTTGGAGCAATATAGTCATTTGTATTATCCAATTTGGCAATATCAAATATTATCTTAATGATAAATAAACTAAGTACATAGATAAAGGTTCATGATTATGCACAAACAAATTCATTATTCAGTACAGCCGATTCAAGATATAACGATGACAGGGATTCATTGGATTAGTGCATCTGCGGGGACAGGAAAAACTTTTACTTTATCGAGCGTGATTGTACGCTTATTATTAGAACAATATTTGCCGAAACAAATTATCGTAACCACATTTACCCGTAAAGCAGCCAATGAATTAAGGGGGCGTATTCGTGGTCGTTTACAAGAAACCTTAAAATTATTATTACAAATACAAAACCAACAACTAACGATTGATGAATTTATTGCACAAGATGACCCTTTATATGTAAAAATTGGACGTGATTTGCAGGCTGAATTATTATCTTTAAACCATGTCATTGAGCGTTTAAAAATTATTCTTGATGTATATGATGAATTATATATTGGCACTTTAGATAGTTTTACGCAAAAAATCTTGCGTGAATTTGCTTTTGAAAGTGGGCAATTACAGCAAGTACAAATTAGTGAGCAACAAAAAGAATATATTAGTGAAATTTTACACGATAGTTTGCGTGCATGGATTGAGCAACAACCGCAAGATTTGATTACTTATTTACATCAACAACAGGTTTTACAATCACCTGAAACTTATATTTCTACAGTGTTAAATAGTTTGAATTTTACATCGGCACAATGGCAAAGTGTTGCACAACCAAGTGTTTGGGAAAATTTTGATTTGGTGCAACAAGTTGAATCATTATCGATGATTCATGTTGATGATTTAAGACAAATAGCACCCTTAGTTACTGAATTTATTAAAGAATCAGGTCGTTCAACCAATAAGGTTAAATTTAATACATTCATGCAAATATTAGCTAATCAACGCTATGATGAATTGCACCGTGATAAAGATTTAACGTTACTCAAATTACGCTATGGATTTAAAAAAGCCATACCACAAGAATTAGAACAACAATTTTTAGCCCATCCGTTGTGGGCAAAGTTAGATGAAATTATTGAGCAAAAACAGCGGAATGATCGCTTAATTGAACAATATCGAGCTTATTTGCAATATTATTTAATTCAAAGTGTGCAACAGAAATTATCGCAACGTTTAATGACAGAGCAAGAAACTACGTTTACTGAGCAAGTACAACATTTAGCTCAAGCGGTACAAAATGAATTGTGTGCTCAAGTGGTACAACAGCGTTATCCTGTGATTTTAGTTGATGAATTTCAAGATACCAATCATTATCAAGATAGTATTGTACAACGTATTTGGCGAGATAAAGCACGTTACCATCGTGGTTGTTGTATTATGGTGGGTGATGATAAACAGGCGATTTATGGCTTTCGTGGCGGTGATATGCTGACTTATAATCAGGCACGGCATGAAATTGAACAATTATATCAACAAAATCAATCACATATTTATTTTTATACTTTAGAACAAAATCATCGTACTATTCCTAATCTGGTGATGGCGGTCGATGCGTTATTTCAACGTAATATTGATTTTGGTGAGCAAGTCATTTATCGTCCTATTCAAGCAGGTAAACGTCCACATGACCGACTGGTTGAAAAAATCAATGGACAAATTTTGGTGAATCATCAACCAATGCGATGGCTTAATACGACCAAACCAAAGGCAAAATCTGAAAAGGATAGTGATATTTCACTATATGCTTATAATGATTTAGATCAAATTTCATGGCAAATTCAACATATTTTGCAACAATCGGAACAAGGCAATTTATATTTTGAGTTGGAAAAATATAATTATCAAAAAATACGTCCTGTTGATGTTAATGATATTGCGGTTTTGGTAAGTAGTAATAATCAAGCACTCACTTTAGCTGATTATTTACGCCGTGCCAATATTCCGTGCATTATTCAATCTAATCAAAGTGTATTTAATAGTGGTCTAGCTCGTGATGTTGGACACGTTTTAACCGCTATTTTAAATCCGTATCGTGAAGATAAAATTAAACGTGCCTTGATGACGCAATTATTTGCTTGCTCGATTCAAAAAATTCAAGAGCTGGAACAGCAACAAAAATTAAGCGATTATATGCAATCTTTTGCCGAAGCTAAACAACAATGGCAACAATATGGTTTTTTAAATACTTGGCAACGCTTTTTATTAGAACATGGGATTTGGCAAAATTTAATGTATGCACCAGACTATGAACGTGAACGTTTGGTTATTAATTTACGTCATATTACAGATATTCTGGCACATTATAGTACGGTGTATGATGGACAAAATCGTTTATTGTCATGGTATCAAAAACAACTGAATGCCCCACAAGAACGAGAATGGGAAATTGAACGCAAATTAAGCCAAGCACAAGGCGTGCAAATTATGACCATTCACAAGTCAAAAGGTTTGGAATTTAGACTCGTGTTTTTGATGAGTGATATAAGCGTTAAATTAGATGAGCATCTTGTTTATTCGGTACATGAACAACAGCGAACCATACACATTAAGGGTCAAGCAAATGAACAACAACTAGAACAAAATTTACAACGTAGTTTAAGTGAAAATCATCGTTTGTGGTATGTGGCATTAACACGTGCAAGTTATCGTTTATATTTGTGCGTGAAAGATAGTGGTAAATCTTTTGATGCTAAAGTTGGTGTGAATTATTGGCGATTGGCAGAAAATCAAGCAGAATTTAACCATGTAGAATCAGTTGAATTACCATTAATTGCGGATAATCCACAATTTCGTTATAGCGTACAACAGCAAGAGGATACGATTCAAGTACCACAAAAAGTCTATGTGCAACAACGAGAATATAGCAAAACCAGTTTTACTGCATTGGCCTTAGGACAAGTGTATGGACAAGCTGATCCATTTAGCGAGCCACAATTAGAAGAGATTGATTTTGATGCTAACGATGATATGAATTATATTGATGAATTTATCGTCAATGATGAGCAAGAAACAGCTTTAGCTCCGATACAACATTTATTTCCACGTGGTAAATCAGCAGGGACGTTATTGCATGGTTTGTTTGAAAAAATTGATGTGCAACAGCAAAGTACATGGCAAAGTGAAATTCAGCGACAATTTAAAAATGACTATTTATTGTTGAATAGTGCCTTATGGCAACATTACCAACAGCAATTATTGGGCGAACAGTCTATGAATGACTTAGACCATCAAACCTTGATTGCATTAGAACATCAAGTAAAACAACAATTCATGTTTGATATGCAACAGTGGATAGCACAAGTTGTTGGTGTGCCATTGGTGAATAATTTAGCGTTAGTACATATTCCAATGAAACATAAAATAATGGAATTAAAATTTTATTTAGCTTTAAAAAACAGTAATTTAGCGATAAAGCGTATTGAACAATTATTTGCCGAATATGGAATGAATTTACAGCTCAATGTCCAAGAAACAGCTCGCTATCTGGAAGGAGCAATTGATATGGTATTTTTTGATGGGCAACGTTATCATATTTTAGATTATAAAAGTAATTATTTAGGCGATAAATTTGCTGATTATCAAACGCAGGCTTTAGCACAAGATATGACCAAACATCAATATTGGTTACAAGCGAGTTTGTATTTGGTCGCGATACATCGTTATTTACAAGCCCATTTAGTGAATTATGATATAGAGCAACATTTAGGTATGGCACATTATGTGTATTTGCGTGGGGTCAATGGACAAATCGGACAAGGTGTCTATAGTTGGCAAGCTGATATTGAATTTTTACTACGTTTAGATGCGTTATTGGGTTATCATGAAAAAGCAAATCAAAATTTAAGTGTTTGATTTTTATAATATTAGACTCACACAAAAGGTAAAAAAACAATGAATAGATATAGTTATGAGATAACAAATAATGATGATAGCTTTTTTCCATTTGAATATGGAACATTATTACATAATTATTTATCATTTCATTTCATACAAAATATTTTTGAAATTGTGCTAGAAAATATAGAAATATATTTAACAGATGAGAATATTATAGGTTTGCATACTAAAACATATCCTAATAGTTGTATTACTCAATCTATTAAATGTGGATTGGATAATACAGACTTATATTGTTCTTTTTATTTGAAAAAATTAAATCTAAAAATTGAATATGTTCAATATATTTCTATAAAGATTAAGTATCAACGTAAAATTTTTTGGCATAGTTTTGGTGCTTTTAAAAAAAATGATAAGTCCTTTTTTACGTCAGGTAAATGTTTAAATTACAAAGATGTATATTATGATATATTTGTTGTGTACTCGAATACCTTAACTGCATACTTTAAAGAAGAAGATATTGTTATACATAATTATGATAATATATATGCACTATACGAAAGCAAAAATATAAATAAAGAAAAATTATTATCCTTAAATTTATTGGATAATTTTAATCCAAATAATTATAATAATATTCCTTCAATATTTTTTAACCAAAGAGATTACAATAACTTTTTTGATGATGGATTAGCTATAAAGGATTATACACCCAACCTATCTAAAATGATGTATTAGAACTATTTTAAACGTATTTTTGATTGTTTTTCTGCTTTATTAAGCAAAATAAATAAGGTGTATTTAAATCATACACCTTATCTTTTATGTTTTACATATTTGGATAGTTAGGGCCGCCGCCACCTTCAGGCGTTACCCAAACAATATTTTGTGATGGGTCTTTAATATCACAAGTTTTACAATGTACGCAGTTTGCCGCATTGATTTGGAAACGTTTAGAACCATCATCATTATCCACCACTTCATACACGCCTGCTGGGCAGTAACGTTGTGCTGGTTCGTCCCATTTTGGTAAATTGACCTGAATCGGCACATTCGGGTCTTTTAATTGCAAATGAGCTGGTTGATTTTCTTCATGCACCGTATTAGAGATAAATACTGATGATAAACGGTCAAAAGTCAATTTGCCATCTGGTTTTGGATAATTTGGTTTAAAGTTTACTGCATCAACCGTTTTTAAGGCTTTAAAATCAGGCAAGGTATCGTGCAAGGTATATGGAATTTGGAAAATATTTTGGTCGATAAAGTTAAATGCACCACCGAACCAAGTACCAAATTTGTGCATAGCAGGTCCAAAGTTACGGCTACGATACAGCTCTTCTTTTAACCAGCTATTGTTAAATTTATCGGTATAGCCAGTTACTTCTTTGGTAAAATGGTCATCTCCTTCAACCACACGAGCAACCATTAAATCACCACCTTTGGCAACGCCCGCTTGAATCGCTTCAAATACAGCTTCAGCACAAAGCATACCTGATTTCATCGCCGTGTGTGAGCCTTTGATTTTGGCAAAATTCAAGAAACCAGCGTCATCACCGATTAAGCAACCACCTGCAAATGTGAGTTTAGGCAAGGCATTAAAACCGCCTTTCACCACCGCTCTCGCACCGTAAGAAATACGTTTACCACCTTCTAAATATTGTTTGATGAGTGGGTGAGTTTTCCAACGTTGCATTTCCATAAATGGGAACATATGTGGATTTTCGTAGGCTAAATCGACAATCATGCCCAATGTTACTTGATTATTTTCTGCATGATATAACCACCAACCACCAGATGAGCCAGTTTCTGTTAATGGCCAACCTGTACCGTGCATCACTAAACCTTGTTGATGTTTGGCAGGGTCAATTTCCCATAATTCTTTAATACCAATGCCATAATGTTGTGGGTCAGCATCTTTATCGAGCTTAAATTTTTCAATAATGCGTTTGCCTAAATGCCCACGACAACCTTCAGCAAATAGCGTATATTTGGCGTGTAATTCATACCCCGGCATAAAGTTATGTGTAGGCTCGCCATCTTTACCAATGCCCATATCGCCTGTAACAATGCCTTTAACTGTTACACCATCTTCATGATACAACACATCAGCCGCAGCAAAACCTGGGAAAATTTGTACTTCTAATTCTTCTGCTTTTTGCCCTAACCAACGCACGACATTACCCAAAGAGATTACATAATTCCCTTCATTGTGCATGGTTTTTGGTACAAACAGATGTGGCACTTCTTTAGCATCTGTTTCTGATAATAAGAAATAGGTTTTATCCGCAGTAACAGGAGCGTTTAATTCTAAACCTTCATCTTTCCAATTTGGGAAAAGTTCATTTAATGCTCGTGGTTCAAGTACCGCACCCGATAAAATATGAGCTCCAACTTCTGATCCTTTTTCGACCACGCAGACCGATAAATCATTGAGATTATGCTCAATCGCTAATTGGCGTAAACGAATTGCTGCCGAAAGTCCTGCAGGACCTGCACCAACAATCACGACATCAAATTCCATCGACTCTCGTTCAATGTGTTCCATAAAGGACTCCTCTGCAAATTGGGTGGTCAAATGACTGCCTAAATTAAAAAATGTGGGCAATTATAACATAAATCCTGCTTAGTATGCTTGAATATTCAGGTTTTTGTATTGGCGGAAATGTCAATTTAATGTGTCATAAATTCAAGTTGATATTGCTCTTTGTGCAGCGATAATGCTAATTTCAACCAATACATTAGGTTGATATAATTCTGCTTGTATGCAAGTACGAGGTGGTGCTTTGATGTCTTTGACCCAATCGTCCCACACTTGGTTAAAGGCTTGATAATGTTGTGTAATGTCTTTGAGATAAATGGTTGTATTTAAAATCAAGGATTTATCACTATTGGCTTGTGTGAGCAGTTCATCAATAATAGCGAGTGTTTGTTGGGTTTGTGTTGTAATATCACTTGATAAATCATGTGCAAGTTGTCCAGCCAAATAAACAATGCCATTATGGATGGTTGCCTCACTAAAACGTGCCGATGTATGTAAATGTTGAATCATAATATGAATGGATTATAAGAAAGTTGATGAAATTGTAACATAAATTATTGTATGATAGTATTTGCTGTGTTTTTAGAATAGTCAAAGCAAAAGCCCTAATAAAAATTAGGGCTTTTGCTTATCTTGCTTTTCAGCTAAAAAATAATCTTGCCTTGCGGCTTAGATTACATATTAATATACTCACCCAACTTCAAAATAATCAAAAATTTTAAGGTGTGTAATACGCACAATTTTACTCCAAAATTCTTTAAAAATATCCCCAAAAATTTGCACTTTTAGGGATATTTACAGCAATATTTAGAAGTATTTTAAAATCGTAATATGTGGATGTGAATGTTTAAAGCGAGAGAATGCCAATACAATTGGATATAAAGCAAATGATAAAATAATACTCATAATCCAAAGGGTAGAAACATTATCTACACCAAAATAATTGCCGTGCGTGAGACCAAACATCGCCACACAAATCAAATAGATAATTTTTAATACATATAAATGTAATAAATAGAAAAACATCGGTACAGAACCAAACACGGTGAGATGATAAATCCAGCGTTGTTGTTGATATTTTTCAAATAAAATCAATAAGTAAAAACCTATCGATAATGTTAATAAAATAAACATTAATGATGGTGGATATTTGGTAATATTAAAGAAACTCATGATAGTTTGTTGAGTTGTTGGCATAATTTGCCAAGCGTGATCGCCATAAATATTGATAAAACGCAACACAAAAAAACTGATGAGCATGGTGGTAGCAATGGCAAATAGCTGTTTGATACGTGTTTGAATAGCAACCGTTGAGACAAAGGTTTTACCTATTAGCCAGCCAAATAAAATAATGCCAATCCACGGTAAAATAGGGTAAGATGTGCGTGCTTTTAGATTTTCAGTTAATTCAATCCAGCCACGGTCATGTAAAATAAACCACAAATAACGTAAAGGACTATCCGATTGACTAAAATCAATGCTGTCTAGTAAATTATGTCCAATAATAATCACACTCGCCAATGCGATTTGTAGAGTTCTCGGCAAACTGATTAAGCAGGCAAGGCTAATCATACTAAAGCCAATTGCCCAAATCACTTGTAAATACAATTTTTCAGGTGGAAATTGAGCTGTCCAAGCAAAATTCACGAGAGTGAGTTCAAGTAAAATTAAAAATAAACCACGTTTAAATAAAAAAGCACGGGTTTGAGCAAGACTTTGTTTCTTTTGGAAAAATAAATAAGCCGATAGACCTGTTAAAAATACAAAAACGGGCGCACATAGATGAGCCAATAAACGACTGACAAATAAAGCAGGCTCGGTTGCAGTAACATCCATTGGGTCAGGTACTTGATGATGTAAAAAAACTGTTTCACGAACGTGGTCAAGTAACATAATGATAATGACAAAACCACGCAAAGCATCAATGGCTAATAAGCGTTGGGATAATTGAGAGTGAGACATAGAAAATGCGATAAGAGAATATTATAACGTTTCGCATTATAAGCGATGAGATAAAAAAATAAAGAAAAATAGTGAAACATTATGTATCACTATTAGATTTCATTTTTTGTAGTGTAAATTTAATTCAAAATTGATAGTAGGGGCGTATTATATACGCCCAAATAATTGATTTTACAAAGGGTTTATATAATAAACCCCTACATTTGTGGTATTGTGTTGATATAATTTATTTTGGTCGTCCAATTTCGCCATTTAATGCTTCAGGTAAATCTAAAATTTTAACATCTAATGTTGCTAATGCCTCAGGTTTTGCCACCACTAATGCTAACCATTGATTGTCGGCATTAATTACACTATTGACCACTTGTACATCTTTATTTAATTGTGCCGCAGGCTGTGGGCAATCGCCGTGTCCTGCAATCAAATGTAACCAATGTTTAGGTTGAGCTCTAAACCATAAACGAGCGACAATTTCCTGCCCTAAATAACAGCCTTTATCATAATCTACACCACCACGTTGATGTAAACGTAATTCTTGTGGTTGAAATAAATGGCTTGTTGTGTGATTGATCCATGCTTGTCCTTGTTGAATGGCGGTACTTTGCCATAATTCATCGGCAACTTTTTGTTCAATATCTGTACTAAAATTAGCTAAACCATGTTCAATACTAGGATAAATATCAGAGGCAATCGTTAATTCCGCCTTAGAAAAAGCTCCAAATTTTTTAATATGTTGTTGAAACATTTCGGCTAAGTCTTGTGCAATAATAATAGAAAATTGTTCTGTATCAAGACGTTTAATCCATAAACCAAATTGTACACGTCCTTTTAAATCGCAAATTGCGGTGGCTTGATAATGTTCAGCATCTAACTTTCCAGCATTTACTGTGAGTTGCCCTTGTAAGAACTTTTCAGCATCTCGCCCTGTATAATAAAAATGGCTAAATTTTAACTCGTTCATATTTATCATCAATACTTTATTAAAAAATACATCTTAATGGAAATTAAAGTTAAATTCTAGCATTATTTTTCTTGATGAGATGATTGATTATTGTATTTGATAGCGTATATTGATTATTTTATAATCAAATAATATTACAAAAAGTGATATATATAACACAATTTATATACATTATTATTGATAATTACTATCAATTAAATTATCATTAGATGTATTGATAATATTATTTTAGGGTCGAAATGATGAAGAAATTTTTGTTTAAACTGAGTTTATTAACCAGTGCAATTTTGTCATGTTCTTTAGCAATAGCACAGCAAAAGGTAGAAACAACACCAGTTTTACCAACCATTGAAGTTACTGCTGAAGAGGGTGCAAAAACTAAAACCAATGTGGTAACAATTGAAAAGCAAAATAAAAGCACTGAAACCACATTGCGTGGTTTATTAAGTGATGAGCCTGCAATTGATTTTGCTGGTGGTAATGGTCGTTCACAATGGATTACAATTCGTGGCATGGGGCAAGACCAAATTAGTATGGTTGTTGATGGTTCATCAACAGATGCTCAAATGTTTCATCATGAATCACGTTTTGGTTTAGACCCATCATTAATTAAAATTGTAAAAGTACAAAAAGGTACTGGTTCTGCTAGTTCAGGTATTGGTATTAATAATGGTGCGATTATAGCTAAAACGGTTGATGCACAAGATTTATTGCGTGATAATCAAAACTTTGGTTTTAAAATTAATGGTGGTTATGCGAGTAATGATGAGCATTCTTATGGTGCAAGTGTGTTTGCTCGAGCAGGAAAATTTGATTTCTTAGTGGGTACAAACTTCCAAGACCAAAGCCATTATAAAGCAGGTAAAAAAGATGGTTCAAATTATGAAGTTTCTAACAGTGCTTTAGATAATCGTGCATGGTTGGCAAAAATCGGTTTTAATGCTAATGATAATCACCGCTTTGTATTAGGTCATCGTAATCAATTTAATAAAGGTGTGCGTAATTTACGAGAAGAGTTTGACTTTATACAAACAGGCGGTACTCGAAATAGTCCTGTTTATCGTGAAATTGAAGTTAATCAAACAACTTTAGAATGGCAAGGTAAAAATTTAGGCTTTATTAGCCAAGTAGATGCAGATGTTTCTTATGCTGAACAAACACGTGCACAAGGAACACCACTTGCACGACCTACAGGAACAAATACTTGGGCGGCTAATATTAATTTAGATAGTGAAGTTGCAAAGGGTTCATTATTAAAATATGGTGTGAATTATCGTAAACAGGAAGGCTATCCATCAAGTGGTCAAATTGTACAAGAAAAAACAGACGTTGGTGTTTATGTTGAAAGTGTCAATAAAGTAGGCAATTTTACGATAACGGGTGGATTACGCTATGATGCATGGGATTTTGAAACGATTAATGGTTCATCTCGTTCAGATTATGATTTAAACCCAAGTTTAAGCGTAGTATGGGATATTAATAATGCATTAAGTGTCAATGCAAGTCATAGTTATGCAACACGCAGTCCACGTTTTGTTGAAACATTATTAACAGGTAATAATAATACAACAGGTCAAAATGACATCACTATTTCTCAAGATACAGTTGCTGACCGTACACGTAATACAGAAATCGGATTTAATTTTGATTATTCGGGTTTAAGTGTTGATGGTAGCTATTTTTGGACTTATACTGATAATTTAGCAAGTATTATTGGTCGAAATACGATTAGCAATAATGGTCGATTAAAAAATACAGGCTATGAATTAAATACGGCTTATCAATGGGATGCGTTAAAATTACGTGCAGGCGTAGCGTATAATAAACCAACTTTAAATGGGGCAAGTATTGATAATGTAACTGTTGCTATGCCAATAGGTCGTACATGGACGACAGGTGTAAGTTATCAGTTTGATACGCCAAATATTGAAGTGGGGTATAAAGGTCGTATTGTACAAGATACTTCTTATGTTAATGGTAGTGGTACTACAATTAAACGTGATGGTTACGATGTGCATGATATTTATGCCAATTGGAAACCTTTAAATGATGACCGTTTAAATGTAAACTTTGCGATTAATAATATTGCTGATAAATATTATAAATCACATAGCCAACGTGCAACGGATAATGCTTTACCATCAGCAGGGCGTGATTTCCGTGTAGGATTTAATTATACGTTCTAATCTTAGTTGATGATTTAAACTATTCTCTTAAAAAACCGAAAAATGCCTAATCGAATGATTGGGCATTTTTATAGTTGATTGATAAATAATACAACAAATGTAGGGGGTTATTATACAGCGAAATAACTTAAGAATTGGTACAAAATTCACCATTGTGTCGTAGGGGCGAATTATATTCGCCCAATAAACACAAGGTTTGCACAGGGCAAATGTGATTTGCCCCTACAAATCTGTTCAATGTTAAATTGAATTTACTATAAAAACAATTTAAATAAAGTATTTGGGTGTTGATGATAGTTGTTATTTTGATAATATTAGATAAATTTATTTACAAAAAAACATAAATCAGTCAGATATTTTGTTAAAAATATCAAAAAATCTATAGGCTTGAAATTAAAAAAAAATTATAATATAAGGTCTGATTTTATATTAAATAGATTTTGAGATTTTATTTTTGTGTCAAATTTAACCCAACCTAAACATGTCATGATGATGGCTGCTGGTACAGGCGGTCATGTATTTCCTGCCTTAGCCGTTGCTAAACAATTACAACAGCAAGGTTATCGTGTATCATGGCTCGCTACACCGACAGGTATGGAAAATCGGTTATTACAACAAGAAAATATTGAAATTCATCAAATTAATATTCAAGGTTTACGTGGTAATGGTATTGTGCGTAAACTCATGGCACCGTTTAAAATTTTAGGTGCTATGCGTTCAGCACGAAAATTTATGCAACAACATCAAGTAGATGTGGTGGCTGGTTTTGGTGGTTATGTTGCAGGACCAGGTGGTTTGGCTGCCAAAAGTTTAGGTATTCCTGTGTTAATTCATGAGCAAAATGCCATTGCAGGTTTTACCAATATGCAACTTTCTAAAATTGCACGAGTGGTATGTCAAGCATTTCCTCATACATTTGCATCATCTGTACAAGCGATAACAACAGGAAATCCAATTCGTGCCGAAATTGCCAATATTTTCAATCCACAATGGCGTTATGATGAACGTGAAAAAGCAGAGCAACCTTTGCGTATTTTAGTGGTTGGTGGTTCTTTAGGAGCTCAAGCTTTAAATGCAACAGTACCTGAAGCACTTAAAAAATTAAATATGCCTTTAAAAGTATTTCATCAATGTGGACAACAACAACTAGAATTAACACAACAACGCTATGCAGATACAAATCAATTAGATGTGGAAGTACAACCATTTATTGCAGATATGGCACAGGCGTATAGTGAAGCTGATTTAGTAATTTGTCGTGCAGGGGCATTAACTGTAACTGAGATTGCAACGGCTGGTGTAGCAGCAATATTTGTGCCATTACCAAGTGCGGTTGATGACCATCAAACAGCAAATGCAAACTATTTGGTTAAACATGGTGCGGGGAAATTATGCCCACAAAAAGATATGACGGTTGAGTATTTAACTTCATTATTAGCACCATTAATGAACCGTAAAGTTTTGAGTGAAATGGCAGTAAAAGCACGTCAATACGCACAACCACAAGCGACTGAGCAAGTGGTACAACTTATTGAACAATTAATGAATCATGATAAATAAGTGAAAGGTAAAGATGATGGATTTTAAACAAACCCAAAAATTAATTATAATTCCTGAAATGCGTCGTATTAAACAAATTCATTTTGTAGGAATTGGTGGTGCTGGTATGTGTGGTATCGCTGAAGTTTTGAAAAATCAAGGCTATCAGGTATCGGGGTCAGATATTAAAGCGTCAAAAACAACTGAACGTTTACAAGCTCTAGGTATTCATGTCTATATTGGTCATGCTGAACATAATATTACAGGTGCAAGTGTAGTCGTGGTTTCAACCGCAATTGATACGGATAATCCTGAAATTAAAGCGGCAATAGAGCAACGTATTCCAGTGATTCGTCGTGCAGAAATGCTTGGTGAATTAATGCGTTATCGTCATGGAATTGCGGTAGCGGGAACGCATGGTAAAACCACAACCACAAGTTTGCTAACCATGATGTTGGCAGAAGGTGGTTATGACCCAACATATGTTATTGGTGGATTATTAAACAGTACAGGTGTGAATGCTGGTTTGGGAACTAGTCGTTATATCGTGGCGGAAGCTGATGAATCAGATGCATCATTTTTACATTTACAGCCAATGGCGGCGATTGTAACCAATATTAATGCTGACCATATGGATACTTATGGCGGTAGTTTTGATGTATTAAAAGATACTTTTATTCAGTTTTTACACCGTTTACCGTTTTATGGTTTGGCGGTCGTATGTGGTGATGATGAAAATATTCGTGAGATTTTACCACGCATTGCACGTCCTGTTTTGACTTATGGTTTTGGCGAACATAATGATATTCGTGCGATTGACATTGAACAAGATGGTATGCGTAGCCATTTTACAGTGTTGCGTAAAGATAAAGTACCATTACGTTTGACGATTAATCAACCGGGTTTGCATAATATTTTAAATGCGTTGGCTGCGATTGGTGTGGCGACTGATGAAGGTGTTGATGATGATGCGATTGCTCGTGCTTTAGCGGGATTTAGTGGTGTTGGTCGCCGTTTTCAAGTACAGGGTGAATTTGATATTAGCAAAAATGGCGAACAAGGTAATGTAAAATTGGTGGATGATTATGGACATCATCCAAAAGAAGTACAGGCAACGATTAAAGCAGCTCGAGATAGCCACCCAGATCGCCGTTTAGTGATGATGTTCCAACCGCATCGTTATAGCCGTACACGGGATTGTTTTGATGATTTTGTTAATGTTTTATCGCAAGTTGATCAATTATTCTTGTTAGAAGTGTATCCAGCTGGTGAAAAACCAATTGAAAAAGCAGATAGTCGTACATTGGCTCACGCATTGCGTATGCGTGGTGTTGAACCGATTTTAATTGACCCTGTGGATAGTGAAAATTTATCGCAAATTTTAAATGCAGTATTAAAACCAAATGATTTATTACTGACACAAGGTGCGGGTAATGTGGGAGCGATTTCACTTGAATTGGCTCAAAATCATTTATATTTAACCAAAGATTAATCAAAAATAGTTGAGAATAGATTGTGTCAAATGTAGAACAATTTGGTAAAGTTGCGGTTTTATTTGGTGGTATTTCTGCTGAACGTGAGGTCTCACTCAATAGTGGACAAGCGGTATTAGATTCATTATTACGCTCTGGAGTAAATGCGGAAAAATTTGACCCGAAAGAGCGTTCGATTACTGAATTAGTCCATTATGACCGTGCATTTATTGTATTACATGGTCGTGGTGGCGAAGATGGTGCGATTCAAGGCGTATTGGAATGGTTAAATATTCCATATACAGGTACAGGTGTACAAGGCTCTGCTATTGGTATGGATAAAGTGAAAACCAAACAAGTATGGGCAGGTTATCAATTACCAACAGCACCTTATAAAATCGTCAATGCACAAATAAATGTGGCTGATGTGATTGCAGAAATTGGCTTGCCATTTATTATCAAACCTGTACATGAAGGCTCAAGTATTGGTATGAGTAAAGTCGAAAAATCGGAAGATTTTGCACAAGCCTTTGCGAAAGCAACAGCACATGATGCGGTGGTTATGGCAGAAAAATGGATTACAGGTAAAGAATATACCATCGTGATTTTAAATGGTAAGGCGTTGCCTGTGATTAGTTTACAACCACCAAAAGAAGTGGCATTCTACGATTTTGAAGCGAAATATAAACGTAACGATACACAATATGGTATTCCGTGTGGTTTAAGTGCTGATGATGAACAACGCTTACAAGCATTAGCCTTAGAAGCATTCCAAGTAGTTGGAGCTGAAGGTTGGGGACGTGTTGATGCTATGCGAGATGAGCAAGGCAATTTCTGGTTATTAGAAGTGAATACTGTACCGGGAATGACCGATCATTCACTTGTACCAAAAGCAGCGAATGCGGTGGGCTATAGCTTTGATGAATTGTGTGTGCAAATTTTATCGCAAACACTCAATAAATAAGTTGGAAAAAGCACACCATGTTTAAACTCCGCAAGCGTTCTGAAGAAAATCAAGCGATTAGTACGTTTGAAGAAATTGAAATTCAGCAACAGCAAAATACAAAAAGTCTATTAAATTGGCTTTTTGTGGTGGTGAGTGTGCTTTTATTTTTCTTGAGTATTTATGCTTTTACTAAAATGTTTGAACGTGGTAAGCATATTCAATATCAAGTGTTGGGTGCTCCCACAGCTCAGGCAAAACAAAACTTAGAACAACAAATCCAAGATTTACAACAATCACATTATCTTACAGCAGATATGATGCAAATCCGTGATACGGTACTCAAACAACAATGGGTTGATGAAGTGGTAGTATCACGGTTATGGCCAAATCAAATTACGGTTAAAGTGACTCCACGCCAAGCAGTTGCACGTTGGGGTAAGGCTGGACGTTGGGTAAATGAGCAGGGTGAGATTTTTAGTTTATATCAAGAAAATCCTAATCATCGCTTAGTCACTTTATCTGGACCAAATGATCAAGCTAAGCAAATTATGCAAATTTATCGTGATGTTGATCAGTTATTTAAACCGATAGATATTCGTTTGGTTGATGTACATTTAACCGACCGTATGACGTGGTTATTACAATTTGACAGTGGTTTGCGTATTGTGGTCGATCAAGATAATACTATGCTGAAACTGCAACAATTAAGCACCATTGCACGCCGTGATTTAAAACCAATATGGTCGCGTATAGCAGGCTTTGATTTACGTTATCGTGATGGTTTGGCAATTCAGTGGAAAACAGGGCAAGCAGTCCCCGTTAGTAAGGGGAAATTTTTAATTCCGTCATCATGATGTATAAGATATATTATTAATACTAGAATAGCGATATAATCATGTTATAATAGTAAGATGACAGTAAAAATTAAATGCTAAAAGATGAACATAGGTAATTTATTATGACATTAAGCGGTACATCGTCAGTTGTTGCAATTGATATCGGAAGCACTCGTGTCTCTGTGATTATTGCACGCATCCAAGATCAACATACGCTTGATGTTATTGGTATGTCTCATGTTACTCATACTAGCATGAAAAAGGGTAAAGTTACTGATTTAGGTTTATTGACTGATGCAATTAAACAAGCAGTTGCAGAAGCAGAAGAAATAGCACGTTGCCGTGTCCATCAGGCGTGGGTGTCTATCCCAAGTGATGAGTTGTATTGTACGGTTGATGATGCAACTATTGCTATTTCATCACCAACCATTAGTACGTCTGATATGGTAGCTGTGCGTGATATTGCTAAAAATAAAAGTAGTAAACCCAATTATTATGTGACCAATGCTATTCCCTTAGCTTATTATTTAGATGGCTCGACTGATGCAGTACTTGACCCAGTTGGCATGGTAGCAAATGAATTACAGGCGTATTATCATTTTATTATGATGCCTGTAAATACCATGCAAAATATTCGTCAAGCACTTAAGAATGCCAATATTCAAGTCAGTCAAATTGTGGTTGCACCTTTGGCGACAGCAACCAGTTGTTTATTGGACGATGAAAAACGTGAAGGTGTCTGCCTATTAGATATTGGTGCAGATATGACCAATCTTTTAGTATATTTAGATGAGAAATTAATTTTAGTTCATCATTTAGCGGTTGGTGGTGAGTTAGTAACACAAGATATTCAACAAACATTCCAAGTATCGTATGAAGAAGCGAATAAATTAAAATTAAAATATGGTACACTTGACCAAAAGAATGTAAAACCTGAAAAAATGATTAAGCTTAAACAGCTTAATGGTGAATATAAAACCATCAGTCATGCTGATTTAGTTGAAGTGATTGTCGCACGTTATCGTTATATTTTACGTCAGGCTTATCGTGCATTACATCATAATCATGTAGGTATTTTGCCCCGTGGTGTGGTTTTAACGGGTGGAGCAAGTACCATTGAGCATATTGTGGCGGTGGCAAAAGAAGAGTTACACCAAGCGATTCATTTGGCAAATCGCCATGAGCATGTGGTACATCGTGAACCTGCTCAACAAGCCTTATTAGCAACACCTGATTATCAAACTGCTGTAGGGTTGGCGGTGTTTAGTCAGACAGATACAACATCGACTGAAGAGCCAATCAGCGAAGTTCCGCAAGATTTTTGGTCAAAAATGGCACGTTTATGGCATAAATTTGTGCAGGCATTTAAAAAATTGATGTAAGATATTGATTAATCATGATATTCTCAGAGAATTGTAAATGATTGATTTGATGTAAGGGCGAAAAATATTTCGTCCTTACAAATTTAAAAGAATAGAATTTGACTTTGAATTTACACTAACAAAAGTATTTCTTTAAATATGAGTATGTAAATCTTAACTTGATAAGTCAATAAAAACAGTATATTATAGCAGGTTAAATGTTTAACAATTTTTAGGCAGTATGGACGGACGAAAACGATAAGTAACTGCCAAACCTATTTTTGGAGTACACATATGTCTACTTTTGCATTTTTAGATGAAAATGGCACAAGTGATGGTAATGCACGTATCACTGTATTAGGTGTTGGTGGTGGTGGTGGTAATGCTATCCAGCATATGCTGATGTCGAATATTACAGGCGTAAAATTTGTCTGTGCTAATACTGACCGTCAAGCCCTTGAACGAGTTGATACAGAAAATAAAATTCAACTTGGCGAACAAAGTACCCGTGGTTTAGGTGCTGGTGCAAACCCTGAAGTGGGTAAAATTTCAGCAGAAGAAAGTTTGCAAGAAATTAAATCTTATTTAGAAGGCACAGATATGCTATTTGTTACTGCTGGTATGGGCGGTGGTACAGGTACAGGTGCAGCTCCTGTCATTGCTAAACTTGCTAAAGAAATGGGCATTTTAACGGTAGGTGTTGTAACCACACCATTTAGTTTTGAAGGGAAAAAGCGTTTATTAGCGGCAGAAAAAGGCATTGAAGCTTTAGAAGAAAATGTAGATTCTTTAATTGTTATTCCAAACCAACGCTTATTAAAAGTGTATCGTAATATTACAATGGCAGATGCCTACAAAAAAGTAGATGATGTCTTATTAAATTCTGTACGCAACATTTTTGATTTGATTATTCGCCCTGGTTATATCAACCTTGACTTTGCTGATTTACAAACAGCGATGAGTAGTCGTGGTTATGCGATGATGGGTGCTGGTTTAGGTCGTGGTGATGACCGTGCAAGACAAGCAGCGGAACAAGCGATTCGTAGTCCATTACTTGAGGGTGTTACCAGTATGGATGCGAAAAGTCTTATTATTAACATTACCAGTGGTGAAGATCCAGAGTATTGTGCAACACTTGAAGAAGTGGAAGAAATTACAGCCATTGCTAACCAAATTGCTAACCTTGATGAAGGTAATATTTTCTTTGGTACAGCATTTGACCCCGAATTGCGTGATGAAATCCGTGTAACGATTGTAGCGACAGGTTTAGAGCGTAGTAAATTGGCTGATGAACCACGCCGTACAACGACAGTAACATCCCGTCCTGCGATTACACCTGTAGCACATACATCGGCACCTGAAAAACCTGCTGTTGCCAATACAGGTGCTGATTTATCAGATGCACCATCAGTAACTTTAGTGATGGACACGCCACCTGCACCAGAGCCAGAAATTCCAGTACAGCAACCAACTCGTTTATCAATTGGTGATTTCTTAAAAAATCGTCAAAAATAAATGGAAAATTGCGATAAAGTTACATAAAGACAGTGAAAAATTCACTGTCTTTTTTATTTTCAGAGTATAATAGTTAAATGTAACAAGATTTTTCAAGAGATAAAACCATGCTAAAACAACGTACACTACAACAAATTGCTGAAATACAAGGTGTGGGTTTGCATAGTGGGCAAACTGTGCGTATGCGATTTTTACCAAATGATGTTGATAATGGTATCATTTTTCGCCGTGTAGATTTAAATCCTACAGTTGATATTCCTGCTCAAGCATTATTAATTCAAGAAGCCTTTATGTGTTCAAATTTAGTACAAGACGATGTTAAAGTAGGTACGATTGAACACGTCATGAGTGCAGTTTCGGCATTGGGCATTGATAATTTAATTATAGAAGTGGATGCATCAGAATTAGTGATTGCTGATGGTAGTGCTAAACCATTTATTGATTTATTCTTACAAACGGGTTTGGTGGAACAGCAGGCGAGTAAGAAATTTATTAAAATTATTGAGCCTGTAGCTATTCAAATTGAAGATAAAACAGCAAGTTTTACACCGTATGATGGCTTTTTAGTGAACTTTAAAATTGATTTTCAGCACCCAGTATTTAAACCAGAATATCAATTTTATTCCTTTGATTTGCATTCACAAGATTATATCGAACAAATTTCCTCTGCTCGCACCTTTGGATTTTTACGAGATTTAGAAATGTTACAATCAAAAAATCTTGCTTTAGGAGCAGGTTTGCATAATGCAATTGGTTTAGATGATGAAAAAGTACTTAATCCTGAAGGTTTACGTTTTGAAAATGAGTTTGTTCGCCATAAAATTTTAGATGCAATTGGTGATTTATCATTGTTAGGTTGTCAAATTTTAGCCAAATTTGATGGTTATAAAGCAGGTCATGCAGTCAATAATGCGTTATTACGTGCAGTTTTAGCCAATCCAAATTGCTATGAAATTGTAACATTTGATGACATAAAAAAATGTCCAATTCACTATCTTACTGTTTAATAACATAAAATTAAAATATCTATAAAATATAGGTGTTATAAAGTAACAAAAAAAAACTGATATATTTTGCAATTTGAGCAAAAATTAGTTATGCTATTAGGGTAAGATAGGTGGTTGGGATAATTTCTCAAACGCTCGCTTAAGTGCGGGGTCTTGTACATAACTAGCAGAGATAGCAAATAGTTCACGACTAGATGCATCAATCGTGTTTAAGGGTGTATGGGTTTCATTGGTCTTATGATTGAATGGAAGTAGTATGGCTTGTATGTTTTGCAAATCATGGAAAGCATCAAGTTGTGCTAGTTTTAAGGTATATTGGGAACGTAAATAGTTAAGCTGACTTACCATCACTTGATTATGTCCCGCAATGGTCAATATACCTGCTTGATAGCAGACAATCTGCCATTGTTCTGGCTGTGGTAATAACGGCTGAATCGATGTGCTTAATGTTTGCCAGTGTTTGACCTGTCGAGAGATTTGTGCAAATAGACTAATTTTTCGATTGGGTTGTTTGTTTTGTTGAAAATGTTTAATATGTTGTAACATTATTTCATCTCATGGTGAATTATTTACTATATATTAAGCTGTTATATTGATAAATATCAAGAGATACAACAACGTTGACCATGCGTTGCAAGAGGTTTTTTATGCGATTTTCTAAGTTTTTATTAGCCGCAACTACGGCTGTGGCAATGACTTCAGGTTTTGCAGATATTCGTACGACATTTACGCCATCTAGCGAGGAAGTGGCGTTAGAAGAGCAACAATGGTTAGAACAGCAATTGGAAGATAATACACCAAGTGTGGTATTAACTAATGCTGATGCTGCAAAATATGCTCCATCTAAAGTGTCGTTTGGTGGTAATAATGCGTGGATGTCGCATATGCCAGTTGTGAATGCACGTTCAACTTCAGGTTGGGGTGTTCGTACATTAATGGGTACAACACGTCATCATTCAGGTGTAGATTTAGCAGCACCTACAGGTACTCCTATTTATGCAACAGGCCCTGGTATTGTAACTAAATCTGGTTGGGGTTCAGGTTATGGTCAATATATCGATATTGATCACGGTAATGGTTATACAACACGTTATGCTCATGCGTCACGTTTAATTGCTAAAGTAGGTCAGCAAGTTAAAGCGGGTCAGCATATTGCTAATGTAGGTTGTACGGGTCGTTGTACAGGTCCACACTTACATTTTGAAGTAGTGAAAAATGGTAAGCGTCAAAATCCATCAACTTATTTAGCGATGATTCCAAAATAATTGATGAAAGATTACAGATTTTATAAAATTTAAGGTGTTATTCAAACACCTTAAATTTTTATTGGGGGAATAATCATGAATAAGATATTTGCATTGGTCTTGGTCTTAGTGAGTGGTTTATGTTTAACGGCTTGTGATAAAGCTCCAGATAATACATCATCTCAAGTTGGACAGACAACAAGTGCGATAATCAATGATGGTTGGGTTGAATTAGGTACCAAGACAGGTGGTATAGCGGTAGATTATTATCAACCAGCAAGCCAACGGCAGATGGATGATTATCAAGTTATAACATTTAAAACTATTCTCATACAAGATGATAGTAAACGAAAATTAAAAACTGGTGATTATTTGATTGGTGAGCTTGTTTTGGATTGTAAAAATAAGCAAGGTGGCTTATTAAAATCGAAACTGTATGGTGCTAACCAAACATTAAAACATGAATTTGATATGACGAACAATTTGCAAATGAAATCGATTGTACAAGGTGAGCCGACAGGTCGATTATGGAAGCAAGTGTGTACTTAAAGATAAAAAATTATTGTTTTATTTGGTTTGCTTAAGTTATAAGCAATAATAACTTTGTTAAGCATGGAATTAGCTTTATATTTATTTACTGAATGTATTTTTTATTAATATTTATTTTAAATAATACCTATTCTTATTAAAAATATGGTAAATATAGTCATGTAAATATTCAAATGAATTAATTACAAGGTTCGGATATTTTTTAAGCAAAAATTTCCATTTTATTCATCATTTACAAAATGTAGGTAGTTTTATGGCATATTATGGCGATACTGACGCTCTCGAAACCAAAGAATGGCAAGATGCTTTTGATTCTGTATTACAAAATATGGGAACAGAACGAGCAGCGTTTTTATTAGAAAAATTATATCAACAAGCGATTGCGAAACACGTTCCAATCCAACGTTTAAATACCCCTTATTTAAATACCATTCCTGTAGATGAACAACCTGCCATGCCGGGTGATCAACACATGGAACGCCGTATTCGTGCATTAATTCGTTGGAATGCGTTGGCAATGGTGTTGCGTGCCAACAAAACAGGTGATGATTTAGGTGGACATTTAGCAAGTTTTGCCTCATCAGCGACTTTATACGATGTTGGTTTTAACCATTTTTTCCGTGCTAATAATGAAACCTTTGGTGGAGATATGATTTATTATCAAGGACATTGTGCGCCGGGTATCTATGCACGTTCGTTCCTTGAAGGGCGTTTGACTGAAGAACAGCTGAATAATTTCCGCCGTGAAGTGGGCGGTAATGGTTTATCAAGCTATCCGCACCCTTATTTGATGCCTGATTATTGGCAATTCCCTACTGTTTCTATGGGTTTAGGTCCAATTATGTCAATTTATCAAGCACATATTCAAAAATATCTAATGAATCGTGGTTTAATTAAAGAAGAAGACCGCAAAGTATGGGCATTCTTGGGTGATGGCGAAATGGACGAGCCTGAAAGTTTGGGTGCAATTTCATTAGCAGGACGTGAAAAATTAGATAATCTTATTTGGGTGGTAAACTGTAACTTACAACGTCTTGATGGTCCTGTGCGTGGTAATGGTAAAATTATTCAAGAACTTGAATCGGTATTCCGTGGTGCAGGCTGGCGAGTCATTAAAGTGGTTTGGGGACGTCATTGGGATCCACTATTGGATAAAGACAGTTCAGGAGCATTAAAAGCCATTATGGAAGAAGCAGTTGATGGTGATTATCAACGTTTCCAAGTTAAAGGTGGCGAATATATGCGTAAAAACTTCTTTGGTCGTTATCCTGAAGCTGCTGAGTTAGTGCGTAATTTAAGTGATGAAGACATCGAAGCACTCAATCGTGGTGGGCATGACCCATATAAAGTATTTGCAGCCTATGCTAAAGCGGTACAAGCTGATGGACAACCAACAGTAATTCTCGCTAAAACAGTAAAAGGTTATGGTTTATCAGAAGAAGCAGAAAGTGTAAACCGTACGCATCAGATTAAAAAATTACAGCATTCTTCATTACAATATTTCCGTGATCGTTTCAATTTGCCATTTACTGATGAGCAATTGCATGAATTACCATTCTACCGTCCTGCAGAAAATTCACCTGAATTAAAATACATGAAAGCTCGCCGTGAGGCTTTGGGTGGATATTTACCTGCACGCCGTAAAGAAAGTGAAGTTTTGCAGATTCCTGAATTATCAATTTTTGATAGTGTATTGCAAGGGACTGGTGAAAAAGCGATTTCTACGACAATGGCAATGGTGCGTTTAATTTCAGCATTATTGAAAGATAAAGCGATTAAAGACCGTGTTGTACCTATTGTACCTGATGAGGCTCGTACCTTCGGTTTGGAAGGTATGTTCCGTCAATTAGGTATTTATGCGGCTCATGGTCAAAAATACACCCCTGAAGATAATGAACAATTGATGAACTATCGTGAAGCCAAAGATGGTCATATGTTGCAAGAAGGGATTAATGAAGCAGGTGCAATGAGTGCTTGGGCAGCTTTGGGTACAAGTTATTCAACTAATAATTTACCAATGATCCCAATGTATATGTATTATTCAATGTTCGGTTTCCAACGTATTGGTGATATTGCATGGGCAGCAGGTGATGCTCAGGCACAAGGTTTCTTATTGGGAGCGACAGCAGGACGTACCACATTAAATGGTGAAGGTTTACAACATCAAGATGGTCATTCGCATATTTTAGCAAGTACTATTCCAAATTGTGTTGCGTATGACCCTTGTTTTGCCTATGAATTGGCCGTGATTGTACATGATGGTTTACAACGTATGTATGTCAATCAAGAGCGTGTGTTCTATTATCTCACATTGATGAACGAAAATTATGAACACCCAGCAATGCCAGAAGGTGCAGAAGAAGGCATCAAGCGTGGTATGTATTTATTTGCTAAAGATGATAAAGCGACAGTACAACTCTTAGGCTCTGGGGTGATTTTGCGTGAAGTGATTAAAGCAAGTCAAATTTTGCGTGATGAATTTCAAATCCATTCAAATATTTGGTCGGTTACCAGCTTTAATGAATTAGCTCGTGATGGTATGGCGTGTGAAGAATATAACCGCTTACACCCAAATGATGAAGCAATGGAATCTTGGGTTGCTCAACAATTGCGTGATACAGCAGGTATTGTAGTTTCAGCGACTGACCATATGCGTGCTTATAGCGACCAAATTCGTGCTTATTTACCAGATAATCGTCCTTACGTTACATTGGGTACAGATGGCTATGGACGCTCAGATACTCGTGCGAATTTGCGTAGTTATTTTGGCGTTGATGCAAGTCATATTGTGGTTGCAACGCTGAAAAAATTGGCAGATGAAGGGGAAATTGATTACCGTTTAGTGAAAGACGCAATTGTGTCTTTTGAATTGGATACCGATAGCCCAATGGCATGGCAACCTCAAGCAACGCCTGAAGTGAAAGATGCATCAGTATTTACAGGAGAAAATGTATGATTATTCAAACACCAGACATTGGGGTGGATAAAGCTCTTGTAAGTGAGATTTTGGTTAAAATTGGTGATGTAGTTGAAGTCGAACAAAGCATTATGGTGCTAGAGTCCGATAAAGCAACGGTCGAAGTCCCAAGTACAGTTGCAGGAGTAGTTAAGGCAATTTTAGTCAATAAAGATGATAGCGTTAAAGAAGGCGTAGCGTTGATTGAAATTGAAGCAGTTGAGGCAAGTCAAACCACAAGTGAGCCTGCTCCACAAGTTGTTGAAACAGTACAAGTAACGACATCATCAGCACCACAAAATGAATCTATCAGCAATAGCAACGTTGCATCATCTGCATCAATTGGTGGTAGTGTTGATGTGAATGTACCTGATATTGGGGTAGATAAAGCACTTGTGAGTGAAATTTTGGTCAAAGTTGGCGATGTGGTTGAACTTGAGCAAAGTATTGCTGTACTTGAATCTGATAAAGCAACAGTTGAAGTTCCTAGTAGTGTCGCTGGTGTGATTGAAGCGATTTATATTGAATTAAATCAAAGCGTATCACAAGGTGTACCGTTGATGAAAATTAAATCATCAGCAGAGAATACGCCATCAGCGAACAATTCGCAAGCTGTTGCACCATCAACTGCACCACAAAGTACAACCGTTGAGCAAAAAACGACACCTGTTGCCACATCATCAACGCCATCAGCAGTATCATCACATTCAAGTGATAATAAATTAACTGCTGAACAAGAAGCAGATAATGCCAAAGTCTATGCTGGTCCTGCTGTGCGGAAATTAGCTCGTGAATTGGGCGTGGTTTTATCACAAGTACAAGGAACGGGTACGCAACAACGTATTTTAAAAGATGATGTTTTTGCGTATGTGAAACAGCGTTTGGTGGCGTGTGAAGTATCTTTACCAATTGGTAAACCTGCACCTGTTGTGCAAGCGAGTGGTTTACCTCCATTACCAGATTTTTCTGCATTTGGTGGTGGTGAAGTCAAAGAAATGACACGTTTACAACAAGTATCTGTGCCACAATTGTCGTTAAATAACTTTATTCCACAAGTAACCCAATTTGATTTGGCGGATATTACTGAGCTTGAGGCATGGCGTAATGAGTTAAAAGATGGCTTTAAGAAACAAGGTATTAGCTTAACGATTTTGGCATTTATTGCTAAAGCGGTGGCTCATTTATTGCTTGAAGAACGTTATTTTGCCAGCCATTTGGCAGATGACCAAAAATCGGTGGTATTGCGTAATGAAATTCACATGGGCATTGCGGTGGCAACACCTGATGGTTTAACTGTACCTGTTTTGCGGAATCCTGACCAAAAATCGATTAAGCAAATTGCACAAGAATTAGCAGAATTAAGCCAAAAAGCCCGTGATAAAAAATTATCACCCAAAGATTTGCAAGGTGCGAACTTTACCATCACGAGTTTAGGCTCGATTGGTGGTACCGCATTTACACCATTAGTCAATTGGCCACAAGTGGCGATTTTAGGGATTTCTCCTGCTAAAATGCAACCTGTATGGAATGGTAAAGAATTTGAACCACGTTTAATGTTACCATTATCATTATCGTACGACCATCGTGTGATTAATGGTGCAGATGCTGCTCGTTTTACCAATAAATTAACCAAGTTATTGGCAGATATTCGTACCTTGTTGATTTAATGGCAGTGTGAACTCAATAAAAGCGGACTTCGGTTCGCTTTTATTTTA
The DNA here is from genome assembly GCF_030674635.1 of Moraxella sp. ZY210820. Taxonomy (NCBI): domain Bacteria; kingdom Pseudomonadati; phylum Pseudomonadota; class Gammaproteobacteria; order Moraxellales; family Moraxellaceae; genus Nasibacterium; species Nasibacterium caprae. The sequence goes on along the minus strand of NZ_CP089978.1, from coordinate 2,312,185 downwards.
TGTGATGATTTTAAGTTAAATTTGAAAATCTACATCTGTTTTGGTTTGAGTTTGTGTCTGCTGACGATATTCATGCGGTAAACAACCATAATATTTTTTAAAAGCTTTAGAAAAATTGGTATCTGAACTAAAACCCGTGCTAAGGGCAATACTAAGAATATTTTGTGCAGAGTGTCTGAGTAAATGGGCTGATTTTTGTAAGCGTAAATTTAAAATAAATGCATAAGGGCTAATATCCATTAACTGTTTAAACAGTCGCATAAAAGTCGCACGAGATAAATGTGTCATATCTGCCATTTGTTCAATATTCCAGTCATGTTCTGGATTTTGAATCAGTTGATGAATAAGTTTGCCTAATTTAGGGTGTTGTAAACTAGAAAATAATCCTGTTAAATGTTGTTGATAATGTTGTAAATAGCCTCGAATGAGCTGTACTAATAGCACAGAAGATAATGCATTCATCACGCTATTTGCACCGAGTAAATGATTTTGTTGTTGTTCAATTTCAAATAAATGAATTAATGAGGCTAAAGGTTTATAATCTAATTTTAAATGAATTAAAGGTGGTAGGCTTTGAATGAGTTGAGCAGGTTCAGCATAACTAAATTGTACGCAGAATAATTCACATTGTGTAAGTGGTGTTTGATGTTCTAGGTTGATGCTTTCGACATGATGGCTTAAAATATGTTCATCTAACATAGGAAAGAAAATCACATCACCTTGCGTTAAAAGCTGTGTTGAGCCATCTTTAAGGCGTAAATAACTTTGTCCTTGTGTTACGATATGTACTAAACCTTGACCTTGTTGTTGCTGTTGATGTATCAACCATTCATTACTTAAATGACAATGAATATGAATATTTGCAGAAAGTTGAGCAAATTGAATGAGTTGGTCAAGGGTGTCGTATGTGTGTAGCATAATTATATCGATGTATCACTAAATCGCATACATTTTAGCAGTTTTTTGAGATGATTTATAAGTTATTTCTAGTAAAAAATTGCAATAATAGTATCATCGAAAGTAACTATATAGGACAATGAAGATGTTCAAAGATTGGTCAGCACATACGACAGAAGTAAAGCAAGCCTTTGCAAAATTGGGTAAAGAATATCCTGATATGTTGAAAGCCTATGGTGCATTAGGTCAAGCAGCAGCAAATAGCGGTTTAGATGCAAAAACACGAGAGTTAATTGCTATTGCAGTTGCAATTACTACACGTTGCGAGAGTTGTATTAGCGTTCATGCGGAAGCTGCGATTAAAGCAGGTGCAACAGACGAAGAAGTGGCAGGTGCATTAGCAACAGCAATTGCTTTAAATGCGGGAGCAGCGTATGCTTATGCATTACGAGCAATGGAAGCGGTTGATGTACAACGTCCTGAAAATGGTTAAGGAGAAATAGATGAAAGTACTTCTATTGACACCCATCATTGTACTAGGGCTAATGGCATGTACTGATAAATCACAAGTAAATTCTCAACCTGCAATGGTACAACAACCTGTACAAAGCACACAACAAGCTGAAAAAGGTATTTGGATTGACGTGCGTACTGCTGATGAGTTTAATCGTGGACATTTAGCTCATGCAGTCAATATTGCACATGGTGATATAGCGGAGAAAATTGCTACTGTTGAACCAAATAAAAATGCACCGATTCATTTATATTGTCAGAGTGGTCGCCGTGCAGAAATTGCTCGTAAAACTTTATTGGAAATGGGCTATACCAATGTCATCAATCATGGGGCTTATGATGATTTGAAAAAGCAACAGCCATAATGCAAAAAAACGCTATTCTTGAGAATAGCGTTTTATTTTGTAAACAATCAACAATTTGCCTTGTAAATAGGTATTCATACTAAAGCAATTAAAATATATTTAAGATGAGTTTATAGAGTGTTTCGTTATGGTTTAGATACAATTACTCGTTTGTTGAATACTCATCATAAACCTAAATAATTCAATGGGATAGATTTATTTAGGCTTTAGTTATGTATTTAGATATAGACGTTAATATCAATATTTTTGTGAATTAATCTACATCTGCACCCCTTCATAATAACCATGTAATTGACGATAAATCGTTATTGCCTTTGACATCATAAGCAAAATCGGCAAATCGTTTGCCACGATAATCGGCTTCGGCTAATTTATAATTTTGAATCTCTGTTCCCATCGCTCCATCAAGAAATAAAATTCGCTCTTGTAATAAGGCTTGCAAACGGGCTTTGTTGGTGCTTTGAGTGGTTTGATAAGGAAAATGAGCAGGAGGCGTAAGCTGAAAATTATCTGGATTATGGATTTTGTGGGGTGTATTTTCTTTTTGGCTAGGAGTACAACCGCAGGTGTCGGAATGGATGTGCATTTTGGCTAATCTCTTGGCTAAATTTATGGATATTATAGCATTTTTGGGGAATTTTTGGAAAAATGTGCTAAAATTGAGCAGGGGACTATTGAAGTGTCAAAATTGATTGGGTTAGGAGAATGCTATGAAAAAATCATCACCAGACGATTCTTTGAATGATTTAGCGAAATATTTAAATGACTTGGCAGAAAAATCTCCAGCAAAATTAGTTGCTCTTGTCATCTCTTTTCTGTTACTGCCCACGATCTTTGTAGCAAGTATTGTTGGTTTGGGGCAGAAGTTAGTATATGAGTATAAAGGCTACGAAACTCATCGTTATCGCCATTCACCATCAAAAACTACTTATATTTTTGGTGGCTATAATTTTACCAGTGTCTCAGTCAATGAATACAGAGCCTTAGATAAATTGCCACCACCACTCACAGATGTGATAGACATTTATCCAAATGCCAAAATTTTTAAGGGTAATTTGTCCTTTGATCGCAAAGAAGTTTATTGGTTTGATGGCTCACTTTATATTCATTCACCAGATGAGCTAGAACAAATCATTCAATTTTATGAAAATTCCGTGCGTAATAAACCCAATGTAGGTAATATTCAACCAAGTATTATTGGTATTGAATTTTATGAAAAAGACGGTCAGGTCAATCGTTTTGATATTTCAAAACTAGACGAACAAGGTGCAATATCGCCAATTAGACCAGAATACCCAGAAATCCCCGACAACCATCATATTTATCATCTGCATTTTAAGGGAAAATCTGACCCTGTTAGGGTGAAGTGATTGTTGCTTATCATCATAACTTTTTTAAATGGTTTACAGAATATTGGCTATTCTGCTTCAAGATATTTTAAAGTATCTCTTTTAATAAAACGATGTTTTGGGTGAATAAGATACTTATCATTTTCTAAATCTGTGGCAAATTGTTCAAAAAAATCTGTTAATGATACAGCCAATAATTCACAGCTTGGGTCATCGTGCCACATTTGAATAATTTGCCCTTTGGTGCCTGTCTCGCTTGGGTCAAGGTCAATCATTTTATAATCAGCAGTAGAGCTTTGTGTGAATGGTATCCATTTTGGATTAAACCAATAATTAGGTTTAATCGCTAAACTATCTGGTTCGCAACCAAAATCTATACCATCATCACTAAAAACTTGCTCATCATATAATTGTTTTAATATTTGATAATTTGTGATTATCTGCTCAATGGAAAGCCAATCATCGTGCAATACCGAACCAAAATCCAAACCATTATAAATACGATAAATATCTTTAAACTCTTTGGGTAATTCAAAACCCAATACCTGTTCTAATTTAGCAAAATCATCATCAGTCGCTCCATCATTAAATGATAAATCTATATCACTTTGAGAATGTTGTTTTAAGCGTTCAAATTGAGCGTAAATACGATTGAAAATGACTTGCATAGGTATTTCCTAGAGTTATGAATTACATGGTAGGTTTAAGGGGAAAATTTGAATCCATTATAAGAAAACTGTACCGTTTCGTTTTAATGTCTAGTAAAACATCCATGTATCCCTAAAACTTAAATAATACACCCACCTTTTAGGTCATAGCAAAAGCATACATCTACATCTGCACGCCTTCATAATAACCATGTAACTGACGATACAAACCCGGTGTAACCCCAGTCCATTTTTTAAAAGCACGATGGAATGTACTGCTTTCACTAAAGCCAATATGTAATGCGACATCTTCCAAATTATACTTTGGATCAAGTAATAAATGAATAGCAACATCACGGCGTAAAGCATCTTTTACCCCTTGATAGCTTTTACCCTCTGTTACTAAACGGCGACGTAAAGTTTGCTGTGAAATATACAACATATTTGCCACTTCATTTAAAGTTGGCATTTCTTCACCGATATGAGATTTTAAAATATCACGAATACGTGAGCTTAAAGAATGAGTATTTTTATATTTTACCAATAGATTAGCAGGAGCATATTTTAAGAAATCTTCTAAATTCTCTTTGGTACGGCGTACTGGTAAATCTAAATAATCTGATGCAAAAATCATTTCACTGCGTGCCATATTAAACTTGAGCACAGGTGCAAAAAATAATGCATCATATTCTTCTACATGGGCAGGGCGTTCATAGTTAAAATGACAACGTTCTAAGGGAATACGGCGGTCTATCAACCATGAAGCTAAACCATGCCAAATCATCATTAAGCCTTCACTTAAAAAATGGTCTGGGTCTTTTTCATTTGGGATATTAAATACTAAACGTGAGTCGTGTTTATCACGCTCTAAAGTTACTGTCCAATCATCGCCAAATAATTTGTAAAATTGCGAACTTAAATCTAAGGCTTCACCTAAAGTTTTACTATGGATAATTAACTGACACATCATAGCAAACGTACCTAAACGGCGTGGTTGCTCATCAAATGCAACGTGTTCATCTTGCGTAACGAGCCACAACATTTTAACAAATCGCATATATTGTTCTGCTGAAATGCGTGCCTGTGGATGATTTAGCAATTCTGCTTCAATTCCAACATGGGCAAGTAAGTTTTCTACATCCATACCCAAACGCTTAACCCCCGTTAAACCTGCTTTCACAAAATGAATGCTAATTGTTTCACGGCTGACTTGTTGCAGTTGTTTTTCAGTCATCATCATCGATGTTCACCTATTGGCATTATTGACAGTATAGGGTGGTTATTTTAGCAAGTTTATATGAAATTGACTATAATCATTTAGAGTTTTTGATATATTTGTTCATCAAAACCTGCTATTAATTCTTCGCCTGTATCTAAAATAGGGCGTTTAATCATACTGGTATTTGCTATCAGCATTTCAATCAAATTTTGTTCATTTTCAATCGTATATTGCTGTTGCTGTTCACTCAATTTTTTCCACGTTGTGCCTTTTTTATTTAAAACAGTTTCTGTACCAAGTTGTGCAATCCAAGTTTTTAAAGTATCTGCATCGATACCTAGTTTTTTATAATCATGAAATTCATAAGCAATATTTGCCTGTTGTAAGGCATCAAATGCTTTTTTCATTGAGTTACAATTTTTAATACCATAAATTTTCATAGCTTATTTCTCGCTTTATATTGATAAGCTATTTTACACAATTATCTTTTTAATATACAAGTCTAAAACCTAATTATCATACTGAAATATATAAAAATAATTTATCTAAATAATCAATAGTATAAAACTAAATGAGATAGATTAAGGTTTATAATTGATAATAGTTATTAAATTTGTTATGATAAGTAAAATTTTTTTGAGGATTTTTGTAATGAAAAAAATTTTATTTAAACTCAGTTTATTAACTAGTGCTATTTTATCGTGTTCTGTAGCAATGGCACAACAAACGGTAGAAACAAAACAGGTGTTACCGACAATAGAAGTAACAGCTCAACAAGGTACAAAATACAAAACTAATGTTGTAACAACTGAAGTGAAAAATGAAAGTACTGAAACGGATTTACGTGGTTTATTAAAAGAAGAACCTGCAATTGAAATTAGCGGTGGTAATGGTACTTCTCAATATTATGCTATTCGTGGTATGGGACAAAATTCTATTGATGTTAAAGTAGATAATACTTATTCAGATAGTCAAATTTTATATCATCAAGGGCGTTTTATGCTTGACCCTTCTTTAGTAAAAATTGTTGAAGTACAAAAAGGTGCAGGTTCTGCAAGTGCAGGTATTGGTGCAACCAATGGTGCAATCATCGCAAAAACAGTTGATGCTTTAGATTTGCTAGAAAATAGTGATAAAGATTACGGTTTTAAAATTCATGGTGGCTATAATAGTAATGATGGTCATAACTATGGTGCAACTGCTTTTGCTAAAGCAGGAAATTTTGACTTTTTATTATCAGCAAATCGTATAGATGAAGATGATTATAAAGGTGGTAAAGGCTATAAAAATTCAAGCAATAGTGATGTTGTTACCAATAGTGCTTTAGATAAAATTGGCGGTTTAGCAAAAATTGGGGTAACTGCAGGTAATCACCGTTTTGTTATTAGCCATATGCATGAACAGCATGAGGGTGATCGAGGTATTCGTCAAGAATTTGATATGGCAGAAACACGTTTAGCTGTAGCAAGTTTAAATGGTCGTCAAAGAGCAGCTGGATTACGATTAGCTGAAGCCACAGGTCGTAAAGATAATCAAGGGCGAGATACTTTCTATGTAGTACGTGCGAATGGTCAACCAGTTTTACAAAATGAAGCGAGTGATACAAAAATCACACAGCAAACGACTAATTTAGAATGGACTGCAACGGATTTAGGGCTTGTTGATAAAGCAACCGCTAACGTTTATTTCATGGAAAAAGAGCGTAAATCGGCAGATGATACCGCAAATGGTTATGCAGGTAATGTTCCAGGTGCTACGGTTACAACGATTAAAACCAAAGGTGCAAATGTTAATTTTGACTGGAAAGTTGCTGATGATACTATCTTGAAAACAGGTGTTAATTACCGTCATCAAGAAATTTCACCACATGAATTTAATCAAAATATCCGTAATTTAGATAACACAGGAACAATAACTTTAAGTAATCCTGAAAAAACAGATACAGGTGCTTATGTTGAAGTGATTAGTGAGATTGCTGATACTGTTACTTTAACAGGTGGTTTACGCTATGACCATTTTAAATTTAAAGCTATGGACGGTAAAACTGTTTCTAGTGATGATATTAACCCAAGTATCGCTATTAAATGGACTCCAATTCAAGGTCTCAGTTTAAATGCTAATCATCATTATGCAACACGTAGTCCACGTATGTATGATGCTTTATTAACACATGGCTATCGTGGTATTACCACTATTGCTGATGGTACAACTGCAGAACGTGCAAAAAATACTGAAGTTGGTATAAATTATACACATACTTTTGCGAATGATAGTACATTATCTGCAAATGCAAGCTATTTCTGGCAACGTATTGATGATGCTGTAATTAATCCACAAGATCGTCATACAACAGCTGATAGAACAACTATCCGTGAAATTGAAAATGCAGGTTATATTACCAATAAAGGTTTTGAAATTGATTTCACATATCGTATTAATGGCTTAACTGTTAAAGCGGGTATGGCAGATAGCGATCCTGTTTTCCATGCAGTTAAGCAAAGCAATAATAATGATATGAACCCTGAATTTGGTGCAAAAGTTGGACGTACTTGGACAAGTTCTATTGCTTATCGTTTTAATCAACCAAATTTAGAACTTGGTGTGCGTAACCGTACTGCAGAAAAATCAGATAAATCATTACGTGAAGGTATAATTACTGCACAGCGTGATGGCTATAGTGTAACAGATATTTTTGCAAATTGGAAACCATTAGCGAATGACCGTTTAAATGTAAACTTTGCTATCAATAATATCACTGATGATAATTATCGTCTGCATAGCCAACGTGCAAATGCTGGTTTACCTGCTACAGGTCGTGATTTCCGTGTAGGATTTAACTATACGTTCTAATCTAAATCGACACACTTAAAAAACCTAAAACGGCTCATCAATATGATGAGTCGTTTTTGATGTAAAATTGACTTAATTTATCTGATTAATATTGTGAATATTTAAAAAACTGCCTTTTTAAACAATAACTTGCCTATACCTTTTAACCAAGCATTTAGTAAATATAAAAAAGCGATTAATAAAATTACTGAACCTAATACAATACTTGATTTGGTTAAAATATCAGCATTCCATGTTGTCCATAATAAAGGGCTAAACCATACACTAGCCAAAGCCAATAAAGCCGAAAAAATCAAACTATTACGCATAATCCAACGAGCGTGGGCTAAAATCCATTGTTCATTTTTATGGTTACGCTCAATATTCCACGCCACTGCATAGGCTAAAATAACGCCAATTCCTGTAAATAAAGCTGTCAATAAAAATAAATACGCTAAACTTAAACCCACACGAGATGTACCATTTATCGTGGTATCGATAACTAGTTCTGTTGCGACATCATCTATTGTAGTCGTATGGGGTGTATCTGTTGGTTTTTCGGTCATTTTATCATCAAACGGGCTTTTATGAATACATGGACTTGTGTTGTATCATCATGCAAAAATTAGTTGTTACTATAATGTTTTTTTCAAATTTTCGCACCTAATTTTTGTTTAATTTGAGTAGCTTTTCAGCATATCGTCAATTTTTACATCTCTTGGTCATATTATTTACCATGATGTCGTTTTTAGTTTATAAACATGAAATTTTTGTAACTATGGCGATAGTTTAATCCTTTTTATGATAAAATCCTATCACATTTTTCATTTGTATCGAGTATGACAATGTTAAAATCATGTATGACTTTATCTCATGTAAAACAAAGTATTTTAGTGCTGTCTATTTTAGCACTTTCAGCGTGTACAACCATTGTTGAACCCCCTGCTTATGTAACAGCAATGAACCAAAATACGGCGACTAATAGCGTAAATGGCGTAAATCAGAGCATAAATACCATTCAAGATAATTTAAAACTCGATAGTCAAATTACGCAAAAATTAGCGATGCTGACCAATGAAGTAAAAGTGCATAATTTGAGTCATGTAACTCATCAAGCAGTAAACTTAGATGGTGAACGCTATATTATTTTAAGTTTTCATACTTTAGATAATAAAGTGTATCGTACACGTGTCATTGCATCAAAAATTAACAACCAAACCTTACAACGTTTACAGCAGTTAAAAGGAGCAACTTTAATTGGTTATATGCCAATTTCAGGTTATCCACAACAATTTTTCTTTAGAAATTATAAAGACCTAATCTTTTAATCATTTCCCATGATACATAAAATCATTCATATTGATATGGATGCATTTTATGCATCTGTGGAATTAAAAAAACGTCCTGAATTACAACATTTACCTGTGGTAGTGGCATTTAACCGCTCTCGCTCAGTAATTTGTGCAGCTTCTTACCCCGCTCGGCAATTCGGTTTACGTTCTGCTATGCCTTTAAGTCAAGCCAAAAAATTATGTCCACAACTTATTACCATTTCACCTAATTTTGATGAATATCGTCAAATTTCTCAACGTATTCATCAAATTTTTAAACATTATACCGACAAAATCGAACCTATTGCCTTAGATGAAGCTTATTTAGATGTTACGCAAAATAAACTTGGTATTGCTACAGCAACTGAAGTCGCTCAATGTATTCGTCAAGATATTTGGCAACAGTTAGGTTTAACTGCATCAGCAGGCGTTGCACCCAATAAATTCTTAGCAAAAATTGCCTCAGATTGGCAAAAACCGAATGGATTATTTGTCATCAAGCCACATCAAGTACAACAGTTTATATTACCCTTAGCACTCAAAAAAATACCGGGAGTGGGCAAAGTTACTCAACAAAAATTAGCTGATTTAGGTTTTCATACTTTGGGTGATTTACAACAGGTTGATGAAAATTTTTTAATACAACATTTTGGTAAATATGGCAAACAGTTATTTTTATTTGCTCAAGGTATTGATGAACGTCCTGTCATTAGTGAACGTCATTATCAACAAATTTCTAAAGAAATAACCTTTAATCAGGATTTAAATCTCATTCAAGCACAACATTATTGGCAAGACCTAGCTCAACAAATTTGGCATAGCTTACTCAAAAAACAATGTGTTGCTTTTGGTTTAAACGTCAAACTTAAACGTACCAATTTTCAAATCATACAACATAGCCAAAGTTTTAAACAGCCATTTCATTCTGTACATGATATTTTAATCGCTTGTCAGCAGTTACTATATGAACTACATATTGCTGATGATATGCCATTTCGTTTAATTGGTCTAGGTGTGTACCATTTAGAAAAAAATTATCAGCCCTCACAGCTCAATTTATGGTAGCTTAATTGGTGGCTTAATGTAGCAGAAATATGCCTAAATCCTATATTGTACAACATTTCTATACTACTCTTTTTATTGAAATCATGTTATGTTACATCTCAGAATTTAAGATGGTGTAAATATTATGAAACGTTTAACTTTAATTTGTGGATCATTATTTTTAGTTTCTTGTACCAAAATGGTTGTACCACCAACAAATACTGCCATTCAACAGCCTAATACACAAACCACACATCAACCATTACCATCAATGAATGAACAGGCGACTTATATTCCATTACCAACACAAATCACTACACCAGTCCAAAAACCAATTTATACACCAAGCATAAGCCAATATCAACCGCAAAATGATTATTATAGTTGTTTGGCAAATTTACGTCAGCGTGCGATTGCAAGTGGTGTGCGTGGCGATGTTTATGACCGTTATACGTCATCATTACGTCCTGATTATTCAGTCATTGACCGTTTAAATTATCAACCTGAATTTTCTACACCAGTTTGGGATTATTTATCAGGCTTAGTTGATGATGAACGTATTGAACAAGGTCGCCAACAACTAGCTCAACAACGTGCAACTTTAAATCGTGTACAAAACCAATATGGTATTCCTGCTGAAACAGTGGTTGCTGTGTGGGGGGTAGAAAGTAATTATGGGCAAATTTCTGGACGTTATCCATTATTAACTGCACTTAGTACCTTAAGCTGTGAAGGTCGCCGTCAAGATTTTTATCGTGGACAATTTTTTGCTACTTTACGCATTTTACAACGTCAAGATTTACAAGAACATCAACTCTATGGCTCATGGGCAGGAGCTTTTGGTCATACCCAATTTATGCCCGGAACTTATGAACAATTAGCTGTTGATTTTGATGGAGATGGTCGTCGTGATTTAGTTTCTAGCACACCTGATGCCTTAGCTTCAACTGCCAATTTCTTAAAACGTGCAGGTTGGCAAACAGGTATGCCGTGGGGATTTGAAGTCAATATTCCTGCCAATATGTCAATCAATGGTGAAGGACGTACTCATAAAAAAACATTGAGTCATTGGTTAAACCGTGGTGTGATGCGTGCTGATGGTTCACCACTCATTCAAGGTAATTTAAATTCAAGTACATCGGCAGGTTTAATTGCTCCTGCAGGGCGGAATGGTCCAATTTTCTTAGTCTTTAAAAATTTTGATACGATTTATGGTTATAATCAATCAATTAGTTATGCTTTAGCAATTGCCCATTTATCAGACCGTTTAAAAGGTGGCTCACCAATTTTAGCGTCATGGCCAACTGATGATGCAGGTACATCTCGTGCTGAACGTCGTCAAATTCAACAATATTTAATCAATAAAGGTTATGATATTGGCACAGTTGATGGTTTAATTGGTGATAAAACTCGTCAAGCTATTCGACAAGAACAATTACGCTTAGGCTTAGAGCCAACAGGTCGTGCAGGACAAAAAATCTTGCGTGCCTTGCAATCTGGTCAATAATTATCGTCAATTCAATTCATAATTGAACAGTAAGGGCAAATTATATTTGCCCAAACAATTGATAAAAAGGGTTTATATAATAAACCCCTACATTTGTTATATTGTTCTGATTTAATACATACCTTGAATTGTAAATGAACTTGGACAAGTTTGAGTAACAGGTGTGGTACAGGTTTTATATTGACCATTTGCCTTATAACATACATGAATTTGTGTTAATAGTGTTTGTTTGCTTTTCCCATGTGTTTGGCAAACAAAACGAACTGCATCTCGTGGTAAATGTTGATTCACTTGCACAAAACGATTTTGCATATCATGATAAGATACATGATGAGACTGGGACGGTCGGACTTCATTTGGAATTTTTAATTTTTGTGAAAAGTTTATAATTTTACGAAAATATTGACTTGCATTACCACTTTCACAACCACCTACTTGAGTCCATACTTGCTGACGTACATATTCATTTGGCATCACTCGTGAAATGGCTTGTGCTTGTAAAGGTGGAAGTTGTGCTGATGTTGCAGTTACACAATTATGTGATGTATCAGGAAATAAACCTAAAATGGTGAAAGAATAGCCTTCTAAACATTTACGTTGTTTTTGTTGTGATGGCTCAAGCAAGCATATGGCTGGAGCCAGTTCAATTTTTAAATCGTAGGCAGATGGTGCTGCATGGCTCGTTGAACTCATCATCAATGATACACACCATACACAAAAAGATCCCAAATATGCTATATATCGGTAAGAGCAGGGGGTGAGTTCTGTGTTTTGCATCATCATTCTACTTAGTTTTTAGTTTATGACTTGAGATTTAAGGACTAATCGGTTGCATACGTTGTAAAATCGATGCATTACCTTGACCTAAAATCACACTATAATGTGTTGCATTAGTCATCACATGTTTAACATAATTGCGTGTTTCAACAATTGGGATACTTTCAGCATATTGGTCTGCTTGTAATGTACCAAATTGTGGTCGCCAACGTTCAGCACGGGATATACCACCATTATAACCTGCTGTGGCTAAGACTGCACTACCCGAACGGTTTAATAAACTTGATAAATAATGTGTTCCGTAACGAATATTGCTTTGTGGATTGCGTAATTTTGCATCACTATATGACTCGCCCATATCACGTGCAATAGTACGTCCTGTTGATGGCATCACTTGCATTAACCCCATTGCACCAACAGGCGAGCGTGCATTTTCATTAAAACGACTTTCTTGACGAATAATACCATAAGCCCATGCAGGATTAATACCCACATTTTGACTATAATTGACCACATCATAACGATAATTTTCAGGATAACGTAACTGATAATTATGTTTGGCTACTGTACGCTCAGCTGCATAAATACTACGGTCATACCAACCCATTTGTTGAGCACGCTGTGCGGCAGCTATTAGCATACCATCATCTTGTTGTAAAACTGCCTGACGTACTGCCCAATTCCATTCACGGTTAGTATAATTCGCTGGAGCATTAATATTTTTTAAAGTAAATGCACGTTGAAAATGCACATTTTGATTTAAGCGACTTTCATCTTGATAATTTGGCTGATAATTCATTTCATGTTGTAATGGTTCACCCAAACGTGATTTTGCCCATAAATGATGATAATCACTACCTGATTTTGATAACTGCTTATAAATTTGATTTGCACGAGAATGATGACCTAATTGCTCATACGCACGAGCTATCCAATATCGCCAACGGTCTTCTTGTTGAGTCTGTTTTGGCATAGCTTCAATTGCAGATAATACACTATTCCACTCACTAAAACGAATCGCTTGGCGAGCATAAATTTCCGCTTCGCCTAAGCTAAACGGAATACCTTCACTTTTCTTGAAATAATTGACCACTTCACGGTTAAAGCCATGATCCATCACATGTGTACCGCCTATATAAGCAACCGTACGATACAAATATTTGGTTACATAAGCAGGTGTACCTTGAGCAACTTGCTCGACCATTTCAAATGCACTTGATAAATTATTTTTTGCTAAACGCCCCATCGCATAAATTAAATATGCCTGTTCTTCATTGGAATGTTTACCAGCCGACCATAAATAAACTTGTGGATTTTGTTCAATCATCGCTAATTGTTCATTTGATAATTGTAATCCTACCTGATAGCCTGCATTCACCGCATTAAAACGCTCGTCGGCAAGCAATAATCCCCAAATACGTTGTAGTTTTTGTGGGTATGCAATTTGCTGACTACGCATTAAATGATTAGCTAAATCTTTACAAGCCTGAGTCTCTTCCTTTTGTTCCATGACTCGATTCCAATAAATATCATTGAGTAAAAATACGTCTTGTTTATCGCTATGACTTGATTTTTTTCCTGTATTCAATTCAGCTTGAGCAATGGCACAACTTTCAGGCAAATCAGGATTATTTACCGCAGATACCAATTGTTGAGCCGAATGATAATCGCCCATTTTCACTTTAGTTTCAACATAATCGGCTGATAGTTTTTCTGCCATTGCCGAGTTTGGATATTTTTGTGCAAATTGTTGAATTGCATAGGCAGGTTGGCTAGCTAAATTATTATTTAACATCCAATATTCTGGATAATAGCCTAAATAATCGCCTTGCATCGATTGTTGAAAATATTCTAAAGATGCCATATCCCCAGATTGAGCTGCACGTAAAGCATCATTAAATTGTTCTTCACTTGCACAAGCAGATAAACCATACCCCAAACCTGTAGCTAAAATAATTGTTTTTAGACTTGATGTCAAAATCGTTGAGCAAAAATGCTGATTTAATAAATGTGTACGTATTTTCATCATCATAAGACCGAATATTTATTAAGTTCTATTCTAACCATTTTACAAATATAATCATTGTAGATTATGTAACATTTGATTGTGAAATCATAATTATTCAGTAGTATTTATCAACTAAATAGCATAATTTATCCAATATTTTATAGATAGTTTTAATCTTTGATAACACACCTGTTATATCTTTACTCTAGTAATTTCTTTTAAATCAATGCTATCATTAATACTTGTTTTTCGTTAATATTGATTTCATGAAACAAAATAATCTGCGTGGTCAATTTCAATGGTCATTTCTGCACCCTAAATATTGGGGGATTTGGCTTGCTTTAGCTTTTTTAATTTGTATGGCTTATCTTCCATGGGCAATACAATGGCGTTTAGCCCGTGCTTTAGGAAAATTTGCATGGAAAATACTCAAATCACGGCGTAAAACCACACTACGCAACCTAGAATTATGCTTTCCTGAATGGTCGCCAAACCAACGAGTACAACAAGGTGAACAAGTTTTTATCGATATGATGACAGGCGTATTTGAAACGTTGAATGCGTGGTATTGCCCACAATGGTTTAAAGGGCGTGTCGATATTGTCGGTTTAGAACATTTACAGCAGGCTCAACAACAAGGGCATGGCGTATTATTATTAGGCACGCACAGCACGCTACTTGATGCAGGTGGCTATATTTGTCGCCATTATTTTGACCCTGATGTCGTATATCGTCCACAAAATAATCCTTTACTTGATATGTTGATTTATCATAATCGTCATAAAATTTATCAACATCAAATTGCTCATCATGATATGCGTGGTTTAATTCGTAACTTAAAAAATCAGCGTGTAATTTGGTATAGTCCAGACCAAGATTTTGGTTTAAAACAAGGTGTGATGGCAAATTTTTTTGGTATTCCAGCCGCAACCATTACCGCTCATCGCCGTTTATTAAAAATGACCAATGCGGTGGCGATTCCTTTATTTTTCTATCGTAAAGGCGATATTGATAATCCACGTTATGAAATTATCATCGAACCAATTTTAGAACATTTCCCAAGTGATGATGAAGTTGCTGATGCCAATCGTACTAACCAAATTATTGAACGTCAATTACGCATTGCTCCAACCCAATATATGTGGTTTCATCGCCGTTTTAAAACACGTCCAGATGGCTATCCATCACTTTATTAAAATTGATAGCATATAGATTTCGAGAAGTTATGATGAAAAAAACATTAAAAATTATGCAGTTGTTGCCAGAACTCAATAGTGGTGGTGTAGAGCGTGGCACATTAGAATTAGCTCGTGCATTGGTCGCTCAAGGACATCAATCTCTTGTGGTTTCTAATGGTGGACGTTTAGTTTCACAACTTGAATCTGAAGGTTCTCAACATTTTCAACTCGCTATTCATAAAAAATCATTGGCAAGTTTATGGCAAATTCGTCCTTTACGTCAGCTCATTATGCAACAACGCCCTGATATTGTGCATGTACGTTCTCGTGTACCTGCATGGCTTACGCATTTTGCTTTGAAAGGTATTCCAGCAGAACACCGTCCACATTTAGTGAGTACCGTTCATGGTTTTTATTCGGTCAATGCTTATAGTGCCATTATGACTAAAGCTGAAAAAGTGATTGCTGTTTCAGAGAGCGTGGTAGATTATATTCATCAACATTATCCGCATTGCCCAAAACAAGATATTATTCGTATTTATCGTGGTATTGACCCGAATGCTTTTCCGTTTAATTATCGCCCAAGTGAAGCATGGCAACAGCAAATTTTACAACAATTTCCACAATTTCAAGATAAATATTTGATTGCATTGGCAGGACGTATTACACGTTTAAAAGGGCATGAAACCTTGATTAATATTATGCAACAACTTAAAAATGATTATCCACACGCTCATGCAGTGATTATTGGTGATGCTCACCCTAAAAAACAGGATTATCTTGCTGAATTAAAACAGAAAATTAAAGATTTAAATTTGGAACAACATATCACTTTTGTCGGACATCGTAGTGATATGAAAGACTGGCTCGCATTTTGTGATGTCTCACTTTCGCTGTCTAATCAAGCTGAAACCTTTGGACGCACCACATTGGAAAGTTTAGCACTTGGTCGTCCCGTCATTGGGTGGAATCGTGGTGGTGTGGCAGAAATTTTATCGGCACTCTACCCACAAGGTTTAATTGATGTTGATGATGAAATTACTTTATTGCACACTATTCAGCAACATATTCAATATCCACCGCAATTAAAAGCAGTAGAAAAATTTCATTTAAATGAAATGACAGGGCAAACTATTGATTTATATCAATCGTTAATGCAATCTTAGATGTGTTTATCTCGCTAAAAAACGAGTCATATCTTCAATGCCTTGCAAGGTCATCGGAAACATTTGCCCTTGCATAATAGTTTTAATAATATCAATACTTTGTGTATATTGCCAATACTGCTGATGTTCAGGATTTAGCCAAGCCACTTTATCAAAATGGTTGATAAAACGCTTTAACCATACTTGTCCTGTTTCAGCATTCATATGTTCCACACTTCCGCCTACTGATAACAATTCATAAGGCGACATTGATGCATCGCCAACAAAAATCACCCGATAATCTTGAGCATAAGTGTGTAATAAATCAAATGTAGGCATTGCACTCGCCGCACGGCGTTCATTATCTTTCCACACATATTCATAAACACAGTTATGAAAATAAAAAAATTCTAGCGTTTTAAATTCATTTTTACAGGCAGAAAATAGTCGCTCACATTCTGTAATATAGCTATCCATACTTCCGCCAATATCAAATAACATCAACACTTTCACACGGTTACGTCTCTCAGGTCGCATTTGAATATCTAGCAGACCTTTTTGTGCAGTTTTTTGAATGGTTGCTTCAATATCAAATTCATTTGCTGAGCCTGTACGGGCAAATTGACGTAATTTGCGTAATGCCATTTGCATACTACGAATTTCAAGTTGACTATCGCTATCTAAATTGCGATATTGACGTTGTTCCCAAACTTTTACCGCACTTCTTTTGCGAGATTCTCCGCCAATGCGAATCCCTTCAGGATGATCACCATAAGAACCAAATGGCGAAGTTCCACCCGTACCAATCCATTTATTGCCCCCTTGATGACGTTCTTTTTGTTCTTTAAAACGTTGTTCTAAGGCTTTGAGCAATTCTTCTAATGAGTCATATTTTTTAAGTAAACGGCGTTGTTCTTCTGTTAAATTTTTAGGGTTGAGTTTTAACTCAAGCCACTCTTTGGGAATTGTGCCGAGTCGATTGATTAATTCATCAATATCTAAACTATCGATACCTTGAAAATAATCCGCCATTGCACGGTCAAATTTATCAAAATATTTTTCATCTTTGACCATACACAAACGCACTAATTGATAAAACTGTTCTTGATTGGCAAAAACCAAACCTGCCTCTAATAATGCGTGTAAATCCAACAATTCTCGTGTAGAAACAGGTACGCCATACACACGTAAAGTATAAAATAAATTAATAAACATTAACGATTTAACCGAAACATAAATCCTAAACGTTCAAGCAAATTCATATCTTGCTCATTTTTAATTAATGCCCCTGCCATCGGTGGGAGTTTATCTTGGCTGTCAAATAAGGCTTGGGTTTGCTGTTCATCAGCGGTTAAAAGTTTTAACCAATCCACCAATTCAGATGTTGATGGTGGTTTTTTCAAACCATTGATTTCTCGAATGCCATAAAATACCGCTAATGCTTGTTCAACTAAACGTTCTTGTAAACCATTAAAATGCACATCAATGATGGCTTTCATGGTTTCTTGATCAGGAAAATCAATATAATGGAAAAAGCAACGGCGTAAAAATGCATCAGGCAATTCTTTTTCATTATTAGAGGTAATAATCACAATTGGACGTTGCTTTGCGGTAATGGTTTCGCCTGTTTCATAGACGTAAAATGACATTTTATCCAATTCATGTAATAAGTCATTGGGAAACTCAATATCTGCTTTGTCAATTTCATCAATTAATAATACTACACGCTGTTTGCTCGTAAACGCCTGCCATAATTTTCCTGCTTTAATATAATTAGCAATATCATAAACACGGTCATCACCAAGCTGACTATCACGCAAACGAGAAACCGCATCATATTCATATAATCCCTGCTCGGCTTTTGTGGTCGATTTAATATGCCAAGTTAGCAATTCTAAACCTAAACTCTGTGCAACTTGTTCTGCCAATAGTGTTTTACCTGTCCCCGGTTCACCTTTAATTAACAATGGTTTTTGTAAACGAATGGCAGCATTAACTGCTAGTTTTAGACTTTCTGTAGCAATATATTGTTCGGTGCTATTAAATTGGTTCATCATTTTTTAACCATTGGCTTCGTGATAATATCATTATTGTAAGCGAATTTATGATGAACGGCAATCAACAATTTATTTTCATTTTTGAGTAAATTTGATGGTTAATTGAGTATATAATATAATCATTATTTGCTATAATAGGATAATTTATTTTTAATAATGGGTTGGCTAAAATGAGTCATGATAACTTAAATGAAACAGCACCAGAGAAATCAATTTGGGGCTATAAAGGTGTAATTGCAGGTGCATTGTTTTTCGGTTTATTTTTATTTGGCTTTTTTATGGCGGCAACGTCTGAACCTGACTATATGCCAAGTCAGCAAGTAAAACGTCAGCAGGAAGCCTTGACACAGCAAAAAGCACAACAGGCAACTTCAACAGAAGCGACTGCAACAACAGAAACAGATGCAACAAAAGCAACAGCTGATGATAAGAAAACACAGCAATAATTTTTAAAAAAGTGTACAATATCTAAAAGCAGGTAAATGATGTTATATTTACCTGCTTTAGATTTTTTTATGATAATTTGAGCATAAAAAACCAAACACAATAACCAAATTCAGGTATTATCACCTAAAGTGAGTTTATATGTTAGCTGATCAGCAACAAGCCCTTGTGGATGCTATTCAAGATTTAAATACAGAAGCGGTTAAGCAACTGTTAAGCGAAGTTGAACCTAATTTTTTAACTGAACATGGCGTACCTGTCGTATCACTTTTAACTGACCGTTTATATGACTGGTGGGAAAAAATTAGTGATGCCTATGAAGCAGGTCATGCCTTAAGTGAGCAGGAAAAGTTAGCTAGCGTTAAAGTCTATGTTGATATTTTAGATGCACTCATTCAAGCAGGTGCTAATGTGCATTTATGGGATAATGAAGAGTTTTATGGACCACTTTGGGATTGTGCAAGTGCGTGTTGTGTTCCTATGGTACAACGTTTACTTGATGAAAATGTCAATCCAAACACTTTAGATGATGAAGGTTTAACGATTTTATCATCAATTAGCCAATTATTTTTTGAATGTGATTTTGATGAAATTGATTGGTATGGTGTATATCCTGAAATTCAACAAACACTCCAGTTACTCCGTGAAAACGGTGCTAAAATGAGTAAAGAGTTAGAAGTATCAACCGCTTTAAAATCTTAAATCATAGAAGGATTATGTAATGAAAAAATTAATTTCATGTGTTGCTTTATCGGTCATTACTAGTTCAGCAATGGCGTATGAATTTGCTTTTGACCGTCCGGGTACTGGTTTTGGTACAGGTATTACACCTGTTGGTCATGTGGTTTGGGAACAAGGTTTACCAACCGCAAACTATACTGAAACCAATGACAATGGTCAAAAGAGTAAAACTTGGACATTAAATACCGATACACAATTACGCACAGGCTTAGGTGGTGGTTTTGAATTACAACTTGGCTGGAATGGTTATACTTGGCAACAAACCGATGTAAACGGTGTAAAATCTGATGTCGAAGGCTTAGGTGATAGTTTTGTTGCGGTCAAAAAAGCCATTGATTTAAAAGATGAACGCTTAAAATGGGCATTATTAGCTCAAGTTAATTTTAACACAGGTGATGATGAGTTTAAGGCGGAGAATGATAGTTATTCTTTAGGTTCATCATTAGAATATCAATATGATGATATTGTAAGTACAGCATTAACCATGAATTATAGTTTTGAAGATGGTGCAAATTGGACAATCCAAGCTATTCCAACTTTAGGCTATCAATTTAATGACAAATGGAGTGGTTATTCTGAATTTGTTTATACCAAAACTGAAAGTCAGAAAAATCAAAAATCATTAGCAACTGGTGTGGTCTATACCATTAATGATAAAGCCCAAGTCGATGCTAGTATTGGTGTAGATTTAAACACAAGTGAACAACGTAGTTACAATACTGGTTTAGGCTTTTCACTCTTCTTTTAAACAGAGATTTTTCTTAGTTTAAGCTAGGGGAAACTCTAGCTTTTTTATTTGAACTATAGGTTGAAAATTATGCGTTATCTTACCTTTTTAACATTAAGTTTAATGTTTAGTCATATGGCTTATGCCGAATTATTACCTGCAAACAAAGCTTTCCAATTTTCAGTACAATCTGATGTACCACAACAAGCGACTTTAACGTGGAATATTCAACCTGATTATTATTTATATCAACAAAAAATTTCAGTACAACAGAACAATAAAGCCATCAAGTTAAAATTACCCAAAGGTGTGAGCCAATACGATGAAAATTTTGGACATAGTCAAGTGTATTGGAATAAATTATCATTTAATATAAAAGTTGATAAAAATCAAACATATACAGTGATGTGGCAAGGTTGTGCTAAAGACCAAATTTGCTATGCACCACAACGTATGCAATTTCAAACTGATGCAACAGGAGCAGTGATTAGCCCACAATCAGGCTTTAGTTTAAAAACGACAAAGTCCAATAGCGTTTTTATGCAATCTAAAACAACAGAAAGCAACACGCCTACAACAGGCTTAGGCGAGCAAACTAAAACAATGTTGGTTGATGAAAAGCCTAATGATAAAAACCAAGATAAAGCTAATGCTAAAACTGATGATAAATCCAATACTAAACTTGATGATAAAAAATCATCAACAACATCTCAAAAAGTAGATGAAAAACAATCTGCTAGTAAAACAGCCGATGAGAAAAAAAATGATAAAAATTCGTTAAAAAATAACGAACAAACGACCGAAATTCAAACGACTATTGAATCAAATCAAAATCAATCCAAACTTAAATTAGATGATAAAAAACTGGCTGATGATACACAAAATCCATCATCAGCCAATGATCAAAGCAATGATGATATTCATAATGAAAATATCCTAAATCAAAGTGATGACACCGCATTATCATCGTCAAATTTAATGCCAAATAATCAAACTTCAACATCTAAGCCATCACAAATAGTTGCTGAAGACCAACATTGGTTACAACAATTACAGCAACATTCTTTTGGTTATGCTGTCTTATTGTTTTTAGGTCTAGGCTTTTTATTGGCATTTACGCCGTGTTCATTACCAATGATACCAATTTTAAGTTCATTATTAGTTCGTGAACATAAAGGTGTCAAAGCATGGACCATTGCTTTAGTCTTTGTACTCAGCATGGCAAGTGTTTATGCGGTCATGGGTTTTATTGCTAGTAGTGCAGGTTTAGGCTTACAGCGTTGGTTACAGCAACCTGCAACGGTGATTGGTTTTGCGATTTTATTTGTGATTTTTGCCATTAATTTATTTGGTGCATTTGAAATTAAATTACCTAATCGTATTGTACAACGTTTAGACCATTGGCAATCATTGCAACAAGGTGGAACACTCGTCAGTGCGGGTATCATGGGTATGTTATCAGCATTATTAGTTGGTCCATGTATGACTGCACCATTGGCAGGCGTGTTACTTTTTATCTCACAGAGTGAACATCAATGGCAAGGGGCTATGTTACTATTTAGCATGGGTTTTGGTATGGGGATTCCATTACTACTCGTTAGTATTTTAGGGGAAAAAGCCTTACCGAAAGCAGGTATGTGGATGAACCAAGTCAAAGTATTTTTTGGTTTTGTGATGTTGGCACTGGCATTATATTTTATCCGTCCATTAATACCGACTGTTATGTATCAAATGCTAATGACGATTTTAGCGTTAAGTGCTGTCGCTTATATTTTATATAAATTTATGTGGAAATCGTTAGTACTTAAAACCATCTATGCCTTAAGTGTAGTCGCTAGTTTAATGGCTATTGGTTATTACCATTATCAGCAACATCAGCCTCAAAATCAAATTGCAGTACAACAATTACAATGGCATAAGGTTACGCAAGCACAGCAATTACAACAGACCCTTGCCACTGCTCAAGGTCAAAAAGTACTGATTGATGTGTATGCCGATTGGTGTGTATCATGCCAGCCAATTGAGCGTATGTTTAAACAAGCTGATGTACAAAATGCCTTGCAAGGCTACTATTTAATCAAATTGGATTTAAGTGAATATGACCCAGAGCATCAAGCGTTATTAGATAGCTTAGAAGTACTAGGACCACCAACGGTAATGTTTTTAGATGAACAAGGGCAAGAATTACGCCAATTACGTTTAACTGGTAGTTTTAAACAAGCGGAGTTTATGCAACGAGTCAATGATTTTTGATGAATTGAAGTGCAACCAGCTCTTCTGGCATTATAAAAGACAGATTAAAGCGATGGAGTTAGGGTTGAGAAATATTAAGTTTTGCTAGATGCACCTTTTACAAGTATTTATCGAAATGGTGTGTCTTGTGTAGCTTTAATTGCTACTCAACTCTACTTATTCTTTTATTTTCAACAGTTTATTCAAATATTAAGTCTGAACTCATGTTACTCTAGCATTCTATTTCATCTATTTGTTTAATAAAAATACAATAAAATCAATTATGATTTGACAATTCTCTTTTTTAGCTTTAGAATAACTAAACCTAAAGGGGCGTCGCCAAGTGGTAAGGCAGCGGGTTTTGATCCCGCCATCCGTTGGTTCGAATCCAGCCGCCCCTGCCATATTTTATTATACTTAAAATTATTCTATATATTTTTTATACTAAGTACATAACAAAAACCTAAACAAATCTATCACCTTCTCATTACATTCTTTAGGTTTATTGCTAAATAAGACCTAGAATATTCTAAGCCCTTGAATAAATATTTAATCTACCGATAACTGCAATATAAATCTAAACGATTGATATGATATGTATTTTTAATACTACATTACTGCTCATTGATAACGTGATAATCAACTGAAATATAACATCAATGACCTATTATTAGCGTTTGTAATTTATTGATCATCAAAAAAAGCCTATCATCAGATAGGCTTTTTTTTAAATTAATGATTTAATCATCTTTGGTTGCGGTATAGTTATAAGCATAATTATAGTTGCCATATCTATAACCAGCTTCTTTCTTAATACCATTGAGAACAAAACCATTGATTGCCAAGCCAGCTTGTTTGAAACGGCTAAGGGTAATTTCTAATTCACTTAATTGTGTTTGTGCATAACGTGCAACAAGTAAATTCACATCACTATGTTTACCAATTAAAACAGCATCAGTTACAGCTAATACAGGTGGTGTATCAATAATAATACGGTCATAACGTTTGCGTAATTCTTCAATTAATTTTTCAAAGCGTACAGAACCTAATAATTCAGATGAATTACTTGCTGCTTTACCACGTTGGATAAAATCTAAGCCATCAATTGAAGTTTTACTGATGATATTATCAAGTTTAGTAGATTCTAATAAATATTGCGTTAAACCTGTACCAACTTCTTGAGCAAAGTACTTATGTAAATAACCACGGCGTAAATCAGCATCGATAATGAGTGTGCGTTGTCCACCTAAAGCGAATAATCCAGCTAAATTTGCAGAAATAAATGATTTACCGACTCCCGGTGCAGGACCAGAAATATTAATAATTGAGTTTTTAATTTGTGCTAAATTTAAGTGAATAATGGTACGCACGCTTTTTAAACTTTCAATCGCAACATCATCATTTTTGGTAACTGCTAATACTGGAATAAATTTACGTTTCTGTAATACACGAATACGGCTTTCTTGGATATCTGAATGCGGTACAGTAGCATAAACTGGAATATCCAGCATATTTTCAATTTCTTCTGAAGAACGAATACCAGAACGTAATAAGTTTTTCGCTAATGCTAATAATATGCCTAAAAATGCACCTACAATGAGTGATAAAGCTAATATAATTGCTTTTTTCGGTTTTACTGGATTTTCAGGAATAACAGCAGTATCAATAATACGTACTGAACCAATTTCACCTGCTTTAGCAACTTTTAATTGTTGATAAGAGTTGAGCAAATTGGTATAAAGTTGTGTGTTTACTTCAACATCTCGATAAAGCTGTAAATGCTGACGCTGTAAATCGGGAACTTCTTTTAATGTAGAATTTAATTCAGCTAATTTTTGATTAATTGATTGTTCTTGTGTGATTAATTCCTGCATCATTGGATGTTCATTGGTATATTTTGCTGAATATTCTGCACGTTTTTGTTCCAATTCCAATTTTTTAGTTTCTAAAGTAATGGTTTGGCTTAAGAATAATTCAGATTCCTTTTTAATATCAATGGTATTATTTTGACTACGGAATTCATTATATAAACGTTCAGATTCATCAAGTTGAGCTTTTAATTCAGGTAATTTTTCTTCAAGCACACGCAAGGTTTGTGCTGTTTCAGCACCACGACGTTCAATATTTTGTGCACTATAAACTTGTAATACATGGTTAAGTACTTTAACTAAATGCTCTTTGTCTTGTCCTTGATAGCCTAGTTGAATAATACCAGAGGCTTTACCTTTCTCTGCTACATTATATGAACTGATGAAATGATTGACTGCTGCAGAAGTTGAAAGTTTCTTTAAATAATAACGACCATGGAGAGATGGACTTTCACTATAGACATTTAAATTCCATGTCGAGTCAAAAGTTGGTTGATTAATTTCCCCTTTATGCAAAACTTTACCTTCATGATCTTCAAGAGTAAAGTTTTTATCTTGTAAATTGAGTACTAAATTTTGATTTTCATAAATTTCTGGAACACTAAATTTATCAACAGCAAAAGTTTGTGTACCATCAGAAAAACCAACATAATTTGGTTGATATTCAGTATGATATTTAGGCTGATGAACAATGCGATTATATAATGTATTGTCTGGACTATTAATTAAGACATTTAAATTTAAATTCTCAATGACTTGACCTAAAATCATACGTGATTTTAAAATTTCAATTTCAGCTTGAGCGGGTGAACTTTGATCCATTATACTTGATAAATCACCCAATAAAGCAGCAGAAGCTCCTTTTTTAGATTCAACTTGCACCATAGCATTGACGGCATAAGTATCTGGTGTCGCACGTAAATACAATGCTCCAGCTGATAATGCAAGTACTGAGCATAATGAAATCATCTTCCATTGATAAGCTAATGAAAAAAATAATTCCCTTAAATCAATGGTATCTTCAGAATGATTGTTATTTGTTTGACCTGTATGTTTCATGTAAAATTACTCTG
This sequence comes from Moraxella sp. ZY210820, assembly GCF_030674635.1. Taxonomy (NCBI): domain Bacteria; kingdom Pseudomonadati; phylum Pseudomonadota; class Gammaproteobacteria; order Moraxellales; family Moraxellaceae; genus Nasibacterium; species Nasibacterium caprae. Next base: position 2,286,234 of record NZ_CP089978.1, on the reverse strand, counting down.
CTTATGCCGATAGATGGTGCTAGTTTACTTAAAAAATAATGGTTAAATACGCTGGTTCCAATCATTCACAGAATCTTGAATTAATTGACAAACTTCATCAAAAAATGCTTGGTCATGTTGATAAGGGTCTGCAATATTGGTATTACGCCAATGTCCTAAGCGAAAGACTTTACCTTTAGCAAAAGACCATGTTTTTTCAATATGTTGTTGCTGTCTGCTACTCATCACTAAAATTAAATCAGCTTGTTTAACGTGTTGTTCATTGAGTTTACGTGCTTTATGTTCACGCATATCAATATTCAAGCGGTCCATACACAAAATCGCTTTATCATCTGCAGGATAATCAACCATACCTGAAATACCTGCTGATGAAATATTTAATTCTGGGCGTGCGGTTTTAAAAAAATATTCTGCCATTGGACTACGGCAAATATTGCCTACACAAACTACAAGGATATTATTAAATTTCATAAATTTACCTTTAATTTCCGAGTTGTGCAAAACTATTAATCGCACTAGAGAATGGAACTAATTGACTGACAATACGTTGCCAACGTGCAATACCCGTTGCATCGACATAAACAATATCATTACGGTTCATGGCAAATTGGTTAGCTAACCCAAAATTACCTAAAGTTGCTAAATCCATGACATAGATATTCGTTTGTTTGCTATTTAAATCGGTACGCAAAATATAAATACGTTTCGCACTTGCGTACATTGGATTTACGCCTAAACTTTCACCCAAAGTATCACTTAAGGTCATACCTTGTTCACGCAAAGTAATCGCTTGGTTTTTACCTGATTCACCCATGACATATACTTTTTGATTTTCTTTGGCACCTACATATAAGGTATCATTTGGCTTAAGTAATAATTTATGTAGAGAATAGCCAGTTTTTTCTAAGTCTAATGGATTTAGTTGATAACTTACACCATTGCGGATTAAAGTAATGGCAGATTGGTCTCCTGTTTGGCTAATGCCACCTGCTAAACCTAAAGCGGTGTAAACACTCACAGGTTGGTTATCAAAATAAAATTGTCCGCTACGATTAACATTACCTTGTACTGAATAACGCTGGCTTTCATAGGACAACACACGAACAATAGGGTCAGGTTGAGTCAAATAGCGTGCAAATAATTGACGTAACTCTTTGCTGATTTGTGCAACCGTTTTACCCGAAGCTTTATAACGTCCAATTAATGGTAATTCAATATGACCTGTGGCATCAATTTGATAACCTGCTGATTTGGCACCAACTTCATTGTTAATAGTGATAGGTGGTGTTATTTCAGGATACGCCCACATCTGAATAGATAACACATCATAAGGTTGTAAGTGATATTGTACAGGTGTATTATTGCTAAATAATGTTGCTAAATTTTGTGTTTTATTAGGTACAGGCGTTATCGGTTGTGGACGATTAATCTCCATTAAATTATGTTGTGTAATTGGTATAATATTCACCATCGCACCTTGTTCGGTTTGATATGAGCCAGTAGTTGGTAAATCATAGGTTTGAAAACCAGGTGCTATAGCACAGCCAGTTATCAAAACACATAAACTGAACGGTAAAAAAAATGATGAATAAGATTTCACAATAGTAGCCCTGTACATATCGATAATTAACTTGTCATTATAAAATAAAAGCGATGTAAAATAAATAAAAGATACAAAAAATACCATAAAGTTTAGCATTATCTAACTTATTAATTTATAATAATTATCAATAATAATGAATAAATTTGTTGTTTTATTAGTGCTAGAGAAAAAACATAAATATTGTTATAATTCCTATCATTTTTAAACCTTAAACAGGATAATGTAATGGCTGATTTTAACCAAATTTTAGATGCAGGCGATGTTGATGGCGGTATTATTAACGTTGTTATTGAAATTCCAGCAGGTTCAAATAATAAAATCGAGTGGAATCGCAAATTAGGCGTGATGCAACTTGACCGTGTAGAGCCAAAATTATTTGCTAAACCAACCAATTATGGTTTTATTCCACAAACTTTAGATGAAGATGGCGATGAATTAGATGCTTTAATCATCACAGAAGAACCATTACCAACAGGGATTTTTATGGAAGCCAAAGTAATTGGTGTGATGAAATTTGTTGATGATGGCGAAGTTGATGATAAAATCGTTGTTGTACCTGCAGATGACCGAAATAATGGTAATGCAATCAATAGCTTAGCGGATTTGCCAGCTCAATTGATTAAGCAAATTGAGTTCCATTTCAATCACTATAAAGATTTGAAAAAAGCTGGCACGACCAAAGTTGAACATTGGGGCGATATTGAAGAAGCAAAACAAGTGATTAAAGAATCACAACAACGTTGGAAAGAACAAGCTTAAGTATTGTTTGATAAATTAATAGAATGTTCATAATCTCATATTGATGCTCAATGGTCATCACAAGATTATGGACATTTTTTATGGAATATCATCATGATAGCCAAAAAACCACGCACACCAACACCTGTACAAATCCCTGATTCTATGCCATTTTTATATGGTTTTCGTGATTATTTAATTGCCCAAGATGTTAGTCCACACACACGTAATGCTTATCTTTCAGATTTAATTCAATGTACAGCAAGTCATCAACACGCTTTAACTGAGTGGAAAAGTGTTGATATTGGCGATGCGGTGATGTATCTCACTAAACAAGGAAAAAGTCCACGTTCAATTGCACGCACTTTATCGGCATTACGCCAATTTTTTAAGTTTTTACGCTTACAAAATTTAAGAGATGATGACCCTGTAAAAGAACATAAAATTCCAAAATTAGGAACACCTTTACCAAAAGCATTATCAGAAGATGATGTAATAGCTTTGCTTAATGCTCCGAATATTGAAGATGTATTAGGCTTAAGAGATAAAGCTATGTTAGAAGTGTTATATGCCTGTGGTTTGCGTGTATCGGAACTATTGTTATTAAAAACAGAATTAATTGATTTAAATCATGGATTTATTCGAACATTAGGCAAGGGGAATAAGGAGCGTTTAGTGCCTTTAGGCGAAAATGCGGTATTTTGGTTGCAACAATATTTTAAATTATCTCGTCCGTTGTTGTTAAAAAGTCAGAGCGATTATGTATTTTTGACCCAACATGGTGGGATTATGAGTCGGCAAAATTTTTGGTATGCGATTAAACGTTATGCCTTACAAGCTAAAATTACTGCAGAATTATCGCCACATACTTTACGTCATGCGTTTGCTACTCATTTGTTGAATTATGGAGCTGATTTGCGTACCGTACAATTATTATTGGGACACGAAAATCTATCAACCACACAAATTTATACGCACGTTGCTCAACATCGTTTACAACAGCTACATGAATTATATCATCCACGTGGTTAATCATAAAAAAAGCCTGATAAAATGATGATTTACATCAAATTATCAGGCTATTTAAGCCGTGATTTATTGCACATTAAATGGGAAGAAATATGGAATACAAATCACCCCAACAATCCAATAAATAATATTCAATGGCACACCAATTTTGATAAAATCACTAAATTTATATCCCCCTGCACCATAAACCATCGTATTGGTTTGATAACCCACAGGTGTCATAAAACTGGTTGCGGCGGCAAACATTACCGCAATGATGAATGGGGAAGCATCTACACCAAGCATTTGAGCGGTTGAGATGGCAATGGGTGTCATTAATACAGCAGTCCCAGCATTACTCATCAGTTCTGTTAAAACCATTGTTAATAAATATAATACTGCTAATACCACTAAAGGACCAAAAGAAGTCATTTGTCCTAAGGTATTATCCACAATAAATTGTGCGGCTCCGCTATTTGCCATTGCTTCGCCCAAAGGTAATAAGCCTGCTAAAACCAAAATGATTTTCCAATCTATTGATTCATAGGCTTCGTCAGGCGTTAAGCAACGTGCGGCACACATGGCAAGTGCACCTAATAAGGCACAAATAGCAATCGATATATCAAATAAACTCGAACTTGCAACAACTGCAACCATCACACCCATCGCAAATTTACCACGCCAGTTACCTTCGGGTTTAGCTAACTGTGCTGATAATACAATAAAATCTTTATTTTTACGCAAAGCCGAAATATCTTCTTTGGGTAAGGTTAGTAATAAAATATCGCCCACTTTAAATGATGTACGGCGTAAACGTTCACGAATGATTTTACTGCGACGTTGCATACCTAAAATCGTTGCATTTTTATTCCAACGTTCTTGTAAAATCGGAATTGTGCCTCCTAACCAACGAGATGTTGGCGAAATCATTATTTCTGCCACCATTAAGCTGTCATCAATATCATCATCGCTATCACGGCGACCATAGACTACATGATGTAAACCATATTTATCTCTCACTTTGCGTAAATTTTCTGATTCACCACGCAATAATAAAATATCGTATTTTTGTAATGCTTGATAACTTGGTGTTGGTAAGCGTTCGCCATCACGCAACACGCCAATGGTAAATAAATTTAATTCATCATTTAATCCTGATTCAGAGGTGCTTTTACCAATCAAAGGAGAATCTGAATTGACCTTAAGTTCCGCCACATATTTACCAAAACCTTCACCATCTTCTAATTGCAAACGTGTTTCTGGTAATAAAAACTTACTAGTCAATAATATATAGACCATACCAACGACAAAGAAAATCATACCAAGCAAGGCAAAATCAAACATAGCAAAGCCTTGATGTCCTTGTTTTTGTGCAATGGCATTGACCAATAAATTAGTTGATGTACCAATCAAGGTACAAACACCTGCCATTTGTGATGAGAATGACAGTGGAATCAATGCCTTAGATGGTGCCATTTTAATATTTTGTGCAGCGGCAATCACAAGAGGAATTAATACTGCCACGACTGCGGTATTATTGACAAAGGGTGAAATCACGGCATTGATGCCAAACAAGGTAAGCAAAAATATCCATGGTGATTTAGCTTTAGATAATAAACTGCCAACATTATCTAAAGCACCGCTATTTTGTAAGCCAGCAGCAAGCACAAACATGGCAGCAACGGTTACGGTTGCTGAATTGGCAAAACCACTAAATGCAGTTGATGTATCAACTTGTCCTAAAATAACCAATGAACACAGCACTAAAATGGCAACAGCATCCATTCTTAATTTTTCAGTAGCAAATAAGAAAACGGCAATACCTGTTACAGCAAGTGTTGCCACAATATCCCAAGACATATTGACCTCAGTAGATAAATATTAAATTTCAATTTCCCGCAAACGCATTAAACCTTCTTGTACCGTGCTTGCAACGAGTTCACCATTTTGGAACATTTTACCAAAATTCAAACCACGAGAATTACTACTAGTTGTCGCTTCAATATCGTATAACATCCAATCATCAGCACGAAGTGGACGATGGAAATAGATAGTATGGTCAATACTGGCACACTGTAAATTCGGTGTAAATAAACTCATACCGTGTGGACGTAAAGCAGTGGTCATTAAAATAAAATCAGAATAAAACGCAACAATAGCTTGATGTAATGCAACATCATCTGTACTTAATGGCTCATGAGTGCGTAAATAATGGGCATTTTTAGCAGGGCTCGGTTCAGGTCTAAATGGATTTTGTAAATTAATTGGGCGAATTTCTACATGACGATCACGCATAAAAAAAGTCCGCACATTTTCTGGCACAAATTCAACCATTTCCTGTTTAATTTGTTGCTCATTTTTTAAGGTTTCTGGTGCAGGATATGTAGGTGGATTCATTTGATAATCTAAACCTTGTTCATATTCTGCAAAAGATACCATTGCCGAGAAAATAACACGTCCATGTTGAATTGCATTGACTTGACGATTGGTAAAACTTTTGCCATCACGAATACGCTGTACTTCATAAACAATTGGAGCATTAATATCGCCACCATATAAAAAATAGGCGTGTAATGAATGGGCAGGGCGGTCAGTCGTATAAGATGCAGCCCGTAAAGCTTGACCTAAAACTTGTCCACCAAATACACGTTTACCTACTAAATTACGGCTTTGTCCCCGAAATAAATTGTCTTCTAAGCGTTCTAAAGTCAATAATTCAATTAATTCTTGGGTTAAATTTGTCATCGTACTATCCTGATTAAATATCCCATTCCACAAAGTTTTTCAATAACTGTAAACCAACCGTATGGCTTTTTTCTGGGTGAAATTGCGTAGCAAATAGATTTTCTTGATGAATCGCTGTACAGAAATTTATTCCATATTCACAACTTCCTGCGGAAATGGCAACATTTTCAGGTTCTACATAATAACTATGTACAAAATAAAAACGGCTATTTTGCTCAATATTACGCCACATTGGGTGATTTTCGTCATGTTGATATACAGTATTCCAGCCCATATGTGGTACTTTTAAGCCATCAATCTGCAGAAAACGTTTGACTTTACCTTGAAAAATCCCCAACGCATCAACACCATCATTTTCTTCAGAATGTTGCATTAATGCCTGCATTCCCACACAAATTGCCAGTACAGGTTTATTAAATACAGCATTTTTCACCACATTATCAATACCTGCCTCACGCATACCGTGCATACAATCACGCATCGCCCCTACACCGGGGAAAACGATTTTATCTGCTTTAGCAATGATTTGTGGATTATTGGTAATATCAACGGTTGCTCCAACGTGTTCTAGGGCTTTAGACACGGAATGCAAATTGCCCATGCCATAATCTAATAATGCAATACGAGTCATATGTTCACTTCAAATTGAATTTTGTAATATTGTAATATAAAATAGTGATATTCACATCATCTTTTCAGTAGATTTGATGAATTTACACCATTTCATTTGACCCAACAACACATAGGAGTAAGCAAAATGACAACATTAATATTGCCAACCATGAGTTTTTTGTGGATTAAAAATAATGAACAATCTTATATTAGCCAAAAAACCAATACGACAGATTTTTTACATTTTTTAGAAAGTAATCCAAATGAACGCTTTGAATTGGTTGATGGCATGATTATTCCCATGTCTAATGCCAGTCCTAGACATGGCAAAATTATGACCAATTTTTCAGGTAAAATGATCCAACATTTAACTGATACTGGTAGCCCGTGTTTTTATTTTTCAGATATGCAATGTAAAATTGATGAATTTAATTGCCCACACCCAGATATTTTAGTGGTATGCAATGAGAGTGTGGATAGTGATTTATTAAAATATCCAACATTAGTTGGAGAAATCCATTCACCAAATAATCGTAATAATGATTTTAATAAATTATCTCGTTATAAAAAATGTTCATCAATTCAAGAAATTATGATGATTGAACAGGATAAAATAGCAATTACTGTTTATACTCGGCAGGGTCAAGATTGGCTTGAAAAAAATTATGTTCAAGATGATATTTTAATATTAAGCAGTATTGATTTAGAAGTAAAAGTGAATGATTTATATGCGAGAGTTAAATTTTAATTCTATTCGATTAAAATAAGGGCGAAAAATATTTCGCCCCTCATATCAATCACGGATTGAATTATAAACAACCTTTAGTCGATGCGACTACATTTTCTGCTCGTGGGTCGATTTCACACGCCATACGCAAGGCACGAGCAAAGGCTTTAAACGCACTTTCAATTTGATGATGGCTATTTTTACCTTTAAGATTATCGATATGTAGAGTCATCATCGAATGATTGACAAAGCCTTGAAAAAATTCAGAAAATAAATCGACATCAAAACGTCCAATGGTGGCACGAGTAAATGGAATATCCATAAATAACCCTGGACGACCCGATAAATCAACCACCACACGGCTTAAACTTTCATCAAGCGGTGCATAAAAATGTCCATAACGGCGTAAACCTTTTTTATCGCCCAATGCTTTGGCAAACGCCATGCCCAAGCTAATACCACAATCTTCAACGGTATGATGGTCATCGACTTCTAAATCGCCATCGCATTCAATATCAATATCAAATAAGCCATGACGTTTGAGCTGGTCAAGCATATGGTCAAAAAATGGAATACCTGTATTTAATACGCCTTGCCCTGTGCCATCTAAATTGACACGCACTTTGATTTTGGTTTCATTGGTATTTCGCACAATTTCGGCGATACGTTGAGTGGTCATGGGGATTACCTATTTCAAAAATATTGCGATGACATCATTTTCAATGTGATATAAATGATTGATTTTATGTAGGAGCGGAAGATTTTCCGCCCGTACGCCATTAAATGATTTAAATCATATCAATCAGTTATCAACTTAAATTGAGAATAATGTTGCTATTATAAAAAAATATCTGTTATTCTACCATAATCAACGCTCAACATAGGAATTTATTTTATGCCTGTTATCGTTCATTCATTAAACAACATTGCTGATGAAAATATCAAAACGCAAATTATCAAACTCTATCATCACACGCATGAATTTAGCGATGGCGAACACGCTTATCAACAATTAAGCCAAGCTATTCAAGATGATACACAATATTATGTTGCTGTTTTTAATGAAAAAATTATTGCTTCAATTTGGAGTACAGGTACAGGCGATAATCGATTATTACGCCATATTGTAGTGCACCCTGCCAATCGTGGGCGTGGTATTGCTGAACGTTTAATTAGTGAAGTGTGCCGTTTAGATGAAGAACAAGGCGTAAAATATTTTCAGCCCTATTGTCCAGCGATTCGTAAAACTTTGCAAAAAATTGGCAAATTAGGCGAGTAATTTCATCAAATATTTTAGATGATAAAGTAGGGACGAATACTCATTCGTCCTGATAGGTTAAATTTATTTATAAATACATTTCCACACATTATCACTTTGTTCATCGATAAAATCCATACAAATAGAATTTTCACTGTGCTGAATTTGTTTTTGGAAGAGATTATTTAGCGGTATTTTACCATCAGTTAAAATATAATTGGTGATATTAATCATATTTTGTGTATGGTATAAACGAGCCATATAAACCTTATAATCAGGTGGTGCAATATTGGCTAAAGTATGCCCAATATAATTATAAAAACGATTGATTTTAACTGCATATTCTGATTCTTTGTTATTTTCCTGCTGATAAAATTCATTAAATTTTTTTATATCAAGTTGTTGTATCTCAACAATTTTAATCCAAAAATCAGCAGTCTTATTGATAGTATCATTCGGTTTATAAAGTAAAATATAGTATTCATTTAAGAGATTTTTAAACAATTCTGTCTGCATGGCAAATTCCTGATAAAAAGCTAAGGTAAAATTTCGTTCTTGCTCTGTTAATGGTGTAATGTCTTGCTGAAAATCCACTTGATAACGTGTTTTTAATAACGCAATCGCTTGTAATTGATTGTTAATTAAGTTATTCAATACCATTTTATCAATCAACGTATCACTTTGAGCAAGATGTAAGCGTAATTGAGCCAGTTGTTGTAAACTCTGTTCTCTAGCCAACGCTTTTTGCCCATTTTTCGCCTGTTGAAATAATTGCAAAATCGCCAATTTTTGCCCTTGTGTTAAATGTTGATAACTTGGAATAGGAGAAATGGCTTCCATCACAAAAGGTGTAACCGCAGGGGGCATATTTAAAAACTGTAAATAACGTTGTTCAAGTGCATGATATTTTTGACGGTTATTTTGCCATTCATGTTGTTGTTTAAATATTTCATCAATGCAAGATTGATTATTTCGCCAATTACAAAATAAACCATCAGATTCAGGTTTTTCTAGTTTTGCAAATTGTGCACGAAATTCATGAAGTTTTTGACTGCGTGTATCATCATCGCCGTGATATTGTGTGGAAAGTTGTTGATATTGTTCAATAATCTTTTTGCCTGTTTCAATCGGTTCACTTTGATATTCTAACCCGAGTAAGAAATAAGCGGTTTGTGTTTGTTGTGGCGTGGTATTTTGACGATGTTTAGCCATGGTGTTGAGCATAGTTTGACTTGATGAGTTAAGTGCAACATCAGCACAACCTGTCATAAATGCTATAGAAATAGCTAAGATAGCAACGAGAGTAGAACGTATCATCCGTTTAAGATACCTGAAAATTAAGTATTATTTTGAGTATAAAAGAGAGCATTTATTTTGTCAAAGGTTGTTTTTTGTACTGTTATACTATATTTATAGAAAAAATAATTGACATTTACTTTAAAAAAGTGTTTAATATGCACCTATTGGCGCGATAGCTCAGTCGGTAGAGCAACGGATTGAAAATCCGTGTGTCGGCAGTTCGATCCTGCCTCACGCCACCATATTTGTTAAAGCCTTTCTTAAAAAAGAAAGGCTTTTTTAATGTTGGATATTTAAGATGATGTAAGCGTGATTAGTCTCAAACGCTTACATCATCTTAAACCTTATCTTATTCTGCAATATCTAAGCACCAATATTTGATACTGATATATTCATCAATCCCATATTTTGAACCTTCACGCCCAAAACCAGATTGTTTTACGCCACCAAATGGGGTAACCGCATTAGAAATCAATCCTGTATTTTGCCCAATCATACCATAATCTAAACGTTCTGTAACTCGCCATGAACGTGCTAAATCCTGTGTATAAAAATAAGCCGCTAAACCATAGATACTATGATTAGCGTGTTCAAGCACTTCTTGTTCATGCGTAAAACTAAAAATTGCGGTTACTGGGCCAAAAATTTCTTCATGAGCAATGTGCATATCATCGGTTAAACCATGAATAATAGTTGGTTGAAAACATAATGCACCTGCTTTATGTGTTTTACCGCCCAAAATAATTTTAGCTCCTTTACTCACTGCATCATCAAGTAATTGTTGTACTTTTTCGACTGCTGATTGATTAATCAATGGGCCAATATCAGTATTTTCATCTAAACCATTACCCACTTGTAAGGCTTTCACTTTTTTACTGTAACGTTTGATAAATTTATCTTGAATATTTTCATGTAGATAAATACGATTGGCACAAATACAGGTTTGACCAGCATTGCGATATTTTGATGCAATCAGACCATCAACTGCTTTATCAATATCGGCATCTTCAAATACAATAAATGGTGCATTTCCACCTAATTCCATCGATAATTTTTTGATAGTGGATGAACATTGTTGCATTAATTGGCGACCGATTTTGGTTGAACCTGTAAATGATAATTTTCGGATACGTTCATCTTGAGTCAGTACCGCTCCTACAACATCAGCCGAACCCGTAACGATTTGCAATACGCCGGCAGGTAAGCCCGCTTGTATTGCTAATTCACCTAAAGCTAACGCAGAAAATGGTGTTTGACTAGCAGGGCGTACAATCATAGTACAACCTGCAGCGAGTGCTGGAGCAACTTTGCGTGTAATCATTGCTGATGGAAAATTCCACGGAGTAATAGCAGCACAAACACCTATCGGTTGTTTGAGCACACTATAACGTAAATTGGTATTTAAACTTGGAATAATATCGCCATAAATACGTTTACCTTCTTCAGCAAACCAACGAATAAAACTATTGGCATAAGCAATTTCACCACGACTTTCTTTAAGTGGCTTACCTTGCTCTAAGGTCATGATAATAGCTAAATCTTCTTGATGTTCATCAATTAAATCCGCCCAACGCTGTAAAATTTGAGCTCGTTTTTCTGCTGTAAGTTTTGCCCATTCCACTTGGGCTTGTTCAGCATGAGCAATTGCTTTTTCTACTTCTTTTGCTGATAAATTTGGTACATTTCCTAATAACTCGCCTGAAAATGGATTATAAACATCGATGGTTTTACCACTTTTTGCGGTTTTCCATTTATTATTAATTAAACAGGCTTGTTTCATTAATTGTGCATTTTTTAAGTTGCTCATCAGCATTCTCCAAGAAAAGTTATTGACGACATTATAAAAATGATTTATCTTGATGAACAGGATGAACTAGGTTATAAAGATTGATTTAATGTATTTTTTTGTAAAATTAGTCTGATGACTCTTAGTTTATGATATTTGAAATAACTGTGTAAAATAGGATTATCGAGATGTTATTTAAAAAATTAGCAACCGCTACCGTATTAGCGATGGGCTTGGCAACTTCAGTTGTTAGCTATGCAGCACCAAATGCAGGGGTACAGGCAGAGAAGCCTGTTAAATATTTGATAACAAGCCATGTGTTAGATATTAATGCAGGTTTTCCAGCAAAAAATGTAAAAGTTGATTTACTTAAACAACAAGCTGATGGCAGTTGGAAAACTGTAGACAGTAAATTGACAAATGAAAAAGGTCGTATTGTTGATTTCTTACCTGAATCAGGCAATGATGAAGGCATTTATAAGTTAATTTTCCATACAGAAGCGTATTATAAAGAGCGTAATGTGCCAACATTCTACCCATATGTAGAAGTAAACTTTAAGATGCAAAATGGTCAGCACTATCATGTGCCGATTACGTTGTCTCCTTTTGGTTATAGCACTTATCGTGGTAGCTAATTATATCTTAAACATGAAAAGAGAGTTCCAAATATGCGAACTCTCTTTTTGTTGATATGATTCATGTGCTAGAGGCTAAGGTTGTTTTTTAATAGATATTTCACTTAATACTGAATCAATACCTTGCTGTGTTAAAATACTTTTGGCATGTAAAGCCTGTTGTTTATGTGGAAAAGGTCCTGCAATCACACGATATAAAGGCTGACCTTGTGCATTTTTTTCAATAATGACATCAGCAGGTAAATTAGCAAATTGAATACGACTACGTTGTTTATCTGCAGCATCAGCATTATCAAAACTGTTAATAATCAAGACTGCTCGTGTTGTGCTGTTTGTGGGCGATGATTGATAAGTCATCGGTAATGTATTTTCACTGAGTGGATTATCAGGAGCTGTTGTTAATGGTTTATCTGGCATAGGCAAAACACGCTGTTGTGCCAATAATTCATAAAATTCATAATGTGTTTGTAATTGTTCATTCTGTGTTGTATCAGGTTGTGTTTGTTGTTTGCGTTGTGTTGAATCGACAGGTTGCCAAGGTTTCCATAAATTAATAAATGCAAAAAAAGCAAACAATACACCAAGCATGACAATCATGCTAAAGCCTTTAGGAATGAAGAGAAAAGTTTGTTGTTCTTGTTGCATAGTCGTTGGGTCTTGCTGCGACATGACACACCTTTTAGACGACAAAATAAATAAAAGTTGATAATCTATCACAAAGGGCGTGAGTGATACGCCCTTATTCTGCATGATTGATATTACATAGTTTCTGGTGCAGAAACACCGAGTAAAGTTAAGCCATTTTTAATCACTTGTTGTACTGCTATTGACAGTAATAAACGAGCTTGGGTTAATTCAATATCATCATTGAGTACACGATGTTCATTGTACCAAGCATGGAATAATGCACACAATTCTTTGAGATAATGACCAATTTGATGTGGTTCATAAGCATTGGCTGAACGAATAACAACATCGCCATAAGCAGATAATTTTGCTAAAATTTCTGTTTCAATATCTAATGTTAAACGTTGTGCAGTCGCTAAATTTGGACTAAACTCGCCGTGTAATTCCGCATATTTTTCTAACATACGGCAAACACGAGCATGAGCATATTGAATATAGTAAACAGCATTATCTTTACTTTGTGATACGGCTAAATCTAAATCAAAATCAATATGTTGCTCTGATTTACGCATCACATAATAAAAACGAGATGCGTCATTCCCCACTTCTTCACGCAATTCACGCAAAGTTACAAATTGTCCAGAACGAGATGACATTTGCACCATTTCGCCACCACGCCATAAGCTGACAAATTGTACTAATAACACCGTTAAACTGTTTGAATTGTAGCCCAATGCTTCAATAGCTGCTTTAACACGTGTGATATAACCATGATGGTCTGAACCCCAGATGTTAATTAAATGCGTATAGCCACGTTGTAATTTATCTAAATGATAGGCAATATCTGATGCAAAATAAGTTGGCTGACCATTACGGCGTTTCACCACACGGTCTTTTTCATCGCCAAAATCAGTTGATTTAAACCACAAATTGCCATCTTGCTCGTAAATATAACCACGTTGCTGTAAAATTTCCAATGCTTCATCAATCTTACTTACAACGGATGCTTCACTAAACCATTGATTAAAAGTTACCCCAAACTCTGCTAAATCTTGTTGAATATCATCTAAAATGGCATTTAAGGCAGTTTGATGGAATACACGATAATCATCGCCTAACAATGTTTTGCTATTGTCGATTAACCCATCGATATGGCGTTCTTTATCGCCTGATAAAATGATTTTTTCGCCTTTTTCATCAACTTGGTCTGAATATACCACATCTTCAGGGACATTCGCATATACATTAGCCACAGGACGTATATACTGTTCGCCATCTTGATTGATAATGCTTTGTGCAATGTCTTTTACGTAATCGCCTTGATAAGCATTTTTAGGAAAAACTAAATTTTGCCCTAATAATTCTAAATAGCGTAAATAAGTTGATGTTGCTAAAATATCCATTTGACGACCTGCGTCATTGACATAATATTCCCGTTCAACAGTTGCTCCAGTTGCCTCAAGTAAGTTTGCAACAGTCATGCCATAAGCGGCACCACGACCATGTCCAACGTGTAAACTTGATGTTGGATTGGCAGATACAAACTCCACTTGAATGCGTTGTTTAGCATTGACATCACTACGTCCAAATTGTTGTTTTTGTTGTAAAATATGTTGTAATACTACAAAACGTTGGTCTGCATTTAAAAAGAAATTGATAAAACCTGCACCTGCAATTTCTACTTTACTAATTTCTGCGACTTGTGGTAATTCTGCTACGATTTTTTCTGCTAAATCACGTGGTTTCATACCAGCAACTTTAGAAGCCACCATTGCAATATTTGATGCAAAATCACCATGACTACGATCTTTTGTACGATTGAGTACACTATTATTTTGCCAATCTTGTGGAATAATTTGTTGCGTTTTTAAATTGTCGATTGCCTGTGTTAGGGCAGTTTGGATTGCAGTATTCATTTGTCAAGCTATATAATATAATGAAAATGCTAACTATAACAAATTTCCACGCTTTTTTTAAGGGTATTTTGGCGACTTTTATTTAAAAATGTAAACTTTATCACAAATATAAACTGTCTTCATAATTTCTTTGCATTTTTTTTATACTATAATAAGCGTTATACAATACTTGGTTTTTAATTGTATATAAGTAGTGATTTACGCTATCGTGCTGATTAAATGGAAATTTAATCGCTTATAATATTTAGGTATTACAATCACATGGTGATGTAGCCTATTATATCTAAGGTGTTCAATATGTATGATGATAAACGAAGTTTCCTATGGGTGTTAGTAGCATTATTGCTCAGTACGCAAACTCATGCTAATGAGAAAAGAGTAAATGTCTATAAAATAGAACCGCATCAACGTCATCAAATGATGAAAGCGGATATACGCTGTCAAGATGATAGCTGTCGTGAGCGTAAACATCGTTTTAAAGAAGGTTTTGTATTGCCACAACATTATCGTGGTAATGCTTATAAAGTAGATTATCGACAGGATAATTTAACACGCCCCAATAATAACCAACAATGGTATAAAATTAATGGTGATTATATTCTATTAGATACAGAAAAAAATCGTATTATACAAATCCATGATGATTGATTTTTGATAGCGATAAATTGTGTTTTATACAATGGTCAGTCATGATTTATGGCTAGCTTGTAACCTTAAAAAAAGGTATAATACGGCAAGTAAATCACAAGAGAGAATGATTATATGCTTACCATTATTCAAGATGCTTTAACTTTCGATGATGTGTTATTAGTGCCTGCTTATTCAACTGTTTTACCTAAAGATGTTAATTTGCAAACACGTTTAACACGGGGTATTCAACTCAATATTCCTTTAGTTTCTGCGGCAATGGACACGGTTACAGAATCTCGTATGGCAATTGCAATGGCACAAAATGGTGGTATTGGTATTTTACATAAAAATATGGATATTGCAACACAAGCAGGAGAAGTTCGCCGTGTTAAAAAATTTAAAGCAGGTGTAGTAAAAGACCCTGTGGTGGTTACACCAGAAACATCGGTGCGTGAATTGAGCGAATTAACACAAGCATATAATATTAGTGGTGTGCCTGTTGTTAAAGATGGTAAAGTGGTGGGGATTGTTACAGGTCGTGATACACGTTTTGTAACCAATTTAGAACAGCCTGTAAGCAATGTGATGACACCACAAGAGCGTTTAGTCACGGTGCGTGAAGGTGAATCACAAGAAAATATTCAAGCTTTATTACAACGTCATCGTATTGAAAAAGTGTTGGTGGTTGATGAAAATCAAAACCTAAAGGGTTTAATTACAGTTACTGATTTCCGCAAAGCTGAATTATATCCAAATGCAAGTAAAGATGATTTAGGTCGTTTACGTGTAGGTGCAGCGGTTGGTACTGGTGCAGAAACGCCAAGCCGTGTTGAAGCATTAGTTGATGCAGGTGTGGATGTGATTGTGGTCGATACTGCTCATGGTCATTCAGCAGGTGTGATTGAACGTGTGCGTTGGGTAAAGAAAAACTTCCCACAAGTGCAAGTAATTGGCGGTAATATTGCAACAGGTGATGCAGCTTTAGCCTTACTTGATGCAGGTGCTGATGCTGTAAAAGTTGGTATTGGACCGGGTTCGATTTGTACCACTCGTATCGTGGCAGGTGTGGGGGTTCCACAAATTTCTGCGATTGATATGGTTGCTCGTGCATTAAAAGACCAAATTCCATTAATCGCTGATGGTGGTATTCGTTATTCTGGCGATATGGCAAAAGCGATTGCGGCAGGTGCAAGTACCATTATGGTTGGCTCATTAATGGCGGGTACAGAAGAAGCACCGGGTGAAGTGGAATTTTTCCAAGGTCGTTATTATAAAGCGTATCGTGGTATGGGTTCTTTAGGTGCTATGGCTGGTTCATCTGGTTCAGCAGATCGTTATTTCCAAGATGCGAAAGCAGGTGCAGAAAAGTTGGTTCCTGAAGGCATTGAAGGTCGTGTACCATATAAGGGTCCAATGGGTAATATCATTCATCAAATGATGGGTGGTTTACGTTCTGCAATGGGCTATACAGGTTCGCCAACCATTGAAGACTTACGTCAAAATGCTCAATTTGTAAAAATTACATCAGCGGGTATGAAAGAATCTCATGTGCATGATGTAACCATTACTAAAGAAGCACCGAACTATCGTGTGTAATGATTTTAAAATATAAAGTTTGATTTAAGTCGAGCTCACGTTAATTAGATTATTTTTGATTATTGTAACAGCATAATTCTGCATAAGGGTTATGCTGTTTTTTATATTATGTGTAAGAAACGCAAGGGTTATTTATACTTAATCTAAAACTATCATTTTTCTATAGAGTTGAAATTAGGATTATAAAGTGAAAGTCAAAGAAATGGACACCTTACTTGTTCTAACTCTATGAGATGAGATGATCAAGCAAAAAGATATCTTGATTTTCACGAGTCTAGTTTTATTTTGCCATTGCATTATAGGCTTATTTTGTGTAGGATAACAAAAAAGACATTTTTTATATAGGTATTTAAAGCCATGAAATTAACCAAATTGAAAAAAACACTATTGGCTGTTGCATTAAGTAGTATATTGATGACATATGTACAGGCTTCAACAGTACGTGAAGATATTGACTATCAAACTTATCGTGATTTTGCTGAAAATAAAGGTGTTTTTGTTGTTGGTGCAACTAATATTGAGATTAAGGATAAAACAGGAAAAAGTTTAGGTTCACTGTTTCAGGACAATATTCCAATGCCTGATTTGAGTGCCTCTTTGGTAAATACAGGTACGGCAACATTGATTGATCCGCAGTTTATTGTTACTGCAATGCACAATGGTGAAGATACATTTCAACAATCGACACGCCCAATCCAGTTTGGTAATCAATATGGCTATCGCTATAATATTGTGGATATTAACTATGCAGAAGATTTAACCACTGCTGAAGTCGATGACGAATCTGATATTCATGGCAAATATAAAGACTTGGGTGCACCACGCCTGAATAAATTGGTAACAGAGGTAGTTCCACAATCCTATCTTGATCAAAATAATGTTATTGCAAGAGGATTAGACTTATCAAACTATACTGCCTTTGCTCGTGTCGGTAGTGGTGTACAGCGAGTAACAAATGGTGCGGCTGAACCAGAATTGTTGAATGATGCGTATGATTATTTGACTGGTGGTTCAGTGATGGCATTTAACCCAACCGTGGAGAAAAATAGCGGTGGTGGTCAATATATTGGTTCAAAGGCTGAACTCATCGATGTATATGATCCTAATGATAAAACATTTATAGGGACAAATGATCAGGTGTATCATTTTAATGATGCAATGAAGACGCATTTTGCTGATGGTCGTCCTGTTTCTTCTTCACCACTCATTACCATGACAGAACAAGGGGATAGTGGTAGTGGTCTGTTGGGTTATAACCGTAATACCAATCGTTGGGAATTGATTGGTGTTTTACACGGTGGCTTTGAAATGAGTGATAAAGATGGTAATCCACTGGCATCGGATACCTATGCGGTGTTTGATAGAGATGTGTACGACACAATCAAAGGTAGGTATATCGGCTTAGACGCTATGGGGCGCAATCTCAATTGGTCGATGACTGGACTTGATAGTAGTTTGGTGAACGGTGCGATTTCAAATCGTTTGGAGAAAGGAAAAGACATTTATTTTAGTCAAGATGCGACAGTGTCGTTGACGCAAAATATTGATCAAGGGTCGGGTGCAATTAAGGTGGGTTATCAGCCGATTGCGAATATGATTATCTCTACGCCAGCTAAAACGGTTACTTTCCGTGGCGATAATACGAGCAATCGAACATGGCTTGGTGCAGGCTTAGACATCAATACAGGTAGTACGGTTAATTGGCAATTACATAACCCTGAAGATGACCGTTTATCAAAGATTGGTGGAGGAACACTTAATGTCAATGGTAAGGGTGAAAATCTAGGTGATATTAGTGTTGGTGATGGTTTAGTGATTTTGGCTCAACAGGCTGATGCTGGTAAAAAGCAAGCTTTTAATAACGTTGAAATTACCAGTGGGCGTGGTACAGTGCGTCTAACGGACAATCAGCAAATCAATTTGGATAATTTAACATTTGGTTATCGTGGCGGACGCTTGGATTTGAATGGGGTACAAAATCTTAGCACACATAGTATTCACAATGTCGATGATGGCGGTTTGATTGTGAATCACAACGATCAAAAAGCCAGCTTGGTTTGGTTAGGTGAAAAACAGTTGCCAGAAAGAGTCGCTTTTCCTTTTGTTAATGGAACTGATGGTAATGCATATCGTGTAAAAACATCTGCCTCTTTGTTTTATAACCCAACTCGTGATAATAGCTTATATTATGATTATTTAGGCGAAGGATTTAATACAGGTAATACTACAAAAGACGATGCAAATGCCGAAAAAGCCCATGCTAATTATGTGAATCAAATCAATCGTGTGAATTTGATTACTACATTTGCAGGACATTTAGGAGAAAAAGCGGATAGCGGTAAGAAAAATGGACAAATTGATTTTACTTATCGTCCAGAAGATCGTCCTAGTGAATCAACGTTACTGCTCACTGGTGGTAGTAATTTGAATGGTCAGTTGATTGCTGAAGCTGGGCGTGTCGTGATGTCAGGTCGTCCTACACCACATGCACTGGATTATATCGCACAAAAAGAAGTTATCAAAGATGATGACTGGATTAATCGTAGCTATACGGCAAGCACAATCCAAGCAAAAAATGATGCCAAAGTCTATATCGGACGTAATGTGAGTGAAGTCAATGCCAATATTGACGCCAGTAGTACATCGAAAGTTCAATTGGGCTTTATACAAAATTCAACGCCAGTTTGCGTTCGTTCGGATTATAACTTTGAAGAAAGCTGTGATGTCAAAAACTACTCGACCGCAGTGTTGAATACTTTGCCAACGACACAAGTCAAAGGCGATGTCAATTTAGCAAATTCGGCTGAATTGGAAATAGGGCGTAGTCATTTGACTGGTAAAATCCAAGCCGTAGCAGGTACAACAACCAAGATTCAGGCAGATGGTAAATGGACACTCACTGGCAATAGCCAAGTGGGGGATTTGAGCTTAAATCAAGGTGCTATCGTACAATTAAATAACGCTAGCAATGCCAATGGTGCAACCAGTTATAATACATTGAATATTTTAGGAAATTTAACTGGTAATGGTCAGTTTAATTACTTAACTAATATTTCTAAATTGGTTAGCGACAAAGTTATTGTGAATGGCAACAATGATGCCAATGTGAAATTATTGGTACAAGATACAGGTTTAGAGCCACAAAAAACCAAAGAACATCTTACCTTGCTAAGTGTGAAAGGTACAGATCGTGGCACGGTCTTATTAGCCAATAATAACCAACAAGTTGATTTAGGTGCATATCGTTATACCTTACAAAGAGAAGGCAATGATTATCGCTTATGGAGTCCTAACTTAGAACAAGAAATTGACAACCAAGCGAATGCAACAGCACAGGCGATTAATGATGTACGAACACAAGTGAATGCTGTTGTTGGTAACGCTGAACAGGCTCTTGCTAATGCACAGCAAGTGTTGCAGAATGCTGAACGAGATCAATTAAGTGTAGCAGCGATTAATAATGCTAAAGCAGAAGTCGCTAAAGCCCAACAAGCAGTCAATGATGCAAAAGCAGCTCAAGCGGCAGCGAACAGTGCAACAACAGTTCAAGGTGCTAATAATGCCTTGGCAACAGCAACGACCGCTTTAGGTGTTACCACAGCAGTGGTTGCAACCGTAAATACAATTGTGAATGATGCGAAAGCAAAAGCTAAGGCAGAAGCAGAGGCGAAAGCTAAGGCAGAAGCAGAAGCGAAGGCTAAGGCAGAAGCAGAAGCGAAGGCAAAAGCGGAAGCAGAGGCGAAGGCTAAGGCAGAAGCAGAAGCGAAAGCTAAGGCAGAAGCAGAGGCGAAGGCTAAGGCAGAAGCAGAGGCGAAAGCTAAGGCAGAAGCAGAAGCGAAGGCAAAAGCGGAAGCAGAGGCGAAGGCTAAGGCAGAAGCAGAGGCGAAAGCTAAGGCAGAAGCAGAGGCGAAAGCTAAGGCAGAAGCAGAAGCGAAGGCTAAAGCGGAAGCAGAGGAAGAAGCACGCCGTAAAGCACTAGCACAAAAACAACAATCAGAATTAATAAGTCGTTATGCCAATACAGCATTATCAGATTTATCATCACAAGTGAATAGTGTTATTCATGTTGGGGATGGTTTAAATCATCATTTACTGGATAATATTCATTCAGGTGGCGTATGGTTAAATGTAAATCGCTATAATGAAACTGAACATGGTTCAGCGTATTATCGTGATTATAAAAAACAAGAAACCCTAACTCAAATTGGTGCTGATACGGTGCTTGATACAGCAGATGGTCAATTGCTGGTTGGTGTTGCGTATAGTCATAGTGAAGGGACAAATCGTTTTGCTGATAATGCAAGCAGTGAAAGCAAATTAGATATGCTTTCGGTTTATAGTAAACTTAACTATGCTGATAATAGTTTTGTCAGTGTTGATGTAGGTTATGGACGTACAGATAGTGAACTTCGTTCAGAAGGAGAAGATACCAAACTTGCACGCAATATAGCGACAGCAGGAGTGAATGTAGGGACAACCGTATCGACAAAGTTGGTCAATATTAAACCAAGTGTAGGTGTACGTTACCACTATTTAGAAGGACGCAACTATAACTTAAATGGTGCAAATATAGCATTGCCAGATGCAAATATTTTAAGCTATCGAGCTGGTGTATCATTAGAGAAAAGTTTTAGTTTAGGCAATGGTATTGAACTTACACCATCAATTTCTAGTCATTATGTTGATACGATGAATGAAAAGAGTGAGGTTAAAGTAAACGGTCATAGTTTAAGACAAGCGTATGGACGTTATGGACATCATGAAGTTGGTGTTAAGGTGGGTGGTAAGCAATGGTCTACAGAAATTCATGCGGGTCGTTCGGAAGGAAGTGAAGTTAATACACAGAATTCAGGTGGTGTGAAATTAAATTATCATTGGTAATGATTCCATTCTGAGCTATCCATAGTAAACGTTAATTAGGCAAATATCAGTTACATCAAACTTATAGATATTTGCCTATATTTTGCTATACTAATTGCAGTTAAGAAATAATGAATATAGTATTCATTATTTTATTGATAAAAAGAGTTTTTTTATGAAAATCAAAACATTAAGCCTATCATTACTGATAGCAAGTATAGCATTGGTGGGTTGTAAACAAGAGCAGACCACAGAAAAAGTGAGTTTAACAGCTTCAGCACCTGCTGGAGAAGCTTCTACTTTAACAGAAACTAACGCTATTCAACGTTTGCAAACTACTTTAGAACAACATTTTAAGACTGCGAATTTAAATGTTAAAATCACAGAAATTAAAGCAATTCCTAATTCTAATTTTTATTGGGTAATTCTTGATAATCATACTTCAATCTATGCTACAGCTGATGGCAGTTTTGTTTTACAGGGTGATTTATTACGTTTAGGTGGTAAACAAGTAGAAAATGTAAGTGAAAACTTCCGTGCGGATATCAACAAAAAAGCCCTAGCGACACTTAACGACAAAGATTTAATTATTTATCCTGCTAAAGGTACAAAAAAACATACAATTTATGTGTTTAGTGATGTAAGTTGTAGCTATTGCCAACGTTTACATCGTCAAATGGAAGACATGAATGCTAAAGGCATTGAAGTTCGCTATATTGCTTGGCCACGTGGTGAGCAATTATTTCCTGCTATGGAAAGTATTTGGTGTAGTGATGACCGTAAAAAAGCCTTTGATGATGTAATGAATGGGGTAAATTTACCACCTGCTACCTGTACTAATCCTGTTAGAACACAATTTGAGCTTGGGCAACAAATGGGCGTTTCAGGTACACCTGCTATTTTCACTGAAGATGGTCGTCAAATTGGAGGCTATTTAGGTGTTGATGATTTAATCAAAGCCATTAACCAAAAATAAGCCAAATTACAGTGATTTATGTTAAATTTAGCTTAACAAAATTGCTTTTTTTGGGTATGATGATGACGTTTTATCGAAAAAGATGGAGTTCATTATGAAACCTGTTCGCCTAGCAATATTAGGTTTAGGTACTGTTGGCGGTGGTGCTTTAAAAATATTACAAGAAAATGCGGCTGAAATTAAACGCCGTACGGGACGTGAAATTCAAATCACTTATGTGGGAACTCGCCGCCCACGTCCTGATTTAAATCTTGATGGCATTAAAGAAAGTGCTGATTTATTGGACATTGTACGTCAGCCAGATGTTGATGTTGTGATTGAAGTGATTGGTGGTATTCACCCTGCTTATGAAGTGGTAAAAGAAGCGATTTTACATAAAAAACAAGTGGTTACAGCCAATAAAGCTTTACTTGCTAAACATGGTAATGAGTTATTTAAACTTGCCGATGAAAATAATGTACAAATTATGTACGAAGCAGCGGTAGCTGGCGGTATTCCAATCATTAAAGTATTGCGTGAAGGTTTATCAGCAAACCGTATTGAATGGTTAGCAGGTATTATTAACGGTACAGGTAACTTTATTTTATCGGAAATGCGTGAAAAAGGTCGTGCATTTGATGATGTATTAAAAGAAGCTCAAGCTCTAGGCTATGCTGAAGCTGACCCAACATTTGATGTGGAAGGCATTGATGCGGCTCATAAATTAACATTATTGGCATCGATTGCGTTTGGTATTCCATTACAGTTTGATAAAGTGTATACTGAAGGTATCAGTAAAATTACAGCCCAAGATGTGAAATATGCTGAAGAATTAGGCTATCGTATCAAGCATTTGGGGATTGCTCGCCGTGCTGAAAAAGGTATTGAATTGCGTGTACATCCAACCTTAATTCCAGAAGACCAATTGATTGCTAATGTGAATGGCGTGATGAATGCAGTTTTAGTTAATGCGAATGCAGTTGGCTCTACTTTGTATTATGGTGCGGGTGCGGGTGCAGGTCCGACAGCATCTGCGGTAGTGGCTGATGTCATTGATATTGTACGTGATATTAGCTATACTGAAGATGGTGCAGGTACAATTCCTCATTTTGCCTTTGAAGCCCTTGCTGATATGCCGATTTTAAGCAGTGATGAAATGCAGACTGGTTACTATTTGCGTGTTCATGTTGAAGACCAAACAGGTGTATTAGCTAATATTACCACGATTTTAAGCCAAAAAGGTATTGGTGTTGATGCGATTATGCAACAAACTCGCTTAAAAGATTTAATTCCAATTGTGATTTTGACTGACCCAATCGCAGAAAGTAAAATGAATGAAGCTGTAGCAGAAATTCAAGCTCTACCTGCGGTATGTGATGAAGTAGTACGTATTCGTTTAGAAGCATTAGATAGTTAATTTAGATTGATTATCTGTTTTAAGATTTAAGGGATAACTGATAAGTTATCCCTTAATGTTTTAATGAAAAAATGTGGATAACTTTTTACTTATCCACATTTCATATGATTTATAGTAAATTCAGTTCAAAATTGAATGGTAGGGGGCGAATTATATTCGCCCAAGCGATTGATTTTAAAAAAGGGTTTATATAATAAACTCCGACATTTGTTGTATTATTCTGATATAAAAAGACTATATTTAACGTGAATTCGGTTTAAATTAATTTTTATAACCCATTGAAATATAAAGATTAAGTAGGGTTGAGAAACATCGTTTTGCAAGACGCACCATTTCGATGAAAACTTGCAAAAGGTGCGTGGTACGCACCCTACTTCTCATCTATTTAATCTATCTTTTATTTAATATCAAATAGTTACATTTTAAAATACTCCGAACTCACGTTATATTTAAATTTACTGCGAGAATTTAGTTAAATTTAAACTATAAGACGCATCTTCATCTTTATGTGTTACTTTGACTGGCAAATAATCTAACTGTGGGGCAAGCCAAAATACCGTTTGACGATTTTTACCGTTGTGTTGCATAACCACTTTTACTGTATTATAGGTGCCAGCAGGTGTTTTAATTTGTTCAGTACCTTGACGCACAAATTTACGCCCTTCGACTTCTTTGGCATCAGCGATGAAATATTGTGCTTTTAAAGCATTTTTCTTTAAATCTTCACGCACTTGCAATTCAGCATTAAGTTCATCAAGTACACCTGCTTGCCATGCAAAAGAACGTGTTTTTTTATCTTTTTGGGTATTAATTAATTTACTGCTTGGATTAAAATTAATACTCATAGTACGGTTATGTACCAAAATTTTACTGCTACGGCTAAAACTTTGCGATGAAATTTGTCCATTATTAAAGCTAAAACGGCTTGTTTCACTCGCAGAACCAATTCCTAATGCTTTTGCACTAAAGGTATATGTCCATTGCTGATGATTTTGTTGTTGTAATACACGAGTTGCGGTACCCACATTTTTACCATTATAAGCAAACTGATAACTTGCTTGGAATGGAGCAAGTGCCATAGCTGAAGTGCTTAAACCTACACTTGTGATCAATGTAGTGGCAATGAGTACTGTTTTAACATAAGCGTGCATAACTGTATCCGCAATAACTAATAAAAAGAGAATAGTATTATGATAAATACTATCAGCTAAAAAACAATGAACATTATAATGTGTTTATGATGATAAAATGTAACAAAAAATGACTACGGTATCATTGTATCTGTTTCTATAGGGGCATGGTCATAGCTTAATATCTTGTTTAAATTGAGAATTTCATCTAAATAAATCTTACCTTTCATATTTAAACTTTGCTCACTGGTTGAACCATCTAAAATATTTACTTTTTTAAGCGTATTGATAATGGTTTTGTTTGTAGCAATCCATTGCATAATATCTAAATGCAATAAACCATTATGAATTTCCACTACTTTATATGGACGTTTCAAGATAAAAGTCATACCTTTTTCACTTAAAATCCAACCTAAAGGGTCTTTTTGTAAAATTTCTTGTAGTATAAATAATGCACTATGAGCGAGCCAACCTTGCCACTTTTGTGGAAAACGAGCTTGGATAACTTGAGTATCGCTTAGTTGTTCAAAAACAAATAGTTGTTGATGATGATTAATTTTCATTTCTACTAAACATAAATCTACTGATAATTCAAAATGTGTATAGCGACCAAATTCTAAAGTTGCGTATAACCGTAACCAATCATCATGTAAATCAAGGTGTAAATCTTTCATCCACGAATGCAAATTATCAACAACAAAACGTTCTAAAGTTGCATTTAAAAATTTTTCAGAAATGCTAAAATGACGTGGTTCATCAGCCAATCGTTCAGCTTTTTGGTAGCCTTGATTTAATTGTTTATAAAATTGGGTGATAAATTGTTGCATAATTTAAAGATTCCACACAAGTTAAAAGCCTAAAGTAGTGCTATAATAACAGGTTATGCGATATTGTGCATTAGGCGATGTAAAATTATTATCAGATTAAAAGTATGTCATATTCTATGATAGATAATCTGTGATCAATAGTAGGTTTAAATTTGTGAATCCAAAATTAACTCGTATTTTAAATCAGCAGGCTTTGTGGTGGAGAGATCCATTATTTTTAGGTGCAATCTTTATTGCACTATTGGTGCATGGTGCAATTTTGAGTGTACATTTTGCTATGCCTACTGCGACTAATGCTAGTAATAAAGATACAGCTATTGCTATTAATATTCACTCTGAAGAAGTAGAAGAATCGGACTTTTTAGCTCAAGCCAATCAAGTTGGTAGTGGAGATTCGGAAGAACAAAAACGTACAGAAAAATTGTTTGATGCCCAAGACAAAGAAATGAGTGATGGTAATCAACTTGAGCAAAATTTAGAGCGATTGAAACAGCAACAAGAATTTAAATTTGAAGATAAAGTGTTGATGACCGTATTAAGCTGGCAAAAACAAGCAGAAGAAAAACAGCGTAAAAAAGCAGAAGAAGCATTTGAGAGTGAATATCAAACCCGAGCTGCGATGATTGCTAGCTTAGAAGCTCAGTATGCCAATCGTCAGCAAGATTTAGCTAAAATGCAAAATATCGAAACAGTCTCATCAAATATTACCGCAAAACAAAATGCATCGGCGGCTTATTTAGAAAAGTTCCGTCAAAAAGTGGAAACTTTTGGTAACCGTGATTATCCTGAACAAGCTCGTTTACAAAATTTAGCGGGTGAGGTACGTTTGATGGTCAGTTTAAATCAGCGTGGTGGTATTCGTGATATTCAGTTGATTAAAAGCTCTGGGCATGATGTGTTAGATAAAGCAGCAATTGCGTCTGTGCGTAAAGCAGCACCGTTTGGCGAGTTTGACCCTGCCATGAAGAAAGATATTTCTGAATTGCGTATTATTCGTACATGGCGATTTGACCCCGCTTCATCAGAAATTGGTGTTCAGGCTTCAACTGATAAATCTCAAGATGATGAATAAGGATAGAGTATGGAAAATACAGGTTTATGGGTAACGATTATTATCGTATTATTTGTGCTTGGAAGTATTTTTAATTTACGTACCAGCCCACGAGATAAGGCATTGGCTCAACTGCGTGAAAATGCACGTAAAATGGGTTTAAATCCACGTTTAGTTGCTGCACCAGATTGGTTGAAATTAGAAAAAAATGGTCAATATGCACCAATGATAGCCTATTATCATGTAATGATTGCTGATGGAAAATTACCACTAATGCGTGCATTAATTGAACAGCAACAATTAAAAGTGGTCATGGGGGATGCACGTTATCAGCACATGACTATAAATTTAAATGGATTATATGGTATTGAAATGCAGGCAAATACGGTTGCAGTATATTGGGACGAAAGTGCAGATTTACATGGTAATTATTTAGTTGATTTAAAAGCATTTTTACAGCAACTTGCCGATGCGTAAAGGGGAAATTGTATAAAAATTATCAATATGATAAATAATAAGCAAATCTGCCCTTGACGAATGCTAGTAAAACAATTTATTGTAAATAATAGAGCTATTTTTGATATTAATATTGTATTTGGAACATCACCATGACAACCGCAAAGACGACTACTTCAACAAGTACAAAAGCAAAATATTTAGTGATTGTCGAATCACCAGCAAAGGCAAAAACCATCAATAAATATTTGGGTTCGCAATATATTGTGAAATCATCGGTCGGTCATGTGCGAGATTTACCTAAGGGCGGTACAGCAAATAAAGAAAAAGGTGAAAAAGTAGAGAAAACAACCACAAAACGTACCAAACAAACACCTGAAGAAAAAGCCATCAAAGCTCAACAAGCCTTAATCAATCGTATGGGCATTGACCCTGAACACGGTTGGCAGGCACATTATGAAATTTTACCAGAAAAGCACAAAGTGGTGGCAGAACTTAAAAAATTAGCTAAAGAAGTTGATGAAATCTATCTGGCAACGGACTTGGATAGAGAAGGAGAAGCGATTGCTTGGCATCTCAAAGAAGTCATTGGTGGTGATGATAGTCGTTATCATCGTGTTGTATTTAATGAGATTACTAAAAAAGCCATTCAAGAGGCTTTTCAACAACCAACCAAATTGGATAATAATCGTGTTAATGCCCAACAGGCACGCCGTTTTCTTGACCGTGTGGTTGGATTTATGGTTTCACCATTATTGTGGGAAAAAATTGCTCGTGGTTTATCGGCAGGACGTGTACAATCAGTTGCTGTAAAATTAGTCGTTGAAAGAGAACGGGAAATTCGTGCTTTCATCCCTGAAGAATATTGGGAAATTTTTGCAGATACACACAATGCAGACAAAGAAAATATTCGCCTTGAAGCATCAAAATATCAAGGTAAAACCTTAAAATTAAAAAATAAAGAACAAACTGATAAAATTTTAGCCATTCTGCAAAATGCTGAATATAAAATTATCAATCGTGAAGATAAACCAACTAAGGTCAATCCATCAGCACCTTATATTACATCAACCTTACAGCAAGCGGCGAGTACCCGTCTCGGTTTTTCTGTGAAAAAAACCATGATGCTGGCTCAGCGTTTATATGAAGGTGGTTTTATTACTTATATGCGTACTGATAGCACTTTTTTAAGCGATGATGCAGTGGCAATGGTGCGTGAACATATTGAACAAAATTACGGTGCAAAATACTTACCAAGTAAACCAAATCGCTATGGAAATAAAGCGAATGCTCAAGAAGCTCATGAAGCCATACGACCATCAAATGTGGCATTGGTTGGAGCAGATTTAACAGCAATGGAACGAGATGCTCAACGTTTGTATGATTTAATTTGGCGACAATTTGTTTCATGTCAAATGACACCTGCTGAATATTTATCTTCAACGATTTTAGTCGAAGCCAATGGTGTGGAACTGAAAGCGAAAGGAAGAACGTTGATTTTTGATGGTTTTACTAAAGTGCGTGGAGCCAATCAATCTGCCGATGATGTATTATTGCCTGCGGTGAAAGTAGGTGATATTTTAAGCTTAGAAAAGCTCGATCCAAGTCAGCATTTTACGAAACCACCTGCTCGCTTTACTGAGGCATCATTAGTCAAAGAATTGGAAAAACGTGGCATTGGACGACCATCAACCTATGCTGCGATTATTTCAACGATTCAAGAGCGTGGTTATGTCAAATTAGAAAATAAACGCTTATTTGCAGAAAAAATGGGTGAAATTGTAACTGACCGTCTTGATGAAAGTTTTAATAATTTAATGAATTATGATTTTACTGCTGACCTAGAAGGGCAGTTGGATAAAGTGGCTGAAGGCGAACGCAATTGGAAAGAATTATTAGACCAATTTTATGGTGATTTTAAACAACGTTTGAATATTGCATCAAGCGAACAAGGTATGAGACGAAATCAACCTGTTGAAGTAAAAGATATTTCTTGTCCAACTTGTAGCCGTGCGATGCAAATTCGTACAGGTTCAACAGGGGTATTTTTAGGTTGTTCTGGCTATAATTTACCATTAAAAGAACGTTGTAAAGAAACTTTAAATCTTACTCCTGTGGAATCTTTAGCGGTATTATCTGATGATGATAATGCAGAAATGGAAGATTTACGAGCAAAACGCCGTTGCCCAATCTGTGAAACTGCAATGGATAGCTATATTTTAGATGGCGGACGAAAATTGCATATTTGTGGCAATAATCCTGATTGTCATGGTTATCAAGTCGAACAAGGTGAATTTAAAGTGAAAGGCTATGATGGACCAACTATTCCATGTGATAAATGCAATGGTGAAATGCAATTTAAAACAGGGCGTTTTGGACCTTATTTTGCCTGCACCAGTTGTGATAATACTCGTAAAGTGTTGAAAAATGGTGAAGCTGCACCGCCAAAGGCTGACCCTATTAAAATGGAGCATTTACGTTCAACCAAGCATGATGATTTCTTTGTATTGCGAGATGGTGCTGCTGGTTTATTTTTAGCAGCATCTAAATTTCCAAAAATTCGTGAAACCCGAGCACCTAAAATCAGTGAATTACGCACAGTTGCCGAACAACTCGACCCAAAATATCAATATTTACTGCAAGCCCCAGATACCGACCCAGAGGGCAACCCAACCATTTTAAAATTTAGTCGCAAGACCAAATCGCAATATGTGGCATCAGAAACTGCAGACGGCAAAGCGACTAAATGGTCAATGGTGTTTGATAATGGGCAGTGGGTTGAGGGGTAAGATATGAATAAAACTAATACTATAAAATTAGCTGTTTTAATTGACGCTGATAATTCTTCATATAAAGAAATACCTTTAATTCTACAGGAAATTGCTAAATATGGTATTGCAAGTGTAAAACGTGTTTATGGAGATTGGAGTAGTGAAAATTTAGGTGCATGGCGTGATATACTATTACCGCACGCTATCACACCTATTCAGCAATTTACTTATACTAAAGGTAAAGATGCAACGGATATGATGTTAATTATCAATGCGATGGATTTATTACATCAAGGAAATTTAGATGGATTTTGTCTTGTTTCAAGTGATAGTGATTTTACACCACTAGCGTCTCGCATTAGGGAAAGTGGTTTAATAGTTTATGGTTTTGGGAAAAATAAAACACCACAAGCATTTATTAATGCGTGTGATAAATTTGTTTATACTGAAAATTTATTATCAAATACGATGAAAGAAAGTGATAATGTGAGGAATGGTAGTGAAATTTCTCATGAGCAAAATTTAGAAGTAGAAAAACATGTTATTAATTTAATTTATAAGGGAATAAAAGATACAGCTGATGACAATGGTTGGGCTAATTTGGCTGATTTAGGTGGATACTTAGTTGCAGTTAAACCTGATTTTGATAGTAGAACTTACGGTAGAGCTAAATTATCTGGTCTTTTAGAGCAATTAAATTTATTTGATATTGAGTTGAGAGGGTCTCAAAAATATGTGAGAAAAAAACCTAGTTTTGGTGGTTTTATTAAAATTTTCCAAGAACTGATAATAAGTAAAAATAACTTAGATAATTGGTTAGATTTAAATGGTTTAGTTAGTGAATTATCGACTAAGTACCCAGATTTAGATATGCAACAGTATGGTTGTAAGAATATCAAAGATGCTATTTTGAAAATTAATAGTAAAAACTTTGAGTTTAATATTGATAAAACACAGATAAAAATGACTTCTTCAAAAGAAAGTGGCGAGTGATAAACTATCCAACAACTTACTATCATCAAAACCAATACCACGCCATCACGATTCAAAATGACGGTAAACAACTTTCATTTGAATTGTGTGGTCATTATTTTTATGGTACTGAATTATCTGCAATGCAAACTGATGATGTGGATTTAAGCATTGATTTAGCCTTTCATGATGATTGTTTATGCGACTGCCAATTTCATTATCAAATCACACAAATTTTGATTGATAAGAATAATATTCATCATCAAATCATATTAAACATTGAACATCGTTTAGGAAAACCTGCCTATCATGGTGGTTTAGATGATGAAACCATTATTATGCAATTTGATTTTAACAATCAACATTATATTGCTCAAGGTGGTTGGTATGAAGATGTTTTTATGGATTTAATACAACAGCTTGGGCAAGGATTTTATTTTAAAAATTGTTTATTTTGTAAATATAGCGATTATTCGATTTTTGGACAATCGGCATTTGCTAGTTTAATGTGTTTTTATGCACAAAAAGAGGATTATTTTAAAGTGAAAGATAAATCAGATTATATTCCATTCTATGAATATGCGGAAAATGTTCAAGAAATTGGATTGTGTGAATATTTTCAAGTAAATCAATAAATTAGATTAATTAAATCCATTCAATCACCGCTCGGATTAATCCTAGCCCTAAACCAATCATTGCCCCCACAGCAACACCATTGACACGAATCATATGTAAATCGCCACCAACCGCATTTTCAATTTTGTTAATCATTTCACGGCTATCCCATGATTCAATTTGTTGGCTGACGAAAAGAACCACTTTATCGCCATATTGTTCACTCATTTGTACAGCTAATTGTGTTAAACGCTGATTGAGTAATTCACGAACTTCTTGATTTTGTTGTAAATTTTCGCCAAGTTGTTGTATCGCTGATTGTAAATGTAAAGCAATGCCTGATGATGGTTGCTGTAAATCGTATTTAATCGCATCACAGAGCATAGCAACCGCTTGCGTGATAAAATTGAGCAAGGCAGGGCTGTCTAATAATTGATTTTTAATGTGATTGGTACGCTGACTCGTTGGGTGTTCAGGGTCAGTAAGTTCCTGCATAACACGTTGAATATGTTGCTCAATTTTGATACGCAATTCATGCTCAGGATTTTGTAAAATATCCTGTACTTTGTGCAAAATTGCTTCAATACTACGTTGTTGTACATCATAGCCGAAAAAACTTGCTCCTTGTGCGATTTTCCATAAGCCCATTTCTTTGAGTGTATCGCCAATTAAAACTTTTACTTTTTGTGGATTACGGATAATCCATTGGTAAATTTGGTCAAGTAACTGTTGTAATACTTCTTGATGGAAATCGTTATCAATAATCGCTCTTAATACTTGGCTACTGGTTTGATGGATTGGCGTATTTTTGAGCCATTGTACCGTATTTTGTTTAATAAAATCAGCAAGTTGCTGTTGCCCAATAAAATCTAAAATTCTCGGGAATAGCTGTTGTATGATAGAAACAATTTGCTGATTATTGTGCGGTTGAGCGAGCCATTGTCCCACAATTAAACTCATATCAGTACGTTGTAAGCTCGTTTGTACAATCTTTGGCGATAAAAAATTGGTTTGAATAAATTTACCCATCGATTGAGCAATGCGTGCTTTATTGCGTGGTAAAATTTCCGTATGATTACGTAAAAATGCAGGAATAGGCATTTTACCAAAAGGATTACGAAATAAAACAGTTACCGCATACCAATCGGCAAGTCCACCCACGACCCCCGCTTCTGCACTCAACAATAGAATATGCAAAATAAATTGATATTCAGGTAAAAACTTGGCAGTAATCAACAGCACCAGCCAAATCACTAAAGCAATAATGAGTGCGGTTAATGCAAGCCGTTTACTGCGATTGAGTGCAGATTGTTCGTGCGGTAACATAGTGATAATTTATTGAGCTGATTTTGGTATGATGGTTTGTCCTGTGGTCGATACGCCGTATTTTGCACCTAAATGCTGTAAAATTAAACGTGCATCAAACGCATCTTGTGGTTGATTATTTTCTTTAAATAATTCAATATGATAACTAACTTGCACAGGTTCAATTTGTACCACACGAGGTGGATTGAAAAATGGGTCATCATAAAATGGCGAATAACCATAAAATGAACGATAAGGATAATAAAAAGGCTGTGGGTAAACCACCGCCGTGCGAGCTGGTTGTACTTGACTAGTTGGGTCATTTAATACTTTAAAGTATTGATAACCTTGTTGTACCGTTATTTGGGCTGATTTTAGTAGCGTTACTTCTTCTGCTGTGGCTTGACTCATATTATTGGGTGCTTGAAAGCTAATACGATAATTATGAGCATTGAGTGGATAGCTACTAAATTGTCCGACTTGGTCAAAACTTTTAGGTGTTGTTGATGATGTAGTAGCACACGCTGAAAGCCATAATGCACCACAGATAATCACAGTTGCTTTTAAAAGCGTTTGATATTTCATAAGATAAACCCTATTTTTGGCGTTGTTGATGGCGTTGATATTGTTGAAGTTTTTTGCGTTGAACCGCACGGCTTCGTCCTGCTTGCCAAGGCAGTGGACGTTCTAAACTTTCAGGTACAGCACCACTTTTTGAACGTAAACGTAAATGTAAAGCTGCTTGTGCCATCAAATTTGCTGAAACAGGAGCGGTTAAAAAGGCGAAGAGCGAAATAATTAATTCGCCAAATACAAAATAGCCTTGTCCTAATGAATAAAAAATACTGGCTAAAATAAAGCTACCTAAGCCTAATGTACTGGATTTGGTTGGAGCGTGTAAACGGGTAAATAAATCGGGTAAACGCACCATACCTATCCCACCAATAATGGTAAAAAATGCACCAAAAATCAAGAAAAATGAAACGATAATATCAAAAAACATCATGCATCTCCATTAATCAATTACATGGGCAGATGTGAAATAACGTGCCAATGCCACAGTTGAGACAAAGCCCAACATGGCAATGAGTAACGCCGTTTCGAACATTAATGCAGTAGACCAATAAATACTGAGTACAATAATTAAACATACAGCATTTAAAAATAAAGTATCTAATGCCAATAATCTATCTACAACCGAAGGTCCAATCACTAAACGATACAAACACATCAACATAGAACAAGCAATCATTAAAATCGCAATCATTAAACTAATCGATAAAATATTCATGATGATGTTCCTTGTGTATCAACATTAAAAATTTGGATTAATAATGCTTCATAACGCTGTTTGATTTCATCAATATCCGCTTGTTCATTATCTGAACGTAAAGCATGAACCAAAATATCATGATGTTCTTGATCAATTCCTGCAGAAACTGTCCCCGGAGTAGTCGTAATAATCATTGCTAATAGCGCATTGACTAATTCATGGTCAGTATCTAATGGTACACGGAACCATTTAGGTTGTAAATTATCCATTGAACCTAAAACGATTTTTGCCACTTTAAAGTTAGATACTATAATATCCCATAATACAATGAAAATGAGTTTAATCGCTAATCCCCAACGGATATTAGGTGCTTTTGTGATAAACGGACGTACCATTTTAGGAATGATAATGGCTAATAAACCTGCCATGACAAAACTTTGCGTTGAATAACTACCAGCAAGAATAATCCATGTTATAGCGACCATACACGAGACAAATGGTAACGGAAAACAACGTTGCACGAAGTTTATCGATGTTGGAGAACTTTGTTTCATGGCTGTGTTACTCCTTGCTGTTGCAGTTGTTCAGCGATTTGCTGTTTTTTATCGTATGAAATATTCACACCATTTAAACTATCTTCATGGATAATATATGGAATAGTATGAGCATTTTTATCTTTTTGCTCACCACCATATTTGGTTTGTGGTGCATAGTTTTTATCATACGGTAATACACTAATGATATTATTTTGTGCATCACGATGTAAAATAAGTTGTTGATATTCAGCAGTATTATTAATTTGTTGCCCAGCTAGTAACGTATATTGATAAACAGGCGATGCCCACAGCATATAAGCAACCAAGATACTCAACATGATATAAATTGCGGTATCATTGGCTTTTGGTGCAACATTTGGTAATGCTTGTTCCGTCTCATACTCTGGGTGATGTGGGTCAGTATGCATAGGGCGTGCCTGCCAAAATAAGATAAAACCAACACGTACAAAACCAATAATACTTAATAAACTAACGATTAAAATAACACCAATAATCCAAAATTGTGCAGGGTGTCCTGTAGTTGCATTTAAGATAAAGACTTTACCAATAAAACCACTAAATGGAGGTAAACCTGCCATCATCAGACTGATTAAAAAGAAACAAGTAGCAATGAGATTATGTTGTTTCATACGCACTGCAACTTGGATATGGTCTTTTAATTCGCCACGTTGAGATGTAATCCAACCGCAGAGTAAATAAAATACGGCAGCAATTAAAGTACTATGCACGGTGTAATATAAAGTCGCCGCCCATGCTTCAGGAGTTGCTATGGCAATCGCAGTTAATATCGTACCGATACTAGATAATATCATAAAGCCGACAAAACGGCGTAAACGTACCGCAGCTAAAGCGGCAATAACACCATAAAGTGAACTTGCTAGACCGATAATTAATAAGAGATTTTGCCAGATTTCTTGTGATAAGTCATCATTAAATACCGTACCATTCACACGCAAAATGGCATAAATCCCTACTTTAGTCATAATAGTAAATAATGCAGCAACAGGTGTGGCAACCACAGCATAGGTTTTTGGTAGCCAAAAACCAACAGGTAACATCGCTGCTTTAATGCCAAATACGGTAAATAGCAGTAATCCACTTGCCACCGCCATGCGTTGTTGGTCAGCGTCTAATAATGGCGTTAAACGTCCAATATCTGCCATATTTAAGCTACCTACGCTGGCATACATCATGCCTAAACCAATTAGGAACAATGCAGAAGCAAATAGATTAATCACTACATAATGAATACCCCATTGGAAACGCACTTGCCCTTGTGCATAGATGAGTAGTACATAAGATGACATTAACAAAATTTCAAAAAATACAAATAAGTTAAATAAATCACCTGTTAAAAATGCACCACATACGCCCATCAATAAAAAATGGCTCATCGCATGGAAATAACGTCCACGTTGATCCCATTTATGGCTGGCATACCAAATTACAGGCACGGCTAACACATAAGTGAGTAATACCATTAATGCAGATAAACGGTCTAAAACTAAGATAATACCAAACGGTGCAGACCATTGTGCTAGATGATAAACGAAAATTTCGCCAGTATTGGCTAAAGCCACATAACTAATGGCAACGCCTAAACCGAGTAATGCTGATAGCATACTGATATGACGGCGAATCGGTTGTCGCCAATCTTGATATAACGAACCAGCACCGGGATTGCCCAATAATACCAATAAGAACCCTGTAAATGCAGGAATTAAAATACTTAAAATCGGAGCATGATGGAGCCAAAATGCAATAAATTCAGACATTTTTTTGCTCCTGTTCGTTTTCTAGTAAAGTATTGAGATGTTCATCTTCATCGACTTCATCATCACCAACAATTTCGTCTTGTTTAGCATCGACATGGTCTGTCCCTGACTCATAACGGCTACGCAAAGCCAATTGTACAATAAATGCAGTTGTTGCAAAACCAATCACAATCGCAGTTAAAACTAAGGCTTGTGGTAATGGGTCGGTAATAGTCGTAACATGAGTTAAAATTGCACTTGAATTAACTTCAAGTCGTCCTGTTGAAAATAAAAATAAATTGACTGCATAACCTATAATCGCTAATCCCATGACTACAGGGAATGTTCTCGCACGTAGGATTAAATAAATCCCTGTAGAAAATAGTACCGCAATGGCAGATGACATTAAAAATTCTAAACTTATCATGTCTTAGTCTCCCTTGCCTTTGGGTAAAGGTCCTGACATACTTGAATAGCGTGAGTCGCCTAGTACAGAAATTAATAACATCGTCGCTCCTACTACAGTCAAGTACACACCTACATCAAATAATGCTGCTGATGCTAAGTGCATATCGCCTAATAAAGGTGGGTGTACATGGGTGTGTCCGCTGGTTAAGAATGGACGTCCCCAGAACCAAGAGGCAATGCCTGTTAAACCTGCAATACTTAAACCTGCACCAATCCAAATTTCATACAAACGACCAGATTTTGCTCTAAATAAACGTTCAGCTCTATCTTGACCGAGTGCAATATATTGAATCACCATTGCCATTGCCGTAATCAAGCCTGCAATAAAACCACCACCCGGTAAGTTATGCCCACGTAAGAAAATGTATAAACTTGCGACTAATGCAATTGGTAATAACCATGAAGCCGTTACACGCAACATTAGTGGTGATGGATTAAAACTATAGCTTAAACCACGTGTGGTTGTTGTACCATGTGTACGCATACCATCCATTAAACATAAAGCACCAATAGCAGCGATACCTAATACAGCAATTTCGCCAAAAGTATCAAAGCCACGGAAATCGACTAAAATGACATTGACTACGTTTGAACCACCACCTAATGGAATTGAGTTTTGTACAAAGAACCATGAAATGGATTGATGGTCGCGAGTAAGCATCAACCAAGTAATCCAACCCATACCTAAACCTGTAACAGTGGCGATGATACCATCTCTCCAACGCCGTGCATTACTTGATTCATAAGGTGTGAGTTGAGGTAATAAAGCCAATCCCATCAATAATAATACGGTAGTTACCACATCAACGGTAATTTGTGTTAAAGCAAGGTCGATGGCAGAAAAACCAATAAATGCCATCGTTACCACTAAGCCGATTGCACCACTAATGAGTACCGCTTTAATACGCTCATGATGGAACCAAAGTAACATCAAATTAGCAATAATCAAGACAGACCATAATACGATGGAGATAAATGGAGCAGGCGTAAGTTGTCGTGTGCCTGTACCAATGTCATAGCCGATAAATGGAATGGCAACTATACCAACCGAAAAAATCACAATTAATAATAAATAATTTTGTAAAGAACCACGTTCGGTTTTAGCTTTAAATTGGGTCGCAAAGCTAAATAAGCGTTCTAAACTTTGCTCAAATAATAGCTTGCCTTGCATAAACCCAAGATGATTTTCAAGTTTAATTTTGCGTAAACGACCATCTTTTGCTAGAGCAAAATAGAATGCTAAACCGCCAATTAATGCAATTAAACTCATCATTAATGGTACATTAATACCATGCCAAATCGCTAAATGCGTAGAGAAATCTGCTTGTAAAATTGTGGCTTGAGTAACTTGATTAACCAACGTTTCAGCAAAAAA
Organism: Moraxella sp. ZY210820; assembly: GCF_030674635.1. Taxonomy (NCBI): domain Bacteria; kingdom Pseudomonadati; phylum Pseudomonadota; class Gammaproteobacteria; order Moraxellales; family Moraxellaceae; genus Nasibacterium; species Nasibacterium caprae. Next base: position 2,247,268 of record NZ_CP089978.1, on the reverse strand, counting down.
AGCAGGTGCTAAACCAACTAAAATACATAAAATAGCTAATAAAGTCGCAGGTAAACGCATTCCCAATGGTGGTTCATGGGCATTTTGGTTAGGAATATCTTTACCCAATGCACCATCAAAAAACATACCATGCACTAAACGTACTGAATAAGCTACTGCAAACATACCAGCGAGGGTAGCAACGATTGCTCCTAAATACAACGCTCCACCCGTTAAATTTGCCAAAAGTTCGGTAAAGAACATTTCTTTCGATAAAAAGCCGTTCGTTAAAGGTACACCAGCCATCGCAGCAGCAGTAATCATAGTAAGTGTGCCAGTAAATGGTAATACTGTCCACAAGCCACGTAATTTACGCATATCACGGGTAGCTGTTTCATGATCGACAATCCCCGCAATCATAAATAAAGCAGCTTTAAATGTGGCATGGTTTAAAATATGGAAAATAGCAGCAGCAACTGCTAAAGGTGAACCTAAGCCCAATAAACAAACAATCAAACCTAAATGACTGATGGTTGAATAAGCCAATAAGCCTTTTAAATCAGTTTTAAATATGGCGAAAAATGCACCTAAGCATAAGGTAATTAAACCAATTGTAGTAACAAGATTATGATATAAAGCAAAGCCTGCAAAAATTGGCAATAAACGTGCTAATAAGAAAATCCCTGCTTTTACCATGGTTGCTGAGTGTAAATAAGCCGATACAGGAGTTGGGGCTGCCATTGCATTTGGTAGCCAAAAATGAAATGGGAATTGTGCTGATTTCGTAAATGCACCTAATAAAATGAGTAATAAACTTGGAATAAATAATGTGTGCTGTTGTAAGCTATCGCCCATTGCAATAATTTGGCTGATACGATAAGTATCTGCCATTTCACCGAGTAAAATAAAACCACCCAGCATGGCTAAACCGCCCATACCTGTGATGGTTAATGCCATTCTTGCACCTTTTTGGGCGGTATCATAATTACTCCAATAACCAACCAATAAGAAAGAGGTAATACTAGTCATTTCCCAAAAAACGAGTAATAATAATAAGTTGTCTGATAGGGAAATGCCGAGCATGGCGGTCATAAACAACATGAGCAAAATATATAATTTACCCAATGAATTTTTGGCATCTAAATAATAATAAGCATAGATAAAAATCAATGTACCAATACCCGAAATGAGTAAGGCAAAAAATAAAGCTAAGGCATCTAAACGTAAATTAATATCAAATCCAATCTGCGGAATCCACGCCCAATCAAAAGATACGCTTTGACCTTGACTAATCAAGGGTAATAGACTGAGTAGTAAGCCAAAACAGCTTAAGCTAATCGCGACTGCACTCACAGCAGTTGCTCCACGCGATAAGCGATGTAATAGGCTAACTAATCCTGTTCCCACTAATAGCGGTAAAAGGATAATAAGTGGTAAAACATTCATATCCATGCACACAAAAACAAAAAATAAAGTATATGACTGCTAGGTCGGCAAAAGGCATACCAAAATTGACAGTCTCTAATAAAATCATCATATTAGATGAAATGGGATTGTACTATATTTTTAAAAATAATTTAAATTATCTTACATAAAACAAGCAAAAAAATTAAAATAAATTTTCAATTGGTAGCCATGAAACGATTTTTAAGCCTGATTTTTGCCACCATTGTATATTAGGTTCATGATTAAGCAATAATTCAGGATGTTCATCAGTTGCTGGAACATACCATGTGATGTCTTGTTGTGGGTTGAGTTGTAAATGCCACGCATAAAAACCTAAATTATGATCCATTTCTTGATGTAAATGTTGTGCCAGTTCAGGACTTTCCAATAATACGCCTAATTCAGTGTTATAAATAATTGAGCGTGGGTCAAAATTCATAGAGCCAATAAATACTTGTTGATAATCTAAAATATAAGTTTTGGCGTGTAAACTGGCGTGGCTTGAACCACCACGTGTGAGTTTCGCTTTGGAAACGGATTTTTGAGTAATTTCTTGTTGGTTATTCATAAATTGTTCGATGTTAGTTGTTGGTAAAAACTCATATATCGACACGCCGTGTGAAAGTAAATCTTTACGATAAGGTGCATAAAATGCGTGTACATAAGGCACATCATTCGATGCAAAAGAATTGGTTAAAATACGCACATTAACGCCAGATTGTTGTAATTGATTGAGTTGTTGTGTGCCTTGTTGAGTTGGAATAAAATAGGCTGAAATAATATCTAATTGCTGTTGTGGTGTTTTGATATTTTGTAATAATTGCGGGTAAACATAATCTTGTTGATTGGCTTGATTACGAATTTTGGCAACAGGGTCAATCAATGCTTTGCCTTTTACCCAAGTAAGTGATAAATCTTGTTGTAACCATTGACTTTTTTTGGTTGTATCTTGTTCAATCACTAAAAACTCATGGCGATGTTGTTGATAAAAATCATAGAGTTGCTGTGCTAATTGTGGATAGCGTAAAGTATGACGACGAGCGTTTAGCACATCACGCACTTCAAAGGCATAATCATCGAACCAATATTGTTCAAAAGATGAGGCAATTTGTTGATGAGCCTGTCCTGCCAATAGCACATCAATATCGGCAAATTGGAATTCATCACTTACATTAAAGTATTCATTACCAATATTACGCCCACCAATGATGGATAATTTTTGGTCAGCAATTACTGCTTTATTGTGCATACGGCGATTGATGCGTTTGACATCAAATAACCAATCCCATTGACGAATTTCACGAAAACGGTAAGGATTAAATAATTTAATTTCAATATTAGGGTGCTGAACAAGAGCTAAGAGCGTACTTTCTAATTCTTTGGCATTATTATCATCAATTAATAGGCGAATATGTACGCCACGATTAGCGGCTTGTATGAGCTTATAGAAAAAAAGTTGTCCAATTTTATCGTTATGCCAAATATAATATTGAATATCAAGGCGATATTGAGCCTGTTCAATCAATGCTAAACGGCTGGCTAAGGCTTCAGCGGGATTGGATAATAAATGATAACCTGTTAAATGTGGGTGTTGTTGTAATGCTGAATTTAATTGGCTAAAGGTTTGTTGATGATTTATAGGCGTTGGCGTAGATGGATATAAATTGGAATGTTGGGGTAAAGTGCTACAGGCAATTAGACCATTTGCACAAAAAAAGCCTATTAAAATTGCCTTAAATATGCGAAAATGAGAAAGATTTTTCATTATAACCGCCATCATGTGATGTTCAACTAAAAATGGCTTTATTATAATGATTTTTAAAGCATCGTCTTAAACTATTTTGTAATGATATTTTAAGTTGATAACTCCTTTTTCAACTTAAAATCATAGTATATTGATATGATTTAAAATATTTAATTTTGTACGAGCGAATAATCATTCGCCCCTACACAAAATCAATAATTTACTATGAGTTGAGAATGATGTGTTGATATTGATTTCATCAAGGTAAAATCCCACGCTTATGATTACTTTATTTGCTCAACCATCTTCGAGGCATTGGCAATGACTTATTTATATTGGAGTTTATTGTTAGTCTTGTGTTGGGCAATTGTGCAGTCATGGCGACATCAAGCTAAAACCTTAACTGTACAACCTTTTAAATCTTTTGTGCATTTATTGGCATGGTATTTGCCTTATTTATTCTTTCCCCTATTAGCAATAGTGCTCTATGCAGTTTATAGCTATCAATTATCGGTTATAGTTGGTGTAATATTAGGATTATTTCTGGTCTTGTGTATTTATGCACGTTTTATTGAGCCTAAAACATTAAGAGTAAAATATCACCGCTATGATGGATTATTGAATGCACAAGATAAGTCCAAAAGTATAAAAATGGTTGTATTATCAGATTTACATATAGGTTTATTTTCAGGACATCGTAAACAATTAGAAAATATCGTGCAACGTATCAATGAAATTGAAGTTGATATGGTATTAGTGATTGGCGATTGGACTTATGAGCCTTATGCAACATTAGCTGATGAATTACAGATTTTTAAAAAAATTCAAGCACCGATATATTCTGTTTTGGGTAATCATGATGAGCAATGTCCCGGCCCGCCAGTAAGAGAGTTATTACAACACGGTTTGACGCAGGCAAATGTCATTGATGTGGAAGGTTGTATTATTGAGCATGAACAATTTTATTTAGTGGGTGTTGGCGATTTATGGGCAGGTAAAGCGGATATGTACTTATTACCGCAATGTCCTGATGATAAACCTTATATTATTATGGCACATAATCCTGATACGGTTGATTTAATGCCAAAGTTAAATAGTAAAGTATTAATGGTGTCTGGACATACACATGGTGGACAAGTCGCATTGCCATGGATTACCAATTTTTATTTAAGACAAAGCTCAATTTTGGGACATCGTGAAGGTTGGTATCAACATGAACAAGCACAACTTTTTGTGAGTGTCGGTACAGGTATGGTGGGCATACCGTTTCGTTTTTTAACACCACCAACTATTGATGTGATTGAATTAATATAATTTTCATTAAAATGTTACAAAATATATCCATATAAATATCAGTTGTTTATATAAAGTGTGTTAAAAAAATATGCAAAAATACTTGTCAAAAAGCTATGTAAAAAGTATTATATTAATAGGTTTTTTAAGAGGTGTTTTAAAATGTTAAAACAAACTGCAATTGCTATCGCATTAGTTGGTCTTTCTTCAGCTGCGATGGCTGGTAATTTCCAAGTTAAAGTAGGTGGTTCTTTAGTTAATCCTACTCAAGATACAACTGTATCGGGTGTTGGTGTTGTTGAAGCTGCAAATGAATATGCGTTTACACCATCTGTAGAATATTTCTTCGGTAATACTGGTTTATCTACTGAAGTTTTATTGGCTACTCCAGTAAACCACGATGTAAAAATTAATGGTGCTAATGCTGTTAAATTAAAGCATTTACCACCAGTTGTTACAGTTAAATATAACTTTAACCAAGATGGTCGTTTTAACCCTTACGTTGGTGTAGGTGGTGCAGCGTTTATTCCTTGGGACGTTGAAGGTGTTAAAGACGTTAAAGAAACTTTTGGTGTTGCAGGTCAAGTAGGTTTTACATATAAGCCAGCTGATGCGAAAAACTGGGGCGTATTCTTCGATGCTCGTTATGCTAAATTAAGCCCAGAAGTTAAAGTTAATGATACACTTAAATTCGATTTAGACATTGACCCAATGGTTTATACACTTGGTTATAGCTACCGTTTCTAATCGATTTATGTGGTTATAAATCATAAAAAGACTAAGTTTAGGCTTAGTCTTTTTTATTGTGATAGATTTTGCTAGGTTAATGATGAGTTTACAGGTTCAAACACGCCCATTTTTAACAGACCCTATATCCTTTCCCCATCTCTCTCCGTTTATGGCACGAGTGATGGCTCGGCGTGGTTTATCATCAGAGCAAGAATTAGAATTAAAATTACAACATTTATTAAAGCCTAATTTAAAAGGTTTAACACAAGCAGTTGAATATATTGACCAAGCGATTGATTTACATAAAAAAATTATTATAATCGGTGATTATGATGCTGATGGTGCAACCAGTACCGCATTGATGATTTTAGCATTACGTGCATTAGGAGCAAATGTAGAATATTTAGTACCAGACCGTTTTAAATATGGTTATGGCTTAACACCTGCCATTGCTGATTTAGCTTATCAACAATTTCAACCTGATGTATTAATTACGGTAGATAATGGTATTTCTAGTCATGCAGGTGTGGAGCAAGCCCAAAAATTGGGTATGCAAGTGATTATTACTGACCATCATTTAACCACTAAAGCTACACCACAAGCAGAAGCGGTGGTTAATCCAAATCAGTTGGGTTGTGAATTTGCAAGTAAAAATTTGGCAGGCGTAGGTGTCGCATTTTATGTATTGGCTAGTTTAATGACACATCGTGCTAAACAGCAAAAATCAAATGTTAAAATGAGCCAATATTTAGATTTAGTGGCTTTAGGAACGTATGCTGATGTAGCACAACTGGACTATAATAATCGTATTTTGATTGATGCGGGAGTGAAAAAAATTCGCCAAAAACAGTGTAGATTAGGTATTTTGGCAATTTTAGAGGTGGCAAAACGTCAAGCGGAATTGTTACAAGCACAAGATTTTGGTTTTAGTATTGGTCCTCGCTTAAATGCTGCAGGACGTATGGATAATATGCAAATTGGTGTAGAATGTTTATTGGCAGAAGATTGGCAGACTGCTTATAGCTTAGCGGAACGTTTAAACCAATTAAATTTAGAACGCCGTCAAGTTGAAACCAAAATGAAACAGCAAGTATTAGAAGAGTTACAACATATTGAAATACAACATCATAACTTACCATCAGCTTTAGTGATGTTTGAGGAGCATTTCCATCAAGGAGTGATTGGTATCGTGGCAGGACGTTTAAAAGACAAATTTCATCGTCCGAGTATTGTATTTGCTCCTGATATTAATCCACAGTATATCAAAGGATCAGCACGTTCGATTGATGGTATTCATATTCGAGATATGATTGAACGTGTAGCAGAACAATATCCACATTTAGTGTGCTTTTTTGGTGGACATTCAGCTGCAGCAGGATTAACCATTGAAAAACAATATTTTAATGAATTTAAGCGTGTATTTTGTGAATTAATTTCCCAATGTGATGATGAATTATTTTCCGCAAAACTGTGGACAGATGGAGAGTTATCCATAGATGAGTTTAATTTATCCACAGTAGAGCAAATTCAATACTATGCACCATGGGGACATAAATTTCCATCGCCTGTGTTTGAAGGGAAATTTTATGTGATGGATTATCGTTGGTTGAAAGAAACGCATTTAAAATTATTTTTAACCACATCAACAGGGCAGTCTTTACAAGCAATTGCGTTTAATGCTAAAGATAAATGGTATTTTGACCCACAATCTACCCATGTATTTTTGGTATATGAATTGGATAAAAATGAATTTAATGGACAAGTAGAATTACAACTTAAAGTGAATTATTTAAAGTCGGTTTAAGATATATTTATGATTTATTTTTAGGTGATTGGTGGAGATGGCGGACTATTAATATAAGTGTCAATATATTGATTTTTAATTTAAAATATATTAAAAATATAAAATAGTGTGTTTTTTGTGTGTAAATAATTAAAGTAAGAGGTTTGCTCCTACTTTAATATTTAAAAATAATAGTTAAGCATTCGTATAGGCTTGAGCAAGTCGATTATGATAATTAAACTTTTGATAATTTTTGCCGTTGTACGTTCGTGCGATGGTGTGCCAGTCTTTGCGGTTCATTGCCCCTGTCAGCCCTGCCGATTTTAGAAAGTTAATCATGGCTTGTAATTGGGCTTGTTCGCTTTCATACATAGCATTAATAAATGATTGTAAATCATCATAACCGACTAATTTATGATTAAAGCCCATAATTTGCCCCAATCCCCACGAACACGCTTTTAAGGCACATTCACGGATAATATTTTGTAAATTTTCATCACTATCAGGACGTACTTTCAACAATAAATCTTGAGCCATTTGTAAGCGTTGATGTTGCTCATCTACTTTGCCATAACCACCTTTAGGTGTTGGTTTAGCATGGCACAAATCAGGGCGTAAAGCCGACATTTGACGTGCTAAAGTTTTATAGCCTAACGTATTTAATTCACGCCAAAAAATATGACGCTCAAATAAAATCTTAGGCTCGCCACTTGCTAAAAAGCCTTTGCCCTTGCTTTCCACTTGATAAATTGCTTTAATCACGCCAAATTCTAAGCCGTTTTTATCTGCAACTTCACGGATTTGCTCATCAGTTAAAAATTTAGACATCATTTACTCCAAAAATAAATCCAATATTTCTATTGGGCTGTTGATTAAAATTGTTTACGGTTTTTTCATCAGCGTTTCAAAAATCTGTACGATTTTATCAATGCTTGCACCACCCAAATGTCCACTAATTGCTACACATACCGCAGTCAGCAATGGGGCAAAATTCCAATACTCACACAAATAAAATGTAACAACACCTGCAAAACCACTTACAATCAATTCGCCACCTAATTTGCAAAAAATCATGGTAAGCGGTAACTCTTCTTTTGACTTGTTCAGACGGCGAATAAATGCAACTAAACCGCCTGACATCGCTAGTAAAAACACCCACACATAGGTAATAGCCGTGTAGGTTGTTGGGTCTTTTTCGTCCACGAGATTACTCCAATAAAAAACCGCTTATTTGAATAAGCGGTTAGGGTTAAAAACTAATTTTATCAACATCTGCAATGGTTTCAGCGACTTCAATCATCTGCCTTAATTGTTCAGATTTTAAATGCAGTTGTGTGATATGATATGCAATAGCTTGATGTAACAATTTTAACTGTTTATGTGTCAAATCAACCAGTTGATTATCTTTAGTCTTCCATTGTACACTTTTATTTAATGCAATCGCTGTAGCAATGCGTTGTTGTGATATTAAATCACTATCATAATAATGACCTTCGAACATCACACCGCCAAACTCTAAAGCATGACGTTGAGCTTTGATTTCTTGCCATTTTTGATATTTGACATCATCAAGCGTGCGTACATCTTGCCATTGTTTAAGTTCATAATTAAATTGATGATGTGGACTAGGTGTTTCTCCAATTGATTGCCATTGTTGCAAATCAAAATCCCAGTAATCACTTAAATCATTAGGCGGAATGCTAATTTTAAGATGTTCATCAATATGGCTAGTGTTGATTTGAATGACATCATTATCAGCTATAAATGACGATTGATATTGACCGTGTTTTGAAACAATGCAAAGATATATCATTTCTTTAACTCCAAAAATACAACTTCAACTGATGATGAATTAATGAAATTTGTAGATTTACCATCCCATTTACCGTTATCAGTATCATCTAAAAATTCAAATGAATAAATTTGCCGACCTGTTAGGTTTAAATCACACAAATATTCATTAATATCAAATTCACAAGCGTATTCTACAGACGAAATAACAAAACCACCATCTCCACCTTCCCAACGTTGATACCCACCTTTCAAACCTACTTGTTTCATATAGGCATTATAACGTTTAATTTCTTTACCGTTTCTTTTAATGATAAAAGCAGGGTTATATCGTAGATTACTACTAGAAAATCTATTATCTATAGTAATTTTAGCTTTGATTTTAAGCAACATTAAAATTTTTTTATTTGCTACTTCTAAAATTGTAAAAGACGGTACAGCATTGATTTTTCCTGAAACTAAACTACCAACAGTTACAGAACCATGAGCAATTTTTATTTCGCCAACCGCTAAATCTTGAATATGTGCTGTTTGAATTGAGCCATTTTTAATTTTGGCATTATCAATACTGGCATTTGCTATTTTTGCGTTAGTAATTGCCCCATCTTTAATTTTGGCTGTTTCAAGTGTGCTATCTTGAATGTGAGCATTTTTAATAGTCGCATTTGCAATATAAGCTGAATTAATCCAAGCCCCTGCAGGATAACTCACGCCATCAATCACTCGTGGGCTTGCGTTGAAAATAAACGGTTTTTTGCCGTTTGATGGCGAACCAATATAAAACGTATCAGCATTTACGCCAAACTGTGATGTAACACGCCCATTTCTCAATTCAGACATTAAGCCATAACCGCTAATCACACCGTTGTTATCCACCGTAACCGCACGCACCGCTGAAATGCCGTTAATGGTTTGTGTTTGTTGGCTAATGGTGGTGCTTTGGCTATTTTGTTGTGTCGTTAATGTTGTGATTTGTTTGGCTTGAGTTGTTAATTGACTGTTTAAATTACTGACATTAGTGTTAGTTTGTTGTAGTGCCGTTGCCGTTGCTACAGTATTATCCATATCATTACTTGATAATACAGATTCACATCTAAAACCTTGCAATTCCCACCAACCGCCAACTTGTGCATGACCGATTGCAAAACCAAAAAAGATTTTGGCAATGTCTGTTCTATGAGTTAAATCTACAGTTAATGATACTAAATGCCAACTTTCATCTGCAGGAACTTTAGCTGTAATATTGCCAAAATTCCCATATTGTGATTGAACAATTTGGTTATCTTCAGCTTTTAAAAAGCGATAAGTAAAATACATTGCACCAGCAGAGTTGCTACTACGTCTAACCCATGCAGATAATTTATATTTGCGAATATTAGGCACACTTGTTCTATTGTAATTCCAACAAGCAGAGTGCCGTGTATCTTTTCTAAAAACAGTTGGGGCAACCTTGCCATCTGTTACCGTTTTTAAATATTGACTAAAATCATAATTATAATGCGACCACCAACTATTTACATCGCTCATGTTAGGGTCGGGTAATAATGATGTATTATCTAAAGTCGCTTTGAATTGCTCAACTTTACCGCCAATGACATTATCCGTTTCAGCTTTTGTATAATAATTAACAATGGCTGAACTATCTAATTTAGTGGCAATATTTTGATTTGCGGTATTTAATCCGCTTTGTAGTGCGGTAATTTGATTTGCTTGAGATGTGATGTTATTGCCTTGTTGTGTTACTTTATTATCTAAAGCGGTTAATGCTGTGCTGTCTGCTTTTTGGCTGACATTAGTATTAATAGCAGTTAAATTATTATTCAACTGGGTAATGGCTTGACCTTGTGATGTAACAATATTGTTTAAATTTGATACATTACTATTGATTGTGTTGATGGCTTGAGCGTTTGCATTGATACTGTTTTGAACAATCGCACTTGCTTTATGAAATGCGGTAGCTTTTGTACCACGCTGTAATTGTACATAACGAATTTCAAACCAATCATCAGCATTCCAAATAGTGTTATTTTCCAAGCGAACGCCAAAATGAATAATACGAGTATTGATGTTTTGTGTAAATTCAATCGTTTGCCATTGTTCATTTACTGCAATATTAGTTTTAGCATAAGAATAAGCCCAGTTTATATCTCTAAGAAAAATACGGTGAACCATCAATGCTTTTGAAGCACGAATTTGACATGAAAATACATATTCTCCTTGTAAATCTAAATCTTGTGCTAAGCGAAATTCAGAATTAAAAGGAAACGCTCTTCTATTCAATGTAATACGATAATGTTCATCATAAGCATTTATTAATTCTTTACGAGAAATATCACTACTTGAAAACACGGCTTTGTCTAAAGTTAAAATGTTTTCGCCACCAATCACTAAACTGGTTTTAAATTCATCAATTTTACCGCTGACAGCATTATCTGTTTCGGTTTTAGTGTAATAATCACTTAAAGCACTTGCATTGACTTTATTATTCAGCGTTTGATTAACCGTATTTAATCCACTTTCAAGCTGTGTGATTTGATTTGCCTGCGTTGTTACTGCACCGTTGATATTTTGAACGGTCGTATTTAAGTTTGATAGAGCAGAACTATCGGCTTTGCTATTTAAAGTGCCACTAACCGTATCTAAACTGTTTTGTAATGCAGTAATTTTTTGACTTTCGGCTGTGATACGGTCATTAGTTTGCGTTACACGGCTGTCTAATGTGTTGAGTGCCGTTGTATCGGCTTTGGTTGCTACATTAGCATTGGTCAGCGTTAAATCATTGCGTAATTGCGTGAGTTGTTGGCTTTGTGATGTTAATGTATTATTGAGATTGCTTACATTGCTGTTAATTGTATTAATCGCCTGAGCATTTGCATTAATTTTGCCATCAACATCACTTAAAGCAGGTGTCCAATCGGTTGCTTTATTACCGCTTTCAATTTTAACATTTTTAACTGTTGGAATACGACCAGTACCATAAACTCCCCAGAACTCTAGTGTGCCATTAGGATTATTCGGAGAATTAGTATGTGGTTTTGGAGTAACCGTAACCGAATATCTTTTAAAAACATTAATTTCCGTAACGTTGATGTTTGCTACAAAATAAACACCTGAGTTATTGGTACTATAAACTTGTACACGACCAACAACAGGAACTTTAATATCAAAAGAAATCGTTACAACAGGGTTATTTAAATAAAATTCTTTAAGTTCTGGTAAAATCGCATAATATAAATGTTCATTTTTTCCCGTTCTTTCTACATGAGAATTAGGCAAGATATTAACACCGCCAACAGTCAAATTCGCATTAAACTCTTCAACCTTGCCACTAATCGCATTATCTGTTTCGATTTTAGTGTAATAATTGCTAATCACACTTGCATCTAATTTATTTGCCAAGCCATTTTGTACCGTGCTAATGCTTGATTGTAAATTACGTACATCATTGCTTATCGCAGTAATATTTGAGCCTTGTTGCGTTACACAAGTGGTTAATGCGTTTAGGGCGGTTGTACTTGCTTTGCTTGCAAGTGTATTATTGACGTTGTTTAATTCGCTTTGTAAGGCATTAATTTTACTTGCATTACTCGACATATCCGACACGCTAACATTGACACGCTCAATAACATTTGCAACGGCTCTATCATTACTGACTTTGTAAGCGTTAAGATTTGCAAGCGTGCTATTGTAGCCATCTTTACGCTGTTGAATTTCTTGGGTTAAGCCATTTTGTAATCCTGCTAAAGTTGTACCAATTTCGCTATTTAAAGCGGTAACACGTTGATTAATTTCAGCAGTGCGTGCTTTGGCTTCATTGCTAATTGCTGTTGCTCGTGCTTGTGCTTCTGCGGTTACTGCTTGGGTGCGTGCTTGTTGCTCGGCTAAAATCGCTTGTGTATTTGCCGTGCCTGTGGTTACTGCTGTATTGATTTTGCCTGTGAGTATGTTATCAAGCGTGCTTTCGTTGATTTGACCTTCCAGAATTTCTAATACGGCTTGTGGGTCGGCTGATGTTGTACCGCTTGTCCAATCCGTCCAGTCGCTTTCATTGCCTAATCTATCAACAATTTTAGCACGATAGAACTGTGTTAAATTGCCTTGTAAGCCTTGAATTTGGTGTGTATCAGTAGGGTAGGCAAACTGTCCAAGTGTGGCAATATTGGAGCGACCATCTGGCGATACTTGGATTTCGGTGTATGCCGTATCTTCTGATTTTGCACTAAATGCCCAGTCTAAACGCATACCGAATAGCGTGCCTGTAGCCGTTAATCTGGCTAATTTGGGTGGTTTGCCTGCTTTGCCTTGTACGGCGGTTAAAGTAGAATGTGTGGCTAAAGAATGAACATCAAACGCACTAATAGCAGTTACTCGTGCTTCATATTGACCTGCATAGACACCGACCACTTCTACGCTATTTGCTCCTGTGATAGGTAATTTAATCCAATTGCCATTATCTTTTCGCCATTCAACTTGATATTTGACCGCACCGCTGACTTGTGGATAGCTAATAATCATCGTTGCTACATTTAAGCCTTGCACGGTGCGATATTCAGTCTCAATATTTACTTCTGTAACAGGGGCTTGAATTTTGGGATTAATCACAGAAATAGGACGTTCATCAATATAAGCCCCTGTATCAATAGCATCATATTTAGAGGGTGTGTATTGCACGGCGGTAATTTTAAATTGATGTTTTTCATCTTGAGTAATCGACAGCACACGAAATTTCATGGTTGCTAAATCTTTGCTATCCAACACCCAAACATTTTCGACAGCGATATTATCAAAAGGTTGTGTTACCGTAACTTGATGATTTTGCACCGTTTGAATAATACGAGTTTCAGCTCTACCATTTTCGCCATTAATAATCAATTTGTCGCCTGCTTTGGCGGTAATTGCTCTATCTAAGCTGATGATATTTTTGCTCGTATTGATCGCAGATACACGCCCACCGTTGGCTCGCCCTGCAAATAATTCATCCGAAATTTCAATCACTTTCCCTGGTTGGGGAATATAACCATCAAGCCCAACTTTAAAAGACACCATACGAGTTTCTAATTGTTCAGATTTTAACGCCCACCAACCTGCACGTTGTGCTTGTCCTTTGGACGTACAGCCCCACGCCTGAATATCAACAAATTTAATACCAAGTTTAGAAATGGCTTGTTCATCTCGTACAAATTCATATTCTGTTTTAAAACGATTGTTTTTATTATCCCAAGCCACTTTGGCCACAGTGTGGCGGTCTCTTGCTCGTGTGCCTGTATATTCAAATTGCCCGTCAATTACATTGGCACGGCTAAAACTGTACATACTATCTTGTGGCATATCTGCATCACAAATAATTTGCTGACCGTTCCAATAGCTAATTGCACGAAACACGCCAGACATTTTAGACAAAATAGCAAATGCATCGTCAGCAGATTGCAAATAAACATTGAGCGTAAAACGTGGCTCTAATCCACCATTACCATCTGATACCATTTCATCACAATATTGTGCAAGGCGGTATAAACTCCATTTATCCACCATAAATGGCTTTAATCTTTCGCCCAAGCCGTAACGGTCAGCAGTACAAATATCATAATAAATCCATGCAGGATTATTGCTATATTCACGTTTAAATGTGCCGTCCCAAAAGCCGTGATATTGTCGTGTTTCAGGGTCATAATTACTTGGTACTTTGATTTTTAAGCCTTTTAAGCGTACAGCCATTTTTGCCACATTGCTAAAATGTTCAGCATCATATTGTAAACCCAATAGGGCAGTATTTGGATAGCGTAATTTTAAATCCACTACTTCGGTAACGGCTGAAATGTACATTTTATCAGATACATATTCAGATGTAGAATTAGGCGTAATACGGCGTACACGGATTTGCCACCCACGTTGAGCTGTTGGCAAATCAATACGGTGTGAACGTTCATAATTAGTTGATGTTTTAGCATTAATTTCGGTATTTAACACTTCTTGCCATGCTAAATTGTCTATTTTTAAATCAATAGCATACTGAATACGCACACCATTAACATCGCCATTTTCGGCATTTTGTTGTTTTAACGCTCCCCATTTTAGGCGTACACGTACCGCATCCAAATCAAGATTGTTAAATGATTTGACCCACGGCGTGCCATGTCGTAATTCAACATTAACCGCTACTTCACTAGCGACATCTGGAAAGCCTTCAATATACGTTTGGTCGTTTGTGCCATGACGAAAATCCACCGTTACATTTTGGAAATTCCACTCGCCACTTGCATTTTTAAGTGGCGTATCATCTAAATAAATGCTTTGTTCATCGCCTGTGGCTAATCCTGCAATCTCGCCTTCTGATAAGCCATACAGCATATTAATATACACTTTAGATTGTAAACTGTCAGGAGCGATAACAGGTTTCCGTTGTTTGCCACTACCTGATTTTGCACCGATAATTTTATTCATTTTATCCACCTTACACATCACACAATCAAAAAATATTACAACTGGTCTTCTGGACGTTGGCTTGCTGAAGCAATAAAGCCACCGACTTCACGCTCGCCATATAAAATCGGTACAGGATTACCTTGTGCGACTGTTGTAACCGCACCGCCAAAACCTTTATTGGCTTTATTGCCATCTTGGTTTTGGTCTTGGGTATCGACTTTAGGCATCATCATTTGAGCAATACCACCGACCATTAAGCCAATCCCCGCTTGAATAAATGGCGTTCCCCAACCGCCGTAAATATTCCCCACAATACCGACCACGATTAGCACCGCTCCCAGAATAGTTTGCATTAAGCCATTATCGCCCCCTGCACCTTCCACCACAGGCACTACTTTAATCACTTTTGATGAATGAGCCATGTCTAATTCATTTTCGCCAATATTGACATCATCATGATAGACTGCAAAACGTAAACCTTGTAAATGAGCATTGAGCATAAATTGTTCAAAACCTTGCACTTGTACACACAACGCACGCATAGCTTCTTTGGTGCTATCAACTGCTAATTTAAATTCTTTGCCAAATTTTTTCGCCAAAATGCCGTATAATTTAATTGTTTTCATCATAATAAATCTCGATGTCTAACCACTTTTGCCACACGTTCCGCCCAATTTTGCCCAAAAATTTCACGCACCGATGGACGGTTATAAGGGTGATGTAAAATAATGGTATTGCCTACACAAGGTTCAACATTTTCACTTTTTAGCGTAGTTTTATCGCCAAGCCAAATCACAGCATGATTAATATGCTCAGTACGACCGACACGGCACAATAACACATCGCCATAATGATAATGTCCTGTATTTTCCACTTCGACAAAATCAGCTTTACTAAAATTATCGGCATACAAGGCTTGATGATGTTTATCTTCCCACCACAAGTCAGAGCGTTCAAAATCAGGCAGGGCAATGTTGAATTCACGTTGATAAAAATCTCGCACAATAGCATAGCAATCTTGCCAACCATGATAATAGGCTCGTCCAATGAGTGGGGCTTGATAACCGCACGGCGTATAAACAGCAAAATCAGGCTTATCGGCATACTCTAACTCGCTATAACTGATAATGATCCACGTTAAACTGTGCAATTCAATTTGATGTAAATCTAAATCGCTGGCTTGGGTTGAGCCGTCAGGGTGCGAATGTACAATGGCTTGAATTTTGCCCATATCTTCCGCTTTTGCCCAATCCTTAGGGCAAATCTCAAACTGATTATGATTAGGAGCAATATTTTGGCATGGTATATAATCATCATTGACAATAAGACCGCAACATTCAGCAGGGTAACATTGCTTGGCATGGTCTAAAATTTTTTGTTTTAATCCATCGGATAATTGCATACTAATTCCCCAATAAGCTACTGGCAGGAAAACCGCCAAATGAGAGCGGTTTATTACGCCCAAAACGTAACTGACATGCTTTAAGCGTACCACAACATTTGTCTAGTTCAGGATTATCTGTCGGCTGATTATCATAATTAAAGCGAGCTGTACCTGTATAACCGCACTCTTCGCCACGATATTTTTCACAAACTGCCCAATGACAATAATTACTAATTTGACGTACAGGGATTTTTAGACCTTCAAAATCAACAGGATTAGACAATTCAAAACTGACTTGTTGAGCATTTTCTGATGTTTTTTGCTCAACGTACCAAATTTGCTCTTTGCATTCATCGCTTGCGTGTGGGTTGCCATCATCAAAATTAACCGCATCTAAATATTTAGCTAAGGTGGTAATGACTTTTAATTCAGCTCCTGCAAAGTCATTAAATTGTAAACAATAAGCCGATACCGCCCCTTGAATACCATTAATGTTATTTGCCATTGTCATATTAGGGGCTGAGGCTTTACCATCGGTTCGCATTTCCAAGCCTGACACTTGCATAGCCATCGGTTCAAATGTTTGTCCCCTAAACACAATATTGCCAGATTGCATATGCGAGTGAAAACGTAAAATACCTGCTCCCAATTTTTCGGCATTGAGTTCGTATAGTGTAATTAAACCATCAACGTGTAATTTTTGAAAATCAGCATTTAACATTTTATCCCCCAAGATGAGCAGAATGATGACTTTCGCCACCATTCTATTTGTTTTATTCTGATAAATTAGTTTTCACTTAATTCATCGCTTGTTGCAGTTGTTTCATCGGTGCTTGTGGTGTCTTCGACAAGCAAATCAATGCTATATTGACCGTTATCATAATGACATACCATTTTTTGTACGGTTAATTTTTGGATAAATTCTAAATTATCTAATTGACCGTTTGCCCAACTTACCACATCAGCAATCAATTTAGAGATACGGCGGCGGCGGCCCGTTTCTTTTTTGTTGGTTTCGACATCAAAATCGCCTGATTCAACATCAAATTCAATTTTGATGATATTGGCTTCTTCGCCATGATTTTGTAACATTTGCTGTACATGAAATGAAAAAGCCACCAACAAGGCAACTTCATGTGTAGTTAAAGTTTTCATAATAACTCCAATAAATCAAAGGTTTAAGGATAAAAGACTTGTGTAAATGTGGTGCTAATCTGCCATACATCACCCCCTAAGCAATTGAGTTTATAATCGCTGGTTTTGACTTTAATTTTTCCGTCAAGTGGACTTTGCCATAAAAACGCTTTCGCTCCGCTATGCTCATCAAAAAAGGCTTTAATCTGTAAAATTAAAGCCTTATTTGCAGTACGTTGGTAGCTAAATTCATGTTTACGGTTGTTGATACCTATGCTTGTATTTTGTTCATAGCCATCGCCAAAATTCGAGTTCAACACATTAAACTTGGTGTTTTGGCTATTTCCGTTTAAATCTTGTTCAAATTCAAAAGTTTTCATGCGAGCATTCCGCCTTGACGTTTCTCTTGCTGAATGATTTTAAGCACGGCGGTTTTAATGGCTTCGCCCATCGCTTGTCCAAACTGTTCATTGCTTTCAACGCTTGATGAGTTATCGCTATTAACAACAACATTAATGACAATATTTTGCCCACTTTCTGAACGGTTTTGATTTTGCAAAAATTGGGTTAGATCCGCATTTTGACGTGGACTTAATACACGCTCGCCTTTATCGAGTAGCCATGTTCCTTCTTGTGGGATATTGTCGATACCAGAGTGAGCCATGCCTACAGGGGCAACACTTTTCAATAACGCCACAAATTGACCTTGAGCCGCCACCGCTTGAGCTGCTGCCGCTGCTTTTACCCATACGTTACCTGTGGTTTCTGCATATGCTTTTGAGCCTGATTTCCACATATTCATGATGGCTTCGCCAATAGCAAAACTACGTTGTAACGCAAATAGTCGTTTATATGTGGAGCTAGATTGACTGACTAATCCCATCAATGACCCTGCAAAATCTTGTCCAATCGCTAGACTAGTATTCATCTGTAGGGCAAGGCGTTGTTGATGATATTCTTGCTCAGTAATGAGCATTTGCTCTCGTGCTTTTTTAAGTAAATCCATGTCCGATTGATATGGATTTTCTAATGTAGGGTTAAATCGTTGTTGATATTTATCCCATGTTGCTTCACGTTCGCTATTTTGCTGGATACTTTGCTCGGCATAGCTTTGTTGTATTAACGCATTTTTAACATCTTGCGGTTGGTTACTTAAATTAATTTCTTGACGGATTAAGTCAAAATAACGTTGAGCATAATCAGTAACATTTAACCAGCCCTTTTGAGTTTCCAAAATAGTTTTTTGAAATTGCACTTGTTTTAAAGATTCAGCATTGGTAAATTCCATCATCTGCTGTTTGTAGCGTGCGATTTCATTTTGCGTATAATGCTGTTTTTGCTGTTCAAGCTGTGCTAATTGTTCTTGGGTTTCTGTGCCTGTTGCTGTGTAGGCTTCTGCAATAGCTTGTAAACGTTCTTGATGTTCAAACTCCATTCTTTCAGTATCGGTCATGTATTGTTTCACGATACTTTGGCGTGCCTTATAAATTTCTTGGGCTTGTCTAATTAAATCTCGTTCACGTTTTTCTTCATTTTTTGCCACTTCATTTAACGCTTCGCCTAATTTTAAGCTGTCGCTACCATTTGGAAACCAATTTTTCATGTGCTTTTTAAAAGCACCAGATTTAACCGATTCTCCAGGTGCAATATAGCCATCTTTATTGGCGTCCCATACTTTATTTAACCGATATGCTTCTGTTCCTGCTCGGTAGCCTGTGCCTGTTACCGCATCATACACTTGTCCTAGACTTGCATTTTCTTTTAAGCCTTTGCCTTTAAAAAATTTAACTGCATATTGCATTTGCTCCATTGCTGACAACGCCCCAAATTGGTTGCGTGTCATGCCCCAATATAATTTATCTTTTTTACCATCGGCATCGTCCATAAACTGAATTAAACCTGTGCCACTTGAATTAGGATTACGGGCATTGGTACTAAATGTTCCGCCTGTTTCAAACGAGATAACGGAGGCTAAATGATTTGGGTCAATCTTAAGTTGGCTTGCACCCCATAAAATTGCTTTTTCCATGTCGCTATTTAGGCGTGCTGCCGTTGCTTGGACTGCTTTAGTCGCTTTAGTTGATGTACTTTTATTAATTTTATCGGTTTCGTTTAGGGTTTTGTTTTGAGCAATCCCTGCTGTATAGCCTGTTTGGTTATATTTGACAGAGTTTTGACTTGCTTGATTAATTGCTAAAATAGATTTTGCTAAACCATCTGCTTTGGCGGTATTACTATCTAAAATATCTCCCATAGCCCCCATACTGCGATTAACATTGGCAAAAGTATCATTACCAAAAGCACTAATATTATTTTTGAGATTGCCAAATCCATGTGCTAGGGCAGATGTAACGCCATCAAAATCATTATTGCTCATTGCTGTAAATACATGACGAGCGGTCATGCCCAATTCAGCAAAATTTTCTACAGCAAGGCGGATAAATCGTACTACACCTTCAATGGCAGAGCCAAGCCCAACCATGACAATCGCTACACCTTTAGCAACTGCAGATAGCCCAGTTAATACGCCACTTAATTGACCGCTTGCATTTGTACCGTTCATAAAATACGCAATAAGATTACTTAAGGTCGGCATCATCTGTTCTGCTAAAGTTGATTTGACCGCACCAAATTGTAATTGTAAGGCTTTAGTTTGGGCTTGTAATAATGCTGATTTCTCTATTGCTTCTTCGCTTGTGATGACCCCTGCTTGTTCAAGTGCTTTCTGATAGTCTTTCCACAATTTACCGCCATTTTCTAAAATTGGAGCAAGGGCGGTTAAATCTGACCCCATACTTTCTAAATAAAAAGATAATTGTTGTTGGTTTACCCCTGCTTCTTCCAATTTATCAACATATTTTTGTAGGGCTTCAACGCCATTCATAGCTGACATTTCTTTAGCGAGTTTTTTCGCTCCTTCAGCTCCTTTTTCGGTTTTCACGGCGATTTGCTCAAAAAAATCCATCGCACCACCAGAACCAACTGAGGCAAATTCGCCCAATTTCTCGTTAAAATCTTTGAGTTGGTCGGCTAATTTATCTTGGCTAATGCCTAATAATTCGCTTGCACCTGCCAAGCCCTGAAAACTAATCACAGAGCTATTAGCAAGATTAGCAAATTTTTGTAGCTCCATGTTAGCTTGTGCGGTTTCAATGGCGATTTTAGACATTGCACCAAAAGCCAGCACAGCACTACCTGTTGCCATACCTGCTAATGTACCGCTTAAGGCTAAAGCACTACCATTGACCCCTGCAAATTTTTGTTGTAAATCGTTTGCCCATGAGCCGATAGTGGTATTGGCTAAGGTATCATTAACACTTTTACCAAAATTACCAAAAGCACCAGACATTTTATCGGTGCTTTGTTTTGTTTGGTTTTCGGCATCTTGCATACCACGCTTAAACCCTGTCAAATTGACAAGCATATCAAGGGTTAATGTGCCTAAACTTTTTGACATGATTTAAACTCCAAATAATTGATGTAATTTATCATCAATGCTCGGTGGGTCTTCATAGCACATCAAGTCTTGGATTTCGACTTGTGAACCGCCCTTAGAAACAATAAAAGAATGATGTAAATGAGCTAATTCTTGTTGCAATCTACGCCCAATATTTAGGCTACCACGTTTATTGCGGTATTTTTGCCACAAATTAAATTCTCGCATACTCATATTGCGTTTGGCTTCGGCAAGCGTACACCCACCGATACCATTCAATACCAATTCACACCATATTTCATCTTCATCACTTAATTGGACTTTCCCCCATCATCTTTTTTGTCATTTAAGTTTTCCAAACCTAAAATTTGATTAAAGATTGCCATTGCTAATTGTTGATTAAATTTTTGTTGAATATCATCAACGGTTAAATAATTTTCGCCTTTTTCATTGACTACCGCTAAACTAATCCACTCCGCTACTAAGGTTTTATCATTATCTAATTGAGTTAAACGCTTAAATAATGGCTCAGTTGTTTGATAGCTTAAAGGTTTGATAAAGACATCGACTTGATATTCTTCGTCAAAATGCTTAAATTTAATTGAGTGTTTGACTGGCTGACCTACCAATACATCATCTTTCACAATTTTATTTAAATCTAACTTTTTCATGTCTGCTCCTTAAGATTTAGCCTGAAAATCAACGGTTGATGAGCGTGTAATGCTGACATCACAAGTTACAACATTATCACTTTCAAATTTAAAACTAGCTGAACCAATGCTACCGACAAATTTCCACCATGAGCGAGTATTAGGTAAAGTAACATTACCGCTAGGTGCTGTTGGTTCAGCAGTACCATCGGACGCACCAATTGCAAATGTCAAGCCTTCTTTTTTGCTTTTTGATAATTCAATTACTTTTTTATGGGCTGCTGAATTACTATCAAAACGCAATGATAAACTTGATTCTGATGGATCAGTTAAACCTGACATATATTTTTTTGCTACTTTTTCAGCAAGTGGGGTAACATCAATTTTGTTTACGCTGTCTGAACCTGGTTCAACATTGATGATTTCGCCAATTTCATGCACGCTTGTACCATCAATCACATAGACTTGCGTGCCTTGTGTTTTAATTAAAGCCATATTATTTACTCCAAAAAAAGCCCATAATGGGCGGTTAAATTCGTGGGTTTAACATTTCAACTTCGAGCAAC
Organism: Moraxella sp. ZY210820; assembly: GCF_030674635.1. Taxonomy (NCBI): domain Bacteria; kingdom Pseudomonadati; phylum Pseudomonadota; class Gammaproteobacteria; order Moraxellales; family Moraxellaceae; genus Nasibacterium; species Nasibacterium caprae. The sequence goes on along the minus strand of NZ_CP089978.1, from coordinate 2,224,910 downwards.
ACTCGAAAATTTTTAGTGATAGGGTCTTGCTCAATGCGTGATCCACGCACACGGCATTCGGTTTCTAAAATTCGCTCAATTTCATAGGCGATGTCTTGGGCTTGTTGATGTTGATGACTATACACATCAATTTGAATTAAATAATCGTCCATTTTTGGTCTATCGCCTAAAGTATTGAGTGGATTTCGTGAAATTTGTTGCCAAACCACATAAGGCAATTTCACTTCATCAGGGGCAAGCCCTGCCAAAAATAATCTAAAAATCTGCTTGTCTTGTAAATGTTGTTTTAGGACATCAGATTGTTTTAATAACTTAAAAATCGGATTATTAGGTTTCATCATGATAATTCCTTATCAAGTTCTGTACTCATGGCATTTCTAAACGTATCAATTACTTTTTCACGGTTATTTTCAAGTGCGGGTCGCATAAATGGCACGGCGGGAATATGTTGCGTACCAAATTCAATATAACGCCAGTGGCGAGTATCGCCACCAGTTAAGCCAATTTCATTATCTGCAAAAGTTTGTTTTGCTTCGCCTTTTTTTCTACGCTCTTTGATGACAATAGTTTTGCTTTTATCATTGCGACTAGCACCGCCAAGCACGCCAACACGACCAACCACATAATTGGATTTTTGTTTCGTGCGACCCGCTTTATATGTGATATTTTTTGCGATATTTTCTCTGGTTTCAGGGTCATCAATTGCTTGTGCGTTTTGTCTTGCACTTTCTACAACTGGTTTCATCGCTTGGCGAACGGCTCTTTTAGTTGCATTGACCAGTTTTTTATCATCTGCCAGTTGTCGCATTTTACGCTGGATGTCTTCAAATCCTTTTAATTGTGAGATAATTTTATTTGTCATATTTTACGCTGTTGATAATTCTAAAGTTATCCACGTTTTACCGTCTTTATGGTCAGGGATTGGCTGACCGATAATGTTGTAAATCTGATTACCAAATCGTACACGCATAGCCGTATCAATTTGAGCAGTTTTTAAACTGTGGCGAATGGTTAGACGTGCGGATAATTGACTTTGCACCGCTTGAGCCTGTAGCATTTCTTTACTGCTTAGATGGATAAATTTCCCCCAAAATGTACCCAATACTTGCCATTGTTGGCTAATTTCGCCTGTATTTTCGTCTTGCACCGTGATTGATTGCTCAATCGTAATCCGATGTTTGAGTTCGCCTGCATTCATATTACACCCCCATCAGCCGATAAGGGCGTAATAACTCATACACTGATTGAGGTACATTGGGCGTTAATTCACGCACTGCATACCAATGAGCCACCAATAACAACATCGCTTGTTTGATAATCGGTGTAATTTCAATGCCTGTTTCATCATCAAAAGCATTATCAATATAAATTTTACGGTCAAGGTAATTTTGACAAAACTCTTGAGCAGATAAAATATACAACGTTAAAATATCGTCTTCTTCGTCATGTTCGATACGGCATTGAAATTTTACTTGCTCAAGTGTAATCATCATTCATCGCCTTTTTTTGCGGTTTTCTTGGTTGATGGTTTTTCATCTTCAGGCTTTTTGTCATCAGATGTTTTTTCGCCATCAGGCTTTTTGTCATCATTTGCTTGCTGTTCATCAAGTGGTTTAATCAAACCCATATTGATAAGTTGCTCGGCATCTTGTTCATTTTCAACGATACGCACATCATTTTCAAAATATTGCTTATCGCCAAAATGCTGTTGGATAACAGTATATTGTGTCATTTTTGCACCCCAATAAAAATAGCCCAATTCAGGGTTATTGTTTAACCTTTGTCAGCTAATGTGCCTTTAATAAAGGCTTCAGGGCGATACACGGCTAAGGCTAATCGCTCAGTCGCTCGGAGCGTTGTTAATAACTTAGTAAAGTCATCATTTTCAAAACCTGCTTCAATGGTCGATAACTTACGGTCATACAGTTGAGCTGCTAAATCAAACGCACCAGTTAAAAACTTACCTAAACCAATCGCTTGCGTTTCTACAACAGGTAAACGCCATAATGATGGAGCAATCGAACCTTGTGGATTGCCGATAATATAATTATTATTTTCATCTTTGGTTAATTCAATGGTTGCCCAATCAATCGGATTGAGTACAAAACCATTGGCAGGGTATTCCGCTAAAGCAACCTGCAAAATTGCTAAACGTAACTGGTCAATTTTACTATATTTCGCCAAACTTGCAGGGTCAGCAAAGTCTGTAGCCTGTGGCATAATCCCTTTAAGATTACCGCCTAAACCATCACCATTTAAAATTTGACGGTCTTCAACCAGTTTTAAACCATAATATAAACGCCCATCAATATTGCTTGCTAATTGTGGAGCATCATCTAAAATTTGGCTCGATACTTTGACAAAATGTCCTAAAGTTTTAACCGCAACAGATTGTTCATCATATTTAATGCTTGATTGAGCGAGTTTTTCGCCTTCTGCACTTTGGGCTTTAGCATTATTGGTAAAACCAGTTTCACGCAAATATACAATGCTGTTACTATCTGTTGAACCAGCCATGATTAAATCACGCATGGTTAATCGCTGATTAGGTGGCGTAATCACGCCATTGACACGGTGCGGATTAACCAAAGCACCTGCTGAACCGTCCGCATTGGTTGTTGCTGATGTAATGGTTGCTTTAACTTCTAATTTAGCAAAACGCCCATTGCCTTGATTGTCCTTTAAATCTAAGTATTGTTTCGAGTTTACAAACTCATCGCCAATACTTTTATATTGTGGCTCGCCATGACCTGCACGGCGATAGGATTTTTGTTCCACATCATCAAGGCGTGCCTTTAATTCATTCATCGTTACTAAAGCTTCATCAGCTTTATCAATTGCCGATTGGCTTAACTTTTCGCCATTTGCCATTTTGCCCTTGAGTTCTTCTGCCATTTCTTTGACTTTATCAGTCGCTTGGGCAAATTCTTGAGCGAGTTGGGTTTTGCTTTTTTCTGTGGTATCAGACATGATATTCTCCGTTTAAAATTGGATAGATTGTAAAATGTGGATTGCGTTTTGTTCGTCTAAATCTTTTTGCCGTTCGGCTTTGACTTGGGCGACTGTGCTTTCTTCGTTGGCTGGAAATGTAACGATAGAAATTTCTTTTAAATCAATATCTAACAATTCCATAATGCTATTTTCGGCATCATACGCCCATTTGCTAACACGATAACCAATGCTTAAACCGTCAATCGCACCTGCTTTAATTAGGGCGTGTGCTTCTTTCGCTTTTGCGACATGATCAACGAGTAATCGACCTTCGACATACAAGCCTTTTTCGTCTTCGACCATTTTCGTCCACACGCCAATGACTTCCGAGCGTTGATGTTGCCATAGCACAGGGGGCATTTTATTTTTGCTTTGCCACTCGTTGATAGAGTTTAAAAAAGCACCTTTTTTAACCACATCGCCATAACTATCTTCAACATCAAAAACGCTGGCATAGCCCGAAAAAAAGCCGTCATCTTGGACGGCTTCGGCTTTAATTTGCATTGATTTAGTGTAAAAATCATTCATTTGTTATTCCCAATTTATCTAAAGGCGTTAAATTAAGCTGTACAGTTAAGACATCGCCACCATCTAAAGGCGGTAAATCTTCTAATTCTCTAACTTCATTTCTCGTCATCCAACCATTTTGCAATGCTGAAGTATAAAAATTAGCACGCCCTTGACTGTCAGCACGCAATAAACCTTCAACCGCAAATCGTGGCTTGTATAAATCACGCTCCGATGGATTAAGTAATTTTTTGACAATTGTTTGTTCAATTCGCACTAACACTGACCGCAACGAATACACCAAAAATCCTGAGTTCATACCTTCCAAACTGCTTGCCCATGAGCTTGCTTTGTCTGTGTGATAAATCAACTGTGGTGGTACGCCAAAAGTACGGCAAATTTCTTCAATGCCAAAATAACGACTTTCTAAAAGTTGGGCATCTTTGGGATTGATACGCAAACTTGAGACCACGTCCATACCCGCCTCAAGAACCATATATTTACCTGCATTTTCAGGCTTAGAAAAAGTTTCTAAATTGGCTCTTAGGCGACTGCGTTGTTCATCATTTAAGATTTTTTCGCCTGTTCTTAAAAATCCGCCTGTTTTCAACTGATTTTTAAATTCTGCATTTGATGCAGTATTCGCATCAATCTGTGAACCCATTACTTGAGATTGATATTGAATAGGAGATAAACCAACTAAGCCGTCCAATGTCATACCTTTAATGTGCAAAATATCATCACTATGATAACGCTGATATTGCCCATTTTCTTGATATTGATAATAAACTTCGCCCGTTTTTTCTCTGAAAATCGTCATAAATTCAGGGTTTAATACATCTAGGGCAATCACACGGCGAGATTTTTCATGACGATGGATAAAGGCGTAGGCATTGCCCCATAAATCCAAACTTAACACCATTGCCTCCCAAAATTCGCACGCTGTCATATCGGCATTTGGGCTATCGTGCAAAATACGATAAAGCCAATGGTCTGATGCAATGGTTTTATCATTGTTATACAAATGCAATGGTAAACTGGCAATCGTTTGGCTACGCAATCGTACGCACGCCCACACCGCTGATAATTTTAGCGATGTTTCAGCGTTTACTACATTCCCGCTCGCTGTGTGGCTCTCGGTAAATGTGTGTACATGACCGCCTTTATTTAGCCGTTTCTGACTACTAAACAAACCGCCAAACCAACTCCAAAAACTCATTAAATTTCGCCCAATAAAAAAGCCCAATGTTTAAAACATTGGGCATAGATACAATTCTGTTATGATAGCAAAATGATACCTTTTTTTGTCTCACTTGTCAAATATTAGGCAAAATAAGCTAAAAAATAAGCGTAATGAATATGTTATAGACAACAAAAAAAGCCAAATAATTTAAATAATTACTTGACTTTATACATAGATTAACCTATAATATCTATATCAACAGAATGGGTCTGTTGATTGGGCTAGGACAAGCCTAGTATTACAAGGAGGCAAAAGCGATGAAAGCTACTTTAATCATCATCGCCCTTGTTGTGTTATTACTGGTAAGCATGAACGCATACTAAACACAGCAACCTAGAATGTAATGACGGTTACAAACTAGGCGGAACAAGGAAGTTCCGAACTCCTTAACCCTTATATTAATCCCATTTTTTTTAAAGGTCAAGTCTTATGCCTAAAATTGTAGAACAACCAAAATCACGCAATCAAATTCAATATGATAGCGATGAAAAGCGTGGCGTAAAAATTAAGGGCTTTAAATTACATCTTGATGACATTGCCTTAATTGAGCAACTATCAGCACGGTTAGACGTACCACAAAATCAGTTGATTATGGATGCAATCCGAGCATATGAAAAAGGGCTAGAATAATCTAGCCTATAATTGGGTTGTTTAAAAAGTCATCAATATTGCTATTGTCCATATCTCGTTGATGAACCAACGCACGCCCTAATGCCATAATCAGAGCGACCACACCATCAATTTTATTTTCGGCTCGTTCTTTATTTGGGTAGATATTTTCTTTTTTGTCTAAGGTTGCGACCACGTTAGACATCATCCATGTCATAATAGGGCAGTCGCCATGTGCTAATTTTTTCTGCAAAACTAACGCTTCAAGTTCTTTCATTGGCTCGGACATATTTTGCACAGTATGACGTAATTCGACCATGGTCATATTTTCTTTTTCTAACTCTTGGGCGAGTTGTGTCGCTTGCCATGGGTCATAGGCGATTTCTTGCACGTCAAAACGACTATAAAATTCTCGTAAATCGTCTTTAATGGTATCAAAATCCACCACTTCGCCCATGGTCAAAGTCAATAATCCATCAGCATCAAACTGGCGATAGCGGTCTGTATTACTATCCAATTCTTCCAAAACTCGCACATCTGGCAAATAATAGCGACCATGTACATGATAATAAGGGTCATCGGCAGTCGGTGGAAACAGTAAAATTGTAGCGACCATATCGATTTTTGTCGCTAAATCCAGTCCAATATAACAGGTTCGCCCATCAAGCTCATGCAATGATTTACGCTGTGGAGCTTGTCGCCATTTTGCCATGTTCATCCACGCATTTTTAGCACCCACCCATTCATTTAAATGTTTTGTTCTAAAAACGTTTTGCTTTGTTGATGATTGTTTGGCATCTCGCTGACGAGCAAGCAAAAATTCACCGCTGACTGACACATCATAATTAGGATTGGCTTTGCGTAGGGCAATATCGCTGGTCCAATCGTCATCGACATCTTTGCCGTACAGAATCGCCCACAAATCAGGAATATCGGTTACGCCGTCAAGCATTTTTTCAGCTTCACGCACCATTAAATAGCACGGACCGCCGATATTCGAGCCTGCTGTGGTAATCACAAGCATAATGGGCTGTTCCCTTGCCCCCATACCTGTTTCCATGGTATCGTACAATTTATCATCTTTATGTTCATGATATTCATCGACAATGGCACAACTTGGGCTTGCTCCGTCCCCTGGATTGCCGATGACTGGCTCAAAACGGCTACCATCAGTAATACGGTTCATATTGGATGCGTTTACTTCTACACCAAAATAATCTTTCAGTTCTGGCGTGCGTTGGACCATCAATTTTGCAGGTCTAAAAACTTCCCATGCTTGCTTTTCTGTAGTCGCACCGCTATACACTTCCGCACCAAATTCGCCATCAGCACAAAACATATAATTGCCAATTCCTGCGGCGATAGCAGACTTGCCATTTTTACGACAGACAAAAATTAAAATCTTGCTATAACGTCTAAAGCCAGTTGATTTTTTCAGCCAACCGAACGGAATACAACAAGCGAAAATTTGCCATGGCTCAAGCGTGATTTTTTCGCCTTTACTTGCCCATTTTCCTTTTGTGTGTGGCAATAATTGGATAAATTTTGCTACTCGTTCAGCTTTTTTTGGGTCAAAATAATAGGGAAAATCATCATTTTCGCTTAATTTTAAATCGTCAAAATGACGTTTACAAGCGAGTTTAATCCATTTATTTGATATGATTTTCCCGTCAATAATGTCTTGGGCGTATTTTTCAGCTTTAGCAACATTAGGAAAATCGTTATTTTTCATATAGATAAATAATAATTACAAATCTGCAAATGGATTAGCAACCGTTTCTTTTTTCGCCCCACCAATCAAGCGGGTACGGCTTGATGGGTCAAGCCCTAATAACGCCCCAAATTGCATCATTTGTTTTAGAGCCTCATTAACAACGGTAACCGCAGGATTTTTGATTACGGTGGCTTCAGTTGTAATTGTAATGCCGTTGATTTTGACATCATTTTCGGCTTCACGCCATCTTGCATACGCCATACAAAAGGCTTCGACATTGTGTAAATCTGCCACAGTTAAAATCTTATTTTTAAGCAGTTCAGGCGTAATAGTTTGCCACATTTGGACTGCTATTTCTGATAACCATTCAGGCGGTTCAACCGCCACGATTTCAGTAAATTGCGGTTCATCTTTATTCAATGGTCGTTTACCTGCATTACCATTTAATTCACGCAATTTTGTCGGCTTAGGCTTTCGCCCACGCCCACTAATTGTTGCTGTTCCGCTCATTTTTTCATCTCTCTATTTTTGACCTAAATTTTTAATTTCGCGGTCGTAAAAATTTAGATGGGCGGGCGTTCATTTAGCCACGCCCATTTTAAACTTTTTTACCGCCCCTACCGCCGTGCGATTCGGTTTGTGTTTTGGTTTTATGACAGGTTTTACAGATTGATTGTAGATTTTCCATGTCATCCGTTCCGCCATTGGCTTTGTTGATGATGTGATCTACTTCGGTTGCAGGCGTAAAATAACCTTGAGCTAGGCACACTTGGCATAAATATTGGTCTCGTGCTAAAACTTCAGCACGGCGTTTACGCCACGCATGACCATAACCACGTTCAGTTGTATTACCTTGTTTATGCTGATAGCTTGACCAGTTGCTTTGTGTGCGTAAGTGTGCGTGTTTGTCGCAATAACCACGTTTTAAGCGACTGTTTACAAGCCCTGAACAGCCTTTAAATCTGCACGGCGTTGATGGCATTTTTACTCCAATTTATTTGAAACGGTAAATCATATTGTCTTCATAATTTGCACCACTACCATTTAAGGTAACTTGAATATTGATTTTGTCGAAACCGCCTGTACGTTGCCATGTTTGGGGTTCATATTGTTCAACATATTGCAAATAATCTAACAGCTCACTGCGTGTACTACTAAAGAAAATATAAGGTGGTCGTACCATTTGCATTAATGTTAAAAATTTAACCATGCCAAAATATTTACTTAATGCGTATGCTTGTTGCTGTGTACAGATATAGGGTGGGTCAAGTAATAATAGTGTGTTGGGTTGATGATAATATTGAGGAAGTAGTTTATCGAAACTTTGTGATGTAATTTCCAATCCATGTAAATAATCATCTGCTGTTTTATAATCAGTCAAACGAATGTTATTATACATTTCATGTTTGGATAATTCATCAATACTACTAATTTGTTTGCTACTAAATAGTAACCATGTACTTACACTACGAACATCAATATAGCCATCAAAATTGTGAATGACATTGATTATAGATTGCTTTGTTTCGTCATTAATTCGTTTATCTTTGGGGAATGGTTCTAAAATGTTATATATGATTTGTCGTAAACGATTAATATCTGTGATATTTTTTAATCGTTCGGTATAACCATCATAATCATTATAGATAACGGTTGCTTTGGGTTTTAAGCATTTGGCATTATGGGCTAATAAACCACTACCACCAAACACATCAACAATTGTCCAATTCTCGCCATCATCAGGGATATGTTGATTAATTAACGCTCGGAAATGTTTAAGAAAATTTCGTTTTTGTCCAACGAAAGGAAGTGGGGCGGAATTGTAAATTTTACGATTTTCCACGAGATTTTTTACCTTTGGCATGAACCTCTAGGGTTTCTTGTTCGGCGTTCTGGACGCTCAATGCAAAGTAATTTAATGTTTTACAGCGTGGGCATTTAATTTCTAATTGCTTAAATGATTTCGCTTTTGCTAAAAGTTTTCCACAAGTACCACATTGAATTAAATTCATTTTTGACCTATCGCAATTTTATCGAAAATATGATAGCCTTGCGTTGCTGTGTACATAGCAACAGGGCTCGCTTGCGACAAGGTAGGTTTGTCAAAAGGGTTGTTCATTGCTCCAACAGTGAACAGCACCCTGTTTTAAGACGTAAAAAAGCCCAATAAATCATATTGGGCTTTTCTATTTACACTAATCTTAGTATGACATAATCATACTGTTTTTTGTCTCACTTGTCAATTACAGCAATTTTTATCGCTTCTCTGATTATACTTTCCCATGTTGCTATCTCCTGCTCTGCACGTTGATAATATCTTGTATAAGTACGATAGTATGTTTGCTTATCCATATCGCACGCCAACGCAATATCTCGTATACTCGCATTCGTACGTTTTGATGTTTGTACATCCATCACCCCCCACGCAATATTATTAGCATGGATAAGTTTACGGCTTTCGCCAATATTAAGATGTGCCATTTCAGCATAGATAATTGACATCAAAACACGCTGACATAAATACATTTCTGTTGAGCGTGCATGGTGATTTGCAAGGATGTAAGCCCACGCTTGCACCCAATCATCAAGGTCTGCTAGTGCAGAGGCGATAACATTACCATCAATCGTGGCAGGTTTGCTACTATGAGACACAATGTCATAGCTTAAATTTTTATTATTCAAAAACTTAAGCAAATCTAAATAATCAAATTTATTGTCAAACATTTTTTACCCATGAATTACATACAGAAAACAAATAATAAATACAATGATGAATAGCTCAATCACGGCGTACGCCCCCACACCAACATAACTGCATCTCGTGCGTGTTCTGATGTGCGACCTGTCCAACCTGTGATTTTTTTAAACAAATCTCTTGAAATTTTGGTTTTGTTGTTTTTAGGTGAGACTAATTCAAAATCGATACCATAATGCACACAAAACTCTTGCCAAATTTTACTATCTCGCTTAACTGAGCCTACACCTTGCAATTTTTCACGACCACCAGTAACCCATTTGCGTTTTCGAGCATCTTCAATAAAGATTTTTATTTCTACGCCACAGCCTTTCATCATTCTGACAACGTCCATTACACGTTCTAATGCTCCAATTACGCTCAACGTTTGTACATTGACTAATTGACCGTTACACCATTCAGCAATACCAGTTTTTACACCTGGATCAATGCCAAAGTAATAGTATTCTTTGTTTTGATTTTCTGTCATCATTTCACTACCTAAAAATTAAAATCACGCTTTAAGAAAAATGTTTCATCAGCATGATATAAAACTGGATTTCTGTAAAATATATTTTGTTGCTCTCGAGTAAAACAACGAATGCAAATATATTCAATTTCATTTGGTTTGAGATAAGCATAATAACAACGAGATTGCTCTAAATTTTTACAATCCGAACATTCAATCTCATGTTCATATTCTTCATCAATAACCAAAATATCGCCATTTTCACATTTGTCTAAATCAACATTGCCACAGCTACGATTATCTGGAAGATATTTATACGCAACGTGAATATACTTACGCATATTTATACCTACTTTTTAACCATTTCCAAATGTCCAATCAACCCATTCAACAATCCACAGGCAGGACTAGGCTTTTTCACATATTCATAACAAGTCATTGTGCATATTGCTCTTTGACACTCGTATTCATGATTAAATACATCGTCAATATCATCTAGCCAAAATGCCACAATACCTTTCCAAATTTTGCCATTGATTTCAATATTTTGCTGTTCAGCGTCCAACACCTCATGAAAACTTAATAATGTTGGGATATGATATTCAACTGAACACTCTTTTTCAGAGCCATCATTATGTTTAGCCAACGTAGTGATTTTAATGTCCCAAGCATGATGATGGTCTAGTAATTGTCCAGCATATAAGGTTGGTAAATAATCGCCTTGTGTTAATGAAAACAACTCATCTTTAGTTAATCTACGCTTTTCCACATCAACCACTTGGTGCATTTTTTGACCTAGCTGTTGAATATCAAATGTAACACTTAATTTCTTAAGCTCATGTGTGCGTTTATTATTAACTTTAGCGTTAAACGATTTACGCTTTTTAGACATCTTTCCCACCATAACGCTGATTAATTTTATGTTTTGTTGCTTCAATTTCGCTTTTAAAGTGTTGATTTTCCTTATACATTTTTTGAAATACGATAAAAATAAAAATCAACGCCATAACCCATAACAAAAACGACAGTCCAACAACAATTAATACAAAATCACTCATTACATCACCTAAACCAAATCCCCAAAATTAAACACTCATCAATTCAGCCGTTGGGCTATATCCACCGACATTTTGCGTAAAATAGTAACGTGCAAACTGATAAACGTTGTACAAATTATCTCGTGCCACTTCATGGCTTGCAATTTTCATCTGTTGCCATTGTTCATCGCTTAACTTCGCCATATTCACGCCATTCATCATTTCTTTAGTGAATAAATATTTACCCACAACCGTTACATAACTGGCATAATTTTTTAAGAAATCACAATGTACCATTGGATAATTGCCACTGTGATTACTTGCAACCAATATTGCTAAAGATAAACATGAAAGCATTTTCATCTCTTTACCGCCCAATAATAACTATTTGCTTGATTTACATTTTCCCCACTTGCCACCGTTGCAAAAGTAATCAGGGCAAGGCATATCACTAAAAACTTATTTTGTTGTGTCAATTTCAATTACCTTTACTAATGGTGAAATATGATTGCGAATATCACGCACATCATCGGTATAATCATCATCTTGTTGAGTACAACAAAATGATGTCTTATCATTTTCCTGATGTCGGGAAGATGATTGTTTTAGCATGGCCCAATTTTCACGTTTGCGATTTCTACGTTTTTGATATTTGCTCATCATGCTTTTACTCCTATACGATTATCAGCCCAATTACACTCTAAATTAATCAAGCCATCATGTTGAAACCTAGACCATAAACGGTCGCCTAAATTTTCTTGCACCTGTTGAGCGGTCCAATTAGAAATGAGTACAGTCGGCTTTGCTTGGTCGTAACGTGCATAAAGTACCTTATGTACTAACTTCAAGCGTGTTTCATGCTGATCGTGCAAGCCGTACTCATCTAAAATCAATAAGTCGTAATCTGCAAAATATTTAACAGCCGTTTCTTCATCAGTATCGCTACGTTTCCACGTATTCGCAATTTCAGTCGCTAGGGCATCACTTGTGATATATCGCACTTTTTTACCATGACTGAGTAAATTTTTAGTAATTGCACACGCTAGATGTGTTTTGCCTGTACCTGTTCGCCCTGTCATGATGATATTACTTTGACTACCATCTAAATAATTTTTGCAAAATTGAATACATTGGCTCAATACATATTGTTGCTGTTGATGTGTAACCACATAATTTTTAAAACCGCTGCCTAAATGTCTTGCGGGTAACATCGCACTTGCAATATGCTTACTAAATAAATCACGGCGTACATTGTGCTGATGTTGTGCATTGGTTTTACGCAAATGTTCATCAGCACAATAACGACAGATGAGATGTCCTGCAATCATTAAAAAAGGCGTATGATGGATAGGGCAAACCTGCTCACTTTGTTTACTTTCAAGTATCTTATTAATTGGCATATTCATCATTTAGTCCCACCCTTCAGGAATTGTTACCGATTGATTTAGGTCTAGCGGTTGAATGTTAGGCTCACTCCACATTGCATTAACATTACGCTGATCATGATTTTGGTTTACAACGTTTGGTGTAGCGGTTGTCGATTTTTTCGCATATTTTGCTTGACGAATATCATTGTCAAGTTTTTCACGTTTGAGCCAACTTACCAATTTTGATAATATTTTTCCTGATGATATGCCATTGCGTATATCATCAGCATAGTAACCAACAAAGGCAGGTTTAAATTGATTAAATTCGCTTTCAGTCATTGGCTGCAAAGCTGACATTTGAATAAAATCGTTTACTTGCTTGAGCGGTATCGTCCACAACTTCAGTAACTCCTGAACGTCATCGACTTGCTCGCCTGTTTGCCCGTGCGGTGTAGATATATGAATATCTTGGTTAATGGTTACTGGTTCTTGGTTAATGGTTGCCTTTTCATTGGGTTTTAATTCGGTTTCGTTTGGGTTTTCGTTGGGTTTTGTGTCGGTTTCTGATGGGTTATCATCAGTTTGCACATCGTTTTTACTTGGGTTATCGTCTGATTTTTTAGGACGACCGCCTTTTTTACCGTTTTCGCTGTTTGTTTCTTGTTTTGTGTGATATTTATGTAACATCTCATCAACACGATTGTTGTGATAAAATCCATCAACCTCAATAAAAAAGTCACTTAACACATTTTGCAACTGTGCTACATTCTTTTTTGGCAATCCTAAAATACGCAATAAATAATCAATATTCGCTTTCAATGGTTTTTCATCAAGAAAATACCAGTCCAACAAAGTACGATAGATATAATGCTCCATCGGTGTTAAATGCGTTGTTCTACGGCGATAGTCTCCAATGTGAAATTCGTAATAGTACATTACACCGCTCCTTGATTTAACATCATTGATAATTTCGCTACGCCTTTCGCTGTGATTTTGACCTGCGAAAATACACGTTCGCCGTGTGCTGTTTGCTGTGGGCTACTGTAATGATGGATTAAATAACCTTGATTGATTTTGTCTTGATATGCCTGCGGTTTATATTTTGCATCTCGATAAATCCATTTTTTATCAATTAAAAAGTTGATAAATTTATCTTGAGCAATTTTTAAGACTTTGGCACTTTCACGCAATCCCAAATCTTCGCCTACTTGTGTAATACGCTGTAGGGCATGGGCTTGTGGTTCAATCACGGCGATACGTTGCTTTAAATGTTGGTTTTCTTGCTCGGCTTGCATAGCCAGTTGCAAAATATCCATACGAGATAAATTAGCAGGATTAAATTGCTGTTGTTGCTCTAACTGTTGCCAGCGTTTGATGATTGCCATGCGTAATTGGGCGTTATAGCCACTTACAAGATTAAGCGTTAGATTTTTATTCAGCAAAATTTCAGCCATATAACCACGCTCATCTTTAAGTATTTGATATTGTTCATCATTCAAAAATGAATGACCTAAATTATCAAACATGGTACGAATATCACGCAAAACATTGGCGTGTGTTTTTTGACAAAGTTCAGCAATTTCTAAACTAGACATTGTCTTTTGTGTAAATTGTGCTATAATAGGACTATTCATTAAAGTTTCTCCTGTAGAAACGCTTAAGCCCCTAGTGTCCGCTAGGGGTTTTTTATTTGTCATCAAAAGGGCATGGGCTTGGATTAACGCACGCCATCATTTGCATTTTGAATTGATTTAACTGTCTCACTAATTCATAAATAAGAGTATCCATATCCATTGCTTCGCCACGAGTAATACGCCCGTCCGCTATCATTTGCTTAAAGGCTTTTGTTACATCGCCCTTTTTTATAGATATTTCAAGCATTTGCTCCATCAATGACACATCTCGCTGACTTTCTGGAATATCAGGCAAATCAATCGATACTTTGCCCAGTTGTGCATTGATAGCGTGCAAAATGCGATAATCGCCTGTAATTTGCATGATTTTGACCGCTTCCATCAATGTAAGATGATGAGTTTCAGTATTTGGATTGACCTTGCTATTTAACACGGCGTGGCTTTTAATGCCCATGCGTGGGGCTAGAGCAGTCGCTCCACCTGGAAAATCATGTACTGTGTTATAAGCGGTATCTAATATGTTCATTTTTGCTCCTGTTGAACGTGTTTTTTAGCGGGTGGATACTTTATGATTTTCATCAACAGATGATGATTGCATGAAAATATCAGCGTGTTCTAATTTCACTTTCGCAGGAATACCTCGTATTTTCCAGTTTTGTACTCTTTGAACGCTATATTTAATTCTTTTTGCAAGCGTTGTAGCACCGCCTAATTTTTCAATCAATTCTTTATCTGTCATATAGGGTCTCTCTAATAAACAAAATGATTTATATTTAAACATAATGTTTATTATAAGTCAATCATAATGTTTAACACACTTTGTTTATTTGTGGGATAATTGGATATAATTAATCAAAGGTATATTGCTATGCACGACACAATGAAACGCACATTTCAAGCCTCTGGAGATTTATCGCCTACAGATTTAGCATTAGCTTTAGATGAATTACCACAGACAATTACCAATTGGTCCAAACGTGGTATTTCTAAAAAGGGTGCTTTGAAAGTTGTGGAAAAATTTAATGTCGATATGCAATGGCTTTTGACTGGGCATAGCAAAGAAGAACCTACATTAAAAGCAGAGAATTTTAGATTGGCTGATTTAAAAATTCGTGCTGTTCCTATTATTGGTTTTACACAAGCAGGGAATTGGCGATTAGCGATAGAACAGCCACTAGGTACAGCTTCAAGTACCTACCCTAAAGATGAAATTTTTGGTGTATATATGGAAGGGGATAGTATGCAGCCATTATTTTTTGAGGGGGATTTGTTGATTGTTGATCCAATGCGGTCAGCAAGACCAGGCGATTATGTTATTGCTCAAAATGGCGATTATGAAACAACATTTAAAAAGTATCGTGTGATTGATTATGATGAATACGGTAGAGAAATTTTTGAATTAATTCCACTTAATCCTGATTATCCAAAGATACGCTCAGACCGTCGTGAGATTGGCATTATTGGTGTAGTAGTTGAGCGTGTACAACGGTTCTAATACATGGTAGCGTATGGAATTTTTGATTTTTATCATTGTGATATTGGTTGTGTGGTTGATAGTTAAGCCTAAAAATCAATCCGTAACTATCGGATATAAAAAACAACAGGCTTTACAACAAATCAATCACACTATCCGTCAGATATTGACTGATAATACAGTTATTTTAGATACTGAAACAACAGGATTAGGTCATCATCATCAAGTCATAGAGATTTGTATTCTTGATAGATATGGAAATTGTTTATTAGATACCTATGTAAAGCCTAAACGTAAGATGGGACAATATAATCAAGCGGTGGCTATTCATGGCATTACCAATGAAATGCTTGAAAATGCTCCGACATGGGATAAAATTCATCAACAAGTATGTGAAATTTTACAAGGGAAAATGGTACTTGCTTACAATGCTCCATTTGATTTAAGGCTACTTGAACAAACCATGAAAAAATATGATTTATCTATGCCTGATTGTACTTTTGAATGTGCCATGAATGTTTATACTGCTTATCGTATGATTGAAAATAATGAACAGCCACAGCGATATAAACTAACAGAGGCGTGTTATCATTTAGGAATTGTACCACAAGGTCAAACTCATAGAGCATATATGGATTGTATGATGACCTTAAAATTATTAAACACGATAGAGCAACGTACACGCTGAAAAACTATTTATTATTTGAACCCACCTTGTGTGGGTTTTATTTTGCCTATTTGAATTGAGTATCAGAATAAAAAATAATCAAATAAACATCAATATAAACAAAATGTGTAAATAGTTGTTGATTAAAATAAACATTTTGTTTAATATAAATCATCAAATCAAATCACAGGTAACTAACCATGAACAACATCATCGTAACCGCTAAAGCTATGTTTAACGACTTAGAAAAAGCACAAAGCATTGGCACAATCGCAAAGGCGATGAAAAAAGCGGTAAAGGTACTTGGTATCAAACATGATACAGAAGAGATGATTGCTTTTCTCACCGAACAGCAAGCGAAATACCAGAAGCCAACAAAACAGGCAACGAAAGAATTTCAAAAGTTTGGCTTAACAGTACAACGTACACGTGCATTTATCAGCGTTTTTGGTGCGTATGACGAAGTCGAAGAAGTGAAAAATCTATACGGTAAATTGTTAGCAAAACAAAAGTAAGTTTACCAATTTTTGCTAGTTCAATGAGCTAGCAAATATGGGTAAACCAAAGCAACGAACAGGAGATAACCATGAAACACTACATTACTATGCTACAAGATTTATTTCTTACGCTCGTTTTTGTTTGTACGGTTGCGATTGCACTAGGCGGTAGCGTAAAGCATGGCGAGTGCGAAGCTGATGTCCGCCCAATGTTATGTATTCCAGTTTACAAACTACCAAGTTTTCAACAAATCCCTTAAAGGAGTTTTTTATGTCTAAACAAGCTACAGAAGCCACCGCATTTATTAGCACATTAGGTGGTGGCGTTTTTGCCGAGCAATTGGGTCAAATTATTAGCGATGTCGCTACAAGTGTTGTCGCTCACGGTAAGAAAGGCAAAATCAATATCACACTTGATATTTCACGCATTGCAGAAACTCATCAAGTCAGCATTTCGCATACTTTAGCATTTGTTGAGCCGACAGCAAAAGGCAAACGTTCAGAAGATACGTCATCTGAAACACCAATGCACTTAAACGCTGATGGTACGGTAACATTATTTGCCAACCATACCAAGCAACTTTTTGAATTACATGAAACTGCCTAACAGGAGATTAAATCTATGGCAACTTTTAACATTGCAGAACTTGTAGAACATACAAACCCTGTACAAGACTTAAACTATGATGGCTTATTTGCTATTCATGAAAATTTCCATATCAAAAATACGGAAATTTTTGCACCGCACCGCAATCGCAAACGTGGCACATTTAAAACGCCAATGCTTGACGATTTCAAAGCCTATGTTGCTGATAAAAAAGCTCCAATTTTTGTTAATCCCCAAGACATGACCGCCATTGCGATTTTCAATTATGGCGATGATGAACAGCAAGGACATTGTGATGATACGGCACAATTAAAACTTGAGCCAACTATCATTTATAAAAAGTTGCAGGCGATTAAAGACAAAAAATTTAATCAACGTGAATTTGCAACATTTTTAGAAGATTATGCAAGTGTATTTACCGCAATTGACGGTAGCGGAGAACATATCGATTTTAGCATTGCTATTACTGCCGTGCGAAATATGAAAGTCGATAATGAGCGTAAAACCGAAAGCACGGTTAATCATTTGACTGAAACACGCTCTGCATTTGACAAAATCGAAGCCAATGCAACGATGGGTAAATTACCTGCCTATCTTAAAGTAACTGACACGGCGTATGTTGGTTTACAAAAACGTGAAATTAGTTTACGCCTTGTGTTAAATACTCAAGACGACAAAGCCTATTTTGCATTACAAATCGTCAAAGAAGAGTTATTGCAAAATGAATTGGTCGATGAATTTAAGCAAACCATCTTAAATTTATTTGATACTGATGTATTTATCGGTACATTTACAGCGTAAATTTTAAATGGGTTAAGCATATCATGTCGGTTTTTAATCGGCATGATATGCAGATTGGGTAAAGCAATGCAGGAATTTTTAAGTTATGAATAAATTTAAATCTGGCGATAAAGTTTATTGTCCTAAAATTGGCGGAAAGATTTATACGCTAACGAATTATGACCGAAAGTTTTTAGCGATATATTTTATTCCAGCTGCTAGTAATTGTTATTTATTCAGCAAAAAAGGCTATGATTGTTGTAGTTATAACCGTGATTACGTCGCACTTTTTCATGTAACTCATGAAAATTATGAGTTGTTATCAAAATTACACCCTAACACCGTTTTTGAATTGCCAAAGGAATAAATATGCCAAATCATATCACAACAATCATCAAGTCATCTAATCAAGACTTGGTAAAGTTGCTTAAAGATTTTAATCAAATCATTAAAATGCCAAAAGTTTTTGATGAATTTGGCAATGGGATTTGTGTATTTTTTTATATTAATGATTTTATTGATTTTGTTAAAAGTCAAAATTTAACAAATATTGATAAAGACGTATTAAAAAAATTAGCTGCCGAATTTGCCCCATATAACGATATACGAAATAAAGATGAATTTATCTTACAAGCATATTGTTATTTTGAAATAGGGTATAAAGACCCTATTGATTGGGCGAGAGCAAATTGGAATACAAAATGGAATAGCTATGATTATGAATTAACTAATAATGGCTGTAAATTTGATACAGCTTGGACACACCCATTTTCGGTTATTCAAAAACTATCTGAAATGTATCCAGATGATGAAATTGAAGTCAAATATGCTGATGAAGATATTGGCTACAATCTCGGTCATTATAAAATCAAAAATAGTCATATTGAGATTATTTTTGATGAAGATAAGCAATCTATGAAAGATAGAAAATGGTTTGCTTTATGTGTTAAAGGTAGCCAAAATGAATATGTTTGGTCTGAAAAAGATGATGACTATATTTATGTTGATGAGAATGAAAATGTTAAATTGTAAAGATGGGTGGGACGGTAATGATTAAATATTATTTGCAAAATCAAAGTTATTATGATGGCAATATTATGAACTGGTGGGCTAAAGGTCGCAACGGCTACACCGCAAATCTTGATAATGCACATCAATTTACAGCTGAAGAATTAGCGGAAATGAGCTTACGTCCGACAGATGTCGCATGGTTATGTAGTTATATTGATGGTAAGACATTACGTTCTGCTCATACTTCATATTGCAATTATGATGAGATGAAAGAGCAGGAAAATATGCTTTTAAGTCAGTCGAATAATGGCGGTTGGATTAAGATTGAAGACGGTGGATTTGATGAAGGTCAAGAAATCTTAATTACAGATGGTAAAGATGTTTGGACTGATACTGTTATGTTTGATTTTGATGAAGGTGTACATTTTATCTATTTTGATAATGGCTCAGACCCTGAAGCTATAACGCATTGGCAACCAAAACCACAACCACCGCAGGAGTAAATATGTCAATATATCGTGTAGTCGTTTGGGCTGATACTGGCATTACAGGTAGTTACAAAAGTGCAACTATCGAAATTGAGCAAGACCAACTGCCAACTGATGAAGAAATGGCAGAAATATTTCAAGAACATATCAGTGATATTGTAAATTCAGGTTATTATTTGGAAGAGTGAATTATGAGTGAAAAATCAATAAAATGGTATTCACAAAAAGACCTTGCAAAAGCAATAGGTGTATCTGTGAACACATTTAAAGAACAATATCGTGAACAATTTCCACCTAATCGTACAGTAGGGCAACGTATGTACTGGTCCAGTGGTTATGTTGAAAATATTAAACAGCAACTTGATACCCCACAAACAACCACGATTTAATCGTGGTTATTTTATGTGTACCCATTCACTAACGATATTCGCCCACCACTGCATTAATTTAATCCGTTCATCTAAATATTCAGCACGATTATAGACATGGCGGACATCTGTTTTTACATGAGCGAGTTGTCGTTCGATGACATCAGCACGCCATAATCCACTATTATTTGCAGATGTAGAAAATAAAGAACGGAAACCGTGTGTTGTCATTTTACCGCCAAATCCTGAACGCTTAATGACTGCTAATAGGCTCTCAATTCTCATTGGTCGAGTTGGATCAAGTCGGTTTTTAAAAATAAAGTCGTTATCTGTTCGTTTTGCATATAGTTGTTTTAATAATTCAAGTGGTTGAGATGCAATAGGAACAATATGTTCTAATCTCATTTTCATACGATGGGTTGGGATAATCCATTGGGCATTATCTAAATCAAATTCACACCATTTTGCATTGCATAATTCGCTTGGTCGCACGGCGAAATAGTTTGCTAAAATTAATGCAATAATAATATACTCTTGACTTGGTGTACTTAATACTTTATCCCAAAAGATAGGCATTTCATCAATAGCTAGGCTTGCCATATTTTGTACTTTGTTGTCAGGGATAATATCTGCAACTAATAGACAAGGATTTTTTTGTGTGTATTCATGAGCTATTGCATAATTAAATACTTGAGATAATAAGCGTAATGCACGTTTTGCTGTTTCAAATGTCCCATTTTGTACAATTCTTTCTACTGCTTTTGATACCATAGCTCGACTGATTTCATGTACATATTTATTTTCTATATCTTCAGATATAAGATTTAGACGGTAAATTACGGTATATTTATATTTTTCGCTTGTCCATTGCACAGAGTAAATTTCAATCCATTTTTGGATTAAATCTTTTAATGTGATTTCTTTTACAACAGCATTATTCTTCTTTAGTTCAGCTAATTCTCGTGCTTGCTTGAGTGAAATTTGTGGGTATTCGCCTAATTTTACACGTTTACGTACACCATCTAAACGGTATTCAAGCACCCAAGATTTTTTACCTGTCGGCATAATATCAATGCTTAACCCTTTTCCATCTGAGATAGAATAGCGTTTATCTTGTGGTTTTAGACCTTTTAATTTGTTATCTGATAGCATGACTGTGTGTTATCTCGTGTGTGTCTGTGTGGTTTTTGTGTGTAAATCACATTTGATGTAAGTTGATTTAACATGATTTATTATGACACAAATTAATAGCTTTAGACAATAGAAAAGCCCTTAAATAAAGGGCTTTTTGATATATTTTGCTTGAATTTGATATGTTTTGATTTTAGTTGATTTGATGTGTTGGTGGAGATGGCGGGAGTTGAACCCGC
Organism: Moraxella sp. ZY210820; assembly: GCF_030674635.1. Classification (NCBI taxonomy): domain Bacteria; kingdom Pseudomonadati; phylum Pseudomonadota; class Gammaproteobacteria; order Moraxellales; family Moraxellaceae; genus Nasibacterium; species Nasibacterium caprae. Next base: position 2,203,343 of record NZ_CP089978.1, on the reverse strand, counting down.
GTCCGTAAGCACTACACTCGAGAATACTACATGCTTAGATATCGTTTATTGTTTTAACCCTAAGCGACCCAACGAACAGGGTGCAAAGAGCGATTCTCTAAATTTGGTATATCGCCCCGAGACTTGACGTTATACGGACTTGTGTGCGTTCGCTTCAGTCGGGCTAGTAGACCACAAGTATTCTACTAGGCGGACAAGCGCCCTTAGGCAGCTAGAGCGTAAGTTTCGTCGTTTGCGACTATTTAAATTGCGTATTTTATTTACGAGAGAAAACGCACTCTCGACATGCATCTATGAGTTTCATTACTAACGTCGAAGCCAATAACATCCCCATTAAAAGCTGATTATAAAATAAAAATGTATGAATTACCAGTCATATTAACATTTTTATGTAATATAATATTAAGGAGCTTTATCTGTTACTGTGATAGGAGCTACAGGGGTATTCTCTGTTTTAACAGTATGGATAGGATACGGAATACAGATATTTGCCGAATCAAAAGCCTGTTTTACTTCGGCTTGAATTTCACTTACTGATTCTACAATCAGAATTTGTGTTGTATCAATCCACCAACGCACGGTTAAATTGACTGAAAAATCAGCAAAAGTTGTTACATAAACATTAAACTTACGCTCTTTGATGACGTGTTGATTATTGTTTAGTACATTACAGATAATTTGTTTTGCCTGCTCAATATCATCATCATAGCTAATACCTACCACAAATTCACAACGACGTTCATGGTAAGCAGTATTTACCGTAATTGGACTAATATAGACTGTTGCATTTGGAATAATTATTTTTCGTCCATCAACGGAACGTAAATGAGTTGCACGGATTTGAATGTCTTCAACAGTTCCTTCTAAATCCTCAACTTGTATATAATCTCCAATCTTAAATGGTTCACTTAATAAAATTAAAATACCTGATAATAAATTTTGAAAAATATCTTTAAACGCAAAACCAATGGCAACCGAACCAATACCTAAGCTACCTACGAGCTGTGCAGGTGTAAAACTTGGAATAACAATGACCAATGCAATTAAAAAACCAATAAATAAAATGACAACATGTCCAATACGATTGAGTACTAATAGTAGGTTTTGGCGTTGTGGACTGCTGTTAGAAAGTACTTTTTCAAGAAATAAACGAAATAGTTTGGAAATACACCAAAAAATGAAAAAGACAATAAGGGCAATACATAAATAAGGTAAACGCTCCCAAAAAGCATGTGCAAATTGATCAATCACATCATAAGCATCTTTATATTTTTCAGAATGTTCAACTACTTTTTGAGTGGCAATGTGGGTTGCATCTGTTACTTTTTCGGTTGCTTGCTGTGTTGCATTGACTACTTTTTCACTGGCTTGTTGTGTAACATCAACCATTTTATCGGTTGTTTTTTTTGCAATATCTTCGACTGTTTGTGTGGTGTCTTGAACATTATTACTCATTAAAAAACCTATCATTATAAAAATACCCTTAATATGAGTTAAGGATTAAAATAAAACTAAATTATACAAGTGAATGATAGGATTCAATACCTTATTTCGTTATAAAAATGTAATGAATCGCGGAAAACTGCAATAAATAAAAATTTTAGGTACGTAAAACTGCTCCTGTTATTACATCAATAATACGGCTCGGACGTGTGGCATGTCCTAATTCGCCATTAACAATATGCAGATTGGGAAAATATTCACGCACTTGTTCTATAGTTTGAGCTGGTGTTAAACCGCTTGGGTTTGCACTGGTTGAGACAATAAATCCACCAAATTGCTGACATAATTGTTTACAAATAGGGTGATGGCTAACTCTAACGGCGACTTGCTGATATTGCCCTGTAATCCATGATGGAATATTCTTATGAGTAGGAAATAGCCAAGTTGTTGCTTGTTCAGCTTGAGTATCTTGCCAAGATGATATGACTTGTTGATACTGTTGATGGTTTAAATGATCCAATAAAAAAGAGATTTGTTGTATATCACTGGCTAATAGAATCACGCCTTTTTCAATAGGACGTTGTTTTAAAGCTAAAATTTTAAGAAATGCAGATTGTTGATAAGGGTCGCAACCTAATCCCCAAACTGCTTCGGTCGGATAGGCAATTACTTCGCCATGTTGTAATTGTTGTACGGCATGGTTGATAACGGTTTGTTCTGACATATTAGGCTCGTAAAAATAATCCTGCACGTTGTAAACTTAATCCCAATAATTCAAGTTCCATGAGCTGAGCGGTTAAATCGGTAATGGCTAATCCTGTTTTAGCATTCAATTGGTCAATGTCTAAACCTGTAAAATCTAAATGTTGATATAAATGTTGTAAATGTGCTGGTACATCGGCTTGATTCTGTTGGAATGCTAAATTATTTTGAGTTGTAACATTTGTAGGTTGTTTCTTAGATGATGAAACTGTTGGAGTTGGAATGTAAGATGAAGTTTGCCATTGTACTGTTTGTTGTAATTCATCAATGATTTGTTGTGGCTCATCAACTAGAATAGCCCCTTCACGAATTAATAAATGACACCCACGATGATATTCACTTTGAATATGCCCTGGAATGGCAAATACAGTTTTGCCTTGTTCTAAAGCCCATTTGGCAGTACTCAGTGAGCCACTTTTAATGGCAGCTTCAACCACCAATGTACCTAAACTTAAACCACTAATAATACGATTCCGTCTAGGAAAATGATGCTGTAAAGGCGGTGTGGTAGGTAAAAACTCTGTTAAGATTGCACCGTGTTGAGCAATAATCTGTTGCTGTAATGGACGATTGGCGGCAGGATATACTTGGTCTAAACCAGAACCAATTACGGCAATAGTTTTTTGAAATTTAACTCCTGCATGATGAGCTGCTGTATCGATACCATTAGCTAAACCACTGGTAATATAATAACCTTTTTCAGCTAAATAATGTGCAAAATCATAGGCAATTTTGGGGCCATGAGCACTCGGTTTGCGACTGCCAACAATAGCAATTTGAGCTTGCGTTAATATTGATAAATCACCTTGACCAAAAATTAAAGGTGAACGGTCATTATAAGGTTTTAATTGTTCAGGATAATGTTCATCGTCATCAGCAAGGATAAAATCACAATAATCACATAATTGCTGTAAGCAATGAAAAAAAGCTTGTGGATTTTGTAGATATTGTGTGGCTCGCTGTTTGTGGGAACTATGGATAGTAAGATTTTCCCATTGTCTTAAAGCATTATCTTGGGTGGCTAATTCTGCTGAACCAAAATATTGAATTAAATGATGATAGGTGGTTAAAGAATGTTGCACCAAATACCAGAGTTTAATGCGATGGAGCAAAACTTCACTAATTTGGTGCAACATAATATTTAAAATCTAAAATAATTTTAGGAATGAATTAGTCGATTAATTCAGATGGAACAATTGAACTACCCGTATGTACAGGTCCAGTTGCATCCAAAATTAAACCGTAACTCATATTATCAAAGGTTTTAAAAATCATCACATGACCAATGCCACGATCAGGTAAGCGTACAGATTGTTTAGTCTTTGGATCTTGAACCACTTCACCTGCTTCATTAATCGCAAAAACTTGTCCAGAATCCATACCGTGTTTTGTACCACGATTGATGGTTATGACGCTATTTTTTGCACCAGAAGAAATAGAACCTTGTACACGAATGACTTTACCACCAGCTGTTACTTGATTTTTAAGGGTAGGGAAGAACATTGATGGATAATTTGTTTCGTAAATTGGTAACACTACATCTGTACTGCGTACTTCAGCCGTGTAACTTTCAGTTAATTCAATGGTTGCAGTACCAGATGCATCAATTGAAGTTACTACACCTGCTGCCACTTGTTCTAACTCTTCAGCCAGTACTTTAACGGTTGGCTTTTTGTATTTTTTCTCTGCTGGAATGACTTCAGTATAAGGGGTCGTTTGGCGATATACACCATATTCTTGACCAATTTCTAAACCATTGCCGCGAGCATAAACAATTTGCCCTTTACCTGCAAGTACGCGTTTATCTGCTGGTGCAAGTATATATGGAACATGAGTCAAGCTATCTGGTGACATGATAATTGAGCGTGTAAGCCAATGTTCAATATGTGCTAAAGGAATAGTTGCAATAGAGGCTTCTAAAGGTTCTATACGGACTTGAGGGTTATTTGGACCTTTGGCACTACCTGTATGGCGTTTGATGATTCCTGCACAGCCATCACCTTGGTCTTTACCAATTAAAGGCTTACCTTTATAACTACACATTAATAAGCGATCGCCCGGATAGATACGATGTGGATTTTTAACATGACGGTTACCTGCCCAAATTTCTTTCCAACGCCATGGGCTTTTTAAAAATTTTCCAGCAATACCCCATAAAGTATCTCCTTTTTTTACCACATATACTTGTGGTGCACCTGCTTTAATTGATGGTGGTGCCTTATTTGGGCTTGCATGAACTGCTTGTGTACCTGTAAGTGCTAAACCTGTTGCTAATGCAACAGCTAAAACACTTTGCTTAAAACTTGAACGTTTTTTTGACGAAATGCCATTAAAAAGCTGAGCCATTATGATAATTCCCAAAATTAAAGTTTAGAATTAAGATATAATAACATTTTTATTGATAAAATTTCGATGTAGTTTACATTTTTATTCGATTTTTTTTAAGAAAATAGCATTTTTTGAGGTATTTTTATGGCTTTACTTCCTATTTTACATTATCCAGACCCTAAATTGCGTACCATTGCTCAACCTGTTGCGGAAATTAATGATGAAATTCGTCAATTAGTCGCTGATATGTTTGAGACGATGTATGAGGCTAAAGGTATTGGTTTGGCAGCAACCCAAATTGATCGTCATATTCAATTGATTGTGATGGATTTAACGGAAGACCATAGTGAACCAATGGTATTTATTAATGCACAAGTTACTCCTTTAACTGAAGAATGTGCAGTATATAAAGAAGGCTGTTTATCTATTCCACAAGTGTATGATGATGTGGAACGTCCAACACGTGTGAAAATTGAATATTTAAATTTAGATGGCGAACAAGTAGAAGTTGAGGCAGAGGGTTTATTTGCTGTATGTATTCAGCATGAGTTAGACCATCTAAATGGTAAATTATTTGTCGATTATTTATCGCCTTTAAAACGTCAGCGTGCTAGAGAAAAAGTGGAAAAAATTGTTCGCCAACGTCAGCGTAAACAAAAATAATATAATGAAATGATGGTAGATTGATACGGCAATAAAATCTGTATCATCTACTTTACAAAACAGTTGCTAAGGCATATTTAAAAATTGCTGAATTTCATATAAAAATCAGGTAGAATAGAAAAAATATTTTGCCAACCATCATGAAGGTCGCCCATGAATAGTGAACAATTAGCACAAATTTTAAAACAAGCATTTCCACAAGCTGAAATCCATGTAACAGGAGAGGGTGGCAAATTTGATTTGCGTATAGTTGATGACATATTTGAAGGTAAGCGTACGGTAGCACGTCAGCAATCCGTTTATGCACCATTAAATGAACATATTAAATCAGGTGTTGTTCATGCAGTTACCATTCGTGCCATGACTCAAGAAGAATGGCGTAAAGCAAGTTTATTTGGAGTGTAGAGATGGATAAATTTGTCATTCGAGGTGGTAAAGCACTCAATGGGGAAGTGCGTATTTCGGGTGCTAAGAATGCAGCATTGCCACTATTAGCAGCGATGATTTTAGCAGAAACACCAACTAAACTGACCAATGTCCCATGTTTAAGAGATGTTACAACATTAATCAAATTGATTGAAGGTTTAGGTATTACGATGACTTATGAAAAAGATATGGTCATTGCAGATACCAGTACTTTAAATAATCAATTTGCACCTTATGAACTTGTCAAGACCATGCGTGCATCCATTTTAGTATTGGGTCCGTTATTAGCACGCTATGGGCAAGCTCAAGTGTCATTACCGGGGGGCTGTGCCATTGGTTCTCGTCCTGTTGATCAGCATTTGAAAGCATTGGAAGCCTTAGGTGCGGAAATCGTGGTTGATGCAGGTTATGTTCATGCTAAAGTTGATGGTCGCTTAAAAGGTGGTGAAGTGGTTTTTGATATGGTTACAGTGGGGGGGACAGAAAATATTCTGATGGCTGCTGTGCTTGCTGATGGCGTAACCACGATTCGTAATGCAGCTCGTGAGCCTGAAATTACCGATTTAGCCAATATGCTCAATAAAATGGGTGCCAAAATTGAAGGTATCGATACCGATACTTTAATTGTAACAGGTGTAGAAAAATTATATGGTTGTGAATATGCGGTGGTCGCTGATCGTATTGAAACAGGTTCGTATTTAGCTGCGGCAGCGATGACTGGTGGTAAAATTAAAACCACGCACACCGACCCAAATTTGATGGAAGCAGTCCTAGAAAAGTTTGAAGAAATGGGTGCGGAAGTCACTCGTGGTGATGATTGGATTGAGTTGGATATGCAAGGCAAACAGCCAAAAGCAGTCAGTTTCCGTACCTTACCTCACCCAGATTTTCCAACCGATATGCAAGCTCAGTTGATGGCAGTTAATACCATCGCTCGTGGATTTTCAACCATTTCTGAAACCATTTTTGAAAATCGCTTTATGCATGTACCAGAATTATGCCGTTTAGGGGCAAATATTCAAGTCAATGGTAATGATGCAGTAGTAACAGGCGTAGAAAAATTAACAGGTGCACCTGTAATGGCGACTGATTTGCGTGCCTCATTTTCCTTAGTGATTGCAGCATTAGCGGCAGAAGGCGAAACTATTATTGACCGTATTTATCATATTGACCGTGGTTATGAAAATGTTGAAGCTAAATTACAGGCTTTAGGGGCAGACATTCAGCGTATTAAAGGATAAATCATGAGTGATATAAGTAATGATATTATGGGGCATTTTGATAATGGCTTGACTTTAGCATTAAGTAAAGGGCGTATTCTTAAAGAAACTTTACCATTGTTAAAAAATGCAAATATTGAATTATTAGAAGACCCAGAAAAATCCCGTAAATTGATTTTTCCAACGACTGACCCCAATGTACGTATTTTGATTTTGCGTGCGTCTGATGTACCAACCTATGTAGAAAATGGTGCGGCGGATTTTGGTGTGGCAGGTAAAGATGTATTGATGGAACACGGTGCGGAACAGGTCTATGAATTAGTCGATTTAAAAATTGCCCGTTGCCGTTTAATGACCGCAGGTAAAGTGGGGATGCAAAAACCACAGGGGCGTTTACGCATTGCTACAAAATATGTTAATTTGACTAAGCAATATTTTGCTAGTCGTGGTGAACAAGTTGATGTGATTAAATTGTACGGTTCTATGGAGCTTGCTCCACTGGTCGGTTTAGGGCATTATATTGTTGATGTGGTGGATACAGGAAATACCTTGCGTGCTAATGGTTTAGAGCCATTGGAAGAAATTTGCCAAATTTCATCACGTTTGATTGTCAATAAAGCCAGTTTTAAACGTAAACAACATTTGCTTAAACCGATTTTAGAACAGGTTGAACAAGCGGTGAATGAGAAAAAATCATAGCTAAAAGAAAACTTCTATGCTAATATCCAGTATAGAAGTTTTTATTTTGAGAGGAATGAAAATGAAAAAAATCCTATCAGCGAGTTTATTAGCCTGTACAGTTGTATTATCAGGCTGTGCGACACATGAGTTGCTTAATCAAGGGGGGGCAAAAACCGTAACAAGTAAGCAAAAACAAGTGCTTGTTGATGACCATGTCCTTGCATTTGCGAAACCTGCCTATCCTTTACCCAATATGCCAAATAATAGCCTTGTGATTGTTGGGCAAAAACATAGTTATGTTTTGACATCAGGGAGTGATGAATTTTTAGCATTGATTGGCAAATTAGATGCAAAAAATATTACTTTAACCAAAGGTTTAGATTTTTATTCTGCTAATGATGGCAAATTTTCAGGCTCACTTGCATTTAAATATCGTAAATTAGCAGAAGATGTTACCAAAGCCGAACGCAATTATTTTTTACAACATGGTGTAAGAGAATGTACATCATATGATGATAAAAACCTACAAGCACAAAGTTTCTGTTTTGATATTCCATTGCAAGGGGTGATTTATCCTGCGGTAAGTAATCCAGCCAGTTTAAAGCATTTGAGTAAGCCATATCCTGTAACCATTTATACTGAAGTGGAAACATCAAAAGTGGAATATGAGTCAGGTAAAAGTGTGTTCCGTAAATTAGTGTTATTACCATTTGCGGTGGCGTTTGATGTAGCGACTTTACCATTCCAAGCTTTAAATGAGATTTTTGATTAAAATCATATTTATGATTTGATATTAATATCATAAAAGACCTATTATTTTGATAATAGGTCTTTGATTTTGTTATAAAATATTAATTAAAGTGTGGAATAAATAGAAAAATCTATTTCAAATATCTTGTTTAATATATCACTTATTCTTATAATAATCTAAAGATATATTCACTATAGATCTTTAATTATGTATATTTTTGATTAGATTAATTTATCAGACTTTAGTCTAAAATTGATTTAAATTCAAGCAAATAGACTGTAACTGATTTATTAATTAGCATAAGTAGCATATAATTTCTATACTATCAACATATAGTACAGGTGTAATCATGAACCAAAACTATTTTGGCACAGATGGTATTCGTGGTGAATTCGGTCAATTTCCAATTACACCAGAATTCGCTCTTAAATTAGGCTTTGCAACAGGCAAGGTATTAAAACGTCATAGTGAAAAAAGTAAACCTTTAGTGGTGCTAGGGAAAGATACACGTTTATCTGGTTATATTTTGGAAGCTGCTTTACAAGCAGGGTTAAACTCGGCTGGCGTATATGTACATTTATTAGGTCCATTGCCTACACCGGCGATTGCACATTTAACAAGAGCATTGCATGCGAATTTAGGTATTGTGATTTCGGCTTCACATAATCCATTTACTGATAATGGCATTAAATTTTTCTCAGAAGATGGTAAAAAATTACCAGATGCTTTACAAGAAGAAATTAATGCAGAACTTGCTCATGATTTAGTGATTGATGATGCGGAAAACTTAGGGAAGAGTGTACGTGTTAAAGATGCTAATGGACGTTATATCGAGTTTTGTAAATCAACATTTCCATATCATTTAAATTTACGTCAATATAAAATTGTAGTTGATTGTGCTAATGGTGCTGCTTACAATGTTGCTCCAATGGTATTCCGTGAGTTGGGTGCAAAAGTTATTAGTATTTATGATGAACCAAATGGTCTCAATATTAATCAAAATTGTGGTTCAACGCATCCAGAAAACTTACAGCAAGCGGTTATTGATGAACAAGCTGATTTAGGCATTGCATTTGATGGTGATGCCGACCGTGTGATTATGGTCGATAAAAATGGTAAAATCGTTGATGGTGATAGTATTTTATACATTTTAGCATGTAAAGCCAAAGATAAACAGCAAGGCATTGTGGGTACAGTGATGAGTAATATGGCTTTAGAATTGGCAATGCAACAAGCAGGTGTACCATTTGTGCGTGCTAAAGTGGGCGACCGTTATGTATTGCAGGCTTTAGAAGAGCAAGGTTGGTCGATTGGTGGTGAGCAATCAGGTCATATTCTAACTTTAGATAAAAGTACCACAGGTGATGCTATTATCGCAGCACTCCAAGTACTCAAAGTGATGGTGGAACAAAATACCACTTTAGATCAATTAACAGCCGACTATCAACCTTTACCAAGCACCTTAGTGAATGTACGTTTATCAACCATGATAGACCCGTACAGCATTCCAAGTTTGGTAGAACAATTTAACCAAGTTGAGCAAAAATTAGCAGGACGTGGGCGTATTCTGATTCGTAAATCAGGTACTGAACCTGTTATTCGTGTGATGGTTGAAGCAGATGATGCCAATGAAGTGCAACAATTAGCTCACCATTTAGCAGAACAAATTCAACAACAAGCGAGTAATAACTGATGGATATGATTAAAGACTTAAGTGGAATGCGTATGGATTATGATGAAGGTGAACTGTTAGAAGAAGAGGTTCATTCTAATCCATATTTGCAGTTTTTAAGCCATATGAATGAAGCATTACATTTGGGTTTATATGAACCTTATGCAATGTCTTTAGCAACAGCTGATGAACGTGGTCGTCCGCATACACGCATTGTATTATTGCGTGGTGCAACAGAGCAGGGTTATGAGTTTTATACTCATTATGATAGCCAAAAAGCACGAGATTTAGCGGCAAATCCCTATGCGGAAATGTTGTTTTTCTGGGGTAAATTACAAACACAAGTTCGTATTTTTGGACGTGTCGAAAAAATAACAGCTGAGGAATCAGATGACTACTTCCATAAACGTCCACGTGAAAGCCAAATTGGTTCGTATGTTAGCCAACCACAAAGTGGTAAAATTGAAAGCCGTGAATTGTTATTGCAACGTTTAGCAGAAATGCAAGAAAGATTTGCTGATGAAAGTCAAGAAATTCCACGTCCCGATGATTGGGGTGGGTATCGCTTAATTCCTGAATATTATGAATTTTGGCAGGGTCGTCCTGCACGAGTGCATGACCGTTTAATTTATGAAAAACAGGAAAATGGTGAGTGGTTATTATCACGTATCATGCCTTAATGTGAGTGAATCATAGATGAATTATCCCCTTTTTAGGGGATAAATTATTTTAAAGCAGGTGCTAATTTTTTTGTTTCAGAGTACAATAGCTTTATTCTCCAAATAATATACGTGAGCAGTTATGAGTTCTATTAATGTCGATCCACAAGAAATTCAAAAATTTGCCCAACTTGCTGATTTATGGTGGGATACCACATCCGAATTTCGTCCTTTACATGAAATTAATCCATTACGTTTAAATTGGATTAATGAGCATTGTGATGGTTTAGCGGGTAAAAAAGTATTAGATGTAGGCTGTGGTGGTGGTATTTTAGCGGAAAGCATGGCTCGACGTGGTGCTGATGTACTTGGCATTGATTTAGCAGAAGAAAGTTTAAAAGTTGCACAAATTCATGCACAACAACAACAGGTGAATACGGTACAATATCAATGTATTCCTGTGGAACAATTAGCTGAAACCCATGCAGGACAATTTGATGTCGTAACGTGTATGGAAATGTTAGAGCATGTACCAAACCCTGCTTCGGTGATTCAAGCTTGCCAAAAATTAGTAAAACCCAATGGACATGTATTTTTTTCGACTATTAATCGTAATGCTAAAGCCTATTTATTGATGATTATCGGTGCGGAATATGTGTTACGTTTATTGGCTAAAGGTACGCATGATTATAAAAAATTTATTAAACCATCAGAATTAGCGTATGATATTCGCAACGCTGGTTTAACTTTAAAAGATATGACAGGATTGCATTATAATCCGATTATTAAGCGTTATCATTTGGGTGGTAATATTGATGTAAATTATATGGTTTATACGCAAAATTTAGGATAATAATGATGAAACAAGCTGTATTATTTGATTTAGATGGGACGTTGATAGATACCGCCAAAGACTTTATTCGTATCATTCAACACATGGCTCAACAGCAAGGTTTAGCACGATTAGATGATGATTTAATTCGCAGTCAAGTCTCTGAAGGTGGACGAGCGATGGTACATTTATTGTATCCAAATTTGGCTTTAGATAGTGCAGAATTATGGCAATATCGCCAACAATTTTTGGATATTTATGAGCAAAATATCTGTGTAGATACCACATTATTTGATGGTATGAATGAATTGTTACTTGATTTAGAACAGCGTGATATTGCGTGGGGCATTGTAACCAATAAGCCACGTTATTTAACTGAATTATTATTAAAATCGTTAAATTTAACTGAGCGTTGTGCGGTTTTGGTTTGCCCTGAAGATGTGAGTAAAACCAAACCCGACCCAGAACCGATGTATTTGGCGTGTAAACAATTAGATATTGCACCTGAGCAATGTATTTATGTTGGCGACCACCCACGAGATATTGAAGCTGGACGTAATGCTCAAATGTACACCATGTTAGCGAGTTATGGTTATTTACCATTAGACCGCCGTGATGATTTGTTGTCTTGGCAAGCTGATGAAATTGTGGCAGATGTGGCTACTTTACATCAAGCCATTTTAAAACGAATCACTTGATATTTGTGGTTGGCTTATGGCACGATTAAAAGATAAAATTATTTTAGTTACTGGTGCGAGTGATGGTATTGGTAAAGTCATGGCACAAAGTTATGCCCAACAAGGTGCAACGCTGATTTTACATGGGCGTAATGGTGAAAAATTACAGGCTGTTGCTGAACAGATTTATCAAACGACAGGACAAATGTCTGAATTACTTGTACTGGATTTTTTATTGGCGACTACACAAGATTATCAACAGATATATCAAAAATTAGCATTAAAATTCAAATGCTTAGATGGTATTTTACATAATGCAGGGATTTTAGGTTTACGAGAACATTTAATCGACTATCCTGCTGATATTTGGCAAGACGTGATGCAAGTGAATGTACAAGCACCATTATTTTTAACGCAAGCTTTATTGCCCTTATTAAAACAATCTATATCGGCTTCGGTAATTTTTACTAGTTCAGGCGTAGGTCGAGCGGTGCGTGCAACATGGGGTGCTTATAGTTTATCCAAAATTGCGACTGAGCAAATTTGTCAATTATTACATTTAGAAAATCAGTATGGCAATATTCGCTATAATTGTATTAATCCCGGGGCGACACGCACCGCTATGCGAGCAATGGCATTTCCCGATGAAAATCCTGATAGTTTAGTTACAGCAGAACAATTAGTACCCCGCTATATTTGGTTGATGAGTGATGATAGTCAAACTATAAAAGGGCAGAGTATCGATGCTCAAACTTGGTAAGTTATTGAATGTTATGGGTTTTATTAAGTGTATTTGCTGGCTTTATGCAGGCAGGGCGTAATGCTTTTCAAAAACAGCTAAGTGTGTATGTGCCTGTTTTAGGTGTAACTTTGGCACGATTTATTTTTGCTGTTCCATTGGCTTTGGCTTATTTATGCTTTCATTATCAATATCAGCCAAGTCTAATTATTCCCCAATTTTCATCATCATTTATTATCTATATTTTATTGGCTTCAGCAGCACAAATTATCGCTACAGCTTTAATGGTCGTATTATTTCGATTAAAAAATTATGCGATTGGAGCAGGTTTAGCCAAAAGTGAAGCGGTTTTAGCGGCAATTTTAGGCGTAACCTTATTTGGAACACAGATTAATGCCTTAGGTTGGTTGGGCATTGTGATTGGTGGTGTTGCTATATTCTTAATGACGGGTGTGAATAATTTACGTCAGTTTTCGTGGAAAACCTTGTTGCTTGGTTTGGCAAGTGGTTTAAGTTTTGCTTTAACATCATTATTTGTACGAGAAGCAAGTTTGTTGCTCAATTTGCCTGCTTTGGTGTCAGCATCTTGGGTATTATTTTGTGTGATTAGTTTACAGGCTTTAAGTTTAACATTGTATTTATGGATAAAACAGCGAGATACTTTAATAAAATTAATGCATTATCCTGCTTTAACCATTGCAACAAGTGTATTTTCATTTTTCGGCTCGGTAGGTTGGTTTAGTGCCATGAGTTTGCAACACGTTGCATTTGTTAAAACGGTAGGACAAATTGAAGTTTTATTTATGTTGATGATTTCGTTTTTTATTTTTAAAGAACGTCTAAAACAACAAGATTTAATCGGCTTATTATTGATTGTGGTTGCTGCAATTTTAGTGGTGTGGTCATGATGGGATATTTTATATTACAGAAAAGATTACTCACACAAGGGGAACGTGCATTAGCACAAGAAGTTTTTGCCCAAAATTTACAGTTAGATGATATCAAAATCATTGCCCATCGGCTCATTTTAAAAGGTTATGCTATGAGTCCAAATGGTAATATTTATTTTAATATTGCCGATTATTGTGATGATTTTTCTCAACAAAATCTCGCTATACAAAGTTGGCTAATTCATGAATTGGTGCATGTATGGCAAATTCAACAAGGCATGAAAGTGGTGCGTAGAGCGATTTTTGACCGCCGTTATCGCTATCGTTTATCACAAGATAAATCATTTTATCAATATGGTATTGAGCAACAAGCACAGATGGTACAAGATTATTTCTTAAAAATGCGACAAAATTTACCGTGTGATGATTTAAAACAATGCATTCCATTTGTACAATAATGGTGGATGTTACATTTTACTTTTACAAAAACAATGGTTTTGATGGTCATCAACCATACCGACCGCTTGCATAAATGCATAACACGTGGTCGCTCCAACAAATTTGAAGCCATGCTTTTTCAGTTGTTTAGACATAGTTTGGCTGATTTCGTTTTGTGTGATGATTTCATTTTCATGATGAATAATCGGTTGATGTTTGACAAAATGCCATAACCAATTCACTACATCGATACCTTGCTGTTGTAATTTTAACCATGCTTGGGCATTATCACGAATAGCTGTGAGTTTAGCTAAATGTCGAATTAAACCAGTATCTTTGCATTTTTCTGCTAATAATTCATCAGAAAATTGAGCAATTTCTGCAATACTATAATTGAAAAAATGCTGACGATAACATTCTCGCTTCTTGAGTACAGTAATCCATGATAGCCCTGCTTGCTGACCTTCTAAGCATAATTGTTCAAATAATAAATGCTCATCAAAACAAGGCTTTCCCCATTCATGGTCATGATAATGTTGATAAATTTCGCTATGACCTACCCAAGAGCAACGTTGTACCATCATCAATTAATACTTTTATTTCAAGAAAAACGGTTGCCATGCACTCGTTTGATGGTGCCAATAGAAAAATTGAGCTTGGTTTAATTGCTCAAATTTAATCCAAATATCTTTACTATTTTTATCGCCAAAACCTGTACTAATGAGTAAGGAATCATCTGTAATTTCCATAATCCAGCCCTGATATTCAGCAGGTTTCCCTGATGGCGTTTGACAAATAATTTTATGTTGATTGCCAAGCTCTGCAAATTCAATCAGTTGTTCAAGCATAATCTATTCTCACAATTTAGTTTGCTTATTGTACCGCAGAAATGACTTTTTGCATTGCGGTAGGTATAGCTTTTTGTTGGATTTGATTAATTTCCAACCATTCACCTGTTAAATGGCTAGGTAGTTGGGCTAAATGTTCCACGTGAAACATTTTTATGGCTAATTGCCATGTAAAATGCGTAAAACTATGTGATATGGTAATATTATCAACATCTGTTTTTAAATCAAGTGCTAAAATATGCTGATAAAGTTCATCATCATCTTGTACAATGGGTAGACACCACAAACCACCCCATAAACCAGTTAAAGGGCGTTGTTGCCATAACCATTGTTGTTGATGTTGTAAAATAAGGACATGAGCATAACGGATTGGCACGGCTGTTTTAGCTTTTTTGAATGGTAATTCATCAACCAGACCTTGTGCAAAAGCCTGACATTTTGGTTGTAATGGACAATAAATACACAATGCTTTTTTGGGTGTGCAAATGGTTGCACCTAAATCCATAATCGCTTGAGTATAATCCGCATTGCGATATTGTGGACAAAGTTGTTCTGCTAATTGCCACATACGTTTGTCATGAATAGGCTTGCTTAAATCATCTTCTATCGCAAAAAAACGGGCTAATACACGTTTGACATTGCCATCTAAAATCACACCATATTGTCTTAAACCTAAAGACATCAATGCTCCTGCGGTTGAGCGTCCAATGCCTGATAGTTGTTGCCATTCATCAGCAGTTTTAGGAAAATAACCTTGTTGATGAACTATTTGACTGGCTTTATGTAAATTTCTTGCTCGTGCATAATAGCCTAAACCAGCCCAATAGGGTGCAACATCTTCCCAATCCGCTTGGGCTAAATCGGCAACGGTAGGGAAACGTTCAATAAATTTTGGATAATAATTGAGTACGGTTTTGACTTGGGTTTGTTGTAACATGATTTCAGAGACCCAAACTTTATAAGGGTCATCAGCGACTTGCCAAGGTAGGTCATGGCGACCGTGTTGATCAAACCATGTAAGCAAATGATGTTGAAAATAATGAATAATATCAGTCATATACATAATATAAAAACGCCCAATAATCTATTGGACGTTTTATTCAAGGCTAAAATTTAGGCTTGATTTTGTGCAGCTAATTGTTGCATATTTTCTTGGAATTGTGCATCAAAATCGATAGGTGTTAAAAGTAATTGTGGGAAACTGCCTTTAACTACTAAATCATTGATAGCTTCACGTAAGAACGGGAATAAAATATTAGGAATATAAGCCCCTAATAAATAAGGTAAACGTTCTTCTTCAGCATTATCAATTAAGAAAATACCTGCTTGTGTTACATCAGCAATAAATGCAGTTGAATTATCATTTTTTGCTTCAACAACGGCTTTAAGTGTAACTTCAAAATGTGTTGGGCTCACTTGTTCTGCGGTAGAACTCATTTTGATATCAAGTTCTGGATTCCATTGTTTAGTAAATACTTCAGCACTTGGTAATTCAAAAGATGCATCTTTGATATAAATACGTTCTAATGCAAGAGCAAGTTGTTTCTCTTGTTCACTCATGGGATTCATTCCTATCAATATGGTTTTACAATCAAATCACTAGCTTATTAAGCTAATAAAGCATCGAGTTTGCCTTCACGGTCTAAGGCATGAATATCATCACAACCACCAACAAATTGGTCATTAATAAAAATTTGTGGTACTGTACGAGAACCTGTACGTTGTGTTAATTCAGCACGAACTTCAGGAGCGTGTTGTGATAAATCGATGTTTTCATAGTTTACGCCTTTACTGTCAAGTAATGCTTTAGCACGCATACAATAAGGGCAGGTTGGGGTGGTGTAAATAACAACTTTTGCAGACATTTTGGTATCCTCATTTAAAATTAAATTAACAATTATTTTTTCGCTTTGACTAATGGTAAACCATCGGCTTTCCACTGGGTAATACCGCCATCTAAACGATAGCTATCGGCATAACCGACTTGTGCTAAAGCACTACCCGCCACATGACCTAAGTTACAAACAAATACCAATGGACGTTCAGCTGTTTTTAACTCATCAATATGTTTACTTAATTGGCTATATGGAATATTACGACTACCACTGATATGTCCATCACGAAAATCTTTGTTATCTCGTAGGTCAATAACCATAGCGTTTTTAGATTTCATCAAAACCCCAAGTGAGTGTGATGAAATTTTACGTCCACTACGTTGCATTTCCATAAACCAATAGGCAGTAATTAATGCAAAAAAAACACCAAATAAGATGGGATGATTGCCCATAAATTGAAACCAACGTTCCACAGCTCACCTAAATCTATTTAAATATCAATCATAAAAAATAATGCTATAGTATAAACAATATTAATTGGGTTATATAGCCCTAATTACAAGGTCATGACAAATTTTTTACATCATTTGTGATGGTTTAGCGTATTTATTCCAAATATAAAAGGTGGTTTATTCATAAACCACCTTTAATGAATAATTGTTAATTATTCATTAACTTGCGATTTTAATTGCTCATTGAGCTTTTCCCATTCTTTAGTTTCTTTTTTCGATGGTTCACCTAAAATATTTAACGCATGACGCAAACGCGCAAAAGTTAAATCAGGACCAATCGTTACCATCGATTGCATCACAGGCGTTGAACTGGTCGAACCTGCAATTGCAATAAAGAATGTTGGCATAAAATCACGCAATTTAATGCCCATTTGATTGGCTAAATCCATCAAGGTTTTACTCACTGTGTCATTATTCCAAGTGAATAAACTTTCTAAACGCCAAATCGCAAATTGTAAACTTTGACGCACTTGTTCAGGCGTGAGTTTTTTCGATTCAAATTGTTCCGCAGTAATATTTGGCATATGATTAAAATAAAATGCCGACCAATTCACTGCTTCTGATAATAAATTGATACGTGGTTGAATTGCGGTAACAATATCTAATAATTTATCACGAGAACCTTGCCAAGATAATAAGGTATTTAGCAAATCATTCGGCGACATATTTTTGATATATTGACCATTCAGCCAATGTAATTTTTCAACATCAAAAATTGGACCGCCCAATGAAACACGTTGAATATCAAAATGTTCAATCATGTCATTTAAACTAAAAATTTCACGTTCATCAGGCATTGACCAACCCATACGCCCTAAATAATTTAATAAGGCTTCAGGCAATACACCAATATCTTTATAATAATTGATAGATGTTGGGTTTTTACGTTTTGATAATTTTGATTTATCAGGATTACGCAATAATGGCATATGACATAAAATCGGCATTTGCCAACCAAAATATTGATACAAAAGCTGATGTTTTGGTGCTGACGGAATCCATTCTTCACCACGAATAACGTGAGTAATTTCCATCAAATGATCATCCACCACATTGGCAAGATGATAAGTCGGTAAGCCATCAGTTTTTAGTAAAATTTGCATATCCACTTGCGACCAAGGAATTTCCACTTCTCCACGCAACATATCATTGAATTTACACACACCTTCAGTTGGCACTTTCATACGAATCACGTGCGGTTCGCCATTGGCAAGACGTTGTTTGACTTCATCTTCTGATAACAATAAACCACGTCCATCATATTTTGGTGTTTCGCCACGAGCCTGTTGTTCGGCACGCATTTGGTCTAATTCTTCTGCAGTGGCAAAACAGTAAAAGGCGTGTCCTTTTTCGACCAATTCAAGGGCATATTTTTTATAAATATCCATACGTTCAGATTGACGATATGGGGCGTGTTTACCGCCAATATCAGGACCTTCCGACCAGTTTAAACCAAGCCAACGCAATGAATCTAAAATCATTTTTTCACTTTCAGGCGTTGAACGCAGTTGGTCAGTATCTTCAATACGCAAAATAAATTCACCGCCATGTTGTTTGGCGAAACATAAATTAAATAAGGCAATATACGCTGTGCCAACGTGTGGAAAACCTGTTGGACTTGGGGCAATACGAGTACGAACGGTCATAAAATATTCTTCAAAATGGTTTAAAAATTTAAGATATTATAGACCTTTAGAGAAATACTGACAAATGAAAAAGCGTAAAATTACTGAAATACGTTTAAATTTTAAATTATGGATGTTGCACTAATTTTACCGCTAAAATATGCTTACATAACCCACGTTGATTTTGATGTTTTGCATACCATTGGCAAGTACATTTTGATTCATTACCTCTGATAACAACTGTATGTTCAACATCAGTACCTTTGACTTTAGCAACCACTTCATCGTGTGTTCGGCTGATGATGTGGATATTTTCATCGCTGATGAGTTTTTTGGCATTTTTTAAACGTGGATTGAGCGATAATATCTTTTCCATTTTAAAAGGCAAACGGCGATAATAATATTGACGTTGATATAAATCAAAACCTAATAATCCCATTGCTGATAATGTTGCCGTTAAACTTTCGGTACTGTTAAAATCAATTTGATGTTCTATCGATAATAAAGTTGGATTAAAAGTTTCATTGCTTTTTAATAGATGATTAAACGCATAAATATATTCAGTCGGTAATTCGGCGGTCATTTTCTCCAAAATATTCCCTTCGCCAGAAAAACCACGATTATTTTCAGGAGATAAGGCAAAGGTAAATCGCATATTGTTCATATAAAGTTGTACTGCCATACTTTCCGATTGTTCATTTTGGAAAAAGACCATTTCCTCAATATAAGGCAATAACATTTCTAATAATCTTAAACGTTCAATACCGCCAATTTTAATACTATTTGCTGAATAAATTGGCGTAAACATAACACGATTAGCACGCATTAACAAATACATATTGGTATTTTTTGATTTTGGTAATGATGCAAAAAATTGCATGACTTGTAATTTATTTAAACGGAAAATTTCGTCCATTTCCGATAAATAAACTTGCACGCTGGTTAAACCTTTAATCCAACGGTCAGGTAATTTCACTTTTTTCTCTTGAACATTACCTTGTTTGGTGCTGATATTCACTTCTTTATCACCCACGCCAATCATCATTAATTCACTTTTTTTCACCGCATTTAAAGCGTTAATCATTGGTTCATTAAAATCAACATTGGTCGTGCCATGTGCAATAAATTCACCGTCCATCGCATCAGATAATATATCTAAACGAGCATATACACCATTGCATGATGAAAATCCTTCAAAACGTAATTCATTTTGCCCTGCGGTAATAATCGGGTCTAATAATCGCACAGGAATTGGGGCAAAACTTGACCGAACCACTTTACTAAGACATAATAATGCCTTAGCAGTTAAAACTGGGGCTTTCATTTCTCCCCAAAAGAAACAGGGAATATTAGCCAACTCTTCAATTTCTGTGTGGTGCGATAATACCAACTCTTGAAATGATGGTTTTTTAATGAGACGGCTAGATGTTGAATAGCTAAAATCTAAAATATCAGACATAATATATTCCTATACATTAAAACTGCTTTACAATTTCCCAATTTTCCCCACAATGGTTTTAATGGAATTAGAAATTTCCAACCATTGTTGTAATTTATCGATGACGTTTTTATCTGATTTTTTATTTAAGCTGGATAATAACAGATAATAAATTTCCAAATACTTTTTAAAATTGGTTGGTAATTTATCTTTAAACTCAATCTGCACGATAGTTTTTTCAATCACATCTAACACAACTTTTTGATAAATCGACTCATATTGCGATAACTGTGTTATACATTCCACATATCGGCTAAATGGTGCGGAAAAATGTTGAATCCATTGACTGCTATGTTGTGCAAACATATTTGGGTCGAGTTTAAAATGTGAAATTGCAAAAATAATCGCATCAATACCCGCCAATCTGACAGCTTTATCTTTGGCAAATAAACACGCCACCAAAATAAATTGGGTATAAGCATTATATGGATAATCTTCTGACATTAAGCGTTCAAGTATCGGCAAGGTATATTTATCAAACGCATATTCATCAGAAAAGGTATAACTTGCCAAATATTTATCATAATCTGTTTGATTGAGTGGTGTTAAAAATTTTGGCAATAATATCATCGAAGTATAATAACTATCTAAATAAATATTTCTATTGATATAATGACCACATTGGCGATAAATATCGCTAGTATGAGCTAATCTAAAATACTCTTTCACTTTAAATCGAATTTCATAATGCCCCGTTTCTTCGACAATTTGTTTACGATTTTTGTAATCATAATCGTAATTGATAATCGGTTTATACTCATAATCTGAACCAGTTGCATGATTATCAATCACTCTATCAAAATATCGAGCATCATGATGCTGATAATCGAACTCAATATTTAAATGGTGTGTTTTCGCAATGGTTGCAAACACGCCACGCCAACCTTGATAATGGCTCTTTTTATGACTACCATCAAATGCTTTGACGGTATTTTCAATGGCTTTTTTAGCTTTATCCAATAATCCTTTGGCGATATTTTGATTATGACTCATATCAGCGAGTTTATTTTCACGTTCAATAATATTCGCATTGAGTTTATCAATCTGTTCTTGACTACGTTCTACCCCCATTAGTTGCATTTGCTGAATTGATGGTACAGTTTCTGTGATTTTAATTAAACCAAAAGCAAACTTTAAACTCTCTACAATCAACTCATTTTTAATTTCAGATAATAATTCAATCGCAGGTTCAATATCCACTCGTGGCATACGAGCAAGAGCAATCGCATAATCGGTTAAATCAATCTCAATATTGGCATTTTGATAAGCGATTAAGCGTTCAACCAATGTTTTTGGCTGAATAAATGCAGGAAAATGCGTTGGTGTGGATAATAACGGCAAAGTTTGATTTTGTTGATTTAACGCAATAAATTTATTAACTAATTCATAATAAGAAAACATAAATTTAAAGTCATTAAAACTAAAATTAGTTTTCTCATCTTTATTTTGGAAAATCTCGTTAATAAATTCATTTTTAAATAGGCAGAATAAGCCATGATTAAACCATTGATGACGATATTTACTTAAAACACTTTGCAGTTGTTCGATATAATCGCTTGGAAATTGTTGATTGGCTTTTAACTGTAACCAGCTTGCCATAAATATTTCAAAATCGATCGGATTGTTAGAATATTCCAACTGCCCAAAATTAAATAAAATATCATTAAATTCTGAATATAAATTTATCTTTTTATCATCAGCAAAATAATCAAGACGTACCATAGGGTCATAATGATAAGTCATATCTGACAATAAATTTTGTATAATATGCTCTGTCTTTGACTCATTTATCTCATCTTGTGTTTGATAAAGTGGTGCTAATAAAGCTTTAATATCATTCGGTAAACTATCAAATAATGTTTCAATATGGCTAATTAAATTGTCCCAATCATCGCCCAATGTATCTTGATTGGCATATTTGACCAATAATTTAGCTGCTTTTTCTTGTAAAGATAAATCATTGATAAATAATACATGACATAATGATGGATAAATCAAAGTCATGTGTTGCGGATGAGTTTTTAAGATTTTATCAAATTGCGTTAAAAGGCTTTTAATTGAGTTTTTAAATTCGCCATTCATCATCATTGGTGCAATAAAGGTCATAAACTCTGCAAAATTAAACGCTTGATGATGAATCAATGGTTTTAAGCTATCAAGGGCAAAATTGACAGTTGGTTTTAATTCGTGTTGCAACAACATAAATAAACTGTCTTGTAAATTTAATAGCTCTTGTTCTGTTGGATTTAAGGCTTTAAATAAATCTTTATAAAACTTTTTGGTGGTTTGTTTCCAAAAATTCGATTGAATTTCGATACATTTTTGTAATACCCAATCACGCTCTAATTGACCTTGTTCAATAAATTTAGGGAGTAAATAGAGCCAATTCCCGCCATGTTCTGTAACATATTGCCAAGTTGATGATTTATATTCTTTTGGAATATTTAATCCATGTATATAATCCCATGAAATATTGGTTTCATATTCAAATAAACTCTTTAAATCACGACTTGGAATATCTAATCCTAAAAATTGTTCACGATATTCATCTAAGTTAAGTTTATATTCCCAGTTTAGGGTTTTAGGTAAACTACTCACGGCTAAGCCACTGGCAAAAGATTGAGCATGATAATCAATTAAATCATGGGTTTCTAATTTGTGTAATATCCAATAGTCCACACCACCCAAATCTTGTTTAATACTCTCAGCAAAATACGCATTAAATAACTCTTTAAATTCAAAATGTTTAATGATATCAAAAACCATTTGATAGCTATTATTTTTATAATCTTTTATGGTATAAAATTTAGGGTCATCCATATAACGTAAAACTGAAATAAAACAATCAAACCAACGTCCGTTAAAATCACTGGCTGATAATAAACCGAGTGCTAAACAAAATAGCATACGTTCATGATTGGCATCGCCACGTCTTCCCCAATCACTTTTACCTGTTGGGTTTAAATCTTGCCAATCCAAATAATAATGACGAGCTTTATTTAAACGCTTTTTAAGCTCGCTGACATTGCCATTTTTGTGAGCAGTTAAAAAAGGTACAACTTGATTTAAATCGCCATTTTTAATGATTTCATCAAATTCTGCAAAAATAGCGGTTTTGTCAGTATTATTTTTTTGATTTGGCTTGCTTGTCGATGGCTGAACAGGCGTACCATCTTCGCTATAACCTTTGGCTTTTTTCGCTTTAATGAGTTTATCGGCATCTTTTTGGCACGCGGTTTCATCATCAAAAGTTTTGGTTTTGCTTTGTCCAGTCGTGCCAATTTTACCAAAAGTAACCGTGTGTGAGCATCCATCAACGTGAATCTGCCAAAATTTAGCAGAAGTGCCATCAACATAGGTCAAATAAGTGCTCATGATATGCTCCTAATTCGTGGGTGTTTTAGAATATTTTTTAACTGTATCATAGATTAAAATGCTTGTATAGAATATTTTTTGTTTAAATATTATACATATAATAGACGAGTAAGATTTTTTTTGTTAGCATAATGGTAATAAATCACGGAGAATACATCATGATTATCGAACTTGCCCCCCACCTTGAACAAATTGCGATAAAAAAAGCTCAACAGTATAATATGCGTACTGAAGATTTTATTAACAAATTGGTAGAAAGCAATTTGGTTAATGACGTACCATTTAACTATGATTTAGAGCGTATGAAAAAAGCAGTTGAAGCTCCTGCTGTGCGTGTACCTGACTTCGATACAGATGAAGAGTTTTTAGCGTGGCTCAATGCTTTAAATAAAAAAGACTTTACGGAGCAAGTATAATGCACGTCTTTTTTGGTGAATTATTTGCTCAACAAATCATTAATTTTCCGATTGCTGACCAATTAAAAATTCGTCAATTCGAAAAACACGTCAAACAATTTGGCTTAACCAATCTTAAAGGGCGTAATAAATCATCAGACAACGTCCCAACTGAAGACCCAAATTGGCGAGATAAAGTGGCGTATGCTCAAAAATACCAATTATGGCATTATCATATCGGCATTCCTGATTATTCTCTTGCAAATAATGGTGATTTAGTGAGTGAATATTTATTACATTATGTATTAGGTGATGGTTTTATTAAAATCGTGGATTTATCACCACATCCACCATTTGTCTTACCAAATATTGATTATTTAAAATAATAACTAAAAAATCAATAAGGTGGAAAGAATCCACCTTATTTTTATATTACAAGATGAATTACGCTGTAATGAGTTGCGTTAATTCATCAATATAATTTTGCATCGGTAAGGTTTTATCTGATTGACGGGTTTCAATATTTAAACGCAATAATGGTTCAGTATTAGATGCACGCACATTAAAACGCCAATGCCCAAAATCTAAACTAATGCCATCAGTTTCATCAATCTGCGGGCGTTTACGTTTATAGTGGCTTAAAATGCGTTGAATAGTCGCTTGTGTATCCGCCACTTTAAAATTAATTTCACCACTGCATGGGAATTTTGCAATCATTTCTTCGACTAAGCTGGATAATGTTTGCCCAGTTTCTGATAATAACATCACCACTAATAGCCATGGAATCATACCGCTATCACAATAAGCAAAATCACGGAAATAGTGATGAGCTGACATTTCTCCGCCATAAATCGCATTTTGTTCACGCATCATTTCTTTAATAAATGAATGCCCAGATTTTGACTGTACCGCTTGCCCATCATAACGTTGTACTACATCAAGCGTATTCCACACTAAACGTGGGTCATGTACGATTTTTTCGTCTTGTTTTTGTAATAAAAACGCCTGTGCCAATAAACCAACAATATAATAGCCTTCGATAAATTGCCCTTTTTCGTCAAATAGGAAACAACGGTCAAAATCGCCGTCCCATGCAATGCCCATATCCGCTTGATGCTCTAAAACAGCATTGGCAGTACTGGCACGATTTTCGACCAAAATCGGATTAGGAATACCATTTGGGAAATTGCCGTCTGCCTCATGGTGAATTTTGATAAATTCAACAGGCACGTTCAATTGTTTAAAACGATATTCGATTTCATCAATAACATGACCTGCCGAGCCATTGCCCGCATTGACCACCAATTTTAATGGACGGATTTTATTTGGTTTGATATAGCCCATTAAATGTTCAACATATTCCGCTAACATATTGATGTGTTTGGTTGTGCCTTTTTCATCAACCTGTGTAAAATCAGCACTTTCTGCTAAGGCTTGAATCTCTTTTAAACCTGTCTCACTGCTAATTGGGCGAGCCATTTCACGTACCAATTTCATGCCGTTATAATCCATAGGATTATGGCTTGCCGTGATTTCAATACCACCTTGTACATTCAAATGAAATGACGCAAAATACACTTCTTCCGTGCCTGTCATGCCTAAATCATACACATTCACACCTGCATCATTTAGTCCTTGAATGGTGGCTTTCTTCAAACCTTCACTGCTTAAACGGACATCGCAACCCACTACAACAGTTTTTGGTTGATAAATCTGTCCATAGGCACGTCCAATACGATAAGCAATGTCTTCATTGAGTTCTGTACCAAGTTGTCCACGAATGTCGTAGGCTTTAAAGCAAGTATATTGTGCAGGGCTAAAAACCTGTTTAAAAGATGGATTCATGATGATTAAACCTAAATATTTATATGGCTTTAGTATAACCGATTTCATGTTAAAATAGCGTGCAATAATCATGATATTTTTTGTGAACATTTGATGAATATTGAAACTCACCCATTAACCCCATTTTTACCGCAGAATGCTCGCTTTTTATTATTAGGTAGTTTTCCACCGCCGAAACAGCGTTGGAAGATGGATTTTTATTATCCGAATTATAATAATGATATGTGGCGAATTATGGGTTTGATCTTTTATGGGGATAAAGATTATTTTATTGATATTCAAAACAAAAAATTTAAACAGTATGAAATTCAACAATTTTTACAGCAACAAGGTATTGCCATTAGTGATACAGTCTATCAGGCTATTCGTTTAAAAGATAATGCATCTGATCAATTTTTACAAGTGGTGCAAGAACAAGATATTGCTCAACTTTTAGCACAGCTTCCGAATTGTCAGCATATTTTAACGACTGGCGAAAAGGCAACTAAAACTTTACTGTATCATTATGGTCAGCATGGGGAAAATAAAGATGTGATATTACCAAAAATTGGACAATTCGTTGATGTATTGATTAATCATAAAACAATAAAATTACATCGTTTACCATCATCATCACGGGCGTATCCTTTGGCATTAGAGCAAAAAGCAAGTTATTATCAAGCGGTGTTAAAATTATAAATATAAAAAAGCCATTAAAATATAATATCTTAATGGCTTTGGCATTCAAAAAAATTAAATTATTTTACACGATTCCATGTTTGGTTACGACCTGCTAAAGAAATTCCTACATAAGCACGTAATGACAATTTATTACCTTGTAGTGTACCTTTTAAGCGATAAGAACTACCAGTTTTAGGGTCAATAATGGTTCCACCTTCATAAACACCAGCTGAAACTTCTTTTAAGTTTTGGACAACAGGAACATTAATTAATTGTTTGTTCTTGTATGGACCTGTACATGTTGTACAGCTTTTACCTTGTGCAGCATCATACATACTTTGAATTTTGCCAGTATAAGTGCCATTA
The DNA here is from genome assembly GCF_030674635.1 of Moraxella sp. ZY210820. Lineage (NCBI taxonomy): Bacteria > Pseudomonadati > Pseudomonadota > Gammaproteobacteria > Moraxellales > Moraxellaceae > Nasibacterium > Nasibacterium caprae. The sequence goes on along the minus strand of NZ_CP089978.1, from coordinate 2,176,203 downwards.
GGTTGTTTAGAAAAGATGATAATGGCTTTTGGTTTACCTGTTTTGTCATCAATCGTTTGCCAACGAGTATTATCAAGATTAGCAAAGGTTGCTGTACTTAAACCAAGCAAAGCACCTAAAAGGAATAATTTTTTCATGGGTTTGTATCCTGTGTTTAGTGAAAGGGAGATATTACATTTTAGAGTAATCTCACTATTTTTCTAATATGACTGAATTTTGTTTAAATTGCAAGTATTTATTTTGTATTTCTCTGTAATATTTGTACTCAATGATGAAGATATTTTAGAGTAAAGATTCTTTAAAATAAATACAGAAATGCACAATATCATTGATTAATCTTTGCTATAATGTTTAAAATGAATATTGAAAAAGAGTAACTTATGAGTCGTCAATTATCAACTGTTGAAATTAAAAAACTACGTGCGATTGGTCATCATCTAAATCCTGTGGTGATGTTAGGTAGCAATGGCTTAACCGATGCGGTTTTAGAAGAAACAGAACGTGCCTTAAATGACCACGAATTAATTAAAATTAAAGTAGCAGGCGAAGATCGTGAATTACGCCAGCATATGATTGAACAATTAGCAGAAGAAACGCAAGCTCATGTTGTGCAAAAAATTGGTAAAATGGCACTATTGTATCGTAAAGCGGTAGAGCAGAATCAAAACTTATCAAATATTGTGCGTTTTGCACATTTAAGTCATTAAGTTCATTTCATCATTAAGGAGAATTTTATGCGTGTTTTAGTAATAATGGACGATATTGCAAAAGTGAATTTGAAAAAAGATTCAACGATGGCAATGTTGTGGGCAGCACAACGCCGTGGACATGAATTAGGCTATGCTTTGCAACAAGATTTGTTTTTAAATCAGGGTAAGGCATTTGGGCAAATTTCGAATTTACAAGTTTTTGAAAATAATCAAGATTATTATCAGTTAGGCGAAAAGCGTATCGAATCTTTAGCGGATTATGATGTCATTTTAATGCGTAAAGACCCGCCATTTGATATGAATTTTATTTATACCACCTATATTTTGGAACAGGCGGAGCGTGAAGGGGCATGGGTTGTCAATAAGCCACAATCATTGCGTGATTGTAATGAAAAATTATTTGCGACTCAGTTTCCACATTTGCAAGTACCAACTTTAGTAACATCACAAGCCAATTTGATTCGTGAATTTATCGCTGAGTATAAAGATGTGATTGTCAAACCGCTTGATGGTATGGGAGGAATGGGCATTTTCCGTCTTTATCATGATGGGGTGAATATTGGTTCGACCTTAGAGGTTTTAACACAAAATGGTACGCAACCAATTATGGCACAACGTTATATTCCTGAAATTGTTGATGGTGATAAGCGTATTCTGATGATTAATGGCGAACCAGCACCATATTGTTTAGCTCGTATTCCACAGCAAGGCGATATTCGTGGTAATTTGGCGGCAGGTGGTCGTGGTGAAGCTCGTCCATTAACGGAAAAAGATAAAGCGATTGCTCAAGAAGTCGGACCTTTCTTAAAAGAGAAAGGCTTGATTTTTGTTGGTTTAGATGTGATTGGTGAATATGTTACCGAAATCAATGTAACTAGCCCAACTTGTATCCGTGAAATTGATGCTCAATTTGGTACATCATTGGCTGATGATTTATTTGATGTGTTGGAACAAGGAATTAATCAGCGTTCTTAAATAGATGTTTGAAATAATTTGTTACAGATTGAATGATATTCTCTTAATATTTCGTATGAGTTAATGCATTATGGTGTAAAATTGATTATTTTTTGCATGAATATCATAAAGTGTAACAAATTATGACAATATCTTATTAATTTATTCTAGAAGTTTTCCTATAATGAATACATCAAGAGATGTTGTACTCGCAACACATTTAGCATCATTTCCAATAGGGGAAAATATCATGAAAAAACTTTTACAAACAATTGTACCTGCAGCGTTATTAAGTGTAGGTTTGATGGCAACTGCAACAGCAAATGCTCAAACAGCACAAGAAGCTCATGCTTCAACAGTTACAACTAAACAAGTAACATATGTTTGTTCAGGTAAAAAACCAGTTAAAGTAACTTATGGTTTTAACAAACAAGGCTTGCCGACTTATGCACAAGCAGTTTTAAATGGTAAGGCACGTTTTATGCCTATTAATTTAGCTCATTCTGATTTTGTCGGTACGCATTTTGGTAATGAAAATAGCTATACTTTAGGTACAGATGCTATTACTGTGAAGAACTACAAAAAATCAACTATTTTAGTAACAACGCCAGACAATGAGATTATTTATAAAAATTGTAAATCTCGTGGCTAATACATTATAGTTAAACTCAAAAAGCATAATCTTATACGAGATTATGCTTTTATTTATGGATAAAATGATTTTTATAAAAAGGATAAATTCATCACATTTTAAATAAAAAATATTTCGTTTTGTAACAATAAAATGATAGAATATGTTACACCATTCTCAATTTAAATTGATAATGCATTAATATTATTAAAAAATATCAATATGCTACGACTTTAAGTTGAGAATGAGATCATGTTAATCTAAAAATCTACACGCTTTTAAATCAAGTATATCTTTTTATTTTGTGAGTTCTCTATGAAACGAATGACAGCAATTAATCAACCATTTTTTAAATATAATTTATTGTTTAGCTTAATGTTTTTAGGAATTAACTCAGTACAGGCAGGTGTGGTACGTGGTGATGTCGATTACCAACAATTCCGTGATTTTGCTGAAAATAAAGGTCAATTCCATTTAAATGCCAGTAATGTTGAAATCTTTGATAAAAATGGTCAATCTGTTGGAACGATGTTACAAGATATTTCTATGATTGATTTGGCAGTAGCTTCTCGTATTAATGGTATAGCAACTCTGGTTAAACCACAATATATTGTGAGTGTACAGCATAATCGTGGTTATGAATCGGTACAATTTGGTGAACATAGTAATGTGAATCCAGATAGTCATCATTTTAATTATCAAATTACTAACCGTCATGTTAAAACCCCTGGTGCAGAAATTAAGAGTTGGCATCGTGATGATTACCATACACCACGTTTACATAAGTTAGTTACCGAAGTTGCTCCAATTCCTATTGCTAATGAGACTAACATATCTGCTTTTTTAGATAAGAATAAATATACCAATTTTGTACGTGCTGGTTCAGGTATTCAGCGAGTTATTGATGAAAAAGGTGGTGAACAACGTAATATTGAAGATGCATATCACTTTATGACGGGTGGTTCGATGCTGGATTTAAAGGAAGTATTTACAAATCCTTCAATACCGGGAACTAGCTCAAATACTCTTCTTCGTTTTGATGGAATGAGTAATTTATTTGAACATCCGCTTGGTATCATGCAACGTAGTGGTGATAGTGGTTCTGGTGTGTTTGCATGGGATGTGGAAGCAAAGCGTTGGGTCTATATTGCCTCTGTACAATCTAGTACGGATAGTAATTCATTTTCTACTTCACATCTGGGTTATGTTGATGAAAATGAAAAAGCATCAATTGCAGGTACTGTGATTGGTAATGAGCAAACATTAATGTGGTTACCATCAAATAATACCAGTACCATTAGTGTGAATGGACAAACCTTATTAAATGTAGATTTGATGGATGTAAATTTAGCTGAGCGAGAAGGTATAAATAATGGACATTGGTCTCGTCCACGTCAAGATCATGGTAAAACCTTTACTATTGCAGGGGAGAATAATACCTTACAACTCACTGATAGTATTAATCAGGGTTCTGGTGCAATTTATTTTTCAGGGAATACTACAGTCGAAGGTTTAAAAAAGGATACAACTTGGCTAGGTGCTGGTGTATCAATTGATAAGGATAAAACAGTTACTTGGAAAGTCAGTAATCCCGATAAAGACCGTTTATCAAAAATAGGGGAAGGGACATTACATATACAAGGCGTGGGTAAAAACTTAGGCTCAATTAGTGTAGGAGATGGTACGGTTATTTTAGACCAACGTGCTGATGAAAATAATCAAAAACAAGCATTTAGTGAAGTTGGTATTGTAAGTGGTCGTGCTACAGTTGTCTTAAATAGTACAGATCAAGTTGATCCCAATAATATCTATTTTGGTTTTCGTGGTGGTCGTTTAGATACAAATGGTCATGATTTGAAATTTACACGTATTCAAAATGCTGATGATGGTGCAAGAATTGTCAATCATAATTTGAATAAGGCAACCACGGTTACTATTGGTAAAGAACTATTACAACCACTTTTAACAGAAAAAGACATTATTTGGGTAAATGGTCGAAGTCGATCAGGGCATATTCATATCAATGCTTATCCTGATGGACATACAGATTATTATGTATTAACGAGTGGTACAATTAATAGTTTCTTACCAGAAAGAGGGAAAAGTAATAATCGATGGTTATTATTAGCAAGTAATGATCGTAATGCAGCAGCACGTGCATTTTTAGAGCGTGAGAATGCAAAACGTACTCCTACTGCAGGAATAGACACATTTTCAGGTATTTTAGGTGAAACTGATACAACAAAAAATAATGGTCAATTAAATTTTGTTTATGATCCTCTGCCTAAAGATGATGTTTATATGCTGAATGGTGGAGCAAATTTAAATGGTAATATCATTGCTAAAAATGGTAATTTGATGCTATCGGGCAGACCAACTCCGTATGCGTATGACCATTTAAATCGTACTGAGGTGATTAAGGATGATGATTGGTTAAATCGTACATTTAATATGACGACATTAGCAGTACAGGATAATGCAACCGCATATATTGGACGTAATGTAAGTGTGGTCAATGCAAATTTATCAGTAAGTCAAAATGCTACGCTTACAGCGGGTTTTATCAATGGACAAACACCTGTATGTATTCGATCAGATTATAGTGGTACAACGACTTGTACTACACCGACTTATAATGGCGATATATTAAATAGTATTCCTGTTACAGCGATTAATGGTAATGTTAGTTTAGTTGATAATGCGACATTGACTTTAGGTAAAGCACATTTGGCAGGTAAGCTAAGTGCAACTGCTGAAACTATCGTTAATTTATCAGCAGATAGTGTATGGGACATGACTGCGAATAGTGATGTAGGTCATTTAAACTTAACAGCTGGTTCGGTGGTTAATTTAAATAATGCAACGAATGCAAATACAGGTAACTATCATACCTTAAATATTTTAGGTAATTTAACAGGTGAAGGTTTATTTAATTATCAAACTAATTTAACGCAATTTAAAGGTGATAAAGTAAATGTTCAAGGAAATGCAAGTGGTACACATCGTTTAAATGTTAATAATACAGGTAAAGAACCAACGAAGACAAAAGAACATTTAACTTTATTAACGGTTAAAGGTACAGATACATCAACGGTTAAATTAGCAAACAAAGATGAACAAGTTGATTTAGGTGCATATCGTTATAGTTTACGTCATGAAGGCGAGAACTATTATTTGTGGAGTCCTGTGCTTGAAAAAGAAATAGATGATGAAGCAGAGCGTTTAGAAAAAGAACGTCAGGCTGAGTTAGCACGTCAAGAGGCAGAGCGTTTAGAAAAAGAACGTCAAGCAGAATTGGCTCGTCAAGAAGCAGAACGGTTAGAAAAAGAACGTCAAGCAGAATTGGCTCGTCAAGAAGCAGAACGGTTAGAGAAAGAACGTCAAGCAGAATTGGCTCGTCAAGAAGCAGAACGGTTAGAGAAAGAACGTCAAGCGGAATTAGCACGCCAAGAAGCAGAACGGTTAGAGAAAGAACGTCAAGCTGAGTTAGCACGTCAAGAGGCAGAGCGTTTAGAAAAAGAACGCCAAGCAGAATTAGCTCGTCAAGAAGCAGAGCGTTTAGAAAAAGAACGTCAGGCTGAGTTAGCACGTCAAGAAGCGGAACGTTTAGAAAAAGAACGTCAGGCTGAATTAGTTCGTCAAGAAGCGGAACGTTTAGAACGAGAACGTCAGGCTGAATTAGCACGCCAAGAAGCAGAGCGTTTGGAAAGAGAGCGTCAAGCCGAGTTAGCACGCCAAGAAGCAGAACGTTTGGAAAAAGAACGTCAGGCTGAGTTAGCACGTCAAGAAGCGGAACGTTTGGAAAGAGAGCGTCAGGCTGAGTTAGCACGTCAAGAAGCGGAACGTTTAGAAAAAGAACGTCAGGCTGAATTAGTTCGTCAAGAAGCGGAACGTTTAGAACGAGAACGTCAGGCTGAATTAGCACGCCAAGAAGCAGAGCGTTTGGAAAGAGAGCGTCAAGCCGAGTTAGCACGCCAAGAAGCAGAACGTTTGGAAAAAGAACGTCAGGCTGAGTTAGCACGTCAAGAAGCGGAACGTTTGGAAAGAGAGCGTCAGGCTGAGTTAGCACGTCAAGAAGCGGAACGTTTAGAAAAAGAACGTCAGGCTGAATTAGTTCGTCAAGAAGCGGAACGTTTAGAACGAGAACGTCAGGCTGAATTAGCACGCCAAGAAGCAGAGCGTTTGGAAAGAGAGCGTCAAGCCGAGTTAGCACGCCAAGAAGCAGAACGTTTGGAAAGAGAGCGTCAGGCTGAATTAGTTCGTCAAGAAGCGGAACGTTTAGAACGAGAACGTCAGGCTGAATTAGCACGCCAAGAAGCAGAACGGTTAGAGAAAGAACGTCAAGCGGAATTAGCACGCCAAGAAGCAGAACGGTTAGAGAAAGAACGTCAAGCAGAATTGGCTCGTCAAGAAGCGGAACGCTTAGAGAAAGAACGTCAAGCGGAATTAGCACGTCAAGAAGCAGAACGTTTGGAAAAAGAACGTCAAGCTGAGTTAGCACGTCAAGAGGCAGAGCGTTTAGAAAAAGAACGTCAAGCGGAATTAGCACGCCAAGAAGCAGAACGGTTAGAGAAAGAACGTCAAGCGGAATTAGCACGCCAAGAAGCAGAACGGTTAGAGAAAGAACGTCAAGCTGAGTTAGCACGTCAAGAGGCAGAGCGTTTAGAAAAAGAACGTCAAGCGGAATTAGCACGTCAAGAAGCAGAACGTTTGGAAAAAGAACGTCAAGCAGAATTGGCTCGCCAAGAAGCGGAACGTTTGGAAAAAGAACGTCAGGCTGAGTTAGCACGCCAAGAAGCAGAGCGTTTAGAGAAAGAACGTCAAGCAGAATTGGCTCGTCAAGAAGCGGAACGCTTAGAGAAAGAACGTCAAGCGGAATTAGCACGCCAAGAAGCAGAACGGTTAGAGAAAGAACGTCAAGCTGAGTTAGCACGTCAAGAGGCAGAGCGTTTAGAAAAAGAACGCCAAGCAGAAGAAGCACGCCGTAAAGCACTAGCACAAAAACAACAATCAGAATTAATAAGTCGTTATGCCAATACAGCATTATCAGATTTATCATCACAAGTGAATAGTGTTATTCATGTTGGGGATGGTTTAAATCATCATTTACTGGATAATATTCATTCAGGTGGCGTATGGTTAAATGTAAATCGCTATAATGAAACTGAACATGGTTCAGCGTATTATCGTGATTATAAAAAACAAGAAACCCTAACTCAAATTGGTGCTGATACGGTGCTTGATACAGCAGATGGTCAATTGCTGGTTGGTGTTGCGTATAGTCATAGTGAAGGGACAAATCGTTTTGCTGATAATGCAAGCAGTGAAAGCAAATTAGATATGCTTTCGGTTTATAGTAAACTTAACTATGCTGATAATAGTTTTGTCAGTGTTGATGTAGGTTATGGACGTACAGATAGTGAACTTCGTTCAGAAGGAGAAGATACCAAACTTGCACGCAATATAGCGACAGCAGGAGTGAATGTAGGGACAACCGTATCGACAAAGTTGGTCAATATTAAACCAAGTGTAGGTGTACGTTACCACTATTTAGAAGGACGCAACTATAACTTAAATGGTGCAAATATAGCATTGCCAGATGCAAATATTTTAAGCTATCGAGCTGGTGTATCATTAGAGAAAAGTTTTAGTTTAGGCAATGGTATTGAACTTACACCATCAATTTCTAGTCATTATGTTGATACGATGAATGAAAAGAGTGAGGTTAAAGTAAACGGTCATAGTTTAAGACAAGCGTATGGACGTTATGGACATCATGAAGTTGGTGTTAAGGTGGGTGGTAAGCAATGGTCTACAGAAATTCATGCGGGTCGTTCGGAAGGAAGTGAAGTTAATACACAGAATTCAGGCGGTATGAAATTTAGCTATAAATGGTAATGAATTATCATTCATAAAAAATGAGAGTGGGTTTTGAACTCCACTCTCATTTTTTATATTTATTTATTTTTTGCCATCATTGTAGTAAAAAATCCTGAAACAATATAAGCAGATGCTAAAATCAATAAACCGACAGGAATGTTATACGTCATGGCAGCTAAAATGAGTACAATAGGAATTAACGCGATAAATGGCACACGTTTTTTATCCATGGTTTTAAACGAATAATATTTCATATTCGATACCATCAGTAAGCCTATACTTACCATCAACACGGCTAAACCAATTTGTGTTTCTAAAGCTTGTGGTACTAAAATACTATGTTTAGAAAGTCCTGCCCAAACAGTTGAAATTACTACGATACCCGCTAAAGGACTAGCAATACCAATAAAATAACGCTTATCAACAACACCAATTTGTACATTAAAACGTGCTAAACGGAATGCAGCACAAGCTGTATAAACAAAACAACATGCTAAGCCTATACGTCCTAAACCATGTAAACTCCAGCTATACATTAAAATAGCAGGTGCAACACCGAATGCTAGCATATCAGATAGCGAATCAAATTGTTCACCAAATGAGCTTTGTGCATTCATAGCACGAGCAATACGTCCATCTAATCCATCAAGTAAAGCTGCAATAAAAATAGCAATAATCGCTTGATTATAATGCCCACTCATACTCGCAGTAATGGCGTAAAACCCTGATAATAATGCCGCAGTGGTAATCGCATTCGGTACTAAATAAATACCTTTGCGTTTAACCGCTTGTCCTTCAGTACATTCAAGTTCTTCAACTTCAAACGTAATTCCATCAAATACATGATGTTCTGATGAAGGTTTTTGTTCGGGACGTGGTGTCTGACTCATTGTTAATCCTTATTCACCTACTAACCATTTCACTGTTGCACTACCTTTGCCTTCTTGCATACGCAAATGTGGTAGTAACCATTGCAAGGCTTGTTCAGCCTCTTCAGCAAATTGCCAAGGTGGATTGATAATCAACAAACCGCAACCATTCAAACCAATTTCAGTATCATCAGGCCATACACAAATTTCACAAACGAGCTGACGGCGAATACCTGTTTTAATCATTTTCTTTTCAAAACGCTCGATTCTGGCACGGTCTTTAATCGGATACCACAAGGCAAATATGCCTGTTGTCCATTTTTTATAAGCATTTTGCAACAATTCAACCAACTGCGGAAAATCCTTACGTTCCCATTCATACGGTGGGTCAATCATCACTAAACCACGTTTTTCTTTAGGTGGAATAACGGCTAATAAACCTTCGTATGCATCACGTTGATGAAGTGCCACACGGCGTTGGCTATCACGAATATTATGGCGTAATTGCTGGAAAATCTCTTCTTTTAACTCAAATACACTGATTTTATCTTGTTCACGAATTTGTTGTAAGGCAAACCATGGCGAGCCTGCATAAAACCCTTTGCCCAAATTGACACGCAAATTATCGACTAGTTGTAAATAATGTTGAATCGCTTGCGGTGCTTGTTGTTTTTCGGCATTGGATAATTGCATTAAACGATGAATGCCTGTTAAAAATTCGCCTGTTTTTTGTGCAGGTGCTTGCGATAAATCATACATACCCGCCCCACCATGTGTATCGATATAACGGTAAGGTTTATCTTTGGCATTTAAGCGTTGTAAAAGTTGTAATAACAAAATATGTTTCATCACATCGGCAAAATTTCCCGCGTGATAATGATGTTGGTAATTCATTGTAAAAAATCCTAAAATGTAAGCTACATTTTAACATGAAAAAAGTATTTCATGCGGATAACAATATGCTTTACAATAGCAATGATGTTATAGATTGTAATTTTTAGGTATTTTTGATGATAAATTCAGCAGATTTTAAGCCTTTACTCAATATGAGCAATATTACTGATGATTATTTAAACTATTTTAATGAACAACAGATTGATAAAATCCTTGATGGTTTAGAGAAATATGGTTTTGCGATTATCGATGATGTTTATAATGATGAATTTTTAATTGCTTTACGTCAGCAATGCACGCAACACCAAAAACAATTTCGTCAAGCTGAAATTCAAAATGGTAAAATGACGGATATTCGTAGCGACCATATTTTATGGATTGATGACCAGTTACCCATTGCACAACGTCATTTAGCTTATTTATTGAGGTTAGGCAAAGCGATTAATCAGGCATTTTATTTGGGTATTTTTGAAGTAGAAGGACATTTTGCTCATTATCATGCAGGCGAATTTTATAAATTACATCGTGATAATCCGCAAAATAAAAATGGACGTGTGATTTCAGCAGTCTATTATTTACATCAATCTTGGAAAAATGGCGATGGTGGCGAACTCCGCTTACAAGATAAACGGAAACAATGGCATATTATTCAGCCGTTACCTAATCGTTTGGCAATATTTCAAAGTGATTTATTGCATGAAGTTTTGCTTAGCCATCAAGATAGATTATCCATTACGGCTTGGTTGAGACAGCGGAGTGTTTAATAAATATTGAACGATAATTAATCAAAACTTTGTCATTAAATGCTAAATTTATACTGCATTAATCATTAAAAGGATTGATAAAGTTTAATGGCAAGTTTTTAAAATCTTTTTCATTACGACTAGCAAGAGTTAATTCATGGATGAGTGCTGTTGCTCCGATAATAGCATCAGGTGTTTTGATTTTCTTTTGACGGCGAATTTCAGCTGTTTTAAAAATAATATCACGGCTGACATCAAACCAAGTGAAGTTATTTTTTAAAAAATCAGTCGTATATTTTAGTTCATCTTCACGCATTGGGTAAGACAATACTTCTGAAACTGTGATTGTAGAAATCGCCAAATTTTGAGCATTTTCATTTAAAAATTCACGAGCTTTTTCCATACCTGAAAAATAATAAATGATAATATTGCTATCTACCAAAATCATTTTTCCCACTCCCGCACCCATTCACTACGGATTTGTTCTTGATATTCTAAACCATCAATTCCTAATCCTTGCCATAAACCAAATGCTTTATCATCACCAATTAAGCGGTTTGGTTTGGTTGTCTGTTCTTGTAGATTTGGGGTAAAACTCATTACAAGTTCTCCATTGCGAACAACTTCAAGATTTTCATGTTGTTTGATAGTCAAAATTTGTTCTTGTACCATTGGTGGTAATAAAGCGATATCAATTAACATAATTTATCTCCCAAATTGAGTATTTTAAGTATTATAGCAGGTTTGTCATTTTATCAGCAAAAATTCTTTGTTCTGAAAAAAATCCATAAGGTGTTAAAATTTTTTTGGCGATAGATTTGATGATTTTGTCGTGCATAAGTTTAAATTTTTGCTGAAAATTAAGAGCATTATATCAAAATTAGGCAATAGAAACATCTTGACAATTTGTAGTACACTTTCCATAATGGAAAAATGTTTGGAAAGTAAAAATGATGAGTTCAAACTTTCCTGTATTTGTTGTATAGAATGAGATAACCGCAAGAATTTATGATGACAAGTTCATATCTAATCACACAATTAGGCGAAACAGACCAGCAATTTCTACAGCAAAATAGTCCTGAATTGGCATTGCAACGGGGACAATTACGTTTACAATTAATGGCTTTGAGTAAGCAGAAAGCCGAGCAAATTTATTTTTTACAACAAGCGTTAGCAATATTAGAGCAAGCACGTTTAGAATTTGATGATATTGATTTAAATCTGTATTTGGATTTATCGATTTGTTTGGCTAAAGTCTATATGATGTATTTTGAATGTACACAAGATAAGAAGTTTGCTATTATTACACAACAAATTCTCAAACCATTATCACATTATCAACATATTGAAATTTATCAACTTTTATTTGAAAGTGCTCAAGCTCAGCAGCATCAAGCGATGCAAAAATATTGGCAGAAAAAATTGCAAACCATGATTTGTGAAACAAATGCAATAGCTTATAGTTAATTTTGCTAAACACTGACAAGAAAAAACATGATTTTCATTTGTTTCATGCTAAAATGTGTTATCTGATAAAATAAATATTTGTGAATATGATATGAGTAATTTAAGCACAACATTTACAGCTATACCACATACATTATTACAAGCCATGCAACGTGGCATAGAGCGAGAAACCTTGCGTATGCAAAATGATGGTTTTTTGGCTCAAACTCCACATCCACAGGGATTGGGTAGTGCTTTAACCCATGCAAAAATTACCACAGATTATTCTGAAGCATTGCTTGAATTTATTAGTTCGCCTAAAAAAAATATTCATGATGTATTAGCTGAATTGAATGAAATTCATCATATTAGCAATCAAAATTTACCCGAAGGCGAAAAAATGTGGTCAATGTCGATGCCATGTATGCTTGATAGTAATGATGAACAAATTCCATTAGCATATTATGGAACATCGAATATTGGACGTTTAAAAACATTATATCGCCGTGGTTTGGGTGTGCGTTATGGTCGCCGTATGCAGACCATTGCAGGTGTGCATTATAATTTATCATTTCCCGATAGCTTATTTGAATATTTACAACAAAATGAACAAGATAGCCAACTCAAAGCATTATCATTACAAGATTATCGTAGCCATCGTTATTTTGGGTTAATCCGTAATTTTATCCGTTTGATTCCATTAGTGATGTATACCATTGGGGCAAGCCCTGCGGTATGTGCTTGTTTTTTAACAGGTCGCCAGCATCATTTACAGCCATTTGTCAAAGGTTCGTATTATTTACCAAATGCGACAGCATTACGCATGGGCAATTTGGGCTATCAAAATACCGCACAAAAAAGTCTAGGCATTCATTATAATGATTTGACAGGCTATTTAAAGGGCTTACAAGCTGCGGTACATACAAAATTTGCTCCATTTGCTGAATTAGGTTTAAGTGATGAACAGGGTGAACCGACACAAATGAATGACCATATTCTGCAAATTGAAAATGAATATTACAGCTTGATTCGCCCGAAACAAATTCCACAAGCAGGGGAAACACCATCACAAGCACTGGCAAATCGTGGTGTGGCGTATGTGGAATTGCGTGCGGTGGATATTAATCCTTATAATCCAATTGGGATTGATAGTACCACAGCAGGTTTCTTAGAAACATTGGCATTATATTGTTTGATGATTGATAGTCCCATCATTACAGCTGAAGAGCAAGAGCTGATTGATTTAAATCAACAAAATATGGTAAATGATGGTCGTAATGCACAGTTAAAAATTCATCATTTAACAGGTGAAGTATTATTTAAAGATTGGGCGATGAATCATCTGCAACAAATGGAACAGTATGCACACAACCTTGACCAAGCAATGAATGATCGTTTGTACCATCAAGCAATTAAAACCATGCAAATACGTGTAGAACAGCCTGAACAGACTTTATCAGCACGTTTATTAGCGGATATTGAGCAACATGGTAGTACATGGAAATTAGGTGAGTATTTGGCACAACAACATCAACAATTCTATCAATCTATACAACTTGATGATGATAAAGTTGCTTATTATCAACAACTTGCACAACAATCTTTAAGCCAGCAACAGCAATTAGAACAACAGCAAGATATTGATTTTATGCAATATTTACAGCAATATCGCTAATTAGAGTTATTATGAAAGATATTTTTAACCGCATCATAGGCTTAAGTTATCGACAAATTCATGCTTTATTATTTTTAGGCAGTATTGTTGGTATGAGTTTTGCTCTATATTTGCAACATGGTGTAGGACTTGAACCATGTCCATTGTGTGTATTTCAGCGTGTTGGCTTGATGGCAATGGGTTTATTCTCATTGATGGCATTGGTGCATAATCCTAAGACCTTTTTATTTAGACGTGGTTATAGTTTATTGGCATGGCTCAGTATTTTATGGTCGGTTGGTGTAGCAGGTCGTCATGTATGGTTGCAACATTTACCACCTGATAAAGTACCAAGTTGTGGTGCTGGTTTAGAATATATGATGGAAACTTTTCCTTTATTAAAAGTAATGGAGCAGGTTTTGACTGGCTCAGGTGAATGTGCGGTAATTGATTGGACGTTTTTAGGACAGTCGTTGCCATTTTGGTCGTTGTTATTTTTTGGTATATTGGCAACCATAGCTACTTGGCAGTTATTTAGAGCATATCCTAAATAAAGAAAGAAAAACGCACAGAGAGCTGTGCGTTTTATTTTGGTTGTATTGTATTGAGTATTTTGGTGGAGATAAGCGGGTTCGAACCGCTGACCCCTTACATGCCATGCAAGTGCTCTACCAACTGAGCTATATCCCCATAATCTAGCATAATAGCACATTTTGTGTTTTCGTCAAGCGTGTATTTATAGAGTAATCGTATTAGTGGTTTAACTTATTGATTTTATTGAAATATTATTAAATATAGAAAATAATAATTCATTAAAAATTCAATATCTTATTATATTTTATATGATTGGTCTGTGTATATTTAAGTACAATAAAATCATTAAAGATATATTAATTTTATCAATTTTGCTGTATAATACTTTAGTCTTAGTTAGATAGGGGTGAAAGTCAAAAAAAGTGCGATGAGTAATACAATTCATCATTTTATCCAGTCTTCAATTTCTATTGCATTTTTAACAATCATTAGCTTTTCAACAGCATACTGTTATGGTTGGGGACAGGCTGTGGCTTATGGTTATCCTTGGTGGCATGTAGAAATCGGTAATGCGAGTATGGCAAGAAGCCTAGCTTATGTTTTTGTAACATCTCTTGTATTATTTTTATGTTATTTACTCGGTTATGCCTTTTTAAATAAAATTTCCAAAAATCAATATTTTCAACAAATTGGCTGGTTGCGTGTTATTGTTTTAGTTTCTGTTTTTACTATTCCTGTATTGCTTACTTTTTATCTATTTATTGGTGCTATTCCCGTATATTTAGCGATTATTTACATATTAATTAGCAGTTTTTGTGTGTGGATGTTTCATCAAAAATGGAATAATATCTCCTTTAAAATGGATTTTAGAATGATGCTGAAGCAACAACATTTTTGGATATTTAATTTATTTATTTTTGTTTATTTTAGTATGTTAGCATTGAGTATTGGTTATTTGCGTGCGGATTTACGTGTAACTTATGACTATATGCAACTTAATGATAAATATTATTATATATTATCAACCAATAGTGAAAACAGTTATATTATGGCAGAAAAGACGAAGGATAATGATGAGTTTGTATTTTTTAATCGAGAAAATCAGAACTATTATATTATCAATGTCGTGAAAAAACAGTAAATCAGGGACGATAATATTGCATTTAAAACCATTCTTTTTGTATTGAAATTATTATCATAATTCAAAGCCTTAGCTAGATAAAACACAATTAAACACTATTGACAACTTTAATAATAATATTTATCATTTCCAATCATTTTTAATATTGGAAAAAATAGAATGAAACCTAAATTTTATCGGCAGTTATTAGCCGTTTGTGTTGCGAGTTTAATGTCAGCGATGTCTTATGGGCAACAAAATGTCGAAGCTGAAGAAGTGTTGCCAACCATTGAAGTACAAGCAACAGCAGATGAGCAACCTAAAGTAAATGTTGTACAGAAAAAACGTGAAAATATTCAAACAGAAATGATCGGTAATAATCAGGATTTGGTGCGTTATACAACTGATGTCGGTATTGTAGATAATGGTCGTCATCAAAAAGGTTTTGCTATGCGAGGGGTGGAAGGCAATCGTGTTAATGTAGCTGTTGATGGTATTGCAACACCAGATTATGAGGAAAATTCACTTTATACACGGTATGGTAACTTAAATCAATCACGCTTAACGATTGACCCAGAGTTAATGGGTACAATTGATTTGGTACGAGGTTCAGATTCATTTAATTCTGGTGCTAATGCTTTAGGTGGTTCGGTTAATTATCGCACTATGAATGTGAAAGATGTGCTGACTGGCGATAAAAATTGGGGTATGTATTTTAAAAGTGGTTATGCAAGTAAAAATAATGAATGGACTAATACTGTAGCAACTGCGTTTGATAATGGTATGGTGGATGTGCTTTTAGCAGCAACACGCCGTCAAGGGCATGAGATGGAGAGTAAGGGTAATGGTGAAGACTTACAAGGTAGTAATCGTCGAGGTATTCCAGACCCTTCTGAACATACCAATAAAAGCTATTTAGCGAAATTGGGTTATCGTATTAATGATGCTCATCGTATTCATCTATCTTATAATCAACAAGATAATGAAAATTTTACGGATGAAAAATCTTACAATGGTTTTGGTTGGCGTGAAGCATTGGATATTGGTAAGCGTAAACAAGCTAATATTGGCTATGAATTTACACCTGAAAATAATATCATTTCTCGTGTAAAATTAGGTTTCGATTGGTCAAAAGCAGAAATTGGTGTGATTAATAATAAAGGCTCTTATAATTGGAGTGATAATTCTAAGAGACCTGTGAGTGAGATACAAGATCGTAACGCAATTACTACTTTTAAACAAGCAACAATTGGTGTAGATTTTATGCCATTTGAGACCAATGGTCATAGCCATCAATTTGCCTTACGCACGGGTTATTCTGATAAAGAAATGAAAATGTTATTATTGGATAATTTCTTCTTTTCAGGTGCATGGCTACCTACAGTTGAAACAACAATTCAAAATCCAACACAAACCAAAAATTATTATGTATCTTTAGCTGATAAAATTCAGTTTAATAGCATTTTCTCGTCTGATTTTGGTGTGAAATATGACCGTTATACTACAACACCATTAGATTTAAATGCACGTTGTATTATTTGTTCGCCTGATGTGAAAGAATTAAAGTTTAATGGTTGGAGTGGTTTAGTTGGTTTAAATGCACAATTAAATGATACTTGGAAATTAGCATATCAATTTTCAACAGGTTTCCGTATTCCAAGTGCGACAGAGCTATATTTTAGTTTTAATCATCCAGCAGGACAGTGGCGACCAAATCCAAATCTAAAACAAGAGAAAAGCCAAACACATAATTTAAGTGTAGAAGCACATAACGCAGTTGGTGATTTAAAAGCGTCGGTTTATCAAACGAACTATAAAGATTTCTTGTTTGAAACAGAAGGTATGGAAATGCAAGCAGGTTGGGGTGGAGGACGACCACGTGAACAACTTTATCAACAAATGATTAATTTAGATGATGCTAAAATTCGTGGTATTGATATAGAAGGTCGTTTGAATTTAGCTTCAATCAGTCCTGCCCCAGAAGGTCTGAGTGTGATGGGTGCTTTGGGTTATAGTACAGGTAAGTTGTCTAATGGTGCGAGTTTGTTATCAATTCAACCATTAAAATTGGTTACAGGTATTGATTATGTTGATCCAAATGGTAAATGGGGCGTATTTTCTCGTGTAAGTCATGCTCGTGGTAAATCTGCTAAAGATGCTCAAATTAACCAACAATCTGTAGAATGTACTGGCGGTTATACTCGCACATTAAATCCATATTATCCATCTGATTGGCGACCACAATATATTGAAACTTGTGATGAGTGGGGTTCTGTAGAAAATACGATTAGTTATCCTTGGTTAAATAAATCTTATACGACTGTTGATTTGTTTGGTTATTATAATCCTATTAAGAATTTAACATTGCGTGCAGGCGTGTATAATTTAACAAATCAGAAATATCATACTTGGGATGCATTGCGTGGTACTAATTCACATATTCGTAGTGGTACAACCAATACCATTGATAGAAATGGTATAGGTTTAGAACGCTACTATGCACCGGGGCGTAATTATTCAATGGCGATTGAATATAAATTCTAAGTTTTACTTATTTGTTTGTAAAATACCCCAAAATTTGAGTTTTGGGGTATTTTTTGTTTGCATTAAAAATAATTGTATTTTAAAGATTAGGCTCAAGCTCTCTTGCGTGGCGTATCGTTTCCATAATAATCAAGTTTTTATCTTCTTCATAAGAATACAATGCAACGTAGCCATATTTTCCCCATTTAATGGTAAGCTGTCGTAAATTTGGCAATTTTTCATTTGGAATAGGATGACCAAGCTTAGGAAAAGTCAAAAGCATATCAATCTTTTCAAAAATTGTTTGCATGGCTTCAGCGACTTTATGCGGTGCAGTTTCTTGTAAAAAAACCTTGAAGTCTTTGAAAATCTTGCCCTATACGTTCGGTATATATTATTTGTGGCATACTGGTGGTCTATGGTCAGTATTTGTCGATAGGGAATTTACCCATGCTTTCATTTCGTCATGAGTCGTGTGTAAACCTGTGGCTATATAATGTTCATGTGCTTCTACAGCATCATCTACAAATTGAGCAAACATAATTTGTTTCACTCGTTCTTGTATCATTTTTTCTTTTTCTTGCGGAGTCATAACTTCCAAAATAACTCGTCCTTGTTGTGTTATGCTCACAGGTTGTGTTAATGCGATACCAGTTAATCTATCAAAATTTTGTTTGGCTTCAGTGGTGGTAAACATTAGCATAGTTAAGCCTCAAAAATAAATTGTCTATTTTAACATTATAGAAAAAATAGACAAAAAATCAAATTATTTCAAATTTTCAAATGAATCATTGTGCTTTTAAATCACGTGGTCTAAAACCAGTCGCCAATAAAGCAATAGCATAACTGATAATACCTAAAGCAATTAAGCCCACTAATTGTACAATGCGTAATATTTCACTGGTATTACCATTAAAATATTGCACACCGAAATATAAAGCCACGCCCATAACGAGATTAGCAATGGTAAATTGTAAAGCTAATTTTTTCCAATGCCCACCAAAACGGAAAATATCACGTTTATGTAAATAATAATAAAGTAAACCTGCATTCACTAAAGCTGAACCCGATGATGCAATGGCTAATGCCATATGCTGTGCTTGCCAATTCATCCATTTAAAAATCATCACAAAAATAACAGTCAAAATTGCATTGGATGCAACAGCGATTAAACCAATACGCACGGGTGTTTTAGTATCTTGTTGAGCATAAAAACCGGGAGCAAAAACTTTAATTAACATAAATGAAATAACACCACCACTCATACATTGTAAAGCTAAAGCGGTCATTTGCGTATCAAAATAGTTAAATTGTCCACGTTGAAATAGTGTTTGAATAATCGGTGTAGCTAACATAAATAACGCAATACTAGCAGGAACACCTACAGTAATAATCACTTTACTTGCCCAATCCATCATTGCTTTAAATTTTACGGTATCTTGTTCTGCTTTTTTGGCAGAAAGTGATGGCAAGATGACTGTACCAATTGCTACGCCAATCACACCAAGTGGCAGTTCGGTCATACGCTCAGCACCATATAACCACGATACTGAACCATCTTGCATATAAGAGGCCCAAATTGTATTGAGTAATAAATTAATTTGCGTAACCGATACCCCAAATAAAGCAGGCAACATTAATTTTAAAATGCGTTCCACACCTTCATGTTTAAAATCTGGCTTAGGTGGGATTAATAATTTTTTACGCCATAATTCTGGTAATTGTAAAGCAAATTGTAATAACCCAGCGACAATGACTGCCCAACCTAATGATTTAATACCGTCATCTAAATAAGGTGTTAAAAATATTGCACCTAAAATCATGGATAGATTTAATAAAACTGGAGCAAAAGCAGGTGTGGCAAATGAACCATAACTATTTAAAATACTACTAGCAAATGCCGTTAATGACATAAACATTAAATAGGGCATAGTTAAGCGGAACATTTCAACCGTTAAGGTAAATTTTGCAGGATTTTCAGCAAAGCCAGATGCGTATAAATAAATAATTGCAGGTGCAAAAATCATTGCTGCAAGTGTAACTAAAGACATTACCAATAATAAACTGCCAAATACACGGCTAATTAAAATCTGTACTTCTGCATGTGTTTTGGTTGTTTTATATTCGGTTAAAACAGGAATAAAGGCTTGTGAGAATGAGCCTTCAGCAAATAAACGCCGAAAGAAATTAGGAATTTTAAAAGCAACGACAAAGGTATCGAAATCTTTACTTGCTCCAAATACATTGAGTAAAACGACATCTCGTACTAGACCCATTACACGAGAAAGCATGGTCATTGCACTCACGACCATTGTTGAACGCCATAACGCCATGAAAAAGTTCCGCTATTAAAGAATAGCCTATTTTAACATTTTATTGATGAGCATGAATAGATTGACATATTATCTATGTGTTCCATTTTGTGCTGATAATAATTGCCGAAAATATTGCCAATTAAAAAATGGACCGGGGTCGGTTTTGCGTATGGGAGCAATATCGCTATGTCCTGCAATATGTTGTTGAATTTTTGGATAGGCTTGGCGAATAGCGTGCGTAACATTAGCTAAAACATGATATTGCACATCTTCAAATGGTAAATCATCACTTCCTTCTAGTTCTATACCAATAGAATAATCATTACATTCTACCTTACCTAGATAGCTTGAACGCCCTGCATGCCATGCACGATGTTCAAAATTGACAAATTGAATTACCTGCCCATCACGCAAAATGAGTAAATGGGCAGAAACTTGTAAATCTTTAATCGTTTCAAAATAAGGATGAATAGATGAATCTAATTGATTTTGAAAGAATTGTTCAATGTAACCTCCACCAAATTGTGATGGAGGTAAACTAATATTATGAATGACTAATAAGCTAATTTCGCCTAATTTTCCATCAGGACGTTGATTAAAATTAGGCGAAGGAATTTGTTTTGCACCGTGTAATACGCCGTGTTGCACACTAAATTTTTGCATATTCTTTAGCCTGAAATGCTTCAATCATATCAAAAATTACGCTGGTTACATCACGACTTAAACTACGGTCGTTAAAAATTTCATAAGCAGAAATTGTAATATCCGTTTCACTTGGTAATAAACGCTGTTCTTGTTGAATTAACTCTTGAATAGGCAACAAAGTCTGACGCACCGAAAGATGAAGTACATCTTCTGCTACAACCGTTTCATCATCGATATTTAATTCCGATTTTTGAAAATAAGGCAACAAAACCTGTTGTAAAAAAGGTTGAATATCTTGAATATCAAACAATTCAATATCACGAGTTTGCTCAATCGTACTAATATAATCTTTACACTCGATTAGAATATGATAATAACTCATAATATTCTCCCAACTTTAAAAATAAATACAATCAATGCTATAATAACATGATTAAATTAAAAATTCATTATCCAATTATGACACAAACAGACGCAACATTACGCCCACAATTTTGGCAAAATTATCCACTTGAACAACTCAACACCCATGAATGGGAAGCCTTATGCGATGGCTGTGGTTTATGTTGCCTTGTTAAATTAGAAGATGATGAAAGTCGTAAAGTTTACTATACCAAAGTTGCTTGTAAACTATTAGATTGTAGCACGGGTTTTTGTAGTGATTATGCTAATCGTGGAAAATATGTCCCTGATTGCATTAAAATTTCAATGAAAAATATTCGTTATTTGACATGGTTACCACCAAGTTGTGCTTATAAACGTTTAGCTGAAGGGAAAAAACTACCATCATGGCATTATTTAATTAGTGGCTCACGCCAAACCGTGATTGATGCTAAAAAATCTGTGGCGGGACGTTGTATTTCAGAACTTGAAATTAGAGAACAAGATGTTGAAGATTATATCGTACGCTGGATTAAATAGTAAAAACTTGTTGTCAGCTATTGATTTTGTATAGGAATATTTTCCTTCCTTACAAAATTAAACGATGTAAATTATATCAATAAATTGTGAAAATGAATGACGTTAAAAGTAGTAAATTGAATAAAAAACAACCACTTGTAATAAATTAATAAAAAAAGTAGTTGCAAAGTATATTAAGTTACTGTAACATACGCACCTGTCGAGATAGCGTTAGTAAATAAAGCTAGTAAAATCAGGAACTTAGCTTATATTTGTATTGGGTTAAGTGATTTTAGAAGGTGTTATTAGTTTTGTTTTTGATGAAGTTTTAGTTTAAAAACAAAATAATTTTTTAAAATAAAGCTTGACAAAGATTTAAAACAGTATATAATATTCGACACTGAAATTATGAGTGATATTGAAGAGATATTACCTTACTCAATTAAAACATTTAGAAGAACAACTTGTGTGGATTTTTGCTATTATTGGATGGATTTTTATATTTTAAATTGAATATAAAGTTCATTTGATTTGGTAGAAATTGACTCGAGATTTATTTGAGCGAAAATTTTGCTAGTGATTGAATGGGCGAATTGGTATTTGTTGTTATGTTTATGATGATGAATGCTGATTAAGAATGAATTAAACTGAAGAGTTTGATCATGGCTCAGATTGAACGCTGGCGGCAGGCTTAACACATGCAAGTCGGACGGTTGAAGGGTGCTTGCACCTGGAGATAGTGGCGAACGGGTGAGTAATGCTTAGGAATCTGGCTATTAATGGGGGACAACAATTCGAAAGGATTGCTAATACCGCATACGCCCTACGGGGGAAAGCAGGGGATCTTAGGACCTTGCGTTAATAGATGAGCCTAAGTTGGATTAGCTAGTTGGTGGGGTAAAGGCCTACCAAGGCGACGATCCATAGCGGGTCTGAGAGGATGATCCGCCACACTGGGACTGAGACACGGCCCAGACTCCTACGGGAGGCAGCAGTGGGGAATATTGGACAATGGGCGCAAGCCTGATCCAGCCATGCCGCGTGTGTGAAGAAGGTCGTAAGATTGTAAAGCACTTTAAGTGGGGAGGAGGGTACCGATGCTAATATCATTGAGTACTGGACGCTACCCACAGAATAAGCACCGGCTAACTCTGTGCCAGCAGCCGCGGTAATACAGAGGGTGCGAGCGTTAATCGGAATTACTGGGCGTAAAGCGCGCGTAGGTGGCTAATTAAGTCGGATGTGAAATCCCCGAGCTCAACTTGGGAATTGCATACGATACTGGTTGGCTAGAGTATAAGAGAGGAAGGTAGAATTCCAGGTGTAGCGGTGAAATGCGTAGAGATCTGGAGGAATACCGATGGCGAAGGCAGCCTTCTGGCTTAATACTGACGCTGAGGTGCGAAAGCATGGGGAGCAAACAGGATTAGATACCCTGGTAGTCCATGCCGTAAACGATGTCTACTAGCCGTTGGAGTCGTATAAGACTTTAGTGGCGCAGCTAACGCGATAAGTAGACCGCCTGGGGAGTACGGTCGCAAGACTAAAACTCAAATGAATTGACGGGGGCCCGCACAAGCGGTGGAGCATGTGGTTTAATTCGATGCAACGCGAAGAACCTTACCTGGTCTTGACATACAGAGAACTTAGCAGAGATGCTTTGGTGCCTTCGGGAACTCTGATACAGGTGCTGCATGGCTGTCGTCAGCTCGTGTCGTGAGATGTTGGGTTAAGTCCCGCAACGAGCGCAACCCTTATCCTTATTTGCCAGCACTTTGGGTGGGAACTATAAGGAGACTGCCAGTGACAAACTGGAGGAAGGCGGGGACGACGTCAAGTCATCATGGCCCTTACGACCAGGGCTACACACGTGCTACAATGGTAGGTACAAAGGGCAGCTTAGTCGCGAGGCTTGGCGAATCCCAAAAAGCCTATCGTAGTCCGGATTGGAGTCTGCAACTCGACTCCATGAAGTCGGAATCGCTAGTAATCGCAGATCAGAATGCTGCGGTGAATACGTTCCCGGGCCTTGTACACACCGCCCGTCACACCATGGGAGTTTGTTGCACCAGAAGTGGTTAGCTTAAAAAAGGGCGATCACCACGGTGTGGCCGATGACTGGGGTGAAGTCGTAACAAGGTAGCTGTAGGGGAACCTGCGGCTGGATCACCTCCTTAACGAAAAAAAAGATTCGTTTGATGATAGTTAGAATCCACAACAAGTTGTTCTTCTGAAAGAGTTTATCTGAGGGTCTATAGCTCAGTTGGTTAGAGCACACGCTTGATAAGCGTGGGGTCATAAGTTCAAGTCTTATTAGACCCACCACTAATTGCAAGCACTTTAAAGTGCAAGTAGTTAAAAATATAGATGGTAAGATAAATGAAAAGCTATGGGGACTTAGCTTAGTTGGTAGAGCGCCTGCTTTGCACGCAGGAGGTCAGGAGTTCGACTCTCCTAGTCTCCACCATAAGTGAGGAATAGCAAAGATTAATAATCTTAGTCCGAACACAAGATAAAAATCTATGATTTTTCTGTACGGTATAGATTAAATGATTTATTTGATTGAATAAATTAGTTATTATGTTATAATAATTAACTTATGCAATTAAGTTCACTAAGTAAAGAAATTAGTGAGTAATTAAAGCATAAAATTTAAGTGATACTGATGAGGTATTACAGTTTTATAAGTGATAACACAGGTTAAAGCTATAAAACATCATTCATTAACAGCAAGAATTGAGTCTGAAAATAATTGTTCACTCAATAGATTGAAGTAGTCGTAAGATGAAAAGATTTAATTGAGGACTAGCAAAAACTGAATCAAGCGTTTTGGAATAGATTGTGTGACTTTAAGTTGAAAGAATGAATAGATATTTTAAAATATTTATTTAAACGACAATTTGGGGTTGTATAGTCAAGTGAATAAGTGCATACGGTGGATGCCTAGGCAATCAGAGGCGAAGAAAGACGTTGTAGCCTGCGAAAAGCGTCGGGGAGTTGGCAAACAAGCATTGATCCGGCGATGTCTGAATGGGGGAACCCACCTACCATAAGGTAGGTATCATTAACTGAATCCATAGGTTAATGAAGCGAACGAGGGGAAGTGAAACATCTCAGTACCCTTAGGAAAAGAAATCAATTGAGATTCCCTTAGTAGCGGCGAGCGAAAGGGGAGTAGCCCATAAAGTTTTATATAGTTTAGTGGAACGCTCTGGGAAGTGCGAACGTAGAGGGTGATATTCCCGTACACGAAAGGCTATATAAGATGATGACGAGTAGGGCGAGGCACGTGAAACCTTGTCTGAATATGGGGGGACCATCCTCCAAGGCTAAATACTCCTGATTGACCGATAGTGAACCAGTACCGTGAGGGAAAGGCGAAAAGAACCCCTGTGAGGGGAGTGAAATAGATCCTGAAACCGTATGCATACAAGCAGTAGGAGCATACATTGTTATGTGACTGCGTACCTTTTGTATAATGGGTCAGCGACTTATATTTTGTAGCAAGGTTAACCGCATAGGGGAGCCGTAGAGAAATCGAGTCTGAATAGGGCGTTAAGTTGCAAGGTATAGACCCGAAACCGGGTGATCTATCCATGAGCAGGTTGAAGGTTGGGTAACACTAACTGGAGGACCGAACCCACTGTCGTTGAAAAGCCAGGGGATGACTTGTGGATAGGGGTGAAAGGCTAATCAAACTCGGTGATAGCTGGTTCTCCCCGAAAGCTATTTAGGTAGCGCCTCGGACGAATACCATTGGGGGTAGAGCACTGTTTCGGCTAGGGGGTCATCCCGACTTACCAAACCGATGCAAACTCCGAATACCGATGAGTACTATCCGGGAGACAGACTATGGGTGCTAACGTCCATAGTCAAGAGGAAAACAATCCAGACCGCCAGCTAAGGCCCCAAAATCATAGTTAAGTGGGAAACGATGTGGGAAGGCATAGACAGCTAGGAGGTTGGCTTAGAAGCAGCCACCCTTTAAAGAAAGCGTAATAGCTCACTAGTCGAGTCGGCCTGCGCGGAAGATGTAACGGGGCTAAAACTATGTGCCGAAGCTGCGGATTTACATTTTATGTAAGTGGTAGGGGAGCGTTCTGTAAGCCAAAGAAGGTGGGTTGAGAAGCCCGCTGGAGGTATCAGAAGTGCGAATGCTGACGTGAGTAACGACAAAACGGGTGAAAAACCCGTTCGCTGAAAGACCAAGGGTTCCAGTCCAACGTTAATCGGGGCTGGGTGAGTCGACCCCTAAGGCGAGGCCGAGAGGCGTAGTCGATGGGAAATTGGTTAATATTCCAATACTTCTGTGTAATGCGATGAGAGGACGGAGAAAGTTAAGTCAGCCTGGCGTTGGTTGTCCAGGTGGAAGGTTGTAGGCATGTATCTTAGGCAAATCCGGGGTACTCTATGCTGAGAACTGATAGCAAGCTATACTTGTATAGCAAAGTGGCTGATACTCTGCTTCCAAGAAAAGTCTCTAAGCTTCAGTTACACAGGAATCGTACCCGAAACCGACACAGGTGGTCAGGTCGAGTAGACCAAAGCGCTTGAGAGAACTCTGCTGAAGGAACTAGGCAAAATGGTACCGTAACTTCGGGAGAAGGTACACTGTTGTTGGTGATGGGACTTGCTCCTTGAGCTGACGACAGTCGCAGAAACCAGGCCGCTGCAACTGTTTATTAAAAACATAGCACTCTGCAAACACGAAAGTGGACGTATAGGGTGTGATGCCTGCCCGGTGCTGGAAGGTTAATTGATGTGGTTAGCGCAAGCGAAGCTATTGATCGAAGCCCCAGTAAACGGCGGCCGTAACTATAACGGTCCTAAGGTAGCGAAATTCCTTGTCGGGTAAGTTCCGACCTGCACGAATGGCATAATGATGGCGGCGCTGTCTCCAGCAGAGACTCAGTGAAATCGAAATCGCTGTGAAGATGCAGTGTACCCGCGGCTAGACGGAAAGACCCCGTGAACCTTTACTACAGCTTGACATTGAACTTTGACCTTACTTGTGTAGGATAGGTGGGAGGCTTAGAAGCAGAGACGCCAGTTTCTGTGGAGCCATCCTTGAAATACCACCCTGGTAATGTTGAGGTTCTAACTCAGTCCCCTAATCGGGGACGAGGACCATGTCTGGTGGGTAGTTTGACTGGGGCGGTCTCCTCCTAAAGAGTAACGGAGGAGTACGAAGGTGCGCTCAGCGTGGTCGGAAATCACGCAAAGAGTATAAAGGCAAAAGCGCGCTTAACTGCGAGACCCACAAGTCGAGCAGGTACGAAAGTAGGTCTTAGTGATCCGGTGGTTCTGTATGGAAGGGCCATCGCTCAACGGATAAAAGGTACTCTGGGGATAACAGGCTGATACCGCCCAAGAGTTCATATCGACGGCGGTGTTTGGCACCTCGATGTCGGCTCATCTCATCCTGGGGCTGAAGCAGGTCCCAAGGGTATGGCTGTTCGCCATTTAAAGAGGTACGCGAGCTGGGTTTAGAACGTCGTGAGACAGTTCGGTCCCTATCTACCGTGGGCGTTGGAAATTTGAGAGGATCTGCTCCTAGTACGAGAGGACCAGAGTGGACGAACCTCTGGTGTACCGGTTGTCACGCCAGTGGCATCGCCGGGTAGCTATGTTCGGAAGGGATAACCGCTGAAAGCATCTAAGCGGGAAGCCTACCTCAAGATGAGATTTCCCTAGTAATTTAATTACTCTAAAGAGCCGTTCAAGACTAGGACGTTGATAGGTTGGATGTGGAAGCATGGCGACATGTGAAGCTGACCAATACTAATTGCTCGTGTGGCTTGACTATACAACACCCAAGTTGTTGTATAAACACAATAATCCAAAATAAATGTGAAAACTTGATTCAGAAAATGCAATGAACAAAACAACTCAGCTCAATACTCGCTGTACCAGTTTCGTTGGCGACCATAGCAAGTGTGAACCACCTGATCCCTTCCCGAACTCAGAAGTGAAACCACTTAGCGCTGATGGTAGTGTGGTGTTAACCATGTGAGAGTAAGTCATCGCCAACTCCTTTTTAAATAAAAACCTTCAATCAAATAAATAATGGTTGAAGGTTTTTTATTATGGAAGGAAAGGTAGTAAATAGAAAGATATCAGAAAAAATTAGTCATCGGTTTGTTGAGTAAACTTTTTAATTAAAATGCTTAGCTGTTTATTATTTTGCTGAAAGGCTTTACAAGCAGGACACATTAAACTATGAAGATAAACATTAAAATGTTGTATTTTACTTAAATCTTGTTCATGACTTAAAGATATTAGTTGTGTGATTTTTTGACAATTAAACATAGCGATTATTCTTTATTAAACCATTTTTCAGATAAGCAAACTTGCAATTGCAATCTTGCCCGATATAAACAAGTATGTAAATTAGCCGATGAGATTTGGCAAATTTGACAAATTTCATCACTAGGCATATCTAAATGTTCACGCATAATGAAGACTCGAGCCTGTAAAGCAGGTAAATTTTCAAGACAAATGGTTAAAATATCCCAAAATTGCTGCTGATATACGCTTTGTTCGGTACTTTTCCATTCATTCACTTGAAATACATCTTTATCCCAATTTCCATTGTGGTGGAATAAAGTATTTTCAATATACTCTATCTCTTGATACTCCTTTGATGAACATTTTTTGATAGCTCGGAAATGGTCAATAATTTTATGCTTTAAAATGGCAAATACCCATGTTTTAAAGGCTGATTGATTTTGAAAAGTATGAGCATACTGGCAAGCACTAGTAAATGCTTCTTGTACCATGTCTTCAGCTAAATCAATCTGTTGTAGTTGTAAGCGAGCAAAATGGAGCATTTGTTGGCGTAACTCTTCCAACTGTTGCGTATCCAGTTGATAAATTGACAATCGCAGTATTCCTTAGGTTGGGATAGGGTAAATCACACTCGCTCTAACCCATTTACTCCAAGACTGTTCAAGGAGATGGGCAAATTCAATATTATTGGCAATGACTTCACTTAAGGCATTTTGTAAATCTTGTAATGAACACTGTTGCTCACTAATATAGGACAATACGCCAAAATCAATTTCATTTAAGGTTTGATAATACACATCAAATTCATGATTTCGCCAAACTAACACATTGCTTGGTTCATCAGTCATTTCACTAAAATTTGATGATATAAAATTCACAGGATAACTGCGTAAAAATGATGCAGGGGAGAGTTGCATTGTAGTATGTTCGTCCCAAATAGTCACTTTAGGTACATCAACCATCGCCACTTCTGCCAATAATTGCGTATGTTCAAAATCCATCAAGGCTAAAATATCATCGCTGAATAATTGTTGATTTTGACAATAGTGTAAAAATTCGCCTGCAATTTCTTGGAAAAATGATGTATGCGACTGCCCAGATAAGATAAATTGTTGTTGAGCCTGATGCCATTCGTCATCACAAAATTTAGGTGTTTCAGTAAAACAACGATTGATAAAACCTAAAATGTTATTGTGTACCAAGCGAGTATAAATGCCCAAACGTTGTGCTGGGTGAAGTTCAGGCGTATCACTATGCCCCAAACGCACCGCTTTGGCGAGTGCGTGTTGGGTTTCAGCAAGGCTTGATGTTTTTTTTAAGTCATTCATATTATGATACTTTTTTATAGATTTCCGTTTTAGCATATTGGTGTTGTAAATCAGCAATATGTTGCACTTCGGCATATAATTCTGCAAAAGGAGGAAAATTAAAATCACGCTCAAGCAAAGTTGCAGGAATATGCGGTAATTTTTGATAAGTGTAAGCCAATAAATCCCACACATCGCCTTTTACCGCTTCGCCATGCGTATCCACTAAAATGCGTTGTTGTTCGCCATTGTCCACACTTGGATGTTCTTCATCGTGTCCTGCAATGTGGATATAATTTACCCGTTTACCATCAACACCATCCAAAAATACATAAGGATCAAGTAAGCCGTGATTGACACTATTGACATAAATATTATTGACATCAAGATGGATACCGCAATCCGCTTCTTGGGCAATGGCATTTAAAAATTCCACTTCATTCATGGTACTTGTCGGTGAATGCAAATAATATGATGTATTTTCTAACGAAATTTGCATACCTAGAAAATCTTGTACATAGCGAATACGTTCTGCAGTATGTTTTACCGCCTCTTCGGTAAATGGCATGGGTAATAAATCGTACAAATGCCCATCACATTCACAAAAGCTCAGATGTTCTGAAAAAAATGGAATATTGTAGCGTTGCAATAAGTATTTGATACCATTGAGTAACTCTTGGTCAAGTGGTGCTTGTCCGCCTAAGGATAATGACAATCCATGCAATGATAATGGAAAACGTTCTGCCACTTGGTCAAATTGATAGCGTGCTGAACCGCCCATTTTTAACCAATTTTCAGGGGCGATTTCCAAAAAATCAATCACATGATGTTCTGGTAATTGTAAAAAGTGTTGAGCGATGTCTCGGCGATAACCTAAACCTGAACCTGTGAGCATATTGATATTCCTAATACGATAGAAGATAATGTTATTCTTAATTTATCATAAATTATTGATAAAAAGGGGAAATACTCATTTGCCCATATATTTATATTATTTCAATATTATCAATAAGCTATATAATAAATTGGAGAATGGCGTAAAAATGGGAATGATGTATTCCCATCTTCAATGATGATAACTTATTTTTTCGGTTGAGCACCGCAAGCACCTTCACCACATTTGCCTTCGGCAGATTTTACGCCATCAGCTTTTTTGGCATCAGCACCACATTTGCCTTCACTCGCTTTATCAGCATGATGATGAGCGTGATTTGCACCGCACGCACCTTCGCCTGCTTTGTGTGTATGTTGATGTGCATGATTTGCCCCACACGCACCCTGACTAGCTTTCTGAGAAGTGGTTTTTTTGGTTACTTTTGCTGTTTTCTGAGCTTTTTGCACGTTTTGTGTTGATTCAGCTTGAGCAGTTGTACCACATACTGCTACGGTTAATGCACCTGCAAGTGCAAGTAATGATGTTTTTTTCATAATATATGCTCTCTTATCATACAGAAATAGCGTTATAAAACGCTATTTCCATACTAAAATTATTTTTTCTCTTCAGTTTTAGGTGCTTCTGTAGTTGCCTCTTTTTTAGGCTCAGCACCGCACTTACCTTCGCCACATTTGCCTTCAGCAGATTTAGTAGCATCAGCTTTTGTAGGCTCAGCACCGCATTTCCCTTCGCCACATTTACCTTCAGCAGATTTAGTAGCATCAGCTTTTGTAGGCTCAGCACCACACTTGCCTTCGCCACATTTACCTTCAGCAGTTTTGCTATCGGTTGGAGTAGGTGTTGCTGTGTTTGCTGGTGCAGTTTCAGCAGGTTTGTTTGGATTTTGTGTTGCTGGTGTTTCTGTTTTTGTTGGAGAACACGCAGCAACCGTTAAAGCACCTGCTAAAGCAAGAAGAGTTGTCTTATTCATAGAACATAATCCTATCTAAATGAACAATTAAAGATGTTTAAACCAACAAGGCAATGATGATTTTTTCTGCAACCAATATTGTACAGAAAATAAACCAGAACCTTGCATTAAAATGGGAATCAGCATCACAATATACATCAACGCCATTTTATAACCATTTTGACAGACATTATAGCCTGCATCGCTATGGACAGCATACCACGCCACGCTGGTTAAAATGATTAAAATACCAGCACTTAATCTTGGCAATAAACCAATCACCAATAATACAGGTACGACTAATTCTGCATAAGTCGCTAGTTGCCAGTTAATGTCAGCAGGTAATGCTGAAAACGGCATTGGAAATTGTGCTTGGATATCCGCAAACCAATTTTGTCCACGCCATTTTTCTAAGCCAGCCTCAAAAAATTCATAGGCGAGAAATAGACGTAAAACCAATAAACCTAATCCAGTTGCCATTAGACTATAAAGATTTTTGTGCATAATAATTACCTATAAATATATCTTATTATTTAGACGGAGAAATGGCAAAAATCTTACAAAATTTTTGATAAATATAAAATGTTTGTGTGTTTTTTATTCTATTATAAATTAAAAAAGCAATTCAAGTGTTTTGAATTGCTTTTTATATGATGGATAAATCAGCATTAAGCATAATCAATTAAACTTAAACTCACTTTATTGCGTAGTAAACGTGTAATAGATATAGCTTGACCACGAGTATTTAACTCAAAATCTACTTCTTCACCTACCTGAGGTAATTCTGAACTTAAGAAACTTGCTGCTGAAAATGGATATGGACGTTTTGTACCATACTTACCAACTTTCGCTAAAATTAACCCCGTACCATCAACACTAGAAAATGTAATCACTCGACCTTGCATTGTTAAATCTCCTCTTAGCATATCGCTATAAAATATGGTGGTAATATAACTGAATATTTTATAAACAAATAGAGTAAAAAATCAAAAATTACATAAATTGACAAAATCATATCATTAACGATGATTTTTTGCTGATTATGTCTCATAAAAAGTGTGATTTAACTTTAAAATTTGTTAATTAATTATTGAATTATTTGTTTGATTTTAAAAATATTATCTAATAAAACGATAATATATGTGATTTGTATCTATATTTTAAGTTTGCTAAATGAATATAAAAAGTTATATAAGTCAGCATTAATTTAAAGTTAGTGTAAATTTTTAAATAATTTACCTTGATTTTATTTAATATCACCCAATATAAATAAAGATATGATTTTATTCTCCTGACAGTTCAGTAGTTTTTAATGACTGATACGAAAAGGACTGTACCATGTTCAAAAACTTATTTAAACGGAGTAGCAAAATGACTACAGAGCAAAACGCAACCCCAGAGCAAGAACAACTTGAAAATGCTGAAAATGTTGAGCAAGCTGAAGTCAGCATTGAAGATTTACAAGCCCAAATCGCTCAACTCGAAGGTGATTTAAAGCTCGAAAAAGCCCGTACTGCCAATGCAGTGTACGAAGCACAAAAAAGTGTGGAACGCATTCAACGTGATGCCGAAAACCACAAAAGTATGGCTTTAGAAAAATTTGCGAAAGAATTGCTCGACAGCGTAGATAATTTAGAACGTGCGATTCAAGCCACGAGCCAAGAACAAACCGCAACTTTGGAAGGCTTAGAATTAACCTTAAAATCATTGCTTTCAACTTTGGAAAAATTTGGCGTTGCTGTGGTTGATACCGCCAATGGCTTTAATGCAGAGTTTCATCAAGCGGTGGGAATTGACCCAAATGCCAAAGCCAATGAAATCGGCACAGTATTGCAAAAAGGCTATACACTCAATGGTCGCCTGCTCCGCCCTGCAATGGTAATGGTTGGTGCTTAATCATTAAGCTGAGAACAATATGAGTCGCTATCTCATTACTTTTGATATGGATACCAACTGTTTAAAAACACATTATCATGGCAATAGCTACAATAATGCCTATAATGATATCAAAACTGTTCTTGCTAAACATGGTTTCGATAATATTCAAGGTAGTGTGTATTTAGGGTATGAAAATGTGAGTGAAGCACATGGAACCATCGCCATTCAGGAGCTAACTGCTCGTTTTGACTGGTTTTATTCCTGTGTGTCTAATATCAAATTTTACCGTGTTGAAAGTGATTTAGATGCTCAATTCATTGCTGATGGTGTGTATCATGCTAAGCAAGCCTTTATACAACGGATTGAACAGTTAAAAAAAACGTTGGTACAAGCAGGTTTGACAGATGAACAAATTGCAACCATATTATCCCAGCAGAATTTTGAGTTAGATGGTTTAACATTACCATTAAAAAGTAGTGTAAATTAGAATTTATCCTATTACTGGTATAAAGCGTATTTTTACTTGGTTGGACTGTAGGGGCGAAACATTTTTCGCCCAAAATCAATCCATTATCATTGGGCGAATGATTATTCGCCCCTACACTAACAATTTGCATCTGCTTTTAACTCAACAATCCCTAATCATTGCAGTTTATTAAGTGTGTATGCTATTTTTCACAGGTGATTGACCAAATTGACAGAAAATTTTTAAAATATTTTTTAAAATTTTCTTGAAATTTCACAAAGCACACTCATATAGAAGATAACTGAAATTAGATTTAAAAATTTTTGAGGTAACATATCATGGCTAAAATTATCGGTATTGACTTAGGTACAACCAACTCATGTGTATCTGTACTTGAAGGTGATAAAGTTAAAGTTATTGAGAACGCTGAAGGGGCTCGTACCACACCATCAATTATTGCCTATAAAGATGGTGAGACTTTAGTCGGTCAGTCAGCAAAACGTCAAGCGGTAACGAATCCTAAAAATACATTATTCGCCATCAAACGTTTAATTGGTCGCCGTTATGATGACCAAGCCGTACAAAAAGACATCGGTTTAGTGCCATACAAAATTATTCGTGCAGACAATGGCGATGCGTGGGTTGAAGTAAACGATAAAAAACTTGCACCACAACAAATCTCTGCTGAAGTTTTGAAAAAAATGAAGAAAACTGCAGAAGATTATTTAGGTGAAACAGTGACTGAAGCGGTGATTACAGTTCCTGCTTATTTTAACGATGCACAACGTCAAGCAACTAAAGATGCAGGTCGTATCGCTGGTTTAGATGTTAAACGTATCATTAACGAGCCAACTGCAGCAGCATTAGCGTTCGGTATGGATAAAAAAGAAGGCGACCGTAAAGTAGCTGTATATGACTTAGGTGGTGGTACATTTGACGTATCAATCATTGAAATTGCTGACCTAGACGGAGACCAACAAATCGAAGTATTATCAACCAATGGTGATACTTTCCTAGGTGGTGAAGATTTCGATACAGCTTTAATCGACTATTTGGTTGAAGAGTTCAAAAAAGAACAAGACGTGAATTTGAAAAATGACCCAATGGCTTTACAACGCTTAAAAGAAGCTGCGGAAAAAGCAAAAATTGAGTTATCTTCTTCAAATGCAACAGAAATTAACTTACCATATATCACCGCTGATGCATCAGGTCCTAAACACTTAGTGATTAACGTGACTCGTGCAAAATTAGAAGGTTTGGTTGCGGATTTAGTTGAGCGTACCATTGAGCCTTGCCGTATTGCGTTGAAAGATGCTGGCTTATCAACATCTGATATTTCTGATGTGATTTTGGTCGGTGGTCAATCTCGTATGCCATTGGTTCAACAAAAAGTTCAAGAATTCTTTGGTAAAGAACCACGTAAAGATGTAAACCCTGATGAAGCAGTAGCGATGGGTGCAGCGATTCAAGGTGCGGTATTGTCTGGCGATAAGAATGACGTATTATTACTTGACGTTACGCCATTAACTTTAGGTATTGAAACTATGGGCGGTGTATTAACACCAATCATTGAGAAAAATACCACAATTCCTGCGAAAAAGTCTCAGGTATTCTCAACAGCAGCGGACAATCAACCTGCGGTAGATATCCAAGTGTATCAAGGCGAGCGTAAAATGGCTGCCCAAAATAAATTATTGGGTCATTTCCAATTAGGCGATATTCCACCTGCTCCACGTGGCGTACCGCAAATTGAAGTGTCATTCGATATTAACGCTGATGGTATCTTAAAAGTATCTGCAAAAGATAAAAGCACTGGTAAAGAGCAATCAATTCAAATTAAGGCAAACTCTGGTTTGAGCGATGCTGAAATTGAAGCGATGATTAAAGATGCTGAAGCCAATGCTGAAGAAGACCGCAAGTTTGAAGAATTAGCCAAAGCACGCAACGAAGCTGATGCCTTAATTGCAAGCTCAAATAAAGCGATTAAAGATTTAGGCGAGCAAGTGACAGCTGATGAAAAAACTGCGATTGAAACTGCGATTTCTGAACTTGAAACTGTTGCAAAAGAAAATGATATTGAAGCGATTAAAGCGAAAACTGAAAAACTTCAAGACATCATTATGCCAATTACGCAACGTGTTTATGAACAAGCTCAACAAGCAGGTGGTGCGCAAGGTTTTGACCCAAATGCCTTTAATCAAGCACAAGATGCAGGTAAAAAAGCAGATGACGGCGTAGTCGATGCTGAATTTACTGAAGTCAAAGACGATAAAAAATAATCGTTTTTGTTAAAGTAAAGCCGTCAATTTAATACTAAGTTGGCGGTTTTATTGTTTTAAATTAACTAACTTAATAATGAGATTAAAAATGAGTACAAATTCAGCAGTTATTCAACTACAACAAGAAGCATTAGATGATACTTGTTCTGTAGAAAAATTAGTACGATTAACTTATACAATAGCAATGAAATTAGAGATGACAGAAATGATAGAATGGTGTAATAATGAGTTGTCAGGATATCATTAACAAAAAGATGTACCCCTTATCGTATTCTTAGAGGTTTCTTAAAAATCAAATTAAATAATGGGCAGGAAAAATATATTCCTAATAAATTGGGGGATATTAATATCCATGAAAATTTTTTAGATTGTACTATAATCCCATTACCATTGGCTAGATTGGAGAGTTTATTAAGAAATTCTGAGAAGTTTCTTGATTGTACTTATATTGATCCAAAAATTGAAGAAATATTACGTCATTATATTGATGAAAGTTTCAGGCAACATATAGAAAAAACAGGAGATTTCTTTCTTATTGATAAAAATACTAAAGAAATAGTGAGATATATGACTAATTATATAATAGTTATACAAATTCAAAGAAATCAAATTCTAGATATATTTTCTGAAGTTAGACAATATATTTTAAATTGGGCTCTATCTCTTGAAAAAGCAGGTATTTTGGGTGAAAATTTAATCTTCACTAAAGAGGAACAAAAGATGAGTGCTAATGTTACTTACAATATCCAGAGTGTTGGAAATATGGCGAACCATAATCAACATTCTACTATTCAACAATTATCATCTCCTGTTCAAAAAGGTGATTTTAATTCCTTAGAGTCGGCATTAAAATCACATGGTATCAGTACAGAAGATATTCAACAACTAAAAGAAATTCTTGATAATGTTCAACAACCTGTGAATGAGTTACCTGCTGAAGTAGATGGGTGGCTTGGAAAAATTGGGCGAACAGTCAAAGATATTTCTATTCAAACAATTGTAGGACTAATTACAGGTTATGCCTTAGGTTAAGTCAATTAAACCGCCAAATGGGAAACTGTTTGGTGTTTTTTACTTTTCTAAACTTCACGTTATAATCGCAATAAAGCAAGACACTTTTTAGGAGAATCATAATGCGTTTAGAAATTTCCCTACATATCGAACAAGCTATGCTGTATCATGCTCATCAACAAGGCGTCTCAGTCGAAACCGTTGCGATGCAAGCCTTAGAACAGCATTTTCATCAAGAACGCCCTTTAATTTTGATTTAGATGAAATGAAACAAGCAGTTGAGAGTGGTTTTAAACCTATGCCTGATTGAGCTACAAAAGATTTTGCAAGTTTTCAACGTTGGTTGCATGAGTAATGGGGTGTTATAAAAAGTTAAGTATTTCATAAATCTTGCAAAATCATTATTATCATAACCTAAATTTTTGCTACAATAGCTTTATCTTTTATCTGCATAGGTTTATTTCGTGTCCACTCCATTTTGGTATAACGCTTTATTGGCAATCGCAAAACCAATTTATCGCTGGAAAATTAAGCAAAAAGCACAAAATCAACAGCAATTTGACTTGGAAATTCGTCAACGCTTTGGTTCTTTTTTACCAGTAAAAAATAAACAGGCACTTTGGTTTCATGCGGTTTCTGTAGGTGAAACCAATGCAGTACAAGCATTAGTGGAGCATTATTTGCAACAAGGTCAGCCGATTTTAATGACCAATACCACCAAAACAGGGCAGGCACGAGCCAAACAGTTATTTGAAAGTAAATATCCACAATTATTCCAAGCGGTTTTTGTGCCAATTGACCAAAAGTCAGTTGTTCGTGCGTTTTTAGATAAATATCAGCCTAAATTATTAGTTTTGGTGGAAACTGAATTATGGGCAAATTTATTACATGAAGTGCGAGCTAGAAATATTCCAAGTGTGCTGGTCAATGCTCGCTTATCACAAAAATCAGCAGATAAATATGCTAAATATCCAAGTTTAACACAACCGATGTTACAACAGTTGAATGCAATTTTGGCACAAAATATTGAGACAAAACAACGCTTTATTCAGCTAGGTATGTCAGAACAGCATATTCAAGTGCTGGGGAATTTAAAATTTGATACAATTATCCCTGAACATTTTATTCATCAATCTAAGGTTTTACGTCAAGAATGGCAATTACAAGAGCGTGTGATTTTTACGCTTGCAAGTACTCATGCTCCAGAAGAATATGAAATTATTCAAGGGTTTCAAAAATATTTAGTACAACATCCGCAATTATTAGCAATTATTGCACCACGCCACCCAGAACGCTTTGATGAAGTTTATCAACAATGCCAAAGTTTAGGTTTACGCACCCATCGCCGTAGTTTGGGCGAGTCAATTCAAGCAGATACACAGGTGTATTTAGCAGATAGCATGGGCGAGTTATGGTTATGGTATGCCTTAAGTCGTACCTGTTTTGTTGGTGGCTCGTTAAATGAAAGTGGTGGTGGGCATAATATTTTAGAGCCAATGATGTTGGGTGTACCAACGATTACAGGGGATAAATATTTTAATTTTCAACAAATTGTCGATGAATTAATCGCCGTGCAAGGTATTAAAGTAGCGCAAAATTTTCAACAAGCGATTGAAAATTTAAAACAAGATTTAAGTGATGGACAGCGTGCAGGACAACGTGCCAAAAATGCACGTCAGGTTTTAGAGCGTAATCAAGGTTCATTAAAATGGCATATTCATAATATTGACCAATTACTGAAAGTTGCAAATGATTGGTAATCATCATGAATTTATTATTATTGCCTGAACATACCGATATTACACAACCTGTTTTGATTGATAATATACGTCAAATCAATCATTTACATCAAGTCTTAAAAATCAATGTAGGTGATGAGATTAAAATTGGTATTGCACAAGGTCAGCGATATTTAGCAAAAATTATTGAATTAAATCAAGATAATGTAAAAATTCAAGTCATTTTTCAAAGTGATTTTCCAGCAAATCCACCACAAAAACTACCTGTTACTTTAGTTTTGGCATTACCACGCCCAAAAGTTTTACGCCGAATGGTGCAAGATGCAACGGCAATGGGGGTGCAAAAAATCGTATTGTTACATAGTTATCATGTAGATAAAAGTTATTGGTCTAGCCCAATTCTACAACAACTTGATGAAGCGATGATTTTAGGATTAGAACAAGCACAAGATACGATTTTTCCTGAATTAACATGGGAAAAACGGTTTAAACCTTTTGTAGAAGACCGTTTAGCGGTATGGATTGATGAAAATTGTCCCGCTTATGTGGCTCATCCTTATGCTCAAGCTAGTTTACCATCTAACATACAACATGAGTGTATTTTAATAGTGGGTTGTGAGCGTGGTTTTATTGATTATGAAATCAATTTACTGATGGAAAATGGTTGTCAGATTTATCAATTGGGTTCACGTATTTTACGTACTGAAAATAGTGTACCTTATTGTTTAGGAAGATTATTTTATGAATAATGCAAATTTACAACAGATGATTCAACAATTATCATCAACAGAATTACAGGAAAAACAACGAATCATTCCTGATTTAACACAATGGAATCCGCAATTATGTGGTAAGATGGATTTGTGTATTAAAGCTAATGGCGAATGGTGGCATGAAGGCGTGCCTATTCAACGTCAGGCTTTGATTGATTTATTTTCTAAAGTTTTATGCTATGAAGATGGGCAATATTATTTAAAAACACCCATTGAAAAAATTCAAATTCAAGTGGAAGAAGCACCTTTACATATTAAAGATGTACAACAGCGTGGTGATGAGCTTTATTTTATTAGTACACAAGGTGATGAAATTTTGCTTGATGAACAACATTCAATTGAACTGCGAAAGGTTGATGGACAATATAAACCATATATTT
Source organism: Moraxella sp. ZY210820 (assembly GCF_030674635.1). Taxonomy (NCBI): domain Bacteria; kingdom Pseudomonadati; phylum Pseudomonadota; class Gammaproteobacteria; order Moraxellales; family Moraxellaceae; genus Nasibacterium; species Nasibacterium caprae. The sequence goes on along the minus strand of NZ_CP089978.1, from coordinate 2,136,420 downwards.
ATGTGCGTTATGGTTTATGGGCATTAATTCAACGTCATGCGTTTTATCATTTAATTGACTTGGGGCAGTTGCAACAAAATGCACAAAATGATACGATTTTAACCTTAAAAAGTGGTCATTTTAGTGTAGAATTAATCACGCCAAGCCTTTAAAAATAAACCTAATCATGAGTATTTATCATGTATAACACGCCACCTTTGAGTATCATTCATCAAAATACCTATCGTATTCCATTGAATGAGCAAAATACGCTTAATGATGCTCCGATTGGTATTTTTGATTCGGGGGTAGGTGGTTTGTCGGTGGCGATAGAAATTGCACGTCATTTGCCGAATGAAAAAATTATTTATTTTGCTGATACGGCAAATGTGCCTTATGGTGCAAAAAGCGACCAAGAAATTCGTGATTTAACGGCAAGGGCGATTGCGTGGCTCTATGAGCGTGGCTGTAAGTTGGTGGTTGTAGCGTGTAATTCGGCATCAGCTTTTAGTTTGGATTATTTGCGTCAATTTTATGGTGAACGTTTACCCATTATTGGCTTAGTGCCTGCTTTAAAGCCTGCGGTATTGCAAAGCAAAAATAAAGTGGTGGCGGTTTTAGCAACACCTGCAACATTTCGTGGTAAATTAATTCAAAATGTGATGCAAAATTTTGCACAACCTGCCAATGTGCAAGTATTATCCATTACTTGTTTGGATTTAGTACCTTATGTGGAGCAAGGATTGCAAATGAGTGAACAATGTTTAAACACATTATCAACTATTTTGAAACCAGCGATTGAGCAAGGGGCTGATTATTTAGTTTTGGGTTGTACGCACTATCCATTTTTACGTCCAGCTTTAGAACATTTATTTGCTGAGCAGCTTAATTTAATTGATTCTGGTTCGGCTGTCGCAAGGCAAACCGCTCGAGTATTATTACAAAATAAATTAAATTGTGTACAAGATATGGTTCATCAACCACACTTGAAAATTTTTAGTAGTGGACAGAATTTACAACAATTACAACAAATTATTCAACAATTATTACCAATCGATATATCATGGCAATTAGAATATGCGGTTAGTACTTAAGTTGATGTGAAAAAAATAAGATGAACACTTTTAAAAAAATAAATTAATGGTATAATTCCTTACTTAAATTAGAGAGTTATTTTTATATTCATATTTAGCCATAGAGAACTTATCGTTTATGTTTGAAAAACGCTATCAGGTTTTTTACTCAACTTCGGGTGAAGACACACGAAATGAACGTTTGCAACTTACGCAAGCGCTAAGTGCTATTGGTTGTTTTACAGTCGGGTTAGAACAAAGAACCCCTTTATCTAGTACATTGGCTCGCCGTCAGATTGATGAAAGTGATTATGTTGTTATGCTTATTGGTGGTAAATATGGTGAGCAGTCAGTTACAGGTGAAAGTTATTTACACTTAGAATATAAATATGCGGTTATGAGAAATAAGCCTATTATCGTGTTTATGGCAAAGCATCCTGAATTGATGGAGTTAAATTTAAGAGAAAATCATCCTAAATTGATTGAGCGTTTTGAACAATTTTGTGATGAATTAAGAAAAAATCATGAAGTGATTTATTATAATAACTTGCGTGATTTGGATATGAATATTCGTACCTTTATGCCAAAATTTATTGAAAAAAATCCACAAGAAGGCTGGGTGCAGGCACGTTATATTGAACAATTAAAACAAAAACTGCGAGATTTGGAAGAGCGAGTTGCAAAAGGAAGTGTCGTGTTGTCTGCAACTCGTTCATCACGTCCTGCAGTTGTTACACCAATACAAGAGCAATATTCATTTGACCATTTGCCTAAAGTTGCATTATTAAACAATGTGTCTTTGGAGTACCGTATTCACGCTTATCAAGATGGTAATTTTAGAGATGTACATCTAGTGCGTTATCTAACATGGATGCAAATTATTGAATTTTATGGTAAATATTTTCTTGAGCCAACGCCTGAAGAAGTCTTTAATAAAAGTATGAATGATTATTTAAATGATACTGCTTTATCAGAAGTACAGCAAAAATATCCACGTGTACATGCAGTGGCACGAGCTCAGATTGATTTAAAAATTTTAAAAATGGTTAAAGAACAGCTCCATCATCATGAATGGTTTAAACCAGTTGCGAAAGATGAAAAGCAACGTGTTTTATGGCAAATTACTGAGTTGGGTAAGCAGTATTTAAAATAGCTTGTTAGAAATTATGCAAAAATAATACAATGTGGGATATTCTAGTTTACTAGAAAAATATGTTACACTAATTATCATTTTTAAATTTTTGAGAAAATAATGCGTTTAGAGCTACAACAATTAAAAGTTGCCATCATTGGCTTGGGCTATGTGGGTTTACCATTGGCTGTGGAATTTGGTAAAAAGATTAAGACAGTTGGTTTTGATATTAATGCAAAACGTGTTGCTGAATTGCAACAAAATCAAGATCATACCTTAGAAGTTTCTCCTGATGAATTACAATTAGCAACATTGTTAAATTACACCGATGATTTAGAACAATTAAAAACGTGCAATTTTTTTATTGTTACTGTACCAACACCAATTGATGGCGTAAATCGTCCAGATTTAACACCGCTAAAAAAAGCCAGTGAAACAATTGGTAAGGTTTTGAAAAAGGGTGATATTGTCGTATATGAATCGACAGTATATCCTGGTGCAACAGAAGAAGTCTGCATTCCAGTATTAGAAAAAGTATCGGGTTTAAAGTTTAATGTAGATTTCTTTGCAGGTTATAGTCCAGAACGTATTAATCCTGGCGATAAAGTCAATACATTAACCAAAATTAAAAAGATTACTAGTGGTAGTACAGCTGAAATCGCAACCATTGTGAATGAAGTGTATGCAAGTATTATTACGGCAGGTACACATCAAGCCTCTTCGATTAAAGTTGCTGAGGCTGCCAAAGTGATTGAGAATACCCAGCGTGATTTGAATATTGCCTTAATCAATGAATTGTCGATTATTTTTGAGCGTATTGGTATTGATACACTTGATGTGCTTGAGGCGGCAGGTAGTAAATGGAATTTCTTACCCTTCCGTCCAGGTTTAGTGGGTGGGCATTGTATTGGTGTTGATCCCTATTATTTAACGCATAAAGCGGAAGAAGTGGGTTATCATCCACAAGTGATTTTGGCGGGTCGCCGTATTAATGATGAAATGGCACGTTATACTGCACAGCATACTGTTAAATTAATGTTGCAAAATGGTATTGATGTTCCACGTGCGAAAGTGGGTGTATTAGGTATTACCTTTAAAGAAAATTGCCCAGATATTCGCAATAGTAAAATTGTCGATATGATTCGTGAATTTAAAGAGTGGGGCGTGGACGTTGTTGTAGCTGACCCGTGGGCAGATACACAAGAAGTCTTTGATGAGTATGGTATTCATTTGACTGCGATGACCGAATTAAAAGATGTGGATACGTTGGTTGTGGCGGTGGGTCATCATGAGTTCCGTGAATTAACTGCACAACAGCTCAAGGATTTGGTGCGTTCTGATAAGCCTGTGATTGCTGATGTGAAAAGTTTATTTAATCGTGAACAACTTCAAGCGGTTGGCTTTACCGTATTCCGTTTATAATGTTTAGGAGTGATTATAGATGAAAAAATTTGCATTAATTGGTGCTGCTGGATATATTGCACCACGTCATTTAAAAGCCATTAAAGAAACGGGTAATGAGCTGGTTGTAGCAATGGATATTAATGATTCTGTTGGAATTATGGATAGTCATTTTCCTGAAGCGGAATTTTTTACAGAATTTGAGCAATTTGAAGCATTTGTAGAAGATCAAAAAATGAAAGGGAATAAATTGGACTATGTTTCAATTTGTTCTCCGAATTATCTGCATGCACCACATATGAAATATGCACTGAAAAATGGTATTGATGTCATTTGTGAAAAACCTTTGGTATTAAGTTCGCAAGATTTGGATATTTTGGCACAGTATGAGAAAGAATATGGTGCAAAAGTTAATTCAATTTTACAATTGCGTTTGCATCCATCTATTATTGCCTTGCGTGATAAAGTTCAAGCTGCCCCAGTAGATAAAGTCTTTGATGTGGATTTAACTTATTTAACTTCTCGTGGCAAATGGTATTTAAAATCATGGAAAGGGGTTGATGGTAAATCGGGCGGTGTTGCTACCAATATTGGCGTACATTTTTACGATATGTTACATTTTATCTTTGGTAAAATTGTTAAAAATGAAGTGCATTATTGTGATGAGCAGACTGCCTGCGGTTATTTAGAATATGAGCGTGCGAGAGTGCGTTGGTTCTTATCTATCGATGCCAATAATCTACCTGAAAATGCAGTGCAAGGTGAAAAATTAACTTATCGTAGTATTACCATTGAAAATGAAGAGTTAGAGTTTTCTGGTGGCTTTACTGATTTGCATACGCAAAGTTATCAACGCATATTAGATGGTAAAGGCTATGGCGTAGAAGAAAATCGTGTGGCGATTGAAACGGTTGAACATATTCGTGTAGCTGATATTGTGGAAAATCCAACAAATCCACATCCACTTTTGGCAAAGGTAAAGAAATAATGAGTTTTTATCAACATGAAACAGCCATTGTTGATGATGGTGCTGAAATTGGTGAAGGTTCACGGGTTTGGCATTTTGTTCATGTGTGTGGCGGTGCGAAAATCGGTAAAGGCGTATCACTTGGACAAAATGTATTTGTTGGTAATAAAGTAACCATTGGGGACAACTGCAAAATCCAAAATAACGTATCAGTTTATGATAATGTTTATTTAGAAGAAGGTGTATTTTGTGGTCCAAGCATGGTTTTTACCAATGTATATAATCCACGCTCATTAATTGAACGTAAAGACCAGTATCGTGATACGATTGTGAAAAAAGGAGCAACTTTAGGTGCAAACTGTACAATTGTATGTGGCGTTACTATTGGTGAATTTGCCTTTGTCGGTGCTGGTGCGGTTGTGAATAAAGATGTGCCTGCCTATGCTTTAATGGTAGGTGTACCAGCAAAACAAATTGGTTGGATGAGTGAGTTTGGTGAACAGTTGGATTTACCGTTATCTGGGCAGGCTGAAACAACTTGCCCGTATACAGGTAAAATTTATAAACTTGATGGTGAAACATTAACAAAAGTTTAGAGTAAGGTATGGAATTTATTGATTTAAAAAGTCAGCAACTGCGTTTAAAAGATAAAATTGATGCAGGTATTCAGCGAGTATTGGCTCATGGTCAATATATTCTAGGTCCTGAAGTGACTGAACTTGAAGAGAAATTAGCACATTATGTTGGTGCGAAGTATTGTATTACTTGTGCAAATGGCACAGATGCGTTACAAATTGCACAAATGGCGTTGGGTATTGGTGTTGGCGATGAAGTGATTACACCAGGTTTTACCTATATTGCGACTGCGGAAACGGTGGCATTATTAGGTGCAAAGCCTGTTTATGTCGATGTGAATCCGCAAACCTATAATATTGATATTCATCAATTAGAACAAGCTATTACACCTAAAACCAAAGCGATTATTCCTGTTAGTTTGTATGGACAGTGTGCTGATTTTGATGCGATTAATACGATTGCACAAAAATATAATATCCCTGTGATTGAAGATGCAGCACAAAGTTTTGGTGCGGCTTATAAAGGACGTAAAAGCTGTAATTTAACAACAATTGCATGTACGAGTTTTTTCCCTAGCAAACCTTTAGGTTGCTATGGTGATGGTGGTGCAATTTTTACCAATGATGAAGAGTTAGCAAAAGTCATTCGTCAAATCGCTCGTCATGGTCAAGATAGACGTTATCATCATATTCGTGTTGGGGTGAATAGTCGCTTGGATACATTGCAGGCAGCGATTTTATTGCCTAAACTTGAAATTTTAGATGAAGAAATTCAAGCTCGTCAAAAGGTTGCAGAAACTTATAATCGCTTGTTTAATGAAATGGGCATTATGACGACTCCATTTGTGGAAGAGCATAACCAATCCGCTTGGGCTCAATATACCATTCAAGTAGAAAATCGTGATGCAGTGCAAGAAAAGCTGAAAGCAAATGGTATTCCAACTGCGGTACATTATCCTATTCCGTTGAATAAACAGCCTGCTGTTGCAGATGATAGTGTGTATTTACCTGTTGGTGATGCGATTGCTGAAAGAGTGATGAGTTTGCCGATGCATGCTTATATGTCAAATACGGATATAATGTACTTAATTTCTAAAATAAATGGCTAAATAAAAATGAAAATTTCATTTTTAAAAAAACAAAAAGTATTTGTATCTATTGTATTCTTTTTGGGCGTAATTACAATATTTGCAAGTTATGCCCCAAATGAATTAAATTCAATTTTGCTGAAAATTAAGAATTTTATTTTTGATTATTTCGCATGGAGTTATGTTTTATTTACCTCTTTTTTTCTATTCATGTTGTTGTACCTTGTGTTTAGTAAGTATGGTGCGGTAGTATTGGGGGGGGCAACTAGTAAGCCAGAATTTTCTTTTTTAACATGGTTGTCTATGCTTTTTTCTGCAGGAATGGGGATAGGATTGATGTATTTTGGCGTTGCTGAACCAATTATGCATTTTTCTTCACCTATTTCAAATGGTAAAGCTGAAAATGCTTTATTACATACAATTTTCCATTGGGCTTTACATCCTTGGGCAATATATGGTGTTTTGGCACTAATTATTTCTTTTTTTAGTTATAAACAAAATCTTCCATTATCATTAAAATCTATATTATTTCCTATTTTTAAAAATCGAATCAATGGAGCTTTAGGGGTATTTGTCGATATTATTACTATTTTAGCGATTGTATTTGGTCTCATTACAACTTTCGCTTTAGGTTCATCACAACTAAATTCTGGATTGCTCTACTTGGGTATTCTCGATTCTGCTAATTTGATTACACAATTTACTATCATACTAACAGTTAGTATTATTGCTTGTATTTCATCTTTTACAGGAATAAATTCAGGTGTAAGAAAGTTAAGTAATCTCAACTTCTTTTTGGCATTGTTTTTATTAGCTGTTTTTATATATTTTTCAGGTAAAATAGTTTTTTCATTTTTTTTGGAGAATTTTGGTTATTACTTAAACAACTTATTTAAATTAAGCTTTAGTACTTTTGCCTATGACGGACAACATGCAGAATGGTTTAAAAGTTGGACATTATTTTACTGGGCATGGTGGGTGTCTTGGGCTCCATTTGTAGCTTTATTTATTGCACGAATTTCAAAGGGTAGAACAATTAGAGAATTTATTTTAGGTGTTTTAATAGCCCCATCATTATTGGCATTACTGTGGTTTACTGTTTTTGGTAATACAGCTATTAGCATTGATGTTATGAATAATGGAGTGCTTAGTGCATTTAGTAAAAGTCCAGATATTCTATTGTTTAAGTTTTTTGAATTTTTTCCATTGTCAACACCAATTACAGCAGTGTCGATGATGATTGTATTTTTATTCTTTATTACATCTATAGACTCTGGGATTTTGGTCTTAAATCATCTAACCTTTGGACAATCTGATAGGGTGTCATATATCCAAAGTTTATTTTGGGTAAGTGTTTTTGTTTTTTTAACAACTGTTTTACTAATAACTGGGGGGGTAAATGCTATCCAAAATCTCGTCATTATTATTGCTTTACCATTGTTATTCTTTATGTTCTTTTCTTGTATATTGTTTTTATTTACTTTGATAAAAAATGAGTTTAAGAGAGAGTAAAATTGTTTAAAAAATATCTGTCATCTGATATTGTCAAGAATATTTCTATTTTATTTTTCGGTACAATTTTAGCACAAATGATTCCATTTTTGGCATCACCAATATTAACTCGTTTGTATACTCCAGAAGCCTTTGGGTTATTCTCTATATTTTTAAGTTTAAGCCTTATTATTGCTTCATTTTCAACGGGTAAATATGAGCTTGCTATTATGTTGCCTAAAAAAGAGAATAAATCATTTTATTTGTTTATATTGGCGATAGCGTTCTCACTCGTATTTAATGTTATATTTTTTTTGGTTTTATTGTGTTTTAATGTAGAAATTGCAAAATTAATTCAATTTTCAGGAAGAGTTGAATATTTGTACTTATGCCCTTTATTGGCATTTGTTACTGCAATATACAGTTCGAGTCAGTATTTTTTTAATAGAAAACAACAGTATAAGAAAGTTACCAATAATAAATTGGTTCAAGCAACATTAATTACATTTACACAAGTTACTTTTGCTAAGTTTTTAAATACTTTAGGGTTAATGATTGGGCATCTAGTAGGTTGTATTTTGGCTGTTTTAAATTTGATAAAAGGTGGTTTAAAAAGTGAACATAAATATTTGAAATCAATAAGTTTTAAACGCTTATTACTGGTAGCTAAAGAGTATAAAAAATTTCCTATTTTTTTTAGCTTTTCTTATGGGCTTAATACTTTTGTTACGAATATTATTCCAATTTTACTCACGACATCATTTGGTTTGAAATATGCAGGTTTTTATGTGTTGGTGCAAAGAACATTTGGTATGCCAGCTAGTATGATTGTAAGTTCAATTAGTGGTGTTTTTTTTCAAAAAGCAACAACACAACAAGATTGTAGAAAATTGTATTTGACTATTTCACTTTGTCTATTTTTGGTTGGTGCACCATTTGTAGTGATGTTTTATTATTATGCACCAATGCTTTTTCAATATATGTTTGGTAAAGAGTGGATGGCTGCTGGAGAAATTGCTTCAATTTTGGCTTTTGTCTATTGGTTGTCAATCTCCACTAATTGTGTAGCACAATTTTCTACTATTCATCAAAAAGTAATGTATAATATTGGTTGGCAAATTGCCTTGTTGTGTGGTGTGCTGTTGGCTTGGCATTTGGGCGATATTCATCAAGATATTTTTGTGTATTTTAAAGTTTTTGTAATAGTACAATGCTTGCTATATATTATTGGATATGTTTATGAGTATTATCTTTGCTTTAAACAAGCGAAAGGTGGTAAGGTATAGTTATGTTAGGTCATGTTAAACGTTTTGCGTGGAAATTTCTGAATAAAATTTCTTATATAGTTTTGTCATCAAGAAAGCAACAAATTAGTCAAAATGATCAAATTGTAGCTGTTTTTGTTGATTATTTAGATGCTTCTTTTTTATTAGCTTCGCCAAAACTAAATGGTAAAAAAATAGTATTATTTTGTACACATCGCTCACCATTATTTCAAATGTTTAGAACAGGCGTACAGAAAAAAATTGCAAAAGTTATTTTTGTTGAAAATTATGCAGAAAATCAATATGATTTTTTAGTGCAATCATGTAAAAATAATAACGTAGAGGTAGTCATGATTCAGGCAGGAGATTTTTTAGTGCCTGCCTACAATTATGTAAACTGTGCGATTGGTGCAAAAGGGAATAGTGAGTTAGCTGTTGCTTGTTCTTTGGATAAAGGTGTGATGAGAGCGGCTTTAAATAGCAATAATATCTCACCATTTAAAATGCTAGATTTGAAAAGTAAAGATGACATTGAAAAAGTTGATTTTTATCCATGTGTTTTAAAACCAAAAATTGGTACTTTTTCTGAAGGTGTTGTTTTATTACAATCAAAAGATGATTTTTATCACTTAATTGATGAGGCTGAAAAGCAACGTAGAAAAACAGAGTTTGAAACAGGTTATATTGTTGAAGAATACATTGAAGGACGTCAATTCGATGTTGAAGGTATTGTTCACAATGGCGAATTGGTTATTTTATCAATTGTAGAAGAAAACTATACAGGATTTTTTCCATATTTTAACATTAATTGGTTTTTCTTTAATGCCTTTGTTGGAGAAGAATTATACAATAAAATATATGACACATTGCAACGTGCTTTTGTAGCTTGTGGTATGTTACATGGTGCATATCATTGTGAATTAAGGATTGATAAAAATGGTGATGTTCGCATTTTAGAGTTTTCTAATAGAATGGGTGGTGGTTTTGAAAAGCCAATTAGTGATGTGACAGGTAGTAGTTTTGCTGATCTATATGTAGAATCTATGTTGGATATACTTAAGACTACTGCTGTAATAAATAAAAATCACTATCTGCTACAGAAGTATTTCCAATACCCTGAAGAGCTGGAGCAATGGAAAGAATATTTGAAGCGAGCAAATATTTCATATTCCTTTAAACCTTTGTTTTATCGAGGGCATATTGGTATGATGAATATTTATCATCATAATAAAGAGGTTATGTTAAAGATTGCTCAAGATTTTGATTTAATATTTAAAACTCCAATTTAAATACTTGGGCGGTAATTTATGAATTTTCAGAACATTAATTGGCAAAATATTGATAAGTGGTTTCTTTTAATTCTTAAGGAGCGTTATGGTGTTGATTTTATAATTGAACGTACACCTAATAGGGTTAAAATATCTTTACCAAATATGGAGAATTCTATTGTTATCAATAAGATTGATATTGCTTTTTATAATTATGCAAATGCATTAAATATTGGCTGTACAAAATGGAGTGCTTCATCAAATGGTTTTACGGGTATCATTGATGATGAATTGTATTTACCTTATGGTAATGAATTAACTGACGTGCTAATCAAAGAAGAATTTGGAAATTATATTTTCAATTATGATTTTTTAGGACTGGTTTATTGGATACTGAATAGATTGGAGGAAGTTAATTCGATATATGTAGATCGGTTTGATAGATTTGATCCAAAATTTTCCCATGCTTATGTACATGGTTATTTGCAACGTCCAATTGTTGATGAGTGGTTTGATATTTTCAAACAAGTGATGTTGAGATTATGGTCCACCATTCAATTACAAGAGACAAAATTTAGATTTGAAATATCTCATGATGTTGATAGACCTACTCGGTATGGTTTTAAAAATGGAATAAATCTGATTAAAGCTGTGTTGAGTGATATAAAGAACGGCTATATTTCAGATGCTATTATTGCTCCTTTGGTTAAACTGAATAGTCATAATAATCTACATGCAAAAGATCCATATAATACCTTTGAGTGGATATTGAATATATCTAAAAAATTGAATATAAAGAATGCTTTTTATTTTATTGCGGATGGTAAGCATGCTAATGATGCTGATTATAAATTGTCCCATACTTCTATACAAAACTTATTAAAAAAAATAGCTGAGCATGGGCATGAGATTGGTCTGCATCCTAGTTTTGATACATACTTAAATCCAGAGCAATTACAAAAAGAGCTCCTTTTGTTAAAAGATGTGTGTAATAAACTGGGTATTCATCAAAATACTTGGGGGGGGAGAATGCATTATTTAAGATGGTCTCATCCTAATACTTTACAGTCATGGAATGATGTTGGTTTGAGTTATGATTCAACATTGGGCTATTCTGCTGAGACAGGCTTTCGTTGTGGGACATGTCATGAGTATACCATGTTTAATCCTGTTACTTATGAACTACTAAAGCTTAAACAAAAGCCATTAATTTTCATGGAGGTTATGTGTGTACAAGATACTCAGCTTAACTTAGATACAAAAAATGAGATACAAAATCATATTTATGAATTAATTGAAATTGTTAAAAAGTTAAATGGTAACTTTACTTTTTTATGGCATAACAGTAATTTGAGAAACCCTTTATCTAGACAATTATATGAAGATACCTTAGAGTTTTTAGTTTCAAAAACCTAATTTATCTTTGAGTGCATAAAATGAACATGAATTTTGCTTTCAATGAGCTAAGTAAGTATTCTTTGTTGATATTGTTTCCAGGCTTTTTTATATATCATAGTATGGTTGCAATGTCATTTATACCTGCTTTTTTAGGTGGATATTTTTCTTTAATGAGTGTTGCTTTATTAGGTATATATGCTTTTTTTAGTTTGTTTATTAATAAAATTAGAAAAGAATTATTATTGCCATACTTTGTTTTTATTTTTTGGTTTGTCATGGTCTCTATTTTTTATTTTTTGGGAGATAAACAAACTAATGATTATATATTATATCAATGGTCTTTGATTGCAATAATATCTAATATTATTTGTTTCTGTATTTTTTCTAATCTTAACTTAAATGGAAAAATAAAACGTAGTTTGATATTTTCTCTATGTTTAATGGTTGTGATTATTCTATTAAATATTGATTCATCAGGTAGGTTCTTATTGGCTGTTAGTGATAATGATAGCGTAGCAAGTTATCAAGCATTTGGACGTTCATTACTAGTTGTGGGGTTTATAACGTTTATTCTAACTCAGGGTTGGTCTAGGTTTTTGATAGTGGTGTTATCGATTTTCGCCTTGTATTTTAATACGGCTCGTTCGGAGTTTGTATGTTTTATTATTGCAATTGTATTGTATTATGGGTTAGATTTTTTGATTAAACGAAATAGTTTAAACAAATATATTAATTTATTCTTAATTATAGTGATTGTTTCTGGTGGTATATATTTTATGAAACAAATAACATTTGATGACTTAAATAGAACGGCACAACTTATAGATATTTCAAATTCTAGTTCATTTGCTGGACGTAAAGAGTTACAAGATTATGCTGTTAATAGTATTGTAAATAATATTTTCTTTGGTAATTATGGGTATTATATGGATAGATTTGGTAAAGGAGGTTATGTACACAACGCTTTGTCAATTTTGGCTGATTTTGGATTATTTGCTTTTATTTTTTATGTATTTAGTGTGGTTTATTTATGGATATATTCTATTGTACAATTTTTTAAGATGTCATCAGATAATCATTATATTAAATTATTGCTATTGTGCTCAACCTGTTTGCTTATTGTTATGATAACAAGTAAAGATTATTCATATATGTTTTTAGGTATAGTATCGGGTATTTATTTTAACAGAAATATCCAGTCAAATTAATTAGTAGGTTATATTATGAAAGCTGTTCATTTAACATCAGTACATCCGCGTTATGATACACGTATTTTTGTAAAAGAATGTGTGTCTTTAACTAATCATGGTTATGATGTATCTTTAGTTGTTGCTGATGGTAAAGGCGATGAACAAAAAAATGGTGTTTCTATTTATGATATAGGTGCACCAAAAAGCCGTTGGGATCGTATGAGAAATGCACCAATGCGTGTTTTTCGAAAAGCAATTGAGTTAGATGCACAAATTTATCATTTTCATGACCCCGAGTTAATTTCAATTGGCTTGAAACTTAAGAAAATGGGTAAAAAAGTTATTTTTGATGCACATGAAGATACACCTAAACAAATTTTGAGTAAACCATATTTGTATAAATCTTTAAGAAATCTTATTTCTAAAGTTTTTGGTACTTATGAGCAATGGGCTTCTAAGCAATTAGATGCAGTCGTTGCTGCAACTCCTTTTTTAAGAGATAAATTTTTAAAATTTGGTATAACAGTAGTAGATGTTAATAATTATCCATTACTAAGTGAATTCAACATTGGGGAAATTGATTGGTCTCAAAAGCAAAATTATGTTTGTTATATTGGTGGTTTATCTAGAGTACGAGGTATTTTAGAAATAGTAGAAGCAATGCAATATGTTCAAAATAACACAAGACTAACAATTGCTGGTTCATATTCAGAGGCTAATCTTAAGCAAGAGGTTATACAATCTATAGGTTGGAATAATGTAGATTATTTAGGTTGGCAAAATCGGGTGGGTATTCAAGATATTTTAAATGATTCGATTGCAGGTTTAGTAACTTTACACCCAATTATTAATTATTTAGATGCATTACCAGTTAAGATGTTTGAGTATATGGCGGCAGGCATTCCTGTAATAGCTTCAGATATTCCATTATGGAAACAGATTATTGATGAGAATCAATGTGGTGTGTGCGTAAATCCATTTGACTCCAAAGCAATTGCACAAGCTATTAATCATTTAGTTGAAAATCCTGAAAATGCTGAAAAAATGGGGTATAATGGTCAGCAAGCAGTTTTGCAAAAATATAATTGGTCGATAGAAGAGCAGAAGCTAATTACGTTATATCGAAAATTAATTTAAAAAGGTAGGTAAAACATGACTCAAAAAATTTTAACAGTAATTGGAGCTAGACCGCAATTTATCAAAGCGAGTGTGGTATCATCAGCAATTCAACAAAAGAATGGATTGAGTGAAATTATTATTCATACTGGACAGCATTTTGATGAAAATATGTCCAAAATATTCTTTGATGAATTGGGTATTCCGAAGCCGAATTACCAATTAAATATTAATGGTAATAGTCATGGTGCAATGACTGCTCGTATGTTGGAGGAAATTGAAAAAATTTGTTTAGCTGAAACTCCTGATTATTTAATGGTTTATGGAGATACCAACTCAACTTTGGCTGGAGCATTGGCTGCATCTAAATTGCATATTCCTGTAGTACATATTGAAGCGGGTTTACGTAGTTTTAATATGCAGATGCCTGAAGAAATTAATCGTATTTTAACTGATCAAGTGAGTGAAATTTTATTTTGTCCAACAGAGACAGCGATACAAAATTTAAAACAAGAAGGCTTTGATAAGAAACCAGTGAAAATATATAATGTTGGCGATGTTATGCAAGACTCTTCTTTATTTTTTTCTAATAAAGCGACTAAAGGATATTTATTAAAAAATATACCTGAAAGTAATTTTATTTTAGCAACATTACATCGTGCTGAAAATACAGATGATGTGGATCGGTTAAAATCGATTGTTGAAGCATTAAATTATATTCATGATAATATTCTACCTATAGTGTTACCATTGCACCCAAGAACTAGAAAAGTTATCCAAAATTTGGGCTTAAATTTAAAAGTCAATCTTTTGGAACCAGTAGGCTATTTGGATATGATCTGGTTACTTAAACATTGTAATTTAGTTTTATCTGATAGTGGTGGTGTACAGAAAGAAGCTTTCTTCTTTAAGAAACCATGTGTAACCATGCGAGATCAAACAGAATGGGTTGAATTGATTGAGAGTGGTGTCAATGTATTGTCTGGTGCTAATACTAGAAAGATTATAGAAATGGTGCAAAATATGTTAGGTAAAGAAATTAATGACCCATATCAATTGTATGGCGGTGGTGAGGCATCAAAGCGTATAGCAACAATTTTATCTGAAAAAGGTTAAATATTTATGAGTCAGCAAAACGTAATTTGGATGATCAATCAAACGGCATCTACTCCAGAGACTGGGTATGCTGGGAGACAATATTATCTAGGATTAGAATTGGCAAAGTTAGGCTATAAAGTTTATGTTATTGCTGGCTCATATAGTCATTTACTTCGTGTACCTAAAATATTTGAAGGTGATTTTTTAACAGAAAATATTACTCCTGACTTTGATTTTGTCTGGGTGAATATTCCACATTATCCTAATTCACATAGTAAAAAGAGAATAGTGGGAGAGTTTATTTTTTCTTGGAAAATTAAAGAATTAAAAAAATATATTAAAGATAAACCAGATATTATTTTGCATTCATCTCCACCATTAATTTCTTATTTTGGAGCAAAATATTTAGCAAGCTATTTTAATGCTAAATATGTGTTTGAAGTTCGGGATATTTGGCCAAAGACCTTAGTAGAATTAGGTGGATATTCTCTTTTACATCCATTTATTCAACTTTTACAATGGATTGAAGATAATTCTTATCGCTCAGCGGATATTGTATTATCAAATTTAAAAAATTCTGTAGAACATATGGTAACACGAGGTTTAGACAGAGAGAAATTTCTGTGGATTCCAAATGGATATTCTCAACAAGAAGTCCTTGGAAAAGAAGATTTACCAGATGAAATACAATTATTAATACCTAAAGATAAATTTATCATAGGTTATGCTGGTAGTATTGGTATAGCAAATTGTTTGCATCATTTAATTGAAGTTGCAAATGATTTAAAAAAATATGAAAACTTATGCTTTGTAATAGTTGGTAAGGGAGCTTATAAAGGAGTCTTATTAACAAAAGTTAAAGAATTACAATTAAATAATGTTATATTTATAGATCCTATACCTAAAAGACAGATACAAAGTGTATTAGAGCTCTTTGATGTATGCTATGTTGGTTTAACGAAAGATCCATTATTTAAATTTGGTGTATCTCCCAATAAACTATTTGATTATTTGTACGCAGGTAAACCCATTTTATATGCGATTGATTCAGGTACTTATACTCCTGTAGCAGATGCTCAAGCAGGTTATCAAGTGATACCTGAAAATACAATTGATTTAGCAGAAAAAATAGAAAAATTAATGTCATTATCTTCTAATGAACGTGAGCTTATGGGTAAAAATGCTAGAAAACATGCTGAAGAGTTTTATGAATATAGTGCAATAGCTAAGAAATTAGCTAACAAGTTATTTAATTAAAGCTATATTAAGTGTGGTATATTAGATGAAACGCCTTATAGATATTATTATCTCATTAACAGCCCTAATTATTTTATTATCTGTATTTTTGTTTGTAGCTTACAAAGTACGCCAAAACTTAGGCTCACCTATCTTTTTTATCCAGCATCGCCCAGGTAAAGATGGTAAACTATTTGGTATGATTAAGTTTCGCTCGATGAAAAATGCTGTTGATAAAGATGGAAACTTTTTACCCGACGAAGAACGGATTACTCCATTTGGTCAAAAATTACGCTCAACAAGTTTGGATGAAATGCCACAACTCATCAATGTTTTAAAAGGGGATATGTCGATTGTCGGTCCTCGTCCGCAATTAGCTGAATTTATGGAGCATTATACACCACACCAGCATCGCCGTCATGAAGTGAAACCTGGTATGACTGGTTTGGCTCAAGTGAGTGGTCGTAATCATCTGACGTGGGAAGAAAAGTTTGATTATGATGTGCAATATGTTGATAGCCATAATATTTTCTTAGATTTTAAAATTATGTTTAAAACAGTACTGGTAATGCTTAAAAAAGAAGGTATTAATGCACCAGATGTTGAAGTTGGGCAGGAAAGATTTGTTGGTAATAATGTTGAAGAGCAATCGTTACAGCCGAAAGATACCACTAAATGATAGAAATGGATAAATAAATTTAGAAAGTTATTGATAGTAAAAGAAATGATAAAAATCTTAATGAAACTAGACATTTAGCCATCTAGTTTCTAGTATTATGAATTGAGTATTATTTTTCTAAAATATCACTCATAATTTCTTTTAATAACTTACTAATGACATCAAATTCATTATGTAAAGGTGTACTTTTTCGTGTAACTAAGGCTAAGGTACGATTAGGAGCATCTTCTAATTTATGTATGTTAATATCATTATGAGATTGAATTAATTGACTTTTTAATGCAGCCTCTGGCAATAATGTATAACCTAAGCCTGATGAAACCATTTCAATTAACGTTGGTAATGAGCTTGCTTTAAGACGCTGTTCATTTTTACGTTCATTAATAGGGCAAACTGCAAGTGCATGTTCTCGTAAACAATGACCTTCTTCTAATAAAATCAGACGATTTAAATCTAAATCTAAAATATTTTTTGCATGGCTAACTTGAGAATCTTGTTTATGAGCAATTAAAGATAATTGTTCTTTTCTAATTTCAGTAATTCTTAAACTACGTGTATCAAATGGTAGAGCTAAAAGCACCATATCTAAACGTCCATGTTCTAATTGTTCTATAGCATCTTCACTTTGTATTTCATGGAGATAGAGTTTGATTTTAGGTAAATGTTGTTGTACTGCGTGTAATAATGGAGATAGGATAAAAGGAGCAATCGTTGGAATTAGACCTAAGTGTAAATCACCAGTTAATGGCTCACTCATTTCACGGCTAAGTCGCATTAAGTCTTGAGCATCTGCTAACAGTACTCTTGCACGATCAACGACTTCTTCTCCAAGAGGTGTAAGACGGACATTTTGTCGGTCTCGCTCAACTAAAACTCCACCTAATAAACGCTCTAATTCCATGATACCACCTGATAAAGTCGATTGGGTAACGAATGAACGGCGAGCTGCTTCTGTAAAGTGTAAAGTTTCAGATAAAGTTACGAGATAAGAAAGTTGTCTTAATGATGGTAAAGCTGCCATAGCAAATCCTAATACAATTCATCATATTGATAAAAATAGCTATATCATACCATTTTATAACAGATTTCCCAAAATAAAAATATGTTTTTAAGGTTATTTTATTGTAAAATAATACTCAATATCAATATTAAGGTAATATTTTATGAGTATAAAATCGGATCGTTGGATTCGTGAAATGAGCGAACAATATGGCATGATTGAGCCTTTTGCTCCACAGCAAGTAAGAGTAAATGAAACAGGTAATAAAATCGTGTCTTATGGTGTATCTAGCTATGGTTATGATGTACGTTGTGCAAGGGAGTTTAAGGTTTTTACCAATGTACATTCAGCAATTGTTGATCCTAAAAATTTTGATGAACGTAGCTTTATTGATATTGTGGGTGATGAATGTATTATTCCGCCGAATTCATTTGCCTTAGCTCGTACGGTTGAATATTTCCGTATCCCACGAAATGTTCTCACTGTATGTTTAGGTAAATCGACTTATGCACGTTGTGGTATTATTGTCAATGTTACACCACTTGAGCCAGAATGGGAGGGTCATGTTACTTTAGAATTTTCAAATACGACTAATTTGCCAGCACGTATTTATGCAGGTGAGGGTGTAGCACAAATGCTATTTTTTGAAAGTGATGAAGTGTGTGAAACATCTTATAAAGATAGGGGTGGAAAATATCAAGGACAAACAGGCGTTACACTTCCTAAGGCTTAATTAAATATCTAAACGGCTTGTGATTATAGCCGTTTAATTTTTTATGATACACAAAATTAAATAAAAAAAAGTTCATACGGAGAGGTATGAACTTATAAAATGGTGGCTATGACTGGACTTGAACCTGTGACCCCAGCATTATGAGTGCTGTGCTCTAACCAACTGAGCTACATAGCCTTAAACTTGTGGAACGTATTATGCTATTTTCAATGGAGATTGTCAAGTTTAATTTTTATTAAAACTTGTTAGATTATTTTAAGTGTTTAATTATTCAGCAAAAAATAAAAGTGAACCGATAAGCCGGGTTCTGTCAAGGACGATCATTCATCTAGGCGTACAATCACTCATACGCTCCAGCAACCTACCCAAATCCAGTACGGGCCGCACCATTGGATTTCTATTTGGTCTTGCTTTAAGTGGGGTTTACCATGCCATGTCCTGTTGCCAGTCATGCGGTGAGCTCTTACCTCGCCGTTTCACCCTTACCGTTTACACGGCGGTTTACTTTCTGTTGCACTTTCCGTCAGTTCACACTGCCTAGGCGTTACCTAGCACTTTTGCCCTATAAAGCCCGGACTTTCCTCTCTTGTTTCAATCACGGAGATCTCCACAACAGCGATCGTCTAGTTCACTTCAGACGATATTATAATGGATTTTACTAGGTTGGGATAGTGTTTTTTCACTTGAGTTCGTTTAATAAATATGTATAATGATATATATTATTGATAACAAGTGATATGTTATGCAATTTATTTGGGATGAAGCTAAAGAAACCTTTGATGATTATCCTGAATTTACGCAAGAGGATATTGACCGTGCAGTTTTTAAGGTTGCTGGTAAGCCTGTTGATAAAGCAACATGGCAACGTCAAGTGAAAAAAAACGCTTAAAAAGCAACGTATTAGCATTGCTTTAGATCCAGATATTATTGAATTTTTTAAAAATCAAGCTGGCGAGCGTGGCTATCAAACGTTAATTAATCAAACCTTACGTCAAGCGATGTTAAGTCAATCTTAGTTTGTATCATAGGCAGATAGTAGTATTTGTCTATGATGTCTTATTTGCCATCAATTGCTGATATTTTTCTAATAATTCTGCTTTAGTTTCTAAATAGGCAGGGTCTCTTGGAATGCAATCAACAGGGCAAAATAAAGCACATTGTGGCTCATCAAAATGTCCAACACATTCGGTGCATAATTCTGGGTGAATTTGATAAATTTCTTCCCCCATAAAAATGGCTTCATTTGGGCAGACAGGTTCGCACACATCACAATTAATACATTCTTCAGTAATATATAAAGCCACAATTTTGCCTTTTAATTCAACATTATAATGATTTAAACTTTTCAATAAAGGCTTGTTCAACCACAGGTGGTACAAATTTACTAACATCACCTTGTAAACGTGCAATTTCCCGCACTAAAGTTGATGAAATAAATGAATATTGTTCAGCAGGAGTAAAGAAAATGACTTCATATTCTGCCGATAATTGGCGGTTCATATTAGCAAGTTGAAACTCATATTCAAAATCAGAAATTGCTCTTAAGCCACGCACCACTGCTGTTGCATTTTGTTGTTTAAATAAATCAATGAGTAAACCATCAAAACCAACAATTTCAATATTATGTAAATGTTGTGTGGACTGTTTAACCAATTCTATGCGTTCATCTAGGCTAAATAAAGGCTTTTTATGATGTCCAATGGCAATGGCAATCACAACTTCATCAAACATTTTACTTGCACGATTGACAATATCAACATGACCGTTGGTTATAGGGTCAAAGGTACCAGGATAGATGACACGAGTTTTGGACATAGGATAACTCTATTGAAAATTTTAAAATGCGTATTTTAACAAAAATTGAGAGAAATGTTAATTTTTTCAGTCTAGCGATTTTTTGCTAAATATGCGACAATGTACTTTATTTTACGATACATCAGAGTGTAATGATGACAAAAGCAAAAGTGGTAAAAAAATCATCTGGCGGTACGATTGCACAAAATAAACGTGCTAGACATGATTATTTTATTGAAGAAAAATTTGAAGCTGGAATGTCTTTACAAGGTTGGGAAGTCAAATCATTGCGTGCTGGGCGAATGAGTTTGGTCGAAAGCTATGTGATTTTTAAAAATGGTGAAGCATTTTTATTTGGTGCACAAATTCAGCCGTTATTATCAGCATCGACACATGTGGTTGCAGAAGCAACACGTACACGCAAATTATTGTTATCACGCAGAGAGTTAGATAAATTGATGGGAGCAGTCAATCAAAAAGGCTATTCTTGTGTGCCATTAGCGTGTTATTGGAAAGGACATTTGGTTAAGTTAGAAATTGTTTTAGTAAAAGGTAAGCAATTGCATGATAAGCGTGCAAGTGAAAAAGACCGTGATTGGCAACGTGATAAAGCACGTTTATTCCATCGTTAATGAGAGATAAATGCAATGTCAAATGCAACTTTAGATTTAAGTTTACAATTATTACAACAACCATCGGTTACACCAAATGATCATAATTGTCAGCAAATTATTGCACAACGTTTAGCAAAAATCGGCTTTAATATTGAACCTATGCGTTTTGCTGATGTGGATAATTTATGGGCAAGACGTGGGACAGAAAGTCCAGTATTTTGTTTTGCAGGACATACTGATGTTGTGCCAACAGGCGACTTATCAGCATGGCAATCTCCGCCATTTGAACCTCAAGTGCGTGATGGTAAATTATATGGACGTGGTAGTGCAGATATGAAAACTGCAATTGCTGCCTTTACCATTGCAACAGAACGTTTTGTGGCAAAATATCCAAATCATAAAGGTTCAATTGCTTATTTGATTACGTCTGATGAAGAAGGTGTGGCAACACACGGTACAGTAAAAGTGATCGAAACTTTAGAAACTCGTCAAGAAAAAATTACATGGTGTTTGGTTGGAGAGCCATCGAGTACACATACTTTGGGAGATGTGATTAAAAATGGTCGCCGTGGCTCGTTGAGTGGTGTATTGACGGTGCAGGGCAAGCAAGGTCATGTAGCTTATCCACATTTGGCTGATAATCCGATTCATCAAGCTAGTCAAGCGATTGCTGAGTTATGTGCAACGGTGTGGGATAATGGTAATGAATATTTTCCTGCGACTTCATTCCAAATTTCGAACATCAATGCAGGGACTGGGGCTGGTAATGTCATTCCTGATAGTATGCAAGTGATGTTTAATTTTCGCTATTCAACAGAAGTTACTGCTGATGAGTTGAAACAGCGTGTACAAGCGATTTTAGATAAACATCTGGTTAAATATTCATTACAATGGACATTATCAGGTTTGCCATTTTTAACACCTGTTGGGCAATTAGTGAATGTTACAAAACAAGCGATTAAACAAGTAACAGGAACTGATGCACAACTTTCGACCAGTGGCGGTACATCTGATGGACGTTTTATTGCACCAACTGGAGCGGAAGTTTTAGAGTTGGGTGTGTTAAATGCAACCATTCATCAAATTGATGAACACGTTGATGTGGCTGATTTAGAAAAATTGACCGATATTTATGAATTGATGTTGGAGCAATTGTTAGTTTAATAAGTTAAGTTTGATGATGAAAAAACTTGTGTAAAATACACACATAAGCTTTATTTTATGAATTTTGTTGTATTTAGATGTATTATGCATAAAGTTCATGAGATAACATGACCATGTAAAAAATATTAGAGATAATGATGATTAAGAAAGCGATACTCCCAGTTGCAGGTTTAGGAACCCGTTTTTTACCTGCGAGCAAGTCTATTCCCAAAGAGATGGTTACAGTGGTCGATAGACCTGCGATTGAATATGTGGTGCGTGAAGCGGTTCAAGCAGGCATAGAGCAGATTATCTTGGTAACACATTCATCAAAAAGTGCGATTGAAAACTATTTTGATAGCCATTTTGAATTAGAAACAACATTGACCGAAAAGAAAAAGTTTGATTTATTGGCGGAAATTACCGAAATTATTCCGTCAAATGTGAGTATTGTGAGTGTGCGTCAGCCAAAACCATTGGGTTTAGGTCATGCGGTATTATGTGCAAAATCGGTGGTGGGTGATGATGATTTTGCGGTGTTATTGCCCGATGTATTGGTGAAAAATACAACTGCTAAGAATGATTTAGCGTGTATGATTGAGCGTTATCAACAGTCTAATTCAGCTCAAATTATGGTTGAATCTGTGCCAGATGATATGGTGAATCAGTATGGTATTGTTGATGTGGCAGACATACCTGCAGAAGGTCAAAGTATCATCATGCGAGGGATTGTAGAAAAACCAAACATTGGTGAAGCTCCATCAAATTTATCTGTGGTAGGTCGCTATATTTTACCTGCTAAGATTATGAATTTATTAGAACAAACGCCAAAAGGTGCAGGCAATGAAATTCAACTCACCGATGCCATCGCCATGCTCCAACAAACCGACAGTGTGGAAGCCTATCGTATGCAAGGGCAAACTTTTGATTGTGGTAGTAAATTGGGCTATCTCAAAGCAGTGTTGCATTATGGCGTGGAACATCAAAAATTAGGCGATGATTTTAAACAGTTAATTCGTGAATTAAAGTTGTAATGTAGAGTTCATATGCCAGTCAAATTTAAACATGGGATTTATTTTTATTGGAATGACAATAAATATAAATTGGTGTATGATGATAGAAATATTGATTTCGATGAAGTGATTTCAGTATTTAATGATGCCTTGCATTATAGTATGGTTGATGACCGTTTTGATTATGATGAATTACGCATGATTACGATAGGTATGACCAATCAAGGGCGGTTATTAACAGTGGTATGGTTTGAGTCTGATGAAGATAGCATTACGATTATTATCGCCTTTAAGCCAACTGCTCAACAAGTTAAGGAGTACCAAAATGCATGATGATTTAGTCAGTTATTATCAACAGTTTGAAATGTCTCGAGCAAAAGCGGTAGAACCTAAAATTTTGCAAAAATATAAAGCAAATAAAGCCCGAGATGAAGCATTGGCACAACAGTCAAATAACTTAAATATCAATGAGTTATTTGATGATGATGTCTTGCAAATTTTAGCTCAATTACAAACAAACGCTAAGGAAAAACAAGTCATTAATCGTTTAATTCGAGCTGTGTATGCCTGATAGATTGGTGATTTAAAAGATAAGATATTGATAAATATATCAATATCTTATTAGTTATAGGTAAATTATGAAAATCGCAATTTTTGGACAAACGCTCTACGCAGGCGTGATGGCAGGGCTATGGGCAGAATCAGGGCATCAAGTATTTTGGTGTGTGGAAACGCCACACGATGACTTGGTGCAATATGTCGCTGATGAGCAACTCAATCAGCTCTTAGTCTCCCAAGCCAACAAAGAACAGCTGACGATTGGCAGTTTAGATGATGTGCCATTACAGACAGATGTTTATTTTTTCGCCTTAAATGTGTCGGAAAAATCGCTTGCCGAGCAATACATTCGTCATTTGGCTGACCGTGTTGAAGTGCGTCCAAAATTGATGATTAACGGTTGTACTTTTGGTTTAAATGCCACGCATCATTTAAGCCAATTCGCACCTAAAGATGATTGGGCATATCTGCCTGATATTATTCAAGAAGGACGAGCGATTTCCAGTTTTGTGCAATTAAAACAAATCATTATCGGTGTGCAACAAGAGCAAGACCGTGTACAGCGTTTGATGCAAGAATTATTGCGTCCATTTTTCCCATTAAGCCAACAATTTTTGATGATGCCGATTTTAGATGCTGAATTTACCAAATTGAGCATTTCTGGAATGTTGGCAACTCGTATCAGTTATATGAATGATTTGGCTCAAGTTGCTGAAAAATTAGGCATTGATATTCTTAATGTTCAGCAAGGTTTAGGGGCGGATAATCGCATTGGTTCGGTATATTTATCGGCTGGTGTGGGCTTTGGTGGTGAAAATTTCTGCAATGATGTCTTAACTTTAGCCAATACCGTGTCCAATACAGGGGCAAAAAGCCGCCTATTGGAGCAAGTGTGGCAGATTAACGAAGCACAAAAAGAAGTGTTATTCCGCAAATTATGGCAATATTATCAAGGTGATTTACACGGACGCACCATTGCCATTTGGGGAGCATCGTTCAAAGAAAATACTGCTCGCATTGAATATTCGCCAACCTTAGTGTTATTAGATGCCTTATTTGCACAAGGGGCAACTGTGCAACTGCACGACCCGCAAGCCTTAATGGTGATTGAACAACATTATGGCTCAAAAGAGAATTTAATCCTTTGTACCGATGCTTATCAAGCGATAGAAAATGCCGATGCGTTGTGTGTGATGACTGCATGGAAAGAGTATTACAGCCCAGATTTTCAACAATTAAAACATAAAATGAAACATCCGTTGATTTTAGATGGACGCAATATTTATGACCCATATTTCATGCGTTTACAAGGTTTAGTGTATATGGGAGTAGGACGAGAATGATTAAAACCAATCCTGAAATTCAAAATCTGTATCGTATGGCTCAACAGATGCACTATGTGCATTTAACTGAATTATTTGCCCAACATAAGAATCGCTTTCAAGATTATAGTTTGAATTTAAACGGTTTAATTTTTGATTATAGTAAACAACGTGTCAATGAAGATGTATTAAATGAATTGTTGGAAAGTGCCAGACAACAAGATTTATCCACATGGATAGAATGTTTATTTTCAACTGAAGCGATTAACTATACCGAAAAACGGGCAGCGATGCACTGGGCATTGCGTTTACCTGCCGATAATCAAGAATTTCCCGATTTGGTGGAAAAAGTTCACGCTCAACTGGAACGTTTGTATGAATTGGTGAATAAAATTCATGCAGGTCAGGCTCGTGGGGCGACTGGTGAAGTGATTCAAGATGTGGTCAATATTGGCGTGGGCGGTTCAGATTTAGGACCGTTGATGGCAAGCACCGCATTGTCGGATTTTAAACAAAAAACCGCCAAAACGTTGAATGTACATTTTGTATCCACGATGGACGGTAGCCAATTATCAGATTTATTGCATCAGTTACGTCCAGAAACTACGTTGTTTATTATTTCATCAAAATCATTTGGTACGATTGATACTTTATCCAATGCACAAACGGTGCGTTTATGGTTGGAAAAATCTCTTGGGCAACGTCCTGCGGTATTAAAAAATCATTTTATTGGTATTTCTACTCGTGTTGATAAAATGGCAGATTGGGGTATTGCACCACAAAATCGCTTTTTATTGTGGGATTGGGTTGGCGGTCGTTATTCCTTGTGGTCGGGTATTGGTTTACCGATTATGCTAACCATTGGTGTGGAAGGGTTTAAGCAATTTTTAGCTGGGGCGTATGCGATAGACCAACATTTCCGTACGGCAGATTTTCGCCATAATATTCCTGTGTTGATGGCGTTAATCGGGATTTGGAATAGCAATTTTCTCAATATGCAAACCCATGCCATTTTACCGTATGATGGACGTTTAAAATATTTTGCACCGTATCTGCAACAGTTGGAAATGGAATCCAATGGTAAATCCATTCAACGTAATCATGATAAAGTGAATTATGGCACTTGTCCGATTATTTGGGGCGATGTCGGACCGAATGCTCAACACGCTTTTTATCAGTTGTTGCATCAAGGCACGCAGGCGGTGAGTTGTGATTTTATCGCACCAATTCGCCGATATAATGCTCAACAATACACTTATGCGGAAAATGCTGAAGCCTTAGCCGAACAACATCACTTAGCCATTTCAAATTGTTTGGCTCAATCTCGTTTATTGGCTTTTGGTAATCAGGCACTCGATGCCAATGAGTTGCGGAACTTGCCAGAATATAAACAATATGCAGGTAATCAACCAAGTAGTACCATTTTATTAAAAGAGTTAAATCCATATAGTTTGGGAATGTTGATTGCCTTGTATGAACATAAAGTGTTTGTACAATCGGTGATGTGGAATATCAATCCATTTGACCAATGGGGCGTGGAAAAAGGTAAAGAAATCGCCAATCAAATTTTACCGATTTTAAACCGCACGCACGATGATTTATCCGCATTAGATAGCTCAACACAAGGCTTATTAAAATTATTTTTGGAGAAAAGTCATGGCTAATATTTTAGTCACAGGTGGAGCGGGTTATATTGGCTCGCATACTTGCGTAGAATTATTAAACGCAGGGCATGATGTGGTTGTGGTGGATAATTTATCCAATAGTAGTGAGGTGTCATTACAACGTGTAGAACAGATTACAGGCAAAACGCTAACATTTGTGCGTGGCGATATTTTAGATGCTGAATTATTGGATGATATTTTCCAAAAACACAAAATAGATGCGGTGATTCATTTTGCAGGTTTAAAAGCAGTGGGCGAAAGTCAGCAAAAACCGTTGATTTATTTTGAAAATAATATTTCTGGTACGGTGCAATTAGTGAAAGCCATGCAACGTGCAGGGGTTTATACTATTGTATTTAGTTCATCAGCAACAGTGTATGATGAAGCGAATATTTCACCACTGAATGAAGATATGCCAACAGGTATGCCAAGTAATAATTATGGCTATACTAAGTTGATTTGTGAGCAAATTTTACAAAAAACCGCACAGACTGATGAGCGTTGGTCAGTGGCATTATTGCGATATTTTAATCCAGTTGGGGCTCATGCCAGTGGACAAATTGGTGAAGACCCGCAAGATATTCCAAATAATTTAATGCCTTATGTAACACAAGTGGCTGTAGGTCGCCGTGAAAAATTATCGATTTATGGTCATGATTATCCAACGGAAGATGGTACGGGCGTGCGTGATTATATTCATGTTGTGGATTTGGCAAATGCTCATTTGTTTGCGTTAAATTATCGTTTGCAACATAGCGGTTGCCGTGCATGGAATATCGGTACTGGCAATGGCTATTCTGTGTTACAAATCAAAAATACTTTTGAGCAAGTGAATGGTGTTGAAATTCCATTTGAATTTGCTCCACGCCGTGCAGGCGATGTGGCGATTTCTTTTGCTAATCCACAACGTGCCAAAGATGAACTCAACTGGCAAGCTCAATTTGGCTTAACAGAAATGTTGCGTGATAGCTGGAATTGGCAAAAAAATAATCCGAATGGTTATCGTGAATAGTTTAGAAATTGAAATTATAAAGTATGCTAGGAGAGTCAATCTTTTTGGCATACTTTTTTGATGATGAATATTCTGAGTTTTTGGATTGATACTTATAATCAAATATATTATCATAAATGATTATATTTTACATTTAAAAGTATTGTATCTATGAAAAAAATTAATTTATTTATTTTAATCAGTACATTGCAATTTTCATTAAATGTATCTGCTCAAACTCTATCTCAGCTAGACGACCGCCGTTTGCAAGATGAAAAACTACAACAATACGATACTTTGCCCAATACAGAAATGACACCTACAGTGTCTATAGCAACGACATCAAGCCAACAAATTCATCTTGATGAACAGCAATTATTACAACAACCTGCTCTATTACAACACACATTATTATCAGCATTGACTTATCATCATGTGGAAAATAGTATTTATTTACTTGATTTATATCAAAAATTAGATAAACAATATATCGATGATAATCTACTCACTTGGGCAAATGCTGTCAAGGCTGAACATCAACAACGTTATCTTGAGGCAATCCATAGTTATCAACAGATTTTGGAAAAATATCCACAGTATGATTTATTACGTTTGCGTTTGGCATTGGTTTTATTAAAACAACAACATTATTTAGAAGCTCAACAGCAATTTGAACAGATTTTAGCAAATCAACAGCTTGCACCAGCACTCAAACAGGCGGTTGAACAGCATCTTGCACAACTGAAACAACGCCAACGTTGGCAATTTTCAACTGATTTAACCTATATGCGTGATAAAAATATCAACAATGCTCCAAATAATCCAAATATTAATGCCCACTGGACAGCACAACAACAACAATCCGCTCACGGCGTACAATTTGCATTGAGCACACAAAAAAAATATCAGTTAAATCAAGGATTTTTTCTCGAACATCGTTGGCAAACATATGGAAAATATTATTGGGATAGCTCACATTATAATGATGTTAATGCTCGTATCAATGTAGGTTTAGGAAAATATTATCCTCGCTCTAGTGTGCTTGTTTTACCATTTTATGAACAGAATTGGTATGCTGGAGGAAATCCGCAACAACATCAACTTAAGGCATTTTCTAAAAGTCACGGCATCAGTTTAGAGGCAAAACACGCCTTAACTGACAAATTATTGCTCGGATTACATACAGAATTTGCCCAAAATAATTATCGTACTCGACCACACCTCAATGGGCATGGACAATATGTGGCATTATCAAGCACATATTTTGCCAATCCACAACGTTATTATTATACAGCAATCGACTATCAGCAGGTAAAAACTCAAGATTCCGATGACAGTTTTCAACGACATGGTATACGTCTAGGCGTTGGGCAACAATGGCAATCTGGTATCAATAGCTATTTTGCTATCAACTATGCACAGCGAAAATATCAAGGAGCAATGCCAATTTTTAATATCAAACAACATAGCCACGATTATGGTGCGAGTTTAAGTCTAGGGCATCAAAAATTACAATGGCATGGTATCAGCCCACGTTTGACGTGGCAATATCAAAAAGTTGATAGTAATATAGCACTCTATGATTATGATAAACAAAAAGTTTTTATCGAATTTGCGAAACATTTTTAATCTAGGTTTCGATACTTATCAGCATACATTATAATGATATTTATTTTTAATCATTTGCATAAATATATAAAATAAAATGATGTGAATATTAAAAACAGATAGTCATAATTGAAATTATCGATAAATAATAAGAATACATTACTTTATCAAATAATAATTATTAGCATTTGTGTTTACATAAGTATGTTGTTTATGTAAAATAACGTAATGTTTTACATTTTTATTTACATTTTCGATAGAGATTACACATGAAACAACGTCATTATTTAGCAATTTGTATCTCTAGTGCCATGTTATTGCTCACTGCTTGTGGCGGTGGTGGTAGTTTTGGTGTAGATACTGCGACAAAACCAACTGTCATTCCAACTAATCCAAGTACACCAAAACAACCAACATTGGTTGATGATACATCAGACAAACGTCCTAGTGAAGAACAGCTCAACGATTTTATGCAACCAAGTACAGGGCAATCCGTTTTTATTCCACGCCGTATTGCTGGGGGACGAAATGTTACACCAGAAACACAAAAAGATTTAAGTCAAGCTGATATTAAAACCATCAGTGCAGATTTTAAAACGGATTTAGAAACTGTTTTTAATGATGATAAAATAGACAACTCTGCCCATACACATTATGCACAAGGTAACTTAGCCACCCAGCGTAATGAATTAAAATTTGTACGTTCTGGTTATTTCTTACAAGACTCTGGCAAAACCATATTTGCACCAACAGGTCGTACGATGGGGAATTATGGTTATCTATTTTATCAAGGACAAAACCCATCAACTGCTTTACCAACTGAAAATGCCAACTTAATTTATAAAGGTTATTGGGACTTTACCACCAATGCAGTGAATGATGCAGGACGTAAAGGTTTAGGTAACACTAGCGGTTATACGTCTTATGATAGTATTAGTAAGGAAGAGGTCAATGTCAGCATCAAAGAGCATGATGGAAAGCCAGCAGGTATAGGTTATAGCTCTGAATTTACTGTGAATTTTAACGATAAAACCGTTACAGGCGATTTAAAACGCAATGGCTATATCAACCGCAACACCACCGAACAAGAGATTGATACTTTATATAAAGTTGATGCCAAAATTCATGGAAACCGCTTTAGAGGCTCCGCAACAGCAAATAAAACCGATGAGCAATTTTTTAAAGCCAATGCTACAAACCAACTAGAAGGTGGTTTTTATGGCGACAATGCTGAAGAATTGACAGGAAAATTTTTAGCTGATGATAATTCTCTCTTCGCCGTATTCTCTGCCCGTCAGCAAACACAAGATGGTAAATTAGCTGATACCGATACGCTATTTGATGCTCGTCAAATTCAAGCAGATGCTAAAACTGCAACGCTTAAAGAACAAAAGTTAGATAGTTTTGGCAATGCTACACAATTGGTTATCAATGGTAAAGTCTTTTCATTATTACCAACAGCAGGAGCAAATGCCACTGACCCACTCAAATATAATGTTAGTGATAAAGAACTCAATATTAGCCCTTGTTGTAGTAATTTAGATTATGTGAAATTTGGTACGCATTGGTTTACTAATGAAAGTTT
Source organism: Moraxella sp. ZY210820 (assembly GCF_030674635.1). Taxonomy (NCBI): domain Bacteria; kingdom Pseudomonadati; phylum Pseudomonadota; class Gammaproteobacteria; order Moraxellales; family Moraxellaceae; genus Nasibacterium; species Nasibacterium caprae. The sequence goes on along the minus strand of NZ_CP089978.1, from coordinate 2,105,439 downwards.
GTATTATTTCCTAACTGGTGAACGCACTCCAGTTGCCAAAGTTGAAGCACACACAGGTAGTGTTCAATATAAAGGGCATTGGGACGCAACGGCTATCACCGCAGATGGACAACATTCATGGAATCCAAGTACAGGCGGTACAGATAAAAATCGTGCTGAATTGACCTTTAATTTTGACGATAAATCCTTTGTAGGCAGTTTATATGCTCAAGATGCGACCTCTCCTGCACTCAATCTCACAGGTAAAATTGATAAAAATGGTTTTACAGGTTCAGCAAAAACCAATCCAAATGGCATTAATACTGATCCAAAAAGTACAGGTTCACCACCAATTTTACATTTAGATGCTAAAGTTGATGGTGCATTTTATGGTCCAAATGCTCAAGAAGTTGGTGGAACATTCTTTAGCAATCAAGATGGAAAAGACAAAATCGCAGGGGCTTTTGGTGCAAAACGTCAAGTTGAGCAACCATAATTAATGGCTATCATCAATCATTCTAGCCAAGTTTTTCGGCTTGTGAAACTTGGCTTTAGTTTTATATAAATGGGGTTTTAATATGGTTAAAAAATTCAAAACACATGTATTATGGTTAAGTATATTGAGCTGTTTATATACTGTACCTGCCATTGCTCAAGATGAGATTTTACCTACAATTGAAGTAATTGCAGAGCGAGAAAATCCTAAAACTGAAAATGAAATTACAGGTTTAGGTAAAGTACACAAATCTGCCAAAGACATCAGCGAAAAACAAATTCTCAATATTCGTGATTTAACACGCTATGACCCGGGGATTTCGGTGGTGGAACAAGGGCGTGGAGCAAGCAGTGGTTATGCCATTCGTGGGGTAGATAAAAACCGTGTGGGGGTTTTTGTTGATGGTGTACCACAGGCTCAATCTTATGTAATGCAATCAAATTCACAAGGTTATGTACTTTCTGGAGCCAATGGTGGTTCAATCAATGAAATTGAATTTGAAAATATTCGTTCGGTGGAACTGAGTAAAGGGGCAAGTTCAGCTGAATATGGTAATGGTGCATTAGGTGGTGCGGTCGGTTTTCGTACCAAAAATCCTGATGATATTCTCCAAGATAATAAACCTTGGGGAGTACAAACCAAATCTGCTTATAGTAGTAAAAATGAACAATGGATAAATTCTATCGCAACTGCAGGAAAAATTGACAAATTTGAGGGCTTAGCAATTTTTACCCATCGCAAAGGGAAAGAAACGCAAAGTCATAAAGCAGTCGATGATTTGCAATTTAGTTATCGTCCATTAACGGGGTATGTTGATGAATGGGATTTGTTCCGCCGTGCCAATACTCGGAATCGTAATTATTTTTTAATTGAAGATAATTGCCCAAATAAAGATTGTACAGGGCAACCCCCCTCTGCTCAAGTATTACCTAACCTCAAACATGAACGTTTTTTATCCGACAGTAAACTCGCAGGCTTAACCGCAGAAGAACGCCAACAGTATGAAAAAATGAATTATCAAGATGTTACTGTTTCGGCGAAAGATTATACAGGTAAAGATGGAATCACTCCAAACCCTATGGACTATGAGAGTAATTCTTTATTTTTAAAAGGAATTTATCAATTTACACCTGAACATCGTATTGAGGCAGTGGCAGAACATACCAAACAACAATACGATATTCGTGATATGACTGAACCTGCTTATTTTACTGTCGATGATATTAATATAAATTCGTCAGTGAGTGGTTTGTATGAACCCAATGCACCCATTTTAACAGGCTTAGTCCATAACAATGGTTTATTACCTTATAGCTATGCATATACTAAAGCTCGATATTATGATGAACATCACAAAAAAACACGTTTTGGTTTAAATTATGATTATCAACCTGAACAAGCAACTTGGGCAGATAAAATTAATATCAGTTTTAATCACCAAAAAATTAGTTTAGATAGTTTAATGTCAAAAAATCATTGTTCATTATATCCTATTGCAGATAAACATTGTCGTCCATCGATTGATAAACCATGGTCAGCGTATCATGCAGAAAATAATGTTTATCAGGAACAACATCAATTATTACAATTAAAATGGGACAAAGCGTTATATTGGGGACAAACTACACATCATTTAACTGCTTTAGCTGGCTTTGATAAATTCCGTTCACAGTTGGAGAAAAGAAGTCATTTAAATAGTTATGCCACAGGTGGTTATGAAAATCTTGATATCGATGGGCGAAATGGAAGTTTTGAAAAGCCTTATATTTACAGTCGTAAACCTGTTGAATTATATCACAAAGAATTATGTACGTATGATGGTAGTGCGTCAAATCATGAATTAGATTGTCGTACTCGTAATATTGATGGGCATAATTATTTTATGGCATTAAATGATAAAATCCAACTAAATCAATATTTAGATTTGGGGGTGGGTTTACGTTTTGATAAATACCGATTTAAAGCAAATGATGAATTGACTAAAACAGGTGATTATCAAAATTGGTCATGGAATACAGGTTTAGTGATTAAACCAATGGAACATTTAAATTTATTATATCGTATTTCCAATGGATTTAGAGTCCCTGCATTTTATGAGTTATATGGTGTACGAGACGGTTTAACTAAAAATAATCAAAATTTAAAAGCAGAAAAATCATTAAATCAAGAATTAGGTCTTGTTTTAGACTTTGATGGTGTAGATATTGAAGCCAGTTATTTTAATAATCGTTATCGTGATTTAATCACTCGTGCATCGATTGCAGGAAAATTCGATACTGCTGGTTTTTATAATATTCAAAATGTCAATTTACATGGGCTCTCACTCACAGGGCGTGTAGAATGGCAACCATTATTGCAACAGACATGGCTTGCACAACAAAAATGGTTATCGCCACTGACTGATGGATTATATACAACCTTTGCGTATAATCACACTAAAATCAAAGACCGTGAAACCAAAGCAGGTTATACCAATACGACCAATGCACCTGTGTTAGATGCGATTCAACCTGCACGTTATGTATTTGGTATGGGCTATGATGCACCAAATCAACAATGGGGTGTCAATTGGTTACTCACTTACTCCAAAGCTAAAGAGAATGATGAAGTCAATAGCCTACGTCAAGTAGGGGCATTAACGCAAGATATTCCTGCTGTTCTCACTCGTTCATGGTACACACATGATGTATCTGCCTATGCAAATCTAGGTAAATATGCAACTGTGCGTGCAGGTGTTTATAATTTATTTGATTATAAATACAGCACTTGGGAAAGTGTACGTCAATCATCAGTCAATGCTGTCAATCAAGACCGTAATCTCAATGGAGCAAGATTTGCTGCACCGGGGCGAAATTATAGTTTAGCCTTAGAATTTAAGTTTTAATTTGGCTATTGATATTCTTTAGAATATTTAATGGTGTATGGGTGAATTAATTCACCCTAGATAAAATTAATAACTTATATTGTTGAGAATGGTTATAAAGTAAAAAGGTATTCATGATTACAGTCATTATGAATACCTATTGTGATTTAATGTGGTCTAAAAATATACTGGAGAAAGAATACTGTTTGCTATATAAATTTGCATGGTAAATCTAATCAGCATAATTTTTAGACCGTTACCCCAATTATTCAGTTACTTGCACAGTAGTAATGACATAATGTTGGTCAGTTGGTTTGTGCTTTGAGTTTTCATCAAAAGGTTGATGGACTGTAATGACATATTCACCTGCTTTAGGGAAAGTGATATTGACTTGTCCTAGAGCGTTAGTTTGTGATTCAAGAAGAGCTTTTTGATGTGAAGTGCCTTTTGTATGGACTTCAACTTGGCTCAGTATAGGTTGTTTGTCTTGCGTTACAGTTAATGTAACACTTTGGTTGGCTTTAAGTTGATTCGGATGTTGAGTAAACGTTACATTTAAAGGATAATCGGCAACAGTTTGTACATCTGAAATTTTCTCTTTAGTAACGAAACTTTGAATTAACCAATGACGTGTAACATCAACAGTTTGTGGTGCTTTTTTAAAATCACTTGGAATCATGTAATCACGTTCAGCAAGAGGTTTTGCTTTGTCAGCAGGCGTATCATACAATTTTTTCCATTTTTTATCATGATAAACATATTTTAAAGGATAGTTAGCACGGGTAGAAACAGTATAAGTTCCTTGCTCTTTCAATTCTAAATTCGCGAAAGTTGCTGATTTAATCATTGATGTTTCTAATTCATGCTTGTTTTGTTTTGGGTCAATCATTTGAAAAGATTTAACATCTTTCATTGCATATTCAGGTATCAGCATTTCTTCTGTATAAGAAGCTAATACAGGAATTTGTTTATTTTCAGTTATATAAGCAGATGGTGTTAGAAATGGTTCATGTGCAAAACTTGCTGTTGAACATATTAATGCTAAGAGAGCAACAGATTTTTTCATGGGAAATATCCAATTACAATAATAGTAATTAAATTATAGCGTATTTTTGATATAATTGATAATTATTTTTATTTGATAATGTAAATTTTTTAATAATAATGTAAATCTAAAATTTCGATGTCAAAATAAATCATGATGTTAATGTATTGATTTTATACCAACAGAACTCAAAAACTACCACAAATTATAAGGTGCGTATAACGCACCGTTTTGGGTTAAGTTCTTTTAATGATGCGTGGTACGTACCTTACACCCAAAAACAAATTTGTCGCACTTTTTAATTTGTTTGAGTATAGCCATAGCGATAATAGCTTTAGTTTTGTTATAATGCATAAGTTATGATAATCACTATTTTATGATTTTATTTTATTTATGCGTCATTTTATGCAACAAATATTAAAAATATTTTATCTTAATCAAGCACATGGACAATTAATTGCTTTGATTATTATTCCTATTTCGATTTTAATGATAGCAGGAACGTGGATAATTTATAGTGAAGTTACGCAGAATTATTTTTCGCAACAACGTCATGTAATGTACACGATTTTATTGCAAACTCGTAAACAGATTGAACAAGAACTTGGTGAACGTGGTTATAATAATTTAGATACAAAAGATATTGAATACTTTTTACAGTATTTATTAGCTGAAAAAAATATTTTATCGGTACAATGGATCAGTGATAAAGACAATGTACATTTGGGTGAGCCTTTAAATGTGCAAGATAATTTTTATTTTTATTCTTATTTAAAAAAATCAGCACAACATATCCAAACTGCACGCACTTTAGATTTAATAGAAGTAGATGGACGACATTTTTATGCGTTTTCTTTAAGTGATATTTCACAATTGCCTGATACTTGGCTTGTGATTGAAGTCGATAAAGAAGAATTATATGTTGTACAATATCGAGTAATTTTAAATTTAACAATCACTATTTTCTTTATTTTACTATTTATCTTTTTTACGCTTTTTTTCTATGCACGACATTGGTTAAATCCTATCTATAAAATCCGTTTACAAATACAGCGTTTGACCAGTGAAAATTTGGCTGATTATAAATTGGTACATAGTTCAGGTGAATTATGGGATTTACAACAAGATATTTTTAGTTTTTTAAAACGTTTACAGAAAAATTTTGCGGAACTACGTATCTATGTACAAGAAACGGAAGATGATACACGCCGTTTATTAGATGATATGGAAATGGATTTGGCTAAATATCAACATCAGCTTAAATCAGTCATATCTATTAATCAATCTAAATCGATATTCTTAGCTAATATTAGTCATGAGTTGCGTACACCATTGAATAGTATTGAAGGTTTTGTACAATTATTATTACGTCAAAAACAGTTGGGAGCAGAACAACGTTTATATTTGGAAACCATTAAAAAGTCATCATCACATTTATTGGCGTTGATTAATGATGTTTTGGATTATTCTAAAATTGAGGCAGGTAAATTACATCTTGATTTAGATTGGTTTAATTTAGAAAATGCGATGTATGATGCACTGGATATGTTATCGCCTTTAGCAACACAAAAAAATTTACAACTTATTTTTTATTATCCATTTGATGTGCCAACTTTGGTTAAAGGGGATGAATTACGTTTCAAACAAATTTTAACCAATTTAGTATCCAATGCAATTAAATTTACTCCAGATGGTGAAATTATTATTCGTGTACGTGTGGAAAAGAAACAACAAGCGAATTATATGTTGCATTTTAGTGTACAAGATAGCGGTATTGGCATTCAAGGGCAAGATAAACGTAAATTATTTGATTCATTTAATCAGGCTGATACATCGATTACTCGTCAATATGGTGGTACGGGTTTAGGTTTAGCCATTGCTAAACGATTAACGCTATTAATGCAGGGTGATATTGGTTTTTATGATAACCAAGACCATGCAATTAATAACAAAGGTACAACTTTTTGGTTTACGGCTCAATTTCAAGCGGATATAGTACCACAAATTGATATACCACGTTGGCGAGATATACGGGTTTTATATTATTTACAAAACCCTGCAACGGCGAGTGTATTACGTTATTATTTAGATGAAGAAAGAATTAGCTATCAGGAAGTAGGTTCTGCTTTAGATTTCTTTGCTTTATTAAAGGAAAAAAATAATAATCCAAATCAATGGGTTATTTTAGATTATAGCTCACAAATGCACTTGATTTTGCCACAAATTCGTGAGCGTTATCAAGGTGAAGTCGCTGTTTATGGAGAGCAATTGTCGATGGATATGGATTTGTTAAAACGTTATCGTGTTTCAGTTTTAGCACAACCGATTTATCGTCAGGCTTTGGGTAAATTATTTGAATGCAAACAATGTAGTCGTGAAATATCGACTTATCAGTTAAATGGTCAGCATTTACATATTTTAGCGGTAGATGACCATATGGTGAATTTACTGGTATTAGAAGCCTTGTTGCAAGAGTTTAATATTCAATTGGTTAAGGTCAATAGTGGACAAGATGCACTTAATTTAATAGAGCAACGTATTGAACAACAACAACCATTATTTGATTTAATTTTTATGGATATTCAAATGCCAATCATGTCAGGCTTTGATACCACTCGAGCCATTCGTTCCTTAGAGCAAACCCTAGATGAGCCTATAAAAATGCCAATAGTTGCATTATCGGCGTATTTATTGGCTGATGAGCAACTGAAATTGCGTGAGTGTGGCATGAGTGATGAATTGGTTAAACCAGTACAACTTGATGAATTATTACATATTTTACGCAAATGGACGAATATTGGACAAGCACAGGTCAATATTATGCCAACAGATATGCTTATGATGGAACAAACATCGTCAAAATTAGAGACTTATGCTTCATCGCAGATATTAGATTGGTCAATGAGTTTGAAATTATCAGCACAAAAAGAAGATTTAGCCTTAAATTTACTCAATATGCTGGTGGCTAATTTTGTACAAGAACAAAATGAGATTGCAGAGTTAATTGAGTTGGAAGATTTTCCACAATTAGAGCAGATTTTACATCGTATTTATGGGGCAACACATTATGTGGGAACTCCACAATTACAACAGATAACAGGGGAATTTGAACAATTTGTTAGCCAATTACGCAAGCAACAACGCCGTGCTGATGATGAGTTTGCTCAACAAGTACAACAACGATTTATACAGTTGAAACAGGCGATGAGCAATGTAGAACAGGCAGTACAGGCTTTAAATCGTATGCATAAATAAGTATGGAATTGCATGGTTTATATGAGTATTTTGCATATCAAATCACGCTTTGCTCACAAGAATAGCATTGACGAAATGTCTATTTTTTAGCATAATACTACAAAATGTAATATTATTTCAGGGTGAATATATTGAAACTTTTAAAGCCTTTTGCATTTGTGGCTATGTGTATGGTCGCAACAACGAGTTTTGCAAATACTTTTCAGCCGCAGGTAACGACTAATCCATCTGTGAGTAGTTACCCAAATTGGCGATATATTGAAATTGCAAATAATGAATTTAAATTATGGGTAGATACAAATTCAGTGCATACCGTACAAACTTTTTTTGGTAAACAATATAAACAAGCATGGTTTAAACGTGAAATTAGCAATGATATTAATCAGCTTGATGATATTGGGGTTGGCGATTATGCTTTAGATTTATGGCGTGCTAATTGTGAAACTTTTCAAATTACACGAATAAAGTCATTACAATATACCAAAACAAATATCTTTAAAGGTCAATATCACGCACCAGTATATATGCGTAATGTAATTCCTGCTACAGCAGGTCAAGCAATATTTAACAGTATGTGTGTATGATATAGGTTATATCATCAATGTTTAAATAAATGAAAGGGATGAATGAGAATGCATTCATCTCTTTTGCTATAGGAAATAATCAGATGAAATTATGTAAATTAATGATGGCAGGTATGGCATTGTTTAGCTTCACTAGTATGGTTTATGCTGAGCAATGGGTGCATTTAAAATCGACTGAAACAAGTGATATTTTGGTTAATATCGACCAAGTGCGAGAAGTGGAAATTGAGCAAAAACCATTTAAACAAACATGGATTAAAACCATTAAATTACAAGATAGTTTAGCAGATGATATGGTGAAAGGTGATTATACCCAAGCTTTATGGCGTTTTGATTGTCAGCAAGCGACATCAAGTATTTTAAGCTATGTTGATTATCGTAAAAATGGTGATATTATCAATAGTGGTATGTTTGAATATGCACAACAGCAAATTGTGTTACCAGATAGTATTGAAGAAAATGCGTTACTTGCAGTCTGTGATGGTCGTTATCCACAAAAAAGTATGAAACAAGTCGTTACTGAAAAAGTGAATGTTGTAAAACAAGAAATGAAAGAAACGACTCAAAAGGTAACGACTACTGCAAATAAAGCGAAAACTGCAGTGGAAAATAGTGCGACCAAAGCCAAAGCAACTGCAACAGATAGTAAAAATCAAGTGAAAGATAGTGCAAAACAAGCCAAAGAGAATGTAGCAAAAAAAGTTACTGATACCAAAACAGCAGTAAGCCAAAAAGTAGAGCAAGCGAAAAAGACCGCAAATACAGCGAATGTAAGTCAAAAGGTTGCTGAGGCTAAAACTACAGTAACGCAAAAAGCAACACAGGCACAAAAAGCGGTGCAAAAAACTGCAGAGAAAACTGTAGAAAAGACCACTCAAAAAGCAACACAAACCAAAGAAGCCGTGAAAAAAGTGGTGAGTCCTGCAACGACTAAAAATTAAGCTTTGATATAAGATGCTTATATGCATTGTGAGACAAAAATTGTTTTGCTTTTATTGAAACTTATTGGATTATCAATATCTTAAGATTATATTGAATGTGGAGATTAACCCCATGAAAGATAAATTTTTAATGCGTATTGGCTTGGCGACTACTTTATCTGTAGTAGCGACTGTGTGCTATGCAAATAGTGATTGGGAATGGGTTGGTAAAAATGCAGAATATGCAGTATTTATTAGTCCTTCGAGTGTGAAAACCGTACAGAAAAATGCACGCAGTCCGATTTATCAACAAGCATGGTTTAAAATGCACATTCAAAATGACATCAGCAAAGATGGTCTACGTGTGGGCGATTATAAATTACGCCTTTACCAATTTGACTGTGCCCAACAAACTGTAGGGTTAGTATATTCGGTAAATCAAAACAAAAAAGATAACCAAACGATTACTGAACAAGCAAAAACGATTGATATGAAACCTGCTGTTCCTGAATCAATGGGGCAAGCATTTATGGATATTATTTGTTCAAATAAATATCCAGCTCAATCATAGGTTAATGTGATGATTACCTTATATGCATTGGCTCAATCTCGCTCTATTCGTATTGTTTGGTTGCTTGAGCTGTTGGGCGTAGAATATGAATTAAAGCAATATCAACGTCAGGGTATTTTTGCTCCTGATGAGATGAAAAAAATCCACCCATTAGGTAAAGCACCAATCTTGCAAGATGGCGATTTGATTTTGACAGAAAGTGGTGCAATTGTGGATTATTTAATCAGTACTTATGGGCAAAGTCAATATGGACGTAGTCGTGAGCAACAAGATTATTGGCAATATCAACGTTGGTTACATTATGCTGAAGGTTCACTTATGCCGTTTATGATTATGGCATTGGTGTTTTATAAGGTTGAACATAGTAAAATGCCATTTTTTGTTAAACCCATTGCCCGTCAAATAAGTCAAAAAACCTATCAGCAATTTTTAAATCCACAAATGCGTTTGCATTTAAGTATGATTAACCAAGAACTGTCTGATAAAACATGGCTGATGGGCGATGATTTAACAGGTGCTGATATTATGATGAGTTTTGCTTTATTAGGAGCAAAAATACGTTATAATTTAAGTGCTTATCCGCATATTTTACGTTATTTACAGCAGATAGAGCGTGATTCGGCTTATCAACGTGCTATACAAAAAGCAGGTGAGCCAATGTTGAATATGAAGCAAACCACTTAAAAAGATGTTGTATATACAAAACATTGTAAAAATTAATTTGTTATTATGGGGTAAATTATTATATAATTCCCAAGTTTATACACATTATTATCAGTTTTGAGGAAAATTATGAACGTTACAGTTGAGGCAGTATCAAGTATTGCACGCCGTTTAAATGTATCAGTACCAACTAGCCAAGTGAATGAACAGTTTGAAGCTCGTTTAAAACGTACTGCTAAAACAATTAAAATCAATGGTTTCCGTCCAGGTAAAGTACCTGTAAACGTGGTTCGCCGTGATTATGGTGCAGGCATTTATCAAGAAGTGGTCAATGATGTGGTGCGTGATGCGGTATTTGCTGCGATTGAACAACAACAAGTAAAAGCAGTAAGTATGCCAAATATTGAAAAATTAGAAGCAAAAGATGATGCTTTGGTTTTCTCTGCTGTGGTTGAAGTTTATCCTGAAGTAACGGTAAATGCGTTTGATAGCTTAGAAATTGAGCGTAAAGTAACATCTGTTGAAGACAAAGATGTCGAAACAATGCTTGAAAACTTGCAAAAACAACGTCAAACTTGGGTAGATACCAAAGGTATGGCGAAAAAAGATATGCAAGTTACTTTTGATTTTGAAGGCTCTATCGATGGTGAAAAGTTTGAAGGCGGTTCAGCACAAGACTTTAAACTTGTATTAGGTTCAGGTCGTATGATTCCAGGTTTTGAAGATGGTATCATCGGTATGAAAAAAGGCGAAGAGAAAGTAATTGATGTAACTTTCCCTGAAGATTATCAAGCTGAAAACTTGGCTGGTAAATTAGCTCAATTCAAAATCAATGTGAAAAATGTTGAAAAGCCACAATTACCTGAAATTGATGCTGAATTCTTGAAAGTATTTGGTATTTCTGAAGAAGAGGGTATTGAAAAATTAAAAGCTGACGTTCGTAAAAATATGGAACGTGAAGTGAAAAATGGCTTACGTAACCAAGTGAAAGCAAATGCATTTGAAGCGTTAGTGGCTGCTAATGAAGTTGAATTACCAAATGCAATGGTTGCTCAAGAAATTCAAAATCAACGTCAAAAAATGATTCAACAGTTTGTACAACAATTTGGTCCACAAGCAGCTAAAGCGTTTGATGCAAACTTATTACCAGATGATATGTTTAAAGAGCAAGCTGAAAAAGCAGTCAAATTAGGTGTATTGGTTGGTGCAATTATTGATAGTGCAAACTTAACTGTTGATCAAGCTCGTGTAGAAGCGTTTATTGAAGATGTGGCTTCTTCTTATGAAGACCCAGCAGAAGTTGTTGAATATTTCAAAACTGATGCTCAACAACGTGCTCAAATCGAGGCTGTAGTATTAGAAGACCAAGTGGTTGATCATATCTTAGCAGGTGCGAAAGTGACTGAGAAGAAAGTAACTTATCAAGAGTTATTACAAGAACAACAAGCACGTCAAATGATGTAATTTCATTATTTTAGATGAATACAAGCTAAGGTGTAAATGTAAATTTGCACCTTTGCTATTTTTAAGTTGTTGTTATTTTACTATCATGTTATTATTCAATAGTTTTAAAAAAATTTAGGTTGATTATGAATATTCACAATGCTTTAGTGCCAATGGTGGTTGAACAGTCTTCTCGTGGAGAGCGTTCGTTTGATATTTTCTCACGTATGTTGCGTGAGCGTGTGATTTTTTTAACTGGTGAAGTTGAAGATAATATGGCGAATTTGATTGTCGCTCAGTTATTATTTTTAGAAGCTGAAGATCCAAAAAAAGATATTCATTTATATATTAACTCGCCCGGTGGTTCGGTAACGGCTGGTATGGCAATTTATGATACTATGCAATTTATCAAACCAGATGTTTCAACCATTTGTATTGGTCAAGCGGCATCAATGGGTGCATTTTTGTTAAATGCTGGGACAAAAGGTAAACGTTTCTGTTTAGAAAATGCACGTGTAATGATTCATCAGCCATTAGGCGGTTTCCGTGGTCAAGCATCAGATATTGAAATTCATGCCCGTGAAATTTTGGATATCAAAGAGCGTTTAAACCGTTTAATGGCAGAGCATAGTGGTCAAGATTATGAGCGTGTGGCAAAAGATACCGACCGTGATAATTTTATGACAGCACAAGCCGCAAAAGCCTATGGCTTGGTTGATGAAGTGTTATCGAAACGTCCATAACATTATAAGAGTAGTAAAAATGGCGAAAAACCAAGATGAAAAACATTGTTCGTTTTGTCAAAAAACACGCAAAGAAGTACAGCGTTTAATTGCAGGCGAAAGTAATACTTATATTTGTAATGAATGCGTGGAAGAAAGCCATGCAATGCTTAGCCAAGCACAAAAAGAGCAAAAACAAGAAGATAAAGCCGAAGTTAATCCTGAGTTGGCATGGTTAGAACGTGAATTACCAACACCAATCGAGTTGCGTGAAGCCTTAGACCAATATGTGATTGGACAAGATTTGGCGAAAAAAACTTTATCGGTGGCGGTGTATAACCACTATAAACGTCTTAAAACCGTTTATGGTAAAGACAATAAATCTGATGTCGAAATTTCAAAAAGTAACATCTTATTGATTGGTCCAACAGGCTCTGGTAAAACGCTTTTAGCACAGACTTTAGCACGTTTATTAGATGTTCCCTTTGCTATTGCTGATGCCACAGCATTGACTGAAGCTGGTTATGTTGGTGAAGATGTTGAAAATATTGTACAAAAGTTGCTATTACAAGCCAATTTTGATGTAGAAAAAACCCAACGTGGTATTATCTATGTTGATGAAATTGATAAAATTACCCGTAAAGCGGAAAATTTATCCATTACTCGTGATGTATCTGGCGAAGGTGTACAGCAAGCCTTATTAAAAATCATTGAAGGTACAGTGGCTTCAATTCCGCCACAAGGCGGACGTAAGCACCCAAATACTGAAATGATTCGTGTTGATACCTCAAATATTTTATTTATTTGCGGTGGTGCATTTGCAGGCTTAGAACGTATCGTTCAGCAACGCCAAGAAAAAGGTGGTATCGGTTTTAATGCTCAACTTAAAGCGAAAGATGACCGTAAGCAACTGACAGAATTATTTAAGGAAGTTGAGCCGACTGATTTAGTTAAATATGGTTTAATTCCTGAATTTATTGGTCGTTTGCCAATGATTGCGACCTTAGAAGAGCTTGATGAAGAAGCATTAGTGAAGATTTTATCTGAACCGAAAAATGCATTGATTCGCCAATATCAGGCTTTATTTGATATGGAAAATATCGAATTGAAATTTGATGATGAAGCCTTAATTGCTGTTGCGAAAAAAGCCTTAGAGCGTAATACAGGTGCACGTGGTTTACGTTCGATTATGGAAAATGTACTGCTTGATAGTATGTATGAATTGCCAAGCCGTAAAGATGTCAAAACCGTTGTGATTACTGCTGATGTGGTTAATGGTTTAGCTAAGCCACAATTTTTGACGACATAATGATAATGAATGAACCGTATCCTATATGATACGGTTTTTTCTGGAGTATATTATGCAATCTTCGCAACCTAATCCGTCTGATGACAGTTATGCCCAAGAAATGAAAGGTAAAACGGGCTTTAAGCGTATTTTAAAAGCAAGTCAATATTCTAAAGATGGTTTTAAAGCAGCCTATCAAAATGAAGCTGCCTTTCGCCAAGTGGTGTGGATTAATGCTATTTTATTGATATTCATTCTATTTTTACCATTTTCTTTAGCAATCAAAATGATATTGCTCGTGGTGTCTGCATTATCGATTATTGTTGAATTATTTAATACTGGTTTAGAAGCGATTGTCGATAGAGTTTCTGATGAATATCATCCATTATCTAAAATTGCCAAAGATGTGGGTTCAGCAGCACAATTTGTGATGCTGGTTTTACAATTTATTTTATGGTTAATGGCGATGTATAGTGTATTTGCTTAACATATGCTGAAAATAATTGCTACTTGGTTTAATTTTGCATACAATACACAGCTAGAAAATTGGGGATTTGTTGATTAAGACAAATTAAAATCTAACCGCTAAATTTGATGGGGTAAACCATGCTTGAAGCCTTTTTTGCGACTGAACGTGGTAGTTTAGAAGATAGCACCATCAATGGTAGTTTTGATTTACATCAAGAATTAACATGGATTGATTTGATTGCCCCAACACAAGAAGAACAAGATTGGGTATTGGAAGCCTATCAACAAAATTTACCCACATTAAAATCACTAGAAGACATTTCGTCATCAGCCCGTTTTTACCGTGATGATGATGGTATTTTGCATATTAGTACCTATTTTCTAAGTAAAACTAAACATCAACATGAAGAAGATGTACCAGAAAGTGGTGTTTTGGCAACCATGCATACGGTGGCATTTATTTTACATAAAGACCGTTTATTTACATTGCGTGGTGAAAAATTAGTCGCTTTCCGTGCGTTTCGTGCTAGAGCCAAGCGTAATGATTATGATATGGATTATAAAGATCCAATTTGGGTTTTGTTAGGCTTATTAGAAGCAAAATTAGATGAATTAGCTGATATTTTAGAAGATACACATCGAGATTTGGAACGCTGTTCGACTGAAGTGCTGAATAATCATCATCGTGAAAATGTGTTAGATTTAGAAGATATGATTACCCGTTTAGCATATCAGGAAGATATGTTAGGAAAGGCACAATTATGTTTAATTGATTTACGCCGTGTTTTGACGTTTTTATCACGTCCAAGAGCATTGGGTAGTCATATTTATGATGCGGATATTCGAGAATTAAGTGAAGATGTACGTTCATTAGTTGAGCACGATGCATTTTTATTCCAAAAAGTACGATTCTTACTCGATACTACATCAGGGTTTATTAATGCTGAACAAAGCGATACCATTCGCCGCTTCTCGATTTTACCCAGTATGCTTGCACCACCGATGTTAGTAGCGAGTGTATATGGTATGAATACTGATGTATTGCCATTTGCTCGTGGTGAAGTGAGTTTTTATATTGTGATTAGTATTTTAGTCGCGTTTTTTGTAGTACCAATGATTTATTTCCGTTGGAAAAAATGGATTTAATCTATTTTTATGGATAAACAAGCAAAAGGGCGATGGTTATATCGCCCTTTGTTTTTATTTAATGACATTAAACTTTTGGGTAGGGAATAAAATGTCGCCAATACTAATCTCAATATGATATTGTCCGATAGGATCTTGTTTGGTAAATTGCCAACATTGTGAAACTGTACCGTTAATATTATCAAGTGTAGAAATGATTTGATGGCGAGTACCATCAGCACTGGTTCGCGTTTGTGCTTTTGGACTTTCAAAAACAGTTGCAGCAGGAGAAATAATCTCTTCTTTAGCAATCACTTGTTGAGTATTTGATGGAGCGTTTACCACGACCCAACATAAGCGATTTTTTTGGTCTGAGCGAGAAATTGCATTTTGTGTGGTTTGTTTGATACCAGTTTCACTTTCTTCAAACACCCCTAAAATAAGTTGTGGTTCTGCGATTGCTTGGGTTGGCATGGTTACTAAAGGTGTTTCTTCTAAAGCAGGCTGAGCTAAGGTTGGTGTGGCAATATTTGCCATTGTCATACCAGATAAACCGAGTAATACGGCTGATGTGATTAATTTTTTCATTTTTACTCCGATTGGAATGACTTATTCAGTCATTTCAATTTGAAATGTTTGACGTAAATAGGCTAAGAAAGTGTCATTATCGCTCATGGTTTTTCCAGGACTATCAGAAATTTTTGCGACTGATTGACCATTACATTCAACGAGTTTTAACACGATATTGAGAGGAGTTTGCCCCATATCATTGGTTAAATTAGTACCAATACCAAAACTGACTTGGAAACGGTCTTTAAAATATAAATATAGTTGCCATGCTTTTTCAAGGTCTAAACCATCACTAAAGGTTAGCATTTTAGTTTTGGTATTGATTTTTAGTTTTTTGTAATGTTGATAGGCTTTATCGCCCCATGCATAAGGGTCGCCACTATCATGACGTAAACCATCAAATAATTTAGCAAAATACAAATCAAAATCACGCAAAAATGCGTCCATACCTACAACATCAGTCAGGGCGATACCTAAATCACCACGATACTCTTGTACCCACGCCTCTAAAGCAGCTTTTTGGAAGTTGCGTAAACGTACATCTAAGGCTTGAAAGGCTTGCATAAATTCATGAGCCATTGTACCAATAGGAGTAATCCCCAATTCTTTGGCTAATAATACATTACTTGTACCACGCATAATTTCTGGTGCAGTTTGGTGTAAAGTTTGTACCACGTGTTTTTGCCATTCAAAACTATAACGGCGACGTGTACCAAAATCAGACACTAAAAATGGCTCAATATTTTGATGTTGAGTAATATAATGCTGATATTGTTGTAATAATTTAACTTTGGCTTGTAAACGTTTTTCACCTTCGATACGAGCTTGTTGTTGGTCTAAGCGTTGGAAATATAGTTCATTGACAATAGCAAGCACAAAAATCTCAAACATCATGGCTTGTACCATTGGACCTTCAATACGAATA
Source organism: Moraxella sp. ZY210820 (assembly GCF_030674635.1). NCBI lineage: Bacteria > Pseudomonadati > Pseudomonadota > Gammaproteobacteria > Moraxellales > Moraxellaceae > Nasibacterium > Nasibacterium caprae. Next base: position 2,088,522 of record NZ_CP089978.1, on the reverse strand, counting down.
TCTAAACGTCCTTCGCTGTCAATACTGGCATGAATAAAACGGCGTTTCAGTTGGAATAACTCTAAATAATCAACAAAATCGCTTTTGATAAAACGTAATCCACGCAAATAGGTCAATTCATCTTCTTTAAAACGTAACTGACATAGTAAATCAAGTTGATGATTGACATCATTTAACAATTCCGCAAGTGGATAGACCGTATGTTCAGTATTACGACAACGAAATAAATAAACACTATGTGCTTGTGGAAATTGATGAAGTACCACTTGCAACATGGTAAATTTATATAGGTCAGTATCAAGTAAGGATTTTATAATAGCAGTCATAGGAGACCTAATCATAGTAACAATATTGCTTAACACATTTTACATCAAAAGCAATAAGTGAATGATGAAATATTGTGATATTTTTGCATATTTTTAATTTATCTTAGACTCAATAACTAAGTGCAATGTTTAGAATAAGAGGGCTAAATGTAAGAAGCGTAATGTTGTACTTTATACTTGAATCTATGTTTAAAACTTTACTAGCCGTCTATGCTCTATCAATGGCATGGCTTGACGGATTTTAGTTTGTTCATCTAAATCAAAATCAATAGTGATAAGACTTGCACCCTGTTCATTCAGTTGATGATCTTCAATAATGCCTAATAATTGACCGTTGCTATGTGTTGCACCAGCATGACCCCAAGTTTGTCGTTGTTTATTATCGCCGTGCCAACCCCCTTGAGCTGAACCGAGTACATGACATTGGCTGTCCATTGCACGAGCTTGCAATAGTAGTTGCCAGTGCATTTGCCCTGTGGTGTAGGTAAATGCCGATGGAGCAGTGAGCAAATTTGCCCCATGTTGGCGTAAAGTGAGTGCTAATTCAGGAAAACGCAAATCATAACACACCATCAAACCAATATTGCCAAACGGTGTTTTTGCGACAACGACTTTATTGCCTGCTTCAAAAAAGCGTGATTCTTGATATTGCCCGATACCATCGCCCACATTCACATCAAACAGATGGATTTTATCATAACGGGCTTCGGTTTTCTCTGGGCTAATGCACAAACTTACTGTGCGTACCCGACCATCGGCAATGATTGAACCATCAGGACGATAAGGGCAAGGTAATGTTCCTGCGATAATCCAAGTATTATACTGATGAGCAAGTTGTTCTAAGCGTTGTTTTAATTCATCAAAACGTTCTGCGGTTTCACGTTGTTTAGCCCCCGCAAAACAAATAAAATTTTCAGGAAAAACAATTAATTCTGCTCCATTGGCTTGGCTTTGTTGTAATAATTGTTCCACCACAATAAAGTTTTGTTCAATATCGCTTTGGGAATTCATTTGGGTAATACTAAGATGAGTCATAGTTGTTCTCAAAAATAATATTTTCTTTATTTTAAATAGGTTATCGATGATTTGCAATGTTATTTATTGATAATTCAAACATAAAAAAGAAGAAATATGTTGCCATATTTCTTCTTGTAGGAGTAACAGGATATTACATCGCAGCTTTAAAGATGTCCACCACTTGAGCATGAGTTGCTTGACGTGGGTTAGTGAGCATACACGCATCATTTTGAGCGTTAGTTGCCATAATTGCAAGGTCTTCTTCTTTCACGCCTAGCTCGGTTAAACCAGATGGAATACCAACATCAGCCGCTAAAGCACGAATTGCATCAATCGCTGCATAACCTGCTTCCATGTCGCTTAATCCTGTCGTGTCAATACCTAGTAAACGTGCAATTTCTGCATAACGGTCTGGGCAAGCAATCAAGTTAAACTCACAAACGTGCGGTAATAATACTGCATTACATACGCCATGTGGTAAATTGTAGAAACCACCAAGCTGATGAGCCATCGCATGCACATAACCTAACGATGCGTTGTTAAATGCCATACCTGCTAAATATTGTGCATAACTCATCGCTTCACGAGCTTCAATGTTATCACCATTTGCCACTGCTTGACGTAGCCATTGTTGAATCATACGAATCGCTTTTTCTGCACACGCATCAGTAATTGGGTTTGCTGCTGTTGATACATAGGCTTCAATCGCATGGGTCAATGCGTCCATACCTGTAGCTGCAGTTAATCCTGCTGGTTTAGCGGTCATCAAACGTGGGTCATCAATCGCCATCAATGGAGTACAACGCCAGTCCACAATTGCCATTTTCACCATCGTATCTGTATTGGTGATAATACAGAAACGAGTCATTTCTGATGCAGTCCCTGCAGTGGTGTTAATCGAAATGAGTGGTGTCATTGGCACCTTGCTCTTATTCACACCTTCATAATCACGGATATGTCCGCCACCTGCTGTTACAAGTCCAATCCCTTTCGCACAGTCGTGTGATGAACCACCACCAAGTGAAATAATGAAATCACATCCATTATTGTTGTATTCATCAACGCCATCATGTACGTTTTTATCGGTTGGGTTTGGTTCAGCACCCGCATAAACATGACTTCCTACGCCTGCTTCATTTAAATAACCAACCAAAATATCAGCAACACCCGCTTTGAATAAGCCTGCATCAGTAACGATAAGTGCCTTTTTAGCCCCTAATTCTTTTGCTTGGTTGCCCACTTCTTTTGAACAGCCTGGCCCAAATAATGATACACAAGGGATATAGAATCCATTAGTGTGGTCTGCGATTTGTTTAAATGCCATAAATTTTACTTCCTCTATAAAACTTAAGTTGATAATCGGATAAAACTATCCTAATCATTGGGTTGTTCTATCCTTAAAAACAAATTAGCATAAAAAAATAGGTGTGTACATATGATATTTTTAATTTTTACAAATTAATAACAATTATTCTTTAAAAAGTATTGAAAATTATTATTTTTATTGAATATTAAATATAACTTATTGATATTAAATAATATTAATATAATAAAATAATTTTATTATTGTAAATAATAATCATTATATTTATTTGTATTAAAAAGTGTAACAAAATATTTTATCATTTGCACAATCAAAATTATTTTGCTAGTATCGATGAAAATAGAAGCTGTTTATTTTTTAACATTGATGATGATGTTAAATCATAAGTTTTCTATTTTACATTAAATATCAAAGGAATAGGAGTATTGCGAATGCGTTATGCAGATCCAAATACAGCGGACTCAAAAGTCCAATTCAAGGCACAATATGAAAACTTTATTGGGGGCAAATGGGTTGCACCAGTAAAAGGCGAATATTTTGAAGATATTTCTCCTGTTGATGGTAAGGCGTTTGCCAAAGTACCACGTTCAACGGCTGAGGATATTGAATTGGCACTCGATGCAGCACATCAAGCCAAAACAACATGGAATAAATCTTCGCCAACTGAGCGTTCAAATTTGTTATTAAAAATTGCTGACCGTTTAGAGCAAAATTTGGAATTATTGGCGGTGGCAGAAACGTGGGAAAATGGTAAACCAGTTCGTGAAACATTGGCAGCGGATATTCCATTAGCGATTGACCATTTCCGTTATTTTGCGGGCTGTATTCGTGCCCAAGAAGGCACAATCTCACAAATTGATGAGGATACTGTTGCTTATCATTTCTATGAGCCGATTGGTGTTGTAGGACAAATTATTCCATGGAATTTCCCAATTTTGATGGCAGCATGGAAAATTGCACCTGCATTGGCAGCGGGGAACTGTATCGTACTGAAACCTGCTGAACAAACGCCAGTGAGTATTCTCGTTCTTGTTGAATTGATTGAAGATTTATTGCCAGCAGGTGTGTTGAATATCGTTAATGGTTTTGGTGTGGAAGCAGGACGACCATTGGCAACTAATCCGAGAATTGGCAAAATCGCATTTACGGGTTCGACTGAAATCGGTCAAAAAATCATGGAATACGCTACAGAAAATATCATTCCTGTTACGTTAGAATTGGGTGGAAAATCACCAAATATTTTCTTCGCTGATGTCATGGACAAAGATGATGAGTTCTTGGATAAGGCACTCGAAGGCTTTAGTATGTTCGCACTGAATCAGGGTGAAGTCTGTACTTGTCCATCTCGTGCATTAGTGCATGAAAGTATCGCTGATGAATTCTTAAAACGTGCGGTTGAACGTGTGAAGAAAATCAAAACAGGACATCCACTCGATACAGAGACTATGATTGGTGCTCAAGCATCGCAAGAACAACAAGATAAAATTCTTGGCTGTATTGCGAAAGGTAAATCTGAAGGTGCAGAAGTGCTAACAGGTGGTGGTGAACGTAAAGAAGTGGGCGATGGTTTCTATATTGAGCCGACCATCTTTAAAGGTCATAACAAAATGGAAATCTTCCAAGAAGAGATTTTTGGACCTGTACTTTCTGTAACCACGTTTAAAGATTTTGATGAAGCGATTGCAATTGCCAATGATACCATGTATGGTTTAGGTGCAGGTGTGTGGTCTCGTGATGGCAACACAGCGTATCGTGCAGGGCGTGCGATTGAAGCAGGTCGTGTATGGACGAACTGTTATCATATCTACCCAGCTCATGCAGCGTTCGGTGGATACAAGAAATCAGGTATCGGGCGTGAAACCCATAAGATGATGCTTGGTCATTATCAACAAACTAAAAACTTGTTGGTGAGCTATTCGCCTAAGGCTTTAGGTTTCTTCTAAATCTAAGTTAATTAAAAAATGGAATAGTCGTGATGATTATTCCATTTTTTATACACTTACTTGATTTTAAAAATAAAAATTATTATCATTATTCTTATTATATAATTGGGGTTTGAAAATGTTATTTAAAAAAACGTTATTATCGTGCTGTGTTGCGATGGGTGGTTTGATTTTATCTGCAATGAGTTGGGCAAATGATGATACGAACCATGTTCCTGTTTTAGAGACCATTGTAGTTACAGCTTCAGGTCATCAACAAACTGTTAAAGAAGCTCCTGCTTCAGTGAGTATTATTGAAGCAAAAGATATTGTAAATAAAGGCTATTTAAATGTTTATCAGGCTTTAGAGAATATTGAAGGGGTTTCACTTGAAGGTGGACCAGGTGCGAGAGCAACGGGGACAGAAATTTCAATTCGTGGTTTTGATTCTGCTTATACGCTACTTTTGGTGAATGGTGTACCACAAGGTTCAAAACAAGCCTATTATAATGGGCATGGTACAGGTATGGAAGCTGGTTGGTTACCACCGATTCAAGCGATTGAACGTATTGAAATTATTCGTGGTCCAATGTCATCTTTATATGGTTCGTCCGCTTTGGGTGGTGTGGTCAATATTATTACTAAAGATATTGATAATCATTTTTCTGCGAGTGTAGGGCTAAACTATCTACACCCAAGTGCAAGTGATGCTGGAGCTAAGAAACAGTTAGAAGTTGCGAGTAATATCCCATTATTACAGGATAAACTATTTTTAACATTGAATGGTCAAATTAGCCGTCAAGATGAAGATGGTTTTGCAGGTGGCTATCATCAACATGACCGTAAAAAGGCAACTGCAAAATTGACTTGGAAAGCAACGCCAAATGATGTATTGAGTATTGAAGCATCGCAAGCTACACAGCATTTTCAAGGAAATCGTGAAAAAGTAGGCAATGACTTATCTAAAAAATTATCGCAACAAAACTATACTTTGCGTCATAAGCATGAATGGAATCGTGATGTTGATATGACAACGGATAGTTATGTCCGTTATGAAGATTTTGATAATAAATTGCAGAGTGCGAAATTTAACCGTTTGATGGCCAATAGTAATACTACGCTTAAATGGGACAATTTGCGTGTCAATGCAGGTGTGCAATATCAAAAACAACAAACAGAAAATCCAACACGAGCGAAAAAACAGGCGAATTTATCATTAACAGATATGGCATTATTTGCTGAAGCAGAATGGAATATCAATGATAAAACAGCTTTAACAGGTGGTGGTCGTTTGGTGCATGATGAGCATTATGGTACAAAATTTGTGCCACGCTTTTATGTCGTACATCATGCTACTCCTAATTTGACTGTTAAAGGTGGTGTAAGTGCAGGTTATAAAACGCCTGATTTAAAACAAGGTAATTCCAATTGGGTTGAAGGCGGTGGTGGTGCGAGAACCGATGGTGCAGATATTGGTAATTCTAACTTAAAACCTGAAAGCAGTATGAGTTATGAATTGGGCAGTTTATGGGAAAAAGGGGCATTTAATGCGCATATAACCGCATTTTATACGGATTTTAAAGATAAAATTGAAAAGCCAAGAATTTGTACAGAAAGTCGCCGTTTAGTTAAAGATTGTTATTATGATGGTATTGGCTATCAAGGTATTTGGCAGTATCAAAATGTCGATAAAGCTAAATTGTATGGCGTGGAATTAGCAACAGGCTATCGTTTTAATGATGTTGCTGGTTTGAAGTTGAATTATACATATAATCAAAGCGAGCAAAAAACAGGTACAAATAAAGGCTATCCATTAAACAATATGCCAAAACATCGTGTGAATGCTCATTTTGATTGGGACGTGTTACCACAATTGAATGTGTGGACAAAATGGAAATATCGCAGTCAAACTTTAGAAACTTTAAATGCTCGTACAGGTCAAACCAATGCTTATAAAGGTTATTATTTGTTTGATATGGGTGGTACTTATAAATTTAGTGATGCATTAAATGCTGATTTTGCCGTTAATAATGTGGCAAATAAGCAAATTAGTAGTGCAGAACATGGTAAATATGTCGATGGTCGTGTGTATATGCTCGGCTTGCGTTGGAATATGCCATAAAATTTAATTTGATAAAAAATCCACGATGTTTTTATCATGGATTTTTTGATAGTTCAGAATTTACTTCTTCGGCGTTAAACCTTCTGCAACTTCTAAACTTTCATCATTATTAAAAAACTTTTCACGTTGTTCTTCCAAAAACTTTTTAGCTTCAGGTTCAAACACGTTGAGACGTTTTTCGTTAATGAGCGTGGTTTGATGTTGTAACCATTCTTGCCACGCTTGTTTAGAGACGCTGTCAAATAATTCTTGACCTTTTGCACCTGGAAATGGTGGATTGGCTAAACCTTCCATTTCTTGTTGATATTTACGGCAAAATACTTGGCGAGTTGTCATCTTATATTCCTATATTTACGTTATTCTCAACATGATATAACCTATTGATTTGATGTAGGGGCGGAAGATTTTCCGCCCGTACAAAATGAGATGATTTAAACAATATCAATATATTATCAATGTTAGTTGAGAATAGGGTTATATTTAAGCAAAAAGCTGTTGTAAGCGTTGTTCTGCACGTTCAATGGCTTGTTGCACTTGGTTTGGAGCAGTTCCACCAATATGATTACGAGCCGATACAGACGCATCTAAAGTTAAGGCAACATCAAATACATCAGCTTCAATCAATGATGAAAATTGTTGTAGTTGAGCAAGCGTTAATTCTGATAAGTCTTTATCTTCTTGTACGCCTAATGCGACTGCTTTGCCAACAATTTCATGTGCATCACGGAAAGGCACGCCTTTTTTCACCAAATAATCTGCTAAATCGGTCGCTGTTGAAAAACCACGCAATGCCGCTTCACGCATATTCTCGATATTGGGTACAAGAGCAGGAATCATATCAGCAAATGCCATCAAACTACCACGTACGGTATCAATCGCATCAAATAACGGTTCTTTATCTTCTTGGTTGTCTTTGTTATAGGCGAGTGGTTGTCCTTTCATCAGTGTGAGTAAGCTGATTAAATCGCCAAATACACGTCCAGATTTACCACGAATTAACTCTGGCACATCAGGATTTTTCTTTTGTGGCATGATGGAAGAGCCTGTACAGAAACGGTCTGGAATTTGTACAAATTTAAATTGAGCGGATGTCCACAAAATCAATTCTTCAGAGATACGAGATAAGTGCATCATAATCAGTGATGCAACCGAACAAAATTCAATAGCAAAATCACGGTCAGAAACAGCATCAAGCGAGTTTTCACACACACCATCAAAACCCAATAATTCAGCTACATACCCACGGTCGATTGGATAAGTCGTCCCTGCCAATGCAGCCGAACCAAGTGGTAAACGATTAACACGTCTGTAGCAATCTTGTAAGCGTTCGCCATCACGCATCAACATTTCAAACCATGCCAATAAATGATGCCCAAATGTAACAGGTTGAGCGGTTTGTAAATGGGTAAAACCCGGCATGATGGTATGGGTATTTTGCTTGGCAAGTTGTAAAATTCCGTGTTGTAAACGCTGTAAGATCTGTAAAATCGCCTTGATTTCATCACGCAAATACAAGCGAATATCGGTTGCAACTTGGTCATTACGGCTACGTCCAGTATGCAATTTTTTGCCTGTAATACCAATACGTTCGGTTAAACGATGTTCGATATTCATGTGTACATCTTCAAGGTCGATACGCCATTCAAATGAACCTGCTTCGATTTCTGCTTGAATTTGTGTTAAACCGTTGATAATATCATCACGTTCTTGTTCGGTTAAAATGCCAACTTTCGCCAACATAGTGGCATGGGCAATCGAACCTTGAATATCTTGACGGTAAAAACGTTGGTCAAATTGAACGGATGCGGTAAATTCGGCAACAAAGGCATCGGTCGCTTCACTGAAACGCCCGCCCCACATACCTGAAGTTTGGTTTTGAGCTGTCATCTTTTTTCATCTTAACTTGGAAAATAATATGCCTAGTATAACAAATTCAAGCAAAAATTCCGAAGTTTCAGTCGATTCTTTTGTAGATTATTTTTCCACACGCTCAGGACGCTGGCATTTATTATTTGAAATGTTAGGAGCGAGTGCGATTTTTTCGGTGGTCATTGTCCTTGCTCAAGCAGGTTCTTGGCTCAAAATGAATATTGGCGATATTTTAAGTTATTTTTTTTATATGGCTTGGACGGTGGTCGCTTTTGTAGCGATTGTGGATTATTATCATCATGAATTAAATCAAAAAACACAAAAACAAGTATTGGTTTATTCTTTTATTTTATTACAATTGATTGTTATTTCAACTACCAGCCTTTTAACGATTTTATGGAGTGTATTAGGTTTAGGTTGGAAGAACTTTATCAGCCGTATTGGTCATCAATTAAGTTTAGATTTAAGCTATAGTATTTTATTGGGTGGTTTTTGTTTGCACTATATTTATATTAAAAATCAATGGCTTCATAAAAGAAATAGTGAATTAAAATATCGTGTGCAAGCGATGCAAGCTCGTATTCATCCACATTTTTTATTTAACAGTTTAAATAGTGCGGTAAGTTTGATTGCAATTGACCCTGATAAGGCAGAAACGATGTTGATTGATTTATCACGTTTATTTCGTGCGAGTTTCCAAGAGTTAAAATTGGTCAGTTTGCAAGAAGAAATTAAATTATGTCGGCATTATTTAGCGATTGAACAAATTCGTTTAGGTGAGCGTTTAAATATTGAATGGAAAATTTTAGCAGGCGATATACAGTTACTTAAATTTCGTATTCCGCTTTTAACTTTACAACCATTATTAGAAAATAGTATTTTACATGGTGTTGAAAAAATTGGACAAACGGGTACGGTATCGATTTTGGTGGAAGTGGTTGAAAATCAAGTGAATATTGTCATTAGTAATCCTTTTCAACCCAATTCAACGCTAAAACGCCGTGAGCATAATGGTATTGCAGTGGAAAATGTACGACAACGTTTGCAGATGTATTATGGTAAAAGTTTAAAATTTTTAAGCTATCAAGGGGAAATGACTTACACGACAGTCATTCAATATCGTGATGAATAGATGATGATCTTATGTTACAATGAGTCAAATCGATAATCAGTTTAGCTAGTATGAATATTTTAATTTGCGATGATGAACCTTTGGCTATACAACGTCTTATTCGCCTTGTTGAAAAACTAGGCTATGATGTGGTGGCGACTGCGGAAAATGGTATTCAAGCGATTGAAAAGGCTAAACAATATGAGCCTGATGTAATTTTGCTTGATGTACAAATGCCAGAAATGGACGGCTTAAGTTGTGCTGAGCAATTACGCCAAATTGATCCAAGTTTATCGATTGTTTTTTGTACGGCTTATGATGAACACGCTTTAGATGCTTTTCGTTTACATGCCAATGGTTATTTGCTGAAACCTGTACGCCTTGATGAGTTAGAGCAAGCCTTAAATCATTTACAACATATCTATAAAATTCAACGCCAACAATTACAACAACAAGCCGAAAAAAATAACAGTCGTCAGCATTTAACTATTAAAACCCATAAAGGTATTGAGTTGATTGCTATAGATGATATTTATTATTTTATCGCTGACCAAAAATATGTGACGGTACGTCATCAAGATGGGCAGAGTTTGATTGATGAAACCTTAAAAGAATTAGAGCAAGAATTTGCCCATAAATTTATGCGTATTCATCGTAATGCATTGATTTATCGTCATTTATTAAATGGCTTAGAAGTAAACGATGGGCAATATTATGCCTGTTTAAAAGGGATTGATGATAAATTGCTCATTAGTCGCCGTCATCTAACTGAAGTGAAAGATTATTTAAATCATCGCTAAATTTACCATATTGATTATAGAGTATTGATTATGACTATTTTAAAAATCGCTACACGTCAAAGTCCATTAGCCTTATGGCAAGCTGAACATATTCGTACACGTTTACAGCAATTACACCCTAATTTACAGGTGGAATTGGTTACATTTGTAACGCAGGGCGATAAAATTTTAGATACGCCATTGGCTAAAATTGGTGGAAAAGGCTTATTTGTTAAAGAATTAGAAAATGCGTTACTTGATGGGCGAGCAGATTTAGCTGTACATTCAATGAAAGATGTACCGATGGAATTGCCAGAAGGTTTACATTTGCCCGTGATTTGTGAGCGTGAAGACCCATTTGATGCTTTTGTGTCTAATCAATATCAGCATTTAGATGAATTGCCACAAGGTGCAACACTTGGTACATCAAGTTTACGCCGTAAATGTCAAATTTTACAAGCTCGCCCAGATTTAAATATCATCGATTTGCGTGGCAATGTGGGAACACGTTTATCTAAACTTGATGCAGGCGAATATGATGCGATTATTTTAGCCAGTGCAGGTTTAAAACGTTTAGGTTTGGGTGAGCGTATTCGCCATCAATTATTGCCAACGGTGAGTTTACCTGCGGTGGGGCAGGGGGCATTAGGTTTAGAATGCCGAAGCAATGACCAAGCGGTTTTAGAGTTAATTTTACCATTATTACATATGGAAACTGATGTTTGTGTGCGTGCAGAACGTGCTTTTAATCGTACTTTGCAAGGTGGTTGCCAAGTACCAATCGCAGGTTTTGCAACTTTGCAACAAGGACAACTTTATATAGAAGGGCGTGTTGGTAGTGTTGATGGCAAAGTTTTATTAACTGCTCAACGACAAGGCTCTCCACAACAAGCAGAATTGTTAGGTGAGCAATTGGCACAAGATTTATTAGCACAAGGTGCAGGGGAATTATTACAAGCTTTATATCAGTAAATGATTGATAATAAAATGAATATAGCATTGATTAATACTCGTCCTCGTGAACGAGCCAAAACCATCACAACACAAGTAGATGAATATTTTTTACCTTTGCTTGAGTTAATGGCATGTCCGCTTGATGAGCATTTAAGCACACAATTACAACAGCTTATTTTTTCTGATGTAGTGATTGTGGTAAGCCCAATGGCGGTGCAAGTATTAATCGATTATATTCATCAGCTTGATTTAGATATCTTACAATATCAACATATTCAATGGCTTGCAGTTGGACAAACAACAGCAGAATGCTTGGCACAATATGGTATTATTGCCCAAACGCCTGAATTAGAAACATCAGAAGGCTTGTTTCAATTACCTATTTTTCAGCAAGATGTTAAACGTGTCACATTTTTGCGTGGTTATGGTGGGCGTGAATGGTTAATGCAACAGTTGAGTACACAAGGTATGCAAGTGGATAATATTTTACTGTATCGCCGTGCTTTGCCTAAATTAAGTACTAACATCTGGTTGCAAATTGAACCCAAATTGGTGCATTATCAGCGTATTTTTGTATTGATTAGTAGTGGAGCAAGTTGGCAAAATTGGTTGGATATTACTCAATCATCAACATTACAAGATTTGAATCTATGCTATTTGGTGTTAGGTGAACGTGTTTATCAGCAAGTCAGTGAATATTGTCAAACCAATGGTGTGAGTGATCATCAAGTGATGTATTTAGAAAACTTAAGCACATCACATTTGATGGCGTGTATGCAAAATATTGAGGAACAACTCAAATGAAATTATTCAAATGGATAGGTGGATTATTGCTGGTGGCGGTAATGGGGCAAATCATTGTGGGTTATGTGAATTATTATAAACAATTCAATCAGTTAAAAGCACAAGTGAGTGCATTAGAACATGAAAATTCTAACCTGCGTGATGAATGGGTACAATGGCAACGGCAAAATCGTACAAAACCAAACACCACATTACCAACTACCAGCGAACAGCAACTTGATGGCTTTATGATATCAGAACATTTAAAATTAAGTTTAAAACAAGCGATTGAGCAGGATAAACAACAAATTAAATTAACCTATCAACAAGCTCAGCAACAGCAACAATCATTTAATAATTTGATTCAACATTTAGAACAAATTTTACAAGATAAATTAAGCTTAAATTATCAACAACCGCAACAAGGTTCGTGGTGGCAACGTTTATGGGTGGTAGAAAAAACGACGCAACCAACCGTGAATACTGCACAACATCAATTGTTATTAAAAGAAATACAGCTAGATGTGATGATTTTAAAAACCATGAATGTGCTACAGCAACCTATTGAATTTCAACATATGATGAATGGACTAGAACGAAAAATGGCACAATTACCATTACCATTATTCCAACAATTAGAGTCCGATATTCAAAGTTTAAAACAAATTCAACGATTAAATATTCCTAATTTGACCAGTTTAGAATTATTGGGCAAGCAAAAGGAACAGTTATGAAACAAAGGCTTAGACGTTATTTCTTGGCAATGCTGACCGTATTATTTGTGATCGGCATAGTATTGTTATGTTCTGATGTTGGCTATGTGTATATTTATTTATGGCAATGGCAAATTCAAAGTAGTTTATTGATATTATTACTTTTATGGGCAATATTTTCTTTAAGCGTTTATTTTGTGGCACAAATCATCAAAAAATTACAGCGTAAGCATTTACAAAAACAACAACAAATCACGCATTTTCAGCAATTTTATCGCTATGAACAAACAGGAATTTTGTATTTATTACAAACACAATATCGCTATTGTGAACATCAATTTAAAATTATGCGTGAGACTTATCATCCATCGTTATTTTTAAAACCTTTAATTAAAGCCCATATTGCTTATCAACATCAGCATTATGACAAAGCATTTCGTCATTTAAAATGGGTCGTTCCATCATGTTTTGAATTAAAAGAATTACAACTTATTCAAATTTATTTAGCACAGCATGATGCGCAAAAAAGTTTAACGCATTTGTTGGTTTTAGAGCATACACAACAGGCATGGTTACAGGATATTGATGATTTATATCAAAAAAAATTGCATTATTTATGGGTGGAATTTGCGATTTTATTTCCCATTGTTTATGTGCAACAACAGCGTAAACATACATTTAGTGCCGAGCAATGGCAAAGTTTTTGTCAAGCACTATTGAATAAAATAAATCATGTTGAACAATTACCGATTACGATTGCCGATTTGGATATTTTTAATGATGTACAACAACAATATCGTCAATCTACAGCGTGTATTTGGTATAAAATTTTGTATCATTTAGATCTACATCAAGCTGAACAATATTTCCAAAGTATTATGCAACAATATTTTGATGAAGATTTATTTCACCTATGGTTATATCAACGTTTACAAGATTGTGATACGCCACAAATTGAAAAACAATTAGCACAATGGCAGGCACGTTATACGCATTTGCCTTGTTTTCAATTTGCACAAATTTTATGCGATATACAACAGGGTAATAATGAGCGTGTACAACAGTATTTAAACCAAGTGAGTGAACATCAAGGCATACAGCGTTTACAGCAATTAAAAAATGTGATCCATGAGTTGCAATGGCAACAGATTTGGGCAATTTTTTATTATCAAGTTGATGAGTTGTGATTTTACTTGATTATCAAAATAGATATTTATATGATATAAGGTCATTCTCAATTCATAGTAAGTTATTGATTTTGCGTAGGGGCGAATGATTATTCGCCCGTACAAAATGAAATATTTTAAATCATATCAATATATTATGATTTTAAGTTGAGAATGGAGTATGATATAGTTTTTTAAACACAAAGGTGTACTATGTGGATATTACAAGCAACGCAAACTGATATTGAGCCACAAAGCATTGTGATTGATGGTGATTTGTTGATTGGTCGTCATCAAACTGCGGATATTCAATTACATTCGCCTGATATTTCACGCCGTCATGCGGGTTTAAGTGTACAGGGTGATCATTTATTGGTTATCGATTTACAATCATCAAATGGTACTTTTGTAAATGATGTCCGTATTGAAAATGATGTAACAGTGCAGGTAGGTGATAAAATTCGTTTTGCTCATATAGAATATCTTGTTGCACAAGCGGATATTCAGATTGAAAAAGAAATTACTGTTGCACAACAAATGAATGAACAGGGTATGCCAAGTCTAACGGAACGTGCGGGCGATGTGCAAATTAATCGTGAAGGAATGCCACAAAATATTGGTGTGCCAAAACCTGCACCAATTCCTGAAGGGGTTGATGTTACAGCAAAGCAAGTACCTATTTATAATGAGCAAGATAAGTTACCGTCTGATGTAAACCAAGAAAAAGAACAACAAAAAAATGCGTCAATTGGTTTGATTACGGTTATTTTCTTAATTATACTTGCTGTGATTGGTTTTTTTGTATTTAAATGATTGAAATTTAAATAAAAAGTAAGGTGCATATGATGTGCCTTACAAATCATATTAAAAAAATAATAAAAATAATGCCTTCATTTAAAACCACAATTTATAGCAAAATTTTAAATTTATTTTTATTATTTTATATATTTCAGTATTGACAGAAATTTCAAAAATAATCATAATACGCCTATCAACATAAAATTTAGGCGAATTGCTAATGAAATTAAATCCAACCACTGAAAAATTTATTCTACATTGGGGTGAAATGGGCAGTAAATGGGGCGTGAATCGAACGATTTCACAAATTCATGCTTTATTGTATTTGGTTGGCAGACCGATGAATGCAGAAGAAATTGTTGAAACTTTAGGTGTGGCTCGTTCTAATGTTTCTAATAGTATTAAAGAGTTACAGAGTATGAACTTGGTGCAGACTGTACATATTATGGGCGACCGCCGTGATTATTTTACTACCAGTACAGATGTATGGGAATTGGCTCGCTTGATTGTGGAAGACCGTTATCGCAAAGAATTAGCGCCAACGGTAACATTTTTGCATGACTTAATGCAAACACCAGAATTTCAACAAGAAAATCCACAAGTACAACAACGTATTAAAGATACGCACCATTTTATTGACACGCTGACCAGTTGGGCAAATGAAATGTTGAAATTATCAACCACAACACTCAGTAAAGTGTTAAAGCTCGGTGCAAGTGTACAGAAATTTTTGAAATAATTAGTATTTAAGGAGAGTAATATGCAATTCGCGATTTCAGGTACATATCAAGGTGGGCAAATTATACTCAATGAGCAACCGCCCATCGATACGCCAAGTCAAGTCATGGTGGTATTTTTATCGGAATCCTTTTCTCAAACGGTTCATTTTACCCCTAAAATCAGTAAACGCCAACAGCAATTAGGCATATTGGCAGATTTTAAAGCTGACCCTGCATTTGATGAACCATTGGATAAAGACGAGCTAGAACAATGGTAAATCGATATTTATTAGATACACATACATTATTATGGTATTGGACTGAGCCTGAAAAACTCTCTGAGAAAGCAACTCAAATTTTAATTGATGATCATCAGCAGATTTATGTGAGTTCAGCAAGTGTTTGGGAAATGGCAACCGATACTCCATTCTCAACTTAAAATCATAATATATTGATATGATTTAAAATATTTCATTTTGTACGGGCGAATAATCATTCGCCCCTACGCAAAATCAATAACTTACTATGAATTGAGAATGATCTAACCGATGTCATTTGGTAAATTGAATGAAATAATTTTTACAGGAAAATGCCGATGAAAGTAACCATGTATTATGATGACAAATGTCCAATTTGTACGGCTGAAGCTAAAACGTTAGCCAGTCATAGCGACAATATCCATATTATTGGCGTACATGATGCCTTAGATGAGTTGGAGCGAGCGGGTTTTAGCTATCAAGATGTGATGACCTATGTTTGTGTCAAAGATGAGCATGGGCGTTGGTACACGGCAATGGATGCAATTCGTGTGTTGTATCAAGTGGCGGATTTGCCTTTATCGAAGTTTTTAAATTTACCGATTGTTAAGCCGTTGAGTGATAAACTTTATCCAGTGATTGCACGCAATCGTTACCGTATTCCAAAGTCGATGGTACGTTTATTTACAGGGAAAAAATTGCCTGAATGCGAAAATGGTGTGTGTCATTTACCGCCACATCAACGTTAATTTTTTTTAAATGATATTTTCTGTTTTTACAGAAATTTCCAATAGAGGTATCGTTAATGTATATGGAGCGTTTTAGTTTTAAACAAGCGATATATCTGATACTCGTATTTAGTTTATATGGCGGTATCGTTGGTGGGTTAATTTTTGCACTAGGTATGATACCAATGATGTTGTTTGATGTCGGGTTTTCTATTATAGGCATTGGTATGATATTACTATTATCAGTATTATTTGGTTGGATATTTGGTTTCATTCCTGCCTTAATAACAGGGTTAGGTATTGTGATTGCACGCAATTATTTTAATATCGTGGAGCTAAATAAAAAAGTTTTATTTGGTTTTGGATTTTTTATTACGATTTTATTGATTATTTTAGCCAGTCTTGTGATTACTATTTTTGACGGCTCATTACTCTATCGAATTGAAGATGCCAGTATCGGTGATATATTGAGTGGTGTTTTTGGTACGTTGGCATTTGGTGGGATTGGTGGATTATCATCATTAATTTTGGGTAAATTTGTATTGCCACGTATTACACTAACACATTAATTTTTTTAAGTAAATATTTCTGTTTTTACAGAAATTGTCGTAAGGGTAAAATATAATGAAAGTAACAATGTTTTATGATGGTCATTGTACATTATGTTGGCATGAAGCGATGGCATTACAGCAGAAAAATCCAGAACAAATTCAAATTTGTTCTTTGCATGATAATTTAGATTATTTAAATCAATGTGGGATTAGTTATGAGCAAGCGATGACGTGTTTATATGTGCAAGATGAAAATGGGCAATGGTATCAAGGTATGCAATCGGTGCGTTTATTATATGGTTTAGCCAATATGAAATACCAAGCGATATTATCGATGTTTTTATTTAAATCATTTTTTGATTGGCTTTATCCGTATTTTGCTCAAAATCGTTATCGTATGCCAAAACTTTTTATTCGCTGGTGGTATGCTCATTTATATGATGTACAAATTGATGGACAATGTATGAATGGGCAATGTCATTTACCGCATTTATCTCGGCAAATTTTTTAACTTAATATTTCTGTTTTTACAGAAATTACAGTATAATAGGTGAAATATGAAATCACATAAACAGATAATTCAACAAATTGAATGGAAAGATTTACGCCATTTAACGATATGGCAAATTGCTTATAATGTGATTTTACCTTATCCATTTGTGTTGATTTCATGGTATTTTGCCAGTCAGTCGCAGTATGTGTTGGCGGTACTATTTTCCTACTTCTTTTTTGCGGGGGCGTTCCGTCAAGGGCATGATATTTATCATCGTTCGCTAGGGGTATCAGGTTGGAAAAGTACGCTGTTACTGTATATTTTAAGTGCTTTGACCTTGACCAGTTTACACGCCATTGGGCAAAGTCATTTACAACATCATCGTAATCCGTTGGGTGAAGATGATGCCGAAGGTCAATTATCACACAAAACATGGTGGCAAGCATTGTTGGGTGGTTTGAGTTTTCGCTATCGTGTGTATGTGCATGGTTGGAAATTAGCTAAAAAATATCAACGAGATACAGGACATATTATGGTGGATAGCGTGTTGGTGGTGGCGATGACGATACTGACTTTTGTTACAGGTTGGGAGATTTTGCTTTATCAATTTTGTGTGATGTTTGTGGCGAATGCGTTGGTGGGCGTGGTCGGTGTGTGGGGAATGCACCATGATTGCGATGATGATGTGGTGGCTCGCACTGAACGTAACCCTATCATTAACTTATTGACTTTTAACCTATTTTATCATGTGGAGCATCATTTATTTCCTGCTGTGCCGACCAATCATTTACCAGAATTGGCAAAACGTTTGGATAAAATTGCTCCTGAAATGACGCAACTTGCTGTTATTTCAATATTACAGAAAAAACAGGATACTGATATGCAAAAGGTGGAATTATGAACAATAAACAGATTACTCAACAGTTAGAGCAACATGGTTGGCAATATGATGGAGTTGGAACTGTAGCTCTATTTAGTTTATGTGGTGGTTTTATTGGTGGTGTGGTTGTAGCGATAGCTATGGGCATTTTTTCGATCATTACTGGAATAGTGGAAATGTTAATCAATCTACATTTTAATGTGAATATTGTTGAAATTATTTTATCTATTTTTGCTCCTGTTGTATTTGGATTGATAGGTCTCTTTTTGGGATTTATTCCTGCACTATTCACAGGGTTATATTGTGCTTGGCGAAAAGTGATGATTGTAGATCTGTTGAGTTATGTACGTTTATATAAGATTGGTTTTTTATCAACAAGTGCGTGTTGCCTTTTTATGTTTCCTGTTCGTGATAGTATCATAGGGAGTATTTTTATATGCTTTGTATTTGGTTTAGTTGGTGGTATTTCTGCTACGATTTGTGGTAAATTGTTTCTACCGAAATTGCAAGACTTATCTATGCAGTTTTATCAAAATAGTTCTCTAGGAGACAAAACATGAAAAAATCACCACGCAATAAAGCATTAAAGCGTAAACCATCTCAAGCTCGTAAAAAACATACGGCTGAACATGATTATCCAACATGGCGAATTATGCTTGGTTTTCCATTATTATTTATGTTATTTAGCAGTGCTTTTGGTGTGTTTCAAGATATTTCTTATATCATGAAAAGTGGAGCAATGATTGGTGAAATTGATGAAATGCGTTTATTTTCGGCTCGTTTTTTTAATTTATATTTATGGTTGATACCGATAACGATTTCAGCATTTTTTGTCTATTTTAAATATAAATTTACTCGGTTACTCGATTATATTTATGTATTTGTTGCATCTATTTTGGTTTATCTTTGTTTAGTGCTTGCATTTTCAGGTACGATGGATTGGAATAGTTTAGATTTAGTGGCAAAAAGAAAATTTGTATCGTCATTGATGAGTATGAGCATTTTTGTGGGAATAATATCAGTGATTATCTCACATTTTTTATTACCACACAATTTTGATAAAGATGAAGATATTAGGAGAGTACAATGAATATTTTAATCACAGGCGGTTCAGGATTTTTAGGTCAGGTTTTAACTTGTTATTTTCTGGAAGGTCTCTATCCGCTAAATATTATTTGGGTGAGCCAAAATAAACGCAAAACACAAAAATTCAATGCTGATATTCAAGTGATTGATTATCAAGATTTAAAAAACTTTACTCGACCGATTGATATTATTATCAATTTGGCAGGAGCTGGCATTGCTGATAAACGTTGGACGGCACAACAAAAACAATATTTACTCGATAGTCGTTTAAAACCAACACAGGCGATTTTGGATTTTATTTATCAAGCAGAGATAAAACCAAAACTACTCATCAGTGGTTCGGCGATTGGTTGGTATGGCAATCAAGGCGATAATATCTTAGATGAAAATAGCAGTTATCATACTGAATTTGCACATGATTTATGTCAGCAATGGGAACAGCTTGCTTTAACTGCTCAGATTCCAACGACTATTATTCGTACAGGTGTGGTACTTGATGTGAATGGGCGTGGTATGTTGCAAAAATTATTGCCAGTGTTTCGTTTAGGGCTTGGTGGGCGTTTGGGTGATGGACAACAAATCATGAGTTGGATTGCATTAGCAGATTGGTTGCGTGCTGTCGATTTTATTATGCAAAGGCATTTATCAGGACAACATATTCAACAGGTCTATAATTTAACTGCACCAAATCCTGTCAATAATGCGGAATTTACCCAATTATTAGCAAAATATGTAAATAGACCTGCATTATTACCTTTACCAAGTTTTATTTTAAAAATGATGTTTGGTGAAATGGCAACCTTACTCACTGATGGGCAAAAGGTTTTGCCTCAGCATTTAATCGATGATGGGTTTGTATTTTTATTTCCAGAATTGAAGGATTTATTATCAACTGAAAAAGTGTAATATACCAATCTTATCTAATAGTTAAAATCTAAGTATTTAATTATTCAGTTTAAAATTAAGAGATGACTATGCCAAAATATTTATCCATGATGATGTCTATTTTTATATTATTTTGTTTAATAATCATAGGTATATGTATTTGGCACTTTACTAAACTTGAATTTCATCATTTGATTAATTTCGTTTTTTTAGGCATTTTAATTACTGTAATCATTAAAAATGGTGTAAATCGTTGGATTGGTTTTTTTATTCTAATTTTATCTTATGCTATTTTTCCAATGTTTTCTGTGGTTGGAAAATTGATACCTTATCGTTTTGATGATATTTTATACACTTTAGATGGTTTTATTTTTGGGCAAAGTTTACCACTTTATTTGACTTATCGTCCTGCATGGTTGGCTGAATATCTGGCGATGTGTTATTTAGCATTGTTTCCCATGCAACTTGGAGCGTGTTATTATTGGTTTAAAAATAATCAGAAAGATTATCATGCATTTTGCTTTGGCTTGTTAGTTCTGATGCTTATTGGCTATATCGGGTATTTTATTTTTCCTGCACAAGGGGGATATTTGGCATATGATAATGTATTTAATTTGCCCAATACGGGTGGGTATATGACACAATTCTTGATGAATGCCAATCAACAGTTAATTGTTGGTATTGATGCATTTCCGAGTTTACATACAGGATTTTCAGTGTTTATCAATGGATTTTTCTTTATCAAAAAACGTTGGTGGATTGGGTGTTTGTTGTTACCTATTACTTTGGGTTTAATGATTTCTACTCAATATTTTGCTTTCCATTATGGGGTGGATTTATTGGTAGGGCTGATATTAGCAATGGGTGTTTTAATTTTTATAGCTTATTCTCATAAGGTGCAATAACAAAACTTTATTGCCTCAATCATAGGGAAATAATAGGGCGGCTCAATCATTGAGACATTAACGCCCTACTGCATTTTTACCTATACGAGCAAATTGTTGTGGATATTCAATTTTCAGCCATAAATTTGGTGCAGGTTTAAAATAAAAGTATTTTTGTCTTTGTGATAACAACTGTTTCATTTTACGTTTTTTACGGCGTAATATTGATGGTTTTTCATAATAGCCATAACGTTTTTTATACCAACGTGTTGCTGTATTCACATAAAGCTGTTGATGTAATCGCCATAAAGCAAGGTCGATGTCTTGTGTTTCATCAAGCATGATTTTGGTCATGAGTTGAGTGTTAGAGACTGACACCTGTCTATCAAAATAAATATGGATTAGCGTTAATCCTATCATAAAATCACTAATTTTCCATCTCAAAATCGCATAAAATTTGTTACAATGGAAGTAATATCAATAGATGAGATATGACAATGAACGCTCAACAACTTGCTAATTTATCGCAACGAGATTTGATTTTATTTGACCTTGATGGGACTTTGGTTGATTCTGCCAAAGATATTTACCGTGCGATGAATTTAACTTTAACGGCATTAAATCGTACCAATGTAACTGAACAACAAGTGCGTACATGGATTGGGCGTGGAGCAGGGCAGTTATGTGAATGTGTGCTAAGACATCAAGATGGTACATTTAGCTCTGCAACACATCAGCAGTTATTACAAAGTTTTTTAAATATTTACGAACAAAATGTTTGTGTTGATACAGTATTATATGATGGGGTTGTGGAGTTTGTGGATTATTGTCAAAAAGAGCAAAAATTAATTGCTATAGTAACGAATAAGCCTTATCAAGCGACAATAAATTTATTAAAAGCGATGAATTTATTAGAGCGTTTTGATTTTGTGATTGGCGGAGACAGTTTGCCACAACGTAAACCAAGTCCAGAACCATTATTACATGTGATGAATCATTTTAATAAAACACCTGCACAAACCTTAATGATTGGTGATTCTCGTAATGATGTTGAATCGGCTCGTTCAGCCAATATTGATTGTATTATGCTGAGCTATGGTTATAATCATGGTGAGCCTTTGCAAGCGTGTCAGCCACAAATGATTATTGATTGTTTAAATGAGTTATTGTAAAGTCAAAATAAATGATTTTTGGGGATAATATAGGCAAACGCATTGTTTAGTCTGGCTTATTTTCAGTAGAGATAATATATAAACTTTCAGATGAAGAGATTGAAAATGCGATTCTGCAAGGCACAATGGAGTGTGCAATGAGAGACTTATATGACTAATATTGTTGTCATTAATACAAATATTCTATTGCGATATACTAAGTACATGACAAAAACCACCTAAAGAAGTCCATGTTAATAATTTCTTTAGGTTTAAAACCAGAAATGAGATAGCGAGAGAGTTTATCAAGTCCATATTTAAACACACTTTCAGCTTGAAGACCATGAGTTTTAATGACAATGGGTTGAATGTGTTCATGTATATATTCCCCAATACGATAACACCATACAAAGGCGAATAAACACACACTAATTAATATGTGTAAACGTTGTAAATCTTTCACATGAGCATCTTTAAGATGAAATCCTGATGACTTTAAGGCTTTAAATAAACATTCAATCTGCCATCGGCTTTGATATAACTCTAAACGATTGTTTTGAGATGTATTTTTAATTACGAATAACATACTGTATTTGTTGCTGTTCTAAGTAAGCAATCCAACGTTTACCTATAAATTCTCTGTCTGCCAATATATGCTCAATGCTATCTTGACTAAACCATTTGATATAATCATTGATTAAGGCAATACGTTCATCTCTATTAGAATTTCCACGTTTATTCAATAACTTAAACATCAACGGATAAGCAATACCACGATGTTTAATGGCTAACATTAAAATATTGATATTTTGTTCACCAAATTTCCAGTTGGTTCTATCCATGATTAATACATGTTTGCCTGATGTTATCCCTAGGCATTGATAAATGATTTGAGCAACGACCATCATACTTAAACAAGCACTGTCCATAAAACGTTGGATTCTACGGTAATTACTTTCAGTTTTGGCATCTGTTCCCATCTGCAAGGATAGTCGTTGATAATTCACCGGACGAGCACTGCATAATGTAATAATAAGCCACGCCAAAAAATTGCTACGTCTTGCATCAATTTTATGTTGTACTTTTGAAAATGACTGTTGAATGACTGATAAAAGTTCGATATGATGTTTCATGAGAGTTAGATATTTCTATTATTTTCTTCAACTGAAATTCTAACTCTTTTTTATTTTTGTCATGTACTCAGATTTATGTTTTTCTATAGTTTAGGAAATTTGCCTTTAGCGACTGCTATTACATTTAATCATACATCAGCAATATTTTTAGCCTTATTATCAGTTATTATTTTAAAACAAATCCCAAGCCGTTTAACATGGTTCACGTTAATATTAGGCTTAATTGGCGTGATTTTTATTTTACGCCCGAGTATTTTACAGTATGGTGTATTTGCTACATTAATCGGGTTATGTAGTGGAGCAATAGCTAGTTATGCCTATTTGCAAGTACGAGAATTATCTTTATTGGGCGAGCCGTCATGGCGAATAGTATTTTATTTTTCCACTTTGGCGACTATTTTAGCAGGAATCGCCAGTAGTATAAAAGGCTGGTCAAGTTTAACTTTTGAAATGTTGCCTTATTTATTGGGTATTGGCTTTTTTGCGATGGTCGGACAATTAGCCATGACCTATGCGTATAAAGTCGGACGTAAATTTATGGTGGCGGCATTGGGTTATTTGGTAGTGGTATTTTCAACTTTGTTTGGGATATTTGTGTTTAATGAACCAGTTTCTATGTTGATTATTATAGGAATGTTGCTGATTATTGTGAGTGGGATTATTGTGAGTGGGATTATTGCAGGGGTGAAATAAAATAAAAATGTAGAATTTGTTGAAATACCCTTAAAAGGATTAATCGTTTTTAATTAGTGATTGCAAGTTATTTTAAATTTAGGTAGGATTATTTGTAGTCTTTATATATTAATTTTTTCAATATTTTTCTTTTATAGTTGGAGTGGATATGTCAGAACTTAACCAAGAGCAATTAGATTTTATTAATAGGTTAGGAGTTCCATTAGAAAAAGTATTTAATGCTACAGGACATAAACGGAAAGATTATCGAGAAATAATGAAAGATAATGGATATATTTTAGCCTATGGCGTAACTCCATGTAAACGAGGACATGAACTTCGTACTCGATCTGGAAATTGTGTTATATGTCGCCCTGATAATTTAAGCTACAATGAAAGAGAACATAAAGAAGGATATATTTATATTGCTGTGTCGTTTGTAGAAAGTATAGTAAAAATAGGGGCTTCAACCAATTGTG
The DNA here is from genome assembly GCF_030674635.1 of Moraxella sp. ZY210820. Lineage (NCBI taxonomy): Bacteria > Pseudomonadati > Pseudomonadota > Gammaproteobacteria > Moraxellales > Moraxellaceae > Nasibacterium > Nasibacterium caprae. Next base: position 2,063,720 of record NZ_CP089978.1, on the reverse strand, counting down.
AAGCTCGTATAAAAAATTTAAATGTTGAACAATATGCGAATATCAGTGATTGGCAATTAATTGGATATTTTTCTACCCAAGATATGGGAGAAGTTGAGAGACAAATTCAACAACTTTTTAAATCATATAAAGTTAAAAGAACATATTATAAAAATGAAAAAGAAACTATTGCGACAGAGATATATCAAGTAGATTTATTGACGGTAATTAATTCAATTAAGAATTTAAGCTATAACTTTGATTTTATAAATGAAGCGTTAGCTCAAAAGTACATCAAAACTTGTGACTTAAAAGATAATAGTAATTTTATTGGTGTTGAGATAAAAAATATAGCTCAAAATGATAATGCTACTCTTGATAATAAATCAAATTTAAGAATAATAGAACAACTAGTTGGAGTGGATATGTCAGAACTTAACCAAGAGCAATTAGATTTTATTAATAGGTTAGGAATTCCATTAGAAAAAGTATTTAATGCTACAGGACGTAAACGGAAAGATTATCGAGAAATCATGGAAGATAATGGGTATATTTTAGCCTATGGCGTAACTCTGTGTAAAAGAGGACATGAACTTCGTAATAAATTTGGAAACTGTGTTATGTGTCGCCCAGATACTTTAAGCTACATGAACAGAGAGCATCAAGAAGGATATATTTATATTGCTGTGTCGTTTGTAGAAAGTATAGTAAAAATAGGGGCTTCAACCAATTGTGAAGCTCGTATAAAAAATTTAAATGTTGAACAATATGCGAATATCAGTGATTGGCAATTAATTGGATATTTTTCTACCCAAGATATGGGAGAAGTTGAGAGACAAATTCAACAACTTTTTAAATCATATAAAGTTAAAAGAACATATTATAAAAATGAAAAAGAAACTATTGCGACTGAGATATATCAAGTAGATTTATTGACGGTAATTAATTCAATTAAGAATTTAGGCTATAACTTTGATTTTATAAATGAAGCGTTAGCTCAAAAGTACATCAAAACTTGTGATTTAAAAGATACTAGTAATTTTATTGCTGTTGAGATAAAAAATATAGCTCAAAATGATAATGCTATTCTTGATAATAAATCAAATTTAAGAATAGAACAACTAGAAAATAAAGAAAAGACTAATCAAAAAAGCAATATTATTGATAAATTATATCAAAAAGGGTATATCTATATTGCGGTATCATGTACAGAATGTGTAGTAAAAGTAGGAACATCAGCTGACTACAAAACGTGTGTTAAAAATATAAATATCCAACAATATGGTAATATTGATGATTGGGTATTAGTAGGGTATTTTTATACTCAAAATCTAGAAGAAGTTGAGCAACAAATCAAGAACATATTGGTGTCTTATCAGAGCAAAAGAACTTTTTATCAAGATGGAAAATTCATTGATGTAAATGATATATATAACGTAGATTTATTGATAGTTATTAATTCAATTAAAGGTTTGAATTATAAGTTTGATTTTATAGATGAATATTTTAAAGAATCTTATATTCAAATTTGCAAATCAAAATTTTCACATTATCGTGATAGTACAAATAAAAATGATAGTTTTATAGTGCAAAATAAATCTAATGCCAAGAGAAAAAAAGTGAATAATCAAAATGGGTCTAATCAAGTAAATAATAATCTTGATAGAGTAAATTCTTTAGATGATAATATTAAAGTTTTTGATAAAAAATCTAAAAAGAAATCAAGAAATACTAAACAAATTAGTAAAGTAGATTTTAATGACTTGATGAAAAGATTGGATAATCATACTATCAATGATTTAAATGATAACCATGTAAGTAATGATGAACAAAAAATCATTACGAATCATCCATATCAAGTACAACATATCAATGCTTCTCGCAATAGAAATAAGAAGGAAAGAAAGGATAATGAAAATAGTATTAGTGTTGTTAAATATATTTGTATTAGTATTATTGTTATTTTATTAATTATTTACTTTTACAAATAGATTCAAAACTTTTAGTGGTAGTTTGAAAAGAGTGCTAGTAAGATTTTCTTTACTAGCATTGTTGAATCAAAATCTTAAGGCGTAGCAAACATCAAACGTATCATTTCATTTAAACGCTGGCGTTGATATTCATTGCTTAGCACTTTTTCTTTGAGAATAATCTCTACATCTTTATCAAAAATAGATTGTTGTTTAAGTTGCTGTGCATAAGGATTTGGGCGAGATTTCATACGACTGAAATTATATTCACCTTTCATAGTAATTCAACTCTATTCTCATATAAAATAAAAAACATTTAATGCCTGTTCAATATCCGCAATTAAATCATTCACATCTTCTAAACCAATACAAAAACGTACTAAGTACCCTTTTTTTAGATGAGTTTGCGGTAATTGACGCATTTTTTTTACATCATACAACATCACCAAACTGGTTGCTCCACCCCAACTATAGCCTAATTTAAAGAGTTTTAAAGCATCACAAAAACGGCATACTGCATTCCAATCGTAGCGTTCATCAATAATGATGCTAATCAAACCTGCACTTAAACTTGTTTGACAGCTTTCACGCCAAAAGCCATGACTAATATTATCAGGGTCAGCAGGGTGTAATACTTGAGAGATAAAAGTTTGTTGTTTAAGCCAGTCGAGTAAAACCATAGCATTAATAGATTGTTGGCGATAACGTAAAGCCATACTTGGTAAACTACGGTAAATCGTAGCACAATCATCACCTGATACACAAATGCCTTGTAAAGCGTGTACACGCAATAATTGATGATGTAAATTTTTATCTACTGTTACTACACTACCCATTAAAATATCGCCACCACCACTTGGATATTTGGTTAAAGCATGCACTGAAATATCAACTGCTAAATGTTCATCAGTTAAATCAAATGGTGAATAAGCTAAACCAGCTCCCCAAGTACTATCGAGTGCAGTTAAAATATTGAAAGATTGTGCTTTTTTGATGAGATTTTTTAAATCTGGAAATTCCATCGTAACCGAGCCAGTGGCTTCTAACCATAACAATTTTGCTTTCTTTGATGGTTGGAAACTTTCGACATCAAGTGGATTATAGATTTTTAAGATAATGCCATATTGTTTTTGTAAATATTGTAAATGTTCTAAATTGGGGCCATAACTATTATCGGGTAACCATACTTCATCGCCATGTGTTAAAAAGGTGCTATTGACTAAATTAATTGCAGATAAACCACTAGGAGCAAGTAAACAATATTGCCCACCCTCTAATAAAGCAATTTGGTCAGCTAAACTATAAGTCGTTGGTGTGCCATGTGTACCATAACTATAATCATAAGCATCTGTCCAATGACGATTGAGCATGGCAGATGTATTTTTAAACACAATTGTTGATGCTCGATATACTGCAGGTTGTAGGGTTTCTATATTTTGTGGTGCTTGACGATGATGAATAAGTTTGGTTTGTAATGTAGGCATTGTGTACTCAAATTAAGATAATCATGTATAAATATTATTCTAGTAGAGAAATAATAAGAAAGCAATTATCCTTTGATTTTATTTTATAAATTTAGCTGTAAATTGCAGACTAATCACATGAGTGATTTAAATTATTGATTTAATTAAAATATTAAAAAAATAAAAATCAATAATTCATTAAACATCAATATCTTATTATATTTAATGAGATTACTCTATAAATTGTTGCAAAAAAAATCATCATTTGTTATAATGAATAATCCCATAAATGGGTAATATGTTTATGTTTTAAACATATTTCATTGTTTATATCATGGCATCGTTCATGATTACAGTGTTTTTCACTGCCTTTGAATATTTTGTGGATTTAAAATAAACAAAATTGCATCAAAGGTGATTCTTTATTTATTTTGGCTTGGAGTTTTACTGGTATGTCTAACCAGCGAATCCGTATCCGTCTTAAGTCTTTTGATCATCGCTTAATTGATCAATCAGCTCAAGAGATCGTAGAAACCGCTAAGCGTACAGGGGCACAAGTGTGTGGTCCTATTCCGATGCCTACTCGCATCGAACGCTTCAACGTTTTAACGTCACCACACGTCAATAAAGACGCTCGTGACCAATATGAAATCCGCACTTATAAGCGTCTTATCGATATCGTACAACCTACAGATAAAACTGTAGATGCGTTGATGAAATTAGATTTGGCTGCTGGTGTTGATGTACAGATCGCATTGGGATAAGGCTTTCGATTGATTAACTTAAATTAAATTAGTTAATCGAGCCGTAATTTAAGAGGTTTACACACATGGCTATTGGTTTAGTCGGTCGCAAATGCGGTATGACTCGCATTTTTACAGAGACCGGCGTCTCTGTGCCAGTTACAGTGATCGAAGTCGATCCAAACCGTATCACACAAATTAAAACACTTGAAACTGATGGTTATCAAGCAATTCAAGTAACTACAGGCGAGCGTCGTGAATCTCGTGTTGCAAATGCTCAAAAAGGTCATTTTGCAAAAGCGGGTGTGGCAGCTGGTCGTTTAGTAAAAGAATTTCGTGTTTCTGAAGCGGAGCTTGAAGGTCGCGAAGTTGGTCAATCAATTGGTGTTGATTTATTTGCTGTTGGTCAAATTGTTGATGTTACTGGTCAATCTAAAGGTAAGGGTTTTCAGGGTGGTGTAAAGCGTTGGAATTTCCGTACGCAAGATGCTTCTCATGGTAACTCTGTTTCTCACCGTGTATTAGGTTCTACTGGTCAAAACCAAACACCAGGACGCGTATTTAAAGGTAAAAAAATGCCGGGTCACTTAGGTGATGTGCGTGTAACTGTACAGGGTTTAGAAATCGTATCGATTGATGCAGAAAAATCAATTTTAGTTGTAAAAGGTGCAATTCCTGGTGCAACTGGTGGAGACGTAATTGTACGTCCTACTATCAAGGCTTAATGAGGGGAAATAACGTGAATTTAAAAACTGTTTCCGGCTCTGCGGTTGAATTGTCTGAAGTAACATTTGGACGTGAATTTAACGAAGCTCTTGTTCATCAAGTGGTTACTGCTTATTTAGCAGGTGGTCGTCAAGGTTCTCGCGCTCATAAATCTCGTGCAGATGTATCTGGTGGTGGTAAGAAGCCATTCCGTCAAAAAGGTACAGGTCGTGCACGTGCTGGTTCTATTCGTAGCCCAATTTGGGTTGGTGGTGGTAAAACATTTGCCGCTCGTCCACAAGATTGGTCGCAAAAAGTAAACCGTAAAATGTACCGTGGTGCAATGCAATGTATTTTGGCTGAGTTAGTTCGTCAAGAACGCTTAGTGCTAGTGGATAATATTCAAGTATCTGCTCCAAAAACAAAAGAATTACTTGCAAAATTAAACGAATTAAACGCAACTCGTGCTTTAATCGTTACTGATGCTGTTGATGAGAACTTGTATTTAGCTGCTCGTAACTTGCCACATGTTGATGTGGTTGATGCAACTGCAATTAATCCAGTAGATTTAATTGCGTTTGATAAAGTTGTGATGTCTGTGGCTGCTGCTAAGAAAATTGAGGTAGAACTCGGATGAATAACGAACGTATCTATCAGGTCTTAAAAGGGCCAGTATTCTCAGAAAAAGCGCAAATTTTAGGTGATACTGCTGGTGTTCAAGTATTTAAAGTTGATATCAATGCAACTAAACTTGAAATTAAAAAAGCAGTAGAAAAACTCTTTGGTGTTGAAGTTGTTAAAGTAAATACAACAATCACTAAAGGTAAAACTAAACGCTTTGGTCGTACATTAGGACGACGTTCTGATGTTAAAAAAGCATACGTCACCCTGAAAGCTGGTCAAGATGTAGAAATGGCTGACTTGGGCGATACCGCTGAGAATGCAGCGGAATAAGGACGAAAATTATGCCGATTCAAAAATGTAAGCCAACGTCTCCAGGTCGTCGCTTTGTAGAGAAGGTGGTACATGATCATCTTCACAAAGGTCGTCCTTATGCACCGTTGGTAGAAGCTAAAAAACGTACTGGTGGTCGTAATAATAACGGTCACATTACTACTCGCCATGTTGGTGGTGGTCATAAACAGCACTATCGTATTGTTGATTTTAAACGTAATAAAGATGGTATTCCAGCTGTTGTAGAGCGTATTGAATACGATCCAAACCGTACTGCTCATATTGCATTATTAAAATATGCAGATGGTGAACGTCGTTATATCATTGCACCAAAAGGTTTGCGTGCAGGTGATAGTGTACAGTCAGGTAATGATGCTCCTATCCGTACAGGTAACTGCTTGCCACTTCGTAATATGCCATTAGGTTCTACACTTCATAACTTAGAATTGAAAATTGGTAAAGGTGCTCAATTGGCACGTTCTGCTGGTGCTTCAGTTCAATTATTAGGTCGTGATGGTTCTTATGCAATTATTCGTTTGCGTTCAGGCGAAATGCGTAAAGTACATGTAGACTGCCGTGCTGTAATTGGCGAAGTTTCTAATAGCGAAAATAACCTTCGTTCATTAGGTAAAGCTGGTGCTTCACGCTGGCGTGGTGTTCGTCCTACCGTACGTGGTATGGCTATGAACCCTGTAGATCACCCACATGGTGGTGGTGAAGGACGTAACAAAGGTATTCAGCCTGTAAGTCCATGGGGTCAAAAAGCTAAAGGGTACAAGACTCGTACTAATAAGCGTACTTCTAAGATGATTATCCGCGACCGTCGTGTCAAGTAACAAGTAAAGGAATCTGACTAATGCCTCGTTCATTGAAAAAAGGTCCATTCGTCGATGCGCACTTGTTTGCTAAGGTTGAAGCGGCTATTGCGAGTAATTCTCGTAAGCCGATTAAAACTTGGTCTCGTCGTTCGATGATTCTTCCAGATTTTGTTGGTTTAACAATTTCTGTGCATAATGGTCGTAACCATGTTCCTGTAATTATTACAGAGCATATGGTTGGACATAAATTGGGTGAATTCGCTCCAACTCGTACCTATCGTGGTCACGGTGTTGATAAGAAGTCTAAACGTTAATAGGTGTCATGATGGAAGTTACTGCAAAATTACGCGGTGCCGCTATCTCGGCACAAAAAGCTCGCTTAGTTGCTGATCAAGTACGTGGTAAATCTGTTGCTCGTGCTTTGGATATTTTAAATTTTAGCAATAAAAAAGCAGCAGTGCTGGTTAAAAAAGCACTTGAATCAGCGATTGCGAATGCTGAACATAATAACGGTTTAGATGTAGACGATTTGAAGGTAACAACGATTTTTGTTGATGAGGGTATGAGCTTAAAGCGTATCATGCCTCGTGCAAAAGGTCGTGCAGATCGTATCACTAAGCGTACTTGTCATATCACCGTTAAGGTAGGGGTTTGATATGGGTCAAAAGGTTCATCCAATTGGCATTCGTTTAGGTGTTGTGAAACGTCACAATGCTAACTGGTATGCTAATCCGAAACAATATGCTGACTATTTGCTTAAAGATTTGCAAGTTCGTGAGTTTTTAAATAAAGAACTTAAAAATGCAATGGTTAGTAATATTCTTATCGAGCGTCCTACTGGTGCAGCTAAAGTAACAATTAGTACAGCTCGCCCTGGTATCGTGATTGGTAAGAAAGGTGAAGATATTGAAAAATTACAGAACAAACTTGCTAAAATCATGGGTGTTCCTGTACAAGTCAGTATCAATGAAATTGATCGCCCAGATTTAGACGCACGTTTAGTTGCAGAAGCAATTGCTTCACAATTAGAAAAACGTGTAATGTTCCGTCGTGCAATGAAACGTGCGGTACAAAATACGATGCGTGCTGGTGCTAAGGGTATCAAAGTTGAAGTTTCTGGTCGTTTAGGTGGTGCGGAAATCGCTCGTACAGAATGGTATCGTGAAGGTCGTGTACCTCTACATACACTTCGTGCTGATATTGATTATGCAACTATGCGTGCTGAAACAACTTATGGTACTATCGGCGTTAAAGTATGGATCTTCCGTGGTGAGATTTTGGGTGGTATGAAACAAGTTATGAACCCAACTCCAGCTGAAGAGCGTCCAGCTAAACGTGGTCGTGGTCGTGGTGAAGGGCAAGAACGCCGTCGTCGCAATAATGACCGTGCTGCGGACAAGGGAGAATAATCCATGTTGCAACCTAAACGTACTAAATTCCGTAAAGTGCATAAAGGCCGTAATACAGGTTTGGCACATCGTGGAAGTACAGTATCATTTGGTAGTATTGCATTAAAAGCTACAGAACGCGGTCGTATGACTGCTCGTCAAATTGAAGCTTGTCGTCGTACTATCAGTCGTCGTATTAAGCGTGGTGGTAAAATCTTTATCCGTGTATTCCCTGATAAACCAATTACTGAAAAACCATTAGAAGTTCGTATGGGTAACGGTAAAGGTAATGTGGAATATTGGGTTTGTGAAATTAAACCTGGTAAGATTCTGTACGAAATTGAAGGTGTAAACGACGAATTAGCGAGCGAAGCATTTGCTTTAGCTGCTGCTAAACTTCCGTTTAAGACCACTATCGTGACTCGGACGGTAATGTAAATGAATACTAAAGATCTACGTGAAAAATCGGTAGAAGAGTTAAAAGCTTTACTTGATGAACAACAATTAAATCAGTTTCGTTTGCGTATGGCAAAATCAACTGGTCAATTGAGTAAAACACATGAAGTAAAAGTTGCTCGCAAAACTATTGCTCGCATTAAAACACTCCTTACCGAAAAACAGGGGAACGGACAATGAGTGAAAAAGTAGTCCGCACGTTAACAGGTAAAGTCGTAAGTGACAAAATGGATAAATCTATTGTTGTACTTATTGAACGCCGTGTTCAACACCCGGTGTACGGCAAATCAATTCGCCGTTCAACCAAATTACATGCTCATGATGAAAACAATACTGCTAAAATTGGTGATATTGTAACTATCAAAGAAAGTCGCCCAATTTCAAAGACTAAATCTTGGGTTTTAGTCGATGTAGTTGAAGCTGCTACTGAGTAATTAACGTTTTTATTGCATTATTAGCCAAATTCGGGTATCATATTTACTCGAATTTGTGGCTAGTAGTGCTTGGTTTTTGGAGTAGGGCAATGATTCAGACCGAAACTATGCTCGACGTTGCAGATAACAGCGGTGCTCGCCGTGTACAATGTATTAAAGTACTAGGTGGTTCACATCGTCGTTATGCTTCTGTTGGCGACATTATTAAAGTGACTGTAAAAGAAGCTATTCCGCGTGGCCGTGTTAAAAAAGGTGACGTGATGAATGCAGTTGTTGTTCGTACAAAATTTGGTGTGCGTCGTCCAGATGGTTCATTAATCCGTTTTGATGATAATGCAGCAGTATTGTTGAATAATAACAAAGCTCCGATTGCTACTCGTATTTTCGGACCAGTGACACGTGAACTTCGTACTGAACAGTTCATGAAAATTATTTCATTGGCTCCAGAAGTTTTGTAAAAAGAGGCAGTCATGGCAAAAATTAAAGCAGGCGATCAAGTTATTGTGATTGCTGGTAAAGAGAAAGGTAAACAAGGTACAGTTTTATCAGTATCTGGTGACCGTGTTAAGATTGAAGGTCTTAACTTAGTAACGAAGCATCAAAAGCCAAATCGTTTAACTGGTGCTGAAGGTGGTATTGTTAAACAAGAAGCTTCGCTTCATATTTCAAATGTGGCAATTTTAAATGCTGCAACCCAAAAGGCTGACCGTGTTGGTTATCAAGTTGTAGATGGTGTAAAAACACGCGTTTACAAATCTAATGGTGAACCAGTGGCGGTGGCGAAGTAATAGGTTGGAAAGGCAATGGCCAGACTTAAAACTCGTTATAATGAAGAGCTTAAAGCTAAGTTAAAAGAAGAACTTGGTTTAGCTAACGTGATGGAAATTCCTCGCATCACTAAGATTACTCTCAATATGGGTGTTGGTGCTGCTGCAACTGACAAAAAATTGTTAGATGGTGCAGTTGCTGATATGCAATTAATTGCTGGTCAAAAACCAGTAGTAACATTGGCTCGTAAGTCAATTGCAGGTTTTAAAATTCGTGATGGTTGGCCGATTGGTTGTAAAGTAACCCTTCGTGGTGATCAAATGTATGAATTTTTAGATCGTTTGATTTCGATTGCTATCCCACGTATTCGTGATTTCCGTGGTTTTTCTTCAAAATCTTTTGATGGTCGTGGTAACTATTCTATGGGTCTAAAAGAGCAAATCGTTTTCCCTGAAATTGATTTTGACAAAATTGACCGTATCCGTGGTTTAGATATTACAATTACTACAACTGCTCGTAATGATGATGAAGGTCGTGCACTTCTTCGTGCGTTCGGCTTCCCATTTAAGTAAGAGGTCGATATGGCTAAGAAAAGTATGGTAAATCGTGAGTTAAAACGCGAGAAAACTGTTGCAAAATATGCTGCAAAACGTGCTGAATTAAAAGCAGTTATTGCTAATGTGAATGCAAGTGAGGAAGAGCGTTTTGAAGCAATGTTGAAATTACAAGCATTGCCTCGTAATGCCTCTCCTGTTCGTTTACGCAATCGTTGTGGATTGACAGGTCGTCCACATGGCTATTTCCGTAAATTTGGTTTAAGTCGTAATATGTTGCGTTTAACAGTAATGCAGGGTGATGTACCTGGTGTTGTTAAGGCAAGCTGGTAAGGAGCTACAAAATGAGTATGCAAGATACAGTTGCCGACATGTTAACTCGTGTTCGTAACGCACAAATGGCAAAGAAAGAAACTGTTTCTATGCCAAGCTCTAAATTAAAAGTTGCTATTGCAAATTTATTAGAGAAAGAGGGTTATATCTCAAATGTTGAAGTAGCACAAGATGGTGTTAAATCAACTTTGACTTTAACTTTAAAATATTTTGAAGGCAAACCAGTTATTGAAACGATTAAACGTGTAAGCCGTCCAGGTTTACGTCAATATCGTGCAAAAGATAGCTTACCAAGTGTTAAACAAGGTTTGGGTATTGCAATTATTTCTACAAGCAAAGGTATCATGACTGATCGTGCAGCACGTGTTGCAGGTATTGGTGGTGAAGTAATTGCTTTTGTTTCTTAATTAAGGTGATTCCTCATGTCTCGTGTGGCTAAAGCCCCAGTAACTGTGCCAAATGGTGTTACAGTTACTCAGAACGGTCGGCAGGTCGAAGTGAAAGGTAGTAAAGGTACACTATCTTTCAACCTGCATGCACTGGTCGAGTTGAAACAGGAAGAAGGTAAACTTCAAGTTGCTCCTGTAAAAGAGTCTAAAGACGCTTGGATGCAAGCTGGTACTGCTCGTGCTGTATTAAATAACCTTGTGAAAGGTGTAAGTGAAGGTTTTGAACGCAAATTACAACTTATTGGTGTTGGTTATAAAGCTGCAGTTCAAGGTAATGTTGTGAATTTAAACTTAGGTTATTCACACCCTATTAACTACACTTTACCTGAAGGTGTAACTGCTGAAACTCCAACTCAAACAGAAATTGTTTTGAAGTCTGCAGATAAACAAAAATTAGGTCAAGTTGCAGCAAATATTCGTGCATATCGTGCTCCTGAACCATATAAAGGTAAAGGTGTGCGTTATTCAGATGAAGTTGTACTTCGTAAAGAAGCTAAGAAGAAGTAAGGGTGTAAAAGATGAACGAAAAGAAACAATCTCGTTTGCGTCGTGCAAAAAGCACTCGTTTACACATCCGTGCTTTAGGTGCAATTCGTTTGTGTGTAAATCGTACACCACGTCATATCTATGCGCAAATTATTTCAGCAGATGGTGGAAAAGTTTTAGCTCAAGCTTCAACTTTAGATGCTACTTTGCGTAGCGGTACAACTGGTAATGTTGAAGCTGCAAAGAAAGTAGGTGCATTAATTGCTGAACGTGCAAAAGCTGCTGGTATTACAGCTGTTGCTTTTGACCGTTCGGGTTTTAAATATCATGGTCGTATCAAAGCATTAGCTGATGCTGCTCGTGAAGGTGGCTTGGAGTTCTAATCATGGCAAAAGTTGAACAAAACGAAGGTCTCGTTGAAAAGCTGGTTGCTGTAGATCGTGTAGCCAAAGTTGTAAAAGGTGGTCGTATTTTCTCTTTCACAGCATTAACTGTGGTAGGTGATGGTAATGGTCGTGTAGGTTTTGGTCGTGGTAAAGCTCGTGAAGTGCCTGCTGCAATTGCTAAAGCTTTAGAGGCTGCACGCCGTAATATGATTACTGTAGATTTAAATGGTACAACATTACAGCATCCAGTAAATGCTCGTCATGGTGCAAGCCGTGTTTATATGCAACCTGCTTCTGAAGGTACTGGTGTAATTGCTGGTGGTGCAATGCGTGCAGTGTTAGAAGCTGCTGGTGTTCAAAATGTACTTGCTAAATGCTATGGATCTACAAATGCTGCGAATGTTGTAAATGCAACATTTAAAGGTTTACGTGATATGACTTCTCCAGAAAAAGTTGCTGCTAAACGTGGTCTTTCTGTAGAAGAAATTCAAGGGTAATCAATCATGAAAACGATTAAAGTTACCCAGACTAAGTCTTCATCACATCGTTTAGAAAAGCATAAACAATGTTTGAAAGGTTTAGGTCTGCGTCGTATTGGTCATACTGTAGAAGTGCAAGATACGCCTTCTAACCGAGGTATGATTAATAAAGTGTATTATATGGTTAGTGTAGAGGAATAACACATGACTCTGCGTTTAAATGAACTTGCACCTGCTGAAGGTGCTAAACGTGAACATCGCCGTTTAGGTCGTGGTATTGGCTCTGGTGTTGGTAAGACTGGTGGTCGTGGTATCAAAGGTCAAAAATCACGTAAAAGTGGTGGTGTGCGTCCAGGTTTTGAAGGTGGTCAAACTGCGATCTACCGTCGTTTGCCAAAGTTTGGCTTTACTAGTCAGATTGCACTTAAAACAGCAGAAGTACGTTTGTCTGAATTAAATAAAATTGAAGGCGAAACTATTAGCCTTGAAACTTTAAAAGCAGCAAATATTGTGCGTAAAGATATGTTGCGTGCTCGTATTATTCTTTCTGGTGAAGTAACTCGTGCATTTACTGTTCAAGATGTAGCATTAACTAAAGGTGCTAAAGCTGCTATTGAGGCTGCTGGTGGTAAAGTCGAGGGGTAATGAAAGGTGTTAAAATCTCCTAGTTTAGATGGTCATGTGCAAAAAGGGCAACCTTTTCATATTAAATATCGTGATCTTATTCGCCGAATGATGTTTCTACTTGGAGCTTTATTGGTATTTCGACTAGGGGTACACATTCCTTTACCTGGTATTGATAACCAAGCATTAGCAGAGTTTTTTAAACATAATGAAGGAACTTTTGTTGGTTTATTCAATATGTTTTCTGGTGGTGCTTTGGAAAGAATGTCAATTTTCGCTTTAGGAATTATGCCTTATATTACAGCTTCTATTGTCATACAGCTTGTTACAAGTATTGTTCCTGCTTTAGAAGCTCTTAAGAAAGAAGGTGAACAAGGACGCCGTAAAATTAATCAATATACACGTTATGGAACTTTAGTTTTAGCACTAGTACAAGCAATGGGTATGAGTGCAGGACTAATTAGTCAGAATATTACTTCTACGACTGGATTGGCATTTTATATTCCTGCAGTAACTTCTTTGGTTGCTGGGACAATGTTCTTGATGTGGCTTGGTGAGCAAATTACTGAACGTGGTATTGGTAATGGTATATCAATGATTATTTTTGCAGGTATTGTTGCTGCATTACCTTCAACTATTTTGCAGTTTTTCCCAGTAGAAAGTAGTGATAAATTAATTCCACTTATTTCTTTAGGAGTATTATCGCTAGCTGTTTTAGTTGGTATTGTGTTTATTGAAAAAGCACAACGTCGCGTAACTGTGAATTATGCACAAAAACAGCAAGATAGAAGAATGTTTTCTGCTCAACAATCACATTTGCCATTTAAAATTAATATGGCAGGTGTGATTCCTGTAATTTTTGCAAGTTCATTATTGATGGTACCAGCAAGTTTAGGTCAATGGTTAGGTGATCCTAATGCAGGCCCAGTGAAGCGTATGCTACAAGATGTGTCTATTTATCTTGGGTATGGGCAACCATTATATATCGTGTTATTTGCTGTATTGATTATTTTTTTCTGCTACTTTTATTCTGCTTTGATGTTCAGTCCAAAAGAAATTGCTGAAAATTTAAAGCGTAGTGGTGCTTATGTGCCTGGTATTCGTCCAGGTGAACAAACGGCTCGCTATTTAGATCAAGTTCTGGGGCGTTTGACATTCATTGGTGCGATTTATATTACAATCATTTGTGTGTTACCGATGTTGATACAAAACTCATTGGGTTTATCAAGTAGTTTACATTTACAAGGTACTTCATTATTGATTGTTGCTGTTGTTGCAATGGACTTTATTGCTCAATTGCAATCACATTTAACATCACATCAATATACTAATCAAACCTTAATGAAGAAAAATACTAGTTCTACTGAGTAAAGAGAGAAGTTATGAAAGTGCAAGCTTCTGTTAAAAAAATTTGTGGTAGCTGTAAAGTTATCCGTCGTAATGGGGTTATTCGCGTTATTTGTAGCGCAGAACCTCGTCATAAACAGCGTCAAGGTTAAAAAATATCTTTGAACTGTTGATTTCAGTGGGTGAATTAAGTTATTATTGCAGGTCTTAACCTTAAGATGAGTTTTATAATTTAATTCCCTTTATTGGAGAAAGTAAATGGCTCGTATTGCCGGTGTAAATATTCCGGATAACAAGCATGCAGTAATCTCACTTACCTATATTTTTGGTATCGGTCGCTATACTGCTCAGCAAATTTTATCTGCTGTAGGTATTGCTCCAACAACAAAAATTCGTGAGTTAGATGATGCTCAACTCGATGCGATTCGTGCAGAAGTTGCCAAAATCCCTACGGAAGGTGACTTACGTCGTGAAATTTCTATGAACATTAAACGTTTATTAGATTTAGGCTGCTATCGTGGTCTTCGTCATCGTCGTGGCTTGCCTGTCCGCGGTCAACGCACAAAAACTAACGCGCGTACTCGTAAGGGTCCTCGCAAACCGATTAAAAAGTAAGATTTCTGGAAGCTAAAAGATGGCTAAAGATACTCGCACACGCAAGAAGGTCTCTCGTACCGTTTCTGAAGGTGTTGCACACATTCACGCGTCTTTTAATAACACCATTGTGACGATTACAGATCGTCAAGGTAATGCATTGGCTTGGGCCACTTCAGGTGGACAAGGCTTCCGTGGATCACGTAAATCAACTCCATTTGCTGCTCAGGTGGCTGCTGAAGTTGCTGGTAAAGCAGCTTTAGATTATGGTTTGAAAAACTTGGATGTGCTTGTAAAAGGTCCAGGTCCAGGTCGTGAATCTGCGGTTCGTGCATTAGGTGCAGTGGGTTATAAGATTAATAGCATTACCGATGTGACTCCAATTCCTCACAACGGTTGTCGTCCACCTAAAAAACGTCGCGTATAAGGAGAAACATTCATGGCTCGTTACATTGGTCCAAAATGCAAACTCTCTCGTCGTGAAGGGACGGATCTGCAATTAAAATCAGGCGTTAAACCATTTGATGTTAAGACTAAGAAGCATGCAAAAGCACCAGGTCAACATGGTCAATCTCGTGCTAAACAGTCTGAATACTCATTACAATTACGTGAAAAACAAAAAGTTCGTCGTATTTATGGTGTGTTAGAACGTCAATTTAGTAATTATTACAAAGAAGCAGCACGTATTAAAGGTGCAACAGGTGAAAACTTATTAAAGTTACTTGAAAGCCGCCTAGATAACGTTGTATATCGTATGGGTTTTGGTTCTACTCGTGCAGAAGCTCGTCAATTAGTAAGTCATCGTAGCATTACATTAAATGGTCGTCGCGTAAATATTGCGTCTATTCAAGTTAAAGCAGGTGATGTAATTGCTGTGCATGAAGGTGCTAAACAACAATTGCGTATTAAAAATGCAGTTGAGTTAGCTAGCCAACGCGGTATCCCTGCTTGGTTAGAAGTTGATCATGCTAAGTTAGAAGGTGTTTTCAAATCTGCACCTGATCGTTCAGATTTATCTGCTGACATTAACGAAAGCTTGATTGTAGAATTGTATTCTAAATAATCCTTGAGGTAGCAATAAATGACGCGTACTGCAAATGAGTTTCTTACACCGCAAGCAATTAAAGTTGAAGCGGTGAGTGAAACTTCAGCAAAAGTAATTCTAGAACCTTTAGAGCGTGGCTTTGGTCATACTCTAGGAAATGCTTTACGTCGTATTCTTTTATCTTCTTTACCTGGTGCAACTGTGGTTGAGGTGGAAATTGAAGGTGTAGAGCATGAATACAGTACTTTAGAAGGCTTGCAGCAGGACATCGTCGAGCTCTTGCTAAATCTAAAAGGGTTGTCTATTAAGCTATTCGATCAAAATGAGGCATATTTGACATTAGAGAAACAAGGTCCTGGAGATGTTACTGCTGCAGATCTTCGTTTACCTCATAATGTTGAAGTGGTAAACCCAAATCATTTGATTGGTACTCTAAGTGCAACAGGCTCGCTTAAAATGCGTTTGAAAGTTGCACAGGGTCGTGGCTATGAAACATCTGATGCTCGTTTTTCTGAAGGTGAAACTCGCCCTGTAGGACGTTTGCAACTTGATGCAAGCTATAGCCCTGTAAAAGGGGTGTCTTATACGGTTGAAAATGCCCGTGTAGAACAGCGTACAGACTTAGATAAGCTGATTATTGATTTAGAAACTAATGGTACTGTAGATCCTGAAGAAGCGATTCGTAAAGCAGCTACAATTTTGCAACAACAAATTGCAATTTTTGTAGACCTTCAGAAAGATCACACTCCTGTAAATACAGAACCTAGTGAAGAGGTTGATCCAATCTTGCTTCGTCCAGTAGATGATCTAGAGCTTACTGTTCGATCTGCTAACTGTTTAAAAGCAGAAAATATTTATTACATTGGTGATCTTGTACAGCGTACTGAAGTTGAGTTATTAAAAACACCTAACTTGGGTAAAAAATCGCTTACAGAGATTAAAGATGTGTTGGCTTCTAAAGATTTGCAACTTGGTATGCGTTTAGATAACTGGCCACCTGCTAGTTTGAGAATGGATGACCGTTTTGCATATCGTAGCCGTAATTAAGTAGGACTATCGCCATGCGTCATCGTAATAGTGGTGTGAAATTAGGCCGTACAAGCAGTCATCGTAAAGCGATGTTCCAAAATTTGGCAAATTCTTTATTTGAACATGAGTTAATTAAAACAACTGTGCCTAAAGCAAAAGAATTACGCCGAGTTGCTGAGCCTTTAATCACTTTAGCAAAAAACGATACAGTAGCAAATCGTCGTTTAGCATTTGCTCGTACTCGTAATGCTGCAACTGTTGGTAAATTATTTACCGTACTTGGCCCTCGTTATAAAGAACGTAACGGTGGTTATTTACGAGTTCTTAAAGCAGGCTACCGTGCTGGAGATGCAGCACCAATGGCTTATGTAGAGCTTGTAGATCGTGAAGTAAAATAATTTTAGGTTTATAATCTAAAATAAAAAGACCGATAAATGTGATTATCGGTCTTTTTTATATTTTATAGTGAAATGAATTTATTTTTTATTCCTTAAGGCTCTTAAGATTATGCTTCTCTGTTAATTGTTGAATTTGCTGTTTTATGTCAGTTATTTTTGCTTGAGTAGCATATTGTCCTGCTTGTATTATTTCATTGCGTGCTTTAATATCAAAAACGTGTTTTTTATCTTTAATATCTGGTTGAATCACAATATCAGCATGATTTAATTCCTGTTTAGCTAAATGATATTGCATAATATTAATATTCTGGTTAAATAATCCCCACATATTATTTGTATTTGTATAATGTGGCTGAGCTAAAATATCTACCGCAATGACCATATCAGCTCCTAAATCTTTTGCTACTTTTACGGAAACAGGACTAACTAAACCACCATCAACATATTCATATTGTCCAATTTTAACAGGTGCAAACATGGTTGGAATGCTAATGGAAGCCTGAACGGCTTTACCTGCATCGCCATAGTTAAATATGGTTTGTTCTCCATTATCCAATCGTGTTGCTACAACGTAAACAGGTATTTTTAACTCTTCTAATTTTTGTTGTTGGATATGTTTATTCACAAAATTAGCGATTTTATCTCCATCAAAGACGCTTTGCATACCAATGTCAAATTCACGAATGTCATTAACTTTGAGTTGCTCCGCAATTTCATATAGGGCTTGTGCTGATTGCTTGCCAGAATACAATACGCCTGCTAAACTACCTGCACTTGTTCCTACAATGAAGTCAGGTTTAATGCCTTGTTGCTCAAGCACTTGTAATACACCTATATGAGCATAACCCCTTGCTCCGCCACTTCCTAAAACTAGGGCAATTACAGGGCGAGTTTGCTGATTTTGTTCAGCATTCATTGTAATCATTTGCTTAGGTTCATTGATAGATAAATTGGGTTGAGATGTGCTACAAGCAGTTAAACTAACAGATAATATTACACAATAATATAATTTTTTCAATAACATAACAGTTCTAAATCATGGGTTAAATTACTATAAACTATCAATTTTACATAGGGAATAGCATTTTTGCCTAAAATAGCACATCAAATGAATAATATAAAGACGAAAACCATTCGCCCTTATATTACATTTTTAAAAATATTAATGTGCCTGCTCCCAATTTTGTCCTTGCCCAACTTCAACTTCTAACGGTACATTGAGTGTGTACACATTTTCCATTAACTGTTTAATTTGTTGAGCAACTTCATCAGCATATTCTTGTTTCACTTCAAAAACCAGTTCATCGTGGACTTGTAACAGTAGGCGAGCATGTGCGGGATTAAGCTGTTGTTCTACCGCAATCATCGCCAATTTAATAATATCAGCCGCACTGCCTTGTAATGGTGCGTTAATTGCGGCACGTTCTGCTGATTTACGCACCATCATATTTTGTGCATGAATATCTGGTGTATATAAACGTCTGCCTAAGATGGTTTCTACAAAACCTTGTTCACTCGCCAGTTGTCGTGTACGTTGCATATAATCATAAATTGCTGGATAACGCTGAAAATATTGCTTAATATAATTTTGCGATTCTTCTCGTGTAAACCCGAGCTGACGAATTAAACCAAATTCTGACATACCGTATAATAAACCAAAATTTACTGCTTTGGCTTGTCGGCGTTGGTCGCTGGTAACTTCATCAAGTGGAATATTTAATACTTCCGATGCAGTACGGCGGTGAATATCTTGTCCTTGATTAAACGCATCAACTAAGGCTTCATCTTGTGAAAAATGAGCCATTAAACGTAATTCAATTTGTGAATAATCCGCCGCCAATAATACATGACCTTCAGGTGCAATAAAGGCTTGACGAATTTGTCGTCCAATCTCATCACGAATTGGAATATTTTGTAAATTTGGGTCGCTTGATGATAATCGCCCAGTTGCTGTAACCGCTTGATGATAATTGGTATGCACACGTTTACTGCTTTGCATACGTTCTTTTAAACCATCAGTATAAGTGCTTTTTAATTTGGTTAAGCTACGATAGTTTAAAATTGGTTCAATAATCGGATGGTCTATTTTTTCTAAAATACTTTCACTGGTACTATATTGACCTGTAGCAGTTTTTTTACCACCTTTTAATTGCAATTTTTCAAATAATATTTCACCCACTTGTTTTGGCGAGCCGATATTGAATGCTTCACCTGCAATTTCATGAGCTTGTTGTTCAAGTTGTTGAATATGTTTACTAAATTCATCACTTAAATCACCAAGAAAACTATCATTGAGTAAAATACCACGTTCTTCCATGTGCATTAAAATGTTTGAGGTTGGTATTTCAACCTGTAATAATATATTTAATAATTCAGGAGATTCAGCCAGTTTTTCTGATAAAACTTGATATAAACGATAAGTAACATCAACATCTTCACAGGCATAGCGGCTTGCAATATCAATCTCAATTTGATTAAAGGTTTTTTGTTTTGCCCCTTTACCTGCAATATCTTCAAATGATGTGGTGATATAGCCTAAATATAAACGTGCTACATCATCCATATTATGTCGTGTTGCCACACTATTTAAGACATACGATGCAAGCATAGTATCAAAATAGCAACCATTTAAATCAATATCATAACGTTTAAAAATATGTTGGTCATATTTTAAATGATGTCCGATTTTTTTAATCTTTGCATTTTCTAAATAGGGTTTTAATTGCTGTAAAATATCATCACGATTGAGTTGTTGTGGTGCGTTTGGATAATCATGAGCAAGTGGAATATAATAACAATCTTGACCATCAAATGTTAAAGAAATACCGACCAATTCTGCCTTTAAATAATCCAAAGCAGTGGTTTCTGTATCAATCGTGATATATTCCGTTGTAGCAATTTTATTGAGAATATCATTAAATTCATCTTGTTTAAAAATGGTATGATATTTCGTTGATGTTTGCTGTTTTTCAGCAGTAGCATTCTCATTTGCTATGATATTTGGTGCTGTTTTACTTTGAGTTGGATTATCTTGATATTTTGGATTGTCAGGATTATTAGGATGATTGAGTGATTTTAAATCATTTCTAAATTCAAGTTCAGTATATAAACGTTGTAATTCATTGACATTCGGTGCAGATAATTTTAAATCATGCCAATCTAATTCTAAGGGTAAATCACAAATAATGGTCGCTAATTGATGGTCAAGTTTAATTTGCTCTAAACTATTGGCGATATTTTCACCAATTTTCCCTTTAATATTAGACGCATTGGCAATAATATTTTCTAAATTATCATATTGATTGAGTAGTTTTGCTGCAGTTTTTCCACCCACACCGGCAACACCAGCGATACCATCAACAGCATCGCCCATTAAGGTTAAATAATCAACAATTTGCTCAGGTCGTACACCGAATTTTTCAATCACGCCTGCAATATCCATGGTTTTTTCTTTAAAGCTATCTTCTAACGTAACCTGTTCACAGACCAGTTGTGCCATGTCTTTGTCGCCTGTAGAAATCAGCACTTGCATACCTTCAGCAACGGCTCGTTTGGTTAGTGTACCAATAATATCATCGGCTTCTGCTCCAACCAATTTGAATAATGGAATGCCTAGTGCTTGAATTAACGCATGAAGATAGGGAATTTGCTCTGCCAATTCATCTGGCATACTAGGTCGATTGCCTTTGTATTCTGGTGATAACACGTGGCGAAAGGTTGGTTCAGGTGTATCAAAAATCACCGCCATGTGCGTAGGCTGTACACGTTTGATGAGTTTTTGAATGGCGTTAATTGCACCACGCACCGCATTGGTATGTAGTCCTGCTGATGTCATTAACGGCGGTAAAGCATGAAAGGCACGAAATAAAAAATATGAACCATCAACTAAAACAAAAGGGGGCATCATCGTTCTCAATATACATTTAAATTGCTTTATTGTACCTTATTTTTAGTCTAAAAATCTTGTCAAATATTAAATTTTGTACAGGTAAGTTACAATTAGCCGTTATGAAAAATCAATCATTTATTATAAGTTGAGAATAGTGTTCTAGACCCAATTTTCTAATTTTAGGTAAGATATACGTTTGAATTCTGCTGTATTATTGGTAACTAAAGTTAAATCTTTACTAATAGCATGGCTAGCAATGAGCATATCAAGTGGTCCAATGGTTTTTCCTTGACTTTCTAAATGATGTCTGATGTGAGCATAATGCCACATTTCTTGTTCAGAAAAAGGCAAAATAGTTAAGGGCGATAAAAATTTTTCTAAAGCGATTTTATTACGCTTAGAGCCTGATTTTTCAACACCAAAAGCTAACTCTGCTACACTAATACTTGAAATTGTGATGTCATGAATAGAATGTAGAGCAAAACGTTCCAGTACTTGAGTAGGTTTTTGATTAATGATATAGATGCAAATATTAGTATCTAACATATATTTCATTTTACAAAATCTCGAATTTGTTCACCTTGTTCGCTTCGCTCAAGTTTAAAACCTTCTTCAAACTCATTAAGTGCATCAAACATAGTTTGCCATGTTGGTTTAGACTGGAGTTTTTGCCATTGTTGATAGCGTTCAAACTCTGCAAAATCCATAAGTACAGTTGGAGCTTGACCTGTAGCAGTTAAAATAATAGGATTGTGTTGATGATGTACACAAGATAATGCGTTAATTAAAGCAGGGCTTGGGTCTGATACATGAATTGTTTGCATGATAATTTACTCCTAAACCATAAATTTGATTTAAATATCTTATCATATTCAAATATGCTAAACAATTCATTTGAACAGCACTTATATACTGTACTTGACCCGCTTTAATTGTTGCTAGATGTATTATATAGTAAAACAACTTATTTTCTGATACGAAACCGTTCGCCTTGAGTTTGTCGAAAGGTAACGGTTTCCTATGGTTCCTTGCGAAACGATGTTTCTCATCACCACGAACGGAAACCGTAGCATTTTTAACGTTGTTTTACTATAACATCAACTCCATTTTCAACTCATTATAAACCATTGATTTTGTGTACGAGCAAATCACATTTGCCCAATAAATACGATATTCATATAGGGCGAATATGATTCGCCCCTACGAGTTTCTACTAAATTTTTAACTTCTTTTGTTGTATTCTACAACTTTTCCCCTCTAAAACTGACACAAAATGTCATATTCCGATTAAAATGCTCAACATAGGTAAAAAAGCACATATTTCTTTTACAAAAAAAAACAAGTGAAGTGATATTTTTTGTATTTTATTAAACTTAAGTTATTGAAAAATATATTAAATATTATTGTATTATGCTATTAAAATAGTTACAAAAATATGGACTAAATATGGTTGGTAACGTGAAATATCTCACAAAATATTGTATAATGATAGTGAAATTCTATCTAAAAGTAGAATATGTGTAACGTTACAATTGAGCAGATAAGATTTAACTTGAAAATAAATATTAAATTGAAATCTTGCCGAATAACATAATTGTTGCGTTATATATGTTTTTTAGTTTCTTAGGAAATTCTATATGAATAAAGTCTTTAAAGTCGTGTGGTGTGAAGCCACAGGTTCTTGGGTTGCGGTTTCAGAAATTGCAAAAGCTCAGGGCAAAACAAAGTCAAAAACAAATAAACTTGCAAAAGCTGGTCTAGCAGTAATGGGCTTGGCAAGTGCTGTGGTAGGTATGGAGGCACAAGCAGCGGCAGTCATTACTACAAGTCAAACAGGGCTTGCGATTGGTGTGAATGGTACTGGTGGTGCTGGTGCTGTAACTAATGCTACTTCTCAGATCGCGATTGGTGCTAGAGCTAATGCTTCATCAGGCGGTAAATCTATTGCTATTGGTAGTGTAAATGGTACTGAAACACCTACAACAGCTTCAGGTAATTTTGCGATTGCTGTAGGTAGTGGTGCGCAAGCTGTTGGTTTGGGTGATGTTGTTATCGGTGCTGATAGTAAAGTTCATAAACTAACTGCCAATCCATTGGGTGGTTCACAGCAATGGTATGCACCTGACAAAACAAGTCCAATTAATGGTGTAATGCCATCAGTTGTATTGGGTTATAACGCAACATCAGCTGGTTTTAGTGGCGATGTAATGATTGGTGCACATGCAACGAATAACTTTAGTGCGGTGATGTTACTTAACCAAAATCAACCAGATGGACCAAGAAGAACAATTGGTCAAAGTACTGGTGTTGGTTCACGTGCATTTGTTTTAGGTGATCAGGCGACAGCATTGGGTGCGGATTCAACAGCCTTAGGACATTCTGCTATTGCGATTGGTGGTGATGACTATACAACAGCTGCTCCTGTTTTAAATACACGTATTGGTGCATTGTTGGGCACTACGCAAATGACCGATGAAACGGTTAAAGATGCATTAGAAGCACGTTTTAGAGCTGCCAATGGCGGTCAGTTGAATGGATTTGCAAATACGTCACTGAACTTATTAAGTACACGTGCAATGGAAGGGACAATTCCAACAGGTACATTCACTACAACTGTGCATGCGGAAGCAGGAAATGTTTCTCAAAAGAATGGTTATGCATTTTTGCGTACAGCAGCGGGTGGTGAAGCATCTATTGCGATGGGTACTTCGACACAAACATCGGGTGCAGGTGCGGTTGCGATTGGTCTGAATGCTTTAGCGTATGATGATGCAGCTATTTCTCAGGGTGTACACTCACGTGCACGTGGTTTATCTAGTATTGCAGTTGGTACATCAGCAGATGCGGTAGGAAATCTGTCTAATGCGATTGGTTTTGATGCACATGCTGTTGGTACTAATGCTTCAGCACTAGGTAGTAATTCACATGCAGTGGGTAATAATACTATTGCTATTGGTAGTGATGCGACTGCTGGTGGTGGTTATGTAGCTAAAACAGCAAATGCTGTTGTTCAATCTGATTTAAATAGATTGAAAACAGTCTACGCTCAAGTTTCGCAGATGGGGCAATTTTCAGCTTCTAATGTAACACCTAGGTTTGTAGCGGCATTGAGAGATGATAGTACATCGGATTATTTAGGTCAAACAAAAGAAGAATATGTACAATATTTAGCAAGTATAGCAGCAAAAGCGACAGGTGCTACTGATGCTGAAAGAGTGGCAAATGCAAAAGCATTGGTTGCTGCACAAATTGATAAAGATATTGTAGGTGGTATGTTTGCATCTAAAAATGTTGCGGATCAACATGCTATTTCTATTGGTACAAATGCTACTTCGGGTGTTTTGGGGTCAATCACGATTGGTGCGAATAGTCATTTGAAAACACCTGTTGGTGCTACAAATGTTACTGTTGGTGCAGTACAAAATGGTAATACTCCATTTGTGTTAGTTGGTTATAACACAAGTTCTCAATCACGCTTTGGTGATACGATTGTGGGTGCTTGGGCAAGATCTGAAAATCCTAACTTTGAAATTAATCAAGCAACAGTAGTTGGTAATCGTGCGATTGTCTATGGTGATCAAGGTGTAGCTTTAGGTGCAGATACTCGTGCTTTGGGTAATTCATCAGTTGCGATTGGTGGTGATGATTTAGATAGAGCTGCGGGTAAATTAGCAAAATTACTTGGTGTAACTGTAAGTAGTGAAACTAGTCCAACAGCACAAGATATTACTAATGTAACCCAGCAATATGAAACATTCCGTGCAAATTTATCAGCTGGTTTACAGGATTATATCCAGGATAAGTTTCCTGATGATTATAGTGTTGAAAATTTACGTGGTCGTCAATATCCAAATACAGCAGCGATTGGCGATGTTTCTTTAGCGATTGGTACAGGTTCACAAACTTTAGATGCAGCTGCTAATGCGATTGGTGCAAATGCATTAGCAAAAGGTTTATCTTCAACGGCAGTAGGTACTTTAGCACGTGCATGGAATGAATCTACAATTGCAATGGGTACACGAGCAAATGCTTCAGGTGTAAATGCTACAGCGATTGGTCGTTTGGCAACAGCTAAACAATTATCGGATATTGCTATCGGAACAGGTGCTAATGCACAATCAACAAATGGTGAACGAACTTCTTCTAATCAGTTGCCTGCAACGGGTGCAGTTGCTATTGGTAAAAATGCTAGTGCTACTGGTAGTACAGGTCATGTTAATCGTGGTAATCCTATTAATACAGTGATTGCTACAGGTACGGCACTTGGTTCAGTAAATAATGAGCAATATTCTACTGGTGTGGCTATTGGTACTAATGCTTCAACACACTCAGGCGTATCTATTGGTGATGGTGCAGCTAGTACGCAAGGTGGATTGTCTGTTGTTATTGGACCGTTAGCACGTTCAGAAAATACATCAAGTGTTGTGATAGGTGCAGCGGCACAATCTAAAGGAAATACGGGTGTTGCTATTGGTCGTCAATCAGTTGTAAATTCAAGTCATGGTATTGCTATTGGTAACACTGTTGTATCAGATGGTAAAGGTGCGATGGCAATGGGTCATTCTGCCAATGCGACAGGTTATCGTGCAATAGCATTTGGTTCGACTGATATTGAGCGTGCAAAGGGGGTAGAGTTAGCAGGGCTTATTACTTCACAAGCTGATTCTATACACCAACCAGATGCTCAGTCTAAAGCAGCAGCACAAGATGCGATAGCATTTGGTTCAGGTACAAAAGCGTTACATAATTCAACTATTGCAATGGGGGCTTTTGCAAAAGCTGATGCAAACCGTGCGATTGCGATTGGTGGTATTATTCAAGATGATTTAAATGTTCTTGTTGAAGATGGTAAAACGCATAATATTACAGCGGCAACCGCAGAAAATGCAATTGCGATTGGTACACAAAGTGCAAAAGGTACTCGTGGTACAAAAGCAACAGGACAATATTCAGTTGCAATGGGTACAGATGCTTTAGCAAGTGGTGAAAATGCAACAGCAATCGGTCGTGATGCGACTGCTTCAGGTAAAAACTCGATTTCTGTAGGTGTAGGTAACCAAGTATCTGGTGAAAATTCTGGTGCATTTGGTGATCCATCTATTGTTGCTGGTACAAACTCATATTCATTGGGTAATAACAATATTATTGCCAATAATACTGATAATGCGATTTCTATCGGTGGTCAAAACAACATTGGTAATACAGCAGGTACAACTACCCGTACAAATGGTGTGGTTAATACTAGTGTTGCTGTAACAAATGCAGCTCAAGGTGCTAACCGTTCAATGGTTATTGGTTTTAACAATACGGTAAGTGCTGATGATGTAATGGTATTGGGTAACAATGTTAATGTTACTAATGCCGCAGATAAAAAATACAACGGCTCTGTGATTTTAGGTCAAAATGCAAGTGTTACTGGTTCACATGATATTGCAAATGTAACAGAGGCAACTGTAAATGGTATTACTTATGGTTCGTTTGCAGGTAAAGTTGCTGATACAGGTCGTTTTGTAAGCGTTGGTGCTAAAGGTGATGAACGTAAAATCATCAACTTAGCAGCGGGTAATATTTCTGCAACGTCTACAGAAGCAATTAACGGTTCACAACTTTACGCCGTGATTGATAAAATGCCTGTAGTATCAACCGTTTCAAATGAAGACGGTAAGATTAAAAATGACGCTCCAACAAATCCAAATGCGGTAGCGACAACATCTTCTGTAGCAACAGCTGTAAATAATTCATTCTGGACATTGCAAAATCATTCTGCTGAAGTTGGTAAAGTCAATCCAGGTGATGTTGTAAACTTTGAATCTAGCGATAAGACAGTTACGATTACTGCTACACCTGAAAATCAAGGTGTAAGTAAGTTAGACTTTAAAGTTAATGTTGATGGTTCAACAATTAAAATTGGTAATGATGGTAAATTGTATGCAGTCATTCCTCCTGCAACAGCACCTACAAGCATACCAAATACTTACTTCCACGTAAATGGTGCTGAAAGTGTTGATGGTGGAGATTCAGCGACTAACTCAGGTCCAATTAATGCAAAAGCAGGTGCTACGGGTACAAATAGCTTGGCAGCAGGGGTTAATGCAACTGCAACAGCAGCGAATGCAGTTTCTGTTGGTCGAGACACCAAAGCATCTGGTAATAGTTCAGTAGCAGTTGGTTTAAATGCAAATGCAACAAATACTAATGCGGTAGCAGTGGGTGTACGTGCCAATGCTTCTGGTAATGTAGCAGTTGCGATTGGTGAAAACGCAACAGCAAGCAATGAAAAATCGATTGCAATTGGTGGCGCTTCTAAGAGTGGTGGTGACAAATCTATTGCTATTGGTGACCAAGCAAATGCTACAAATACACATTCATTTGCAATGGGTGGTAACTCATTATCAACAGGTACAAATGCAGTTGCTGTAGGTAGTAATACTAAAGCGACAGGTAATTTTACTGTTGCCTTAGGTAATGCTGCTAATGCTTCAGTACACCGTGCTACAGCAATTGGTGTAGAATCTAAAGCTAGTGGTACAAATAGTACTGCAGTTGGTTCAGCAGCCAATGCTACTGCAACAAATGCGATTGCTTTAGGTAATAATGCTCAAGCAACAGCAGGGCATACGATTGCCACAGGTGTAAATGCAACTGCAGGCGGTGTAAGTGCGATTGCTACAGGTAATGGTGCGATTGCAAATGGTGCTAACTCTATTGCTACAGGCTTTAATGCAACAACAAGCACAAGTACAAATGCGGTAGCAATTGGTCGAGAAGCAACTGTTGGCGAAAACATGGGTGGTGCTGTAGCAGTAGGTGCGAAATCTGTAGCAAGTATGGGAACAGTTGTAACTGAAGCAACAGTTGGACCTCATACTTATACTGGTTTTGCAGGTACTAACTTAAAATATGATGCGTCTAATTCAGCAGACCCTAATAGTATGGTATTCTCTGTAGGTTCTGCAGGTAATGAACGTCAAATTCAAAATGTAGCAGCAGGTCGTATCACAGAGACTTCTACAGATGCAATCAATGGTTCACAGCTTTATGCAGTAGCGAAATCTATTCCTGTATTAAAGGCAGGTGATAACATCACTTTAGACACTGTAAATGGTGTAACAACTATTAAGGCAACTGATACCAATACACAAGCGACAGTAACTGCAGGTAAAGGTGTTGAAGTTGCATTAGGTACGCCAAATAGTAATAATGGTACTGCGAACTATACAGTATCAGCAAAAGTTGACGGTACATCAATTACGACAAATAATGATGGTGCATTAACAGTTGTGAATACGACTTTAACGCCAAATCCTGATACTGGTGCGATTGATACACCAACAGAAGGCGACAAGTTAGTCAATGCGACGACTGTTGCGAATGCGATTAACAAAAGTGGTTGGACAACAAGCACTACAGATAATCCATCAGAAAAAGTTGTGATTAATCCTGGCGATGCTGTAAACTATGTAAATGGTAACGGTACAACAGCGAATGTCATTAAAAATAATGATGGTGGTGTAAACGTTAGCTATAACATTAATACATCAACTGTAGCACAAAATCCTACCAATACACCTGCTCCGAATACTGTTACAATCACTGAAGGTGGTAAAGCAGCTGCACCAACAACAAATGGTGATAACAGCTTCTTAACGACGAATAGTGTAGTTGATTTGGTCAACAACGTATCATGGACAGCAAAACAAGGTGCAAGTGTTGATACGAATGAAGACACATCAGGTAAAGCGACAGACAGTCAAATTAGTGCAGGCGATAACGTAACATTTATCGCAGGTAAGAATATGGCGTTGCAAAAAGATGGTGAAAAATTCATCTATGCAACAAAAGATGATGTAGAATTTAAATCTATCAAAGCAGGTGATGATGTTCAGAATAAACCAATTACAATTGGTACAACTGATGGCAAGAATGTTATTGGTGGTTTAGATACAACAATCCAAGCACCAACGACCACTCCTACTACAGCAAAACCTACAACAGGTTTAAATAATGCAGCGACTTTAGGTGATGTATTAAATGCTGGTTGGAACTTAAAAGAAAATGGTACAGCAAAAGATGTTGTAACTCCGTATGATACTGTTGATTTTGTTAATAGTTCAAATACTGTTGTAAATATTTCTACTGCTAATGGTGTTTCAACTGTTAAAGTAGATGTTAAAGTAGATGGTACAACTGTTACGAATACACCAGAAGGTTTAACAGTTGCAAATACAACATTAAACAATGACCCTGCTAAACCAGTTCAAGTGCCTACAGGTGGCGAAGAGAAGAAATTCGTTAATGCAGGCGACTTAGCAAATACATTAAACAAATTAGGCTTTAATGTAGAAGCAGGTAAAACTGGTACAGGTACAAATAGCGGTACCGCACCTGCAAATACACCTGTTGTAACTGGCGAGACTGTTAAATTTATCGCTGGCGATAATATTGATATTGCACAAAATGGCAAAGACTTTACAATTTCTGCAAAAGTAAATACTTTACCACCATCAAATACAACTTTAACAGTAAACGATGGCAAAGTGGCAAGTCCTACTCCAGCAGATGAAGGTAATAAGTTAGTCAATGCAACAACTGTTGCCAATGCAATTAATGAAAGCGGTTGGACAACGACTAATACAGATGGTTCAACATCAGTTATTAATCCAGGTGATAAAGTAAATTACACAAATGGTACTGGTACAACAGCAAATGTTGTAACAAATGGTAATACTACAACAGTTAAGTTTGATGTAAATACAGCAAAAGAGCCAACAGTTAATCCAAATGGTACAGTAGCTACTCCTGCAGGTACAGACGGTTCTAACTTTGTAAATGCAACAACATTAGCGAATACTGTAAATAATGTTTCACATAACATTACCATTGGCTCGACTACAGATAAGTTTACAGACCAAGCTGGTAAGAGTGATTCAAAAGTTAAAGCTGGCGATACAATTACTTTAGTATCAGGTCAAAACTTAATTGCGAAACAAGATGGTAATAACATCACATTTGCAACGGCTGAAAATGTAACATTCAACAATGTGAATACAACGACATTAACAGTTGGTGATGTAAACAAACCTGCAGATGCAAGCAACCCAGTTGTAAACATCAAGACAGAAGCTGCAAAACCTGCGACTAACAATGCTGAACAACCTACAAGTGCGTTGAACATTACAAGTGCAGATGGTAAGCCGACACAAATTACAGGTGTAGGCTCTAGTTTAGATAAAGCTCCTGTAACAACAAATACAGGTACTCAAGGCACGACTCCGGGTACTGCAGGTACAACTGATCTTGTAAACTTAGGTTCACCTACCACAGTAAATCCAAACGCTGTAGCAACAGTTGGCGATTTACAAAACATGGGTTGGGTATTATCAGCTCCTGCTAACGGTTATGTTCAAGCGGTTAAAAATGCTCAACAAGTAAACTTTGTTGGTGAAGGTGCAACTGTTACAGGTGCAAACAATGGTACTGCTTACGAAATTAAAGTTGCAGTAAACAAAACTGGTGTAACAGTTCCTACAGGTACAGCTCCAGTAGCAACGCCTACAGATGCAAACAATGTAACGGTTAATAATGGTAAAGCACAAGCTCCAACAACTCCAGCTAAAGCAAACGATAGTTTCTTAACAGCAGGTGATGTTGTAAACTTAGTGAACAATGTTGGTTGGACAACTACCAATACTAATGGCGATAAAGTTGTTGTAAATCCAGGTGATACGGTTAATTACGAAAGTGGTAACGGTACAACAGCAAATGTTGTAACAAATGGTAATACTACAACAGTTAAGTTTGATGTAAATACAGCAAAAGAGCCAACAGTTAATCCAAATGGTACAGTAGCTACTCCTGCAGGTACAGACGGTTCTAACTTTGTAAATGCAACAACATTAGCGAATACTGTAAATAATGTTTCACATAACATTACCATTGGCTCGACTACAGATAAGTTTACAGACCAAGCTGGTAAGAGTGATTCAAAAGTTAAAGCTGGCGATACAATTACTTTAGTATCAGGTCAAAACTTAATTGCGAAACAAGATGGTAATAACATCACATTTGCAACGGCTGAAAATGTAACATTCAACAATGTGAATACAACGACATTAACAGTTGGTGATGTAAACAAACCTGCAGATGCAAGCAACCCAGTTGTAAACATCAAGACAGAAGCAGCAAAACCTGCGACTAACAATGCTGAACAACCTACAAGTGCGTTGAACATTACAAGTGCAGATGGTAAACCGACACAAATTACAGGTGTAGGTTCTAGCTTGAATACAACAACTGTAAATACTAACCCTACAGGTATTTCACCTGTAACAAACACAGTCCCATCAACATTAGTTGATTTGAAAAATGCAACGAATCCTAATGCTGTAGCAACAGTGGGCGACTTACAAAATATGGGTTGGGTGGTAAGCACACAAACTGGTGAGTACAAAGACACTGTTAAGAACGCAAATGAAGTTAAATTCATTGGTACAGGTGCTGCGACAGTAACAGGTGTAACGAACACAACAAGTGGTATTCGTGAAATCACAATTGATGTTAAGACACCAGAAGCTGCTCAATTGCCAGTTGTTTATACAACGAAAGCAGGTGAACCTGTCGTTAAAGCGAAAGATGGTAACTTCTACAAGCCAAATGAAGTTGATTCAGATGGTAATGTAATTACACCAACAGGTGGTACAGCTCCAACGCCAACTAAACCAGCAGACGTAATTGCGTCAATG
Organism: Moraxella sp. ZY210820; assembly: GCF_030674635.1. Lineage (NCBI taxonomy): Bacteria > Pseudomonadati > Pseudomonadota > Gammaproteobacteria > Moraxellales > Moraxellaceae > Nasibacterium > Nasibacterium caprae. The sequence continues at coordinate 2,031,687 of NZ_CP089978.1, read as the reverse complement.
AATAATGGCGATAACAGCACAACAGCACCAACAACGTTGGCAAATGTTAAAGGTAACTTAGCACCGACTTACAACAAAGATGGTTTGACTGAAGATTCTGCTAAGAAATTAACAGATGATAAAGCACCTACAGCTACTACAAATGCTACAGCACCTACAGGCGAAGACTTGAAGAAAGTTTATAACAACGCTGCAACAGTAGGCGATGTGTTAAATGCAGGCTTCAATGTACAAGAGAATGGTGTAGCGAAAGACTTCGTTAAAGCGTATGACACAGTAGGTTTTGTAAACGGTACAGGTACAACAGCGAATGTAAGTGTAAATGCTGATGGTTCAGTAGCGAATGTTACATTTAATGTAAACAAAGCTGGTGTAACTACTGCACCTACAAATACATCTGATGCAAACAATGTAACTGTAAATAATGCAGGTAAAGTAATTGCTCCGACTAATACAACAGTAGCAGGTAATACATTCTTAACAGCAGGTGATGTTGCGACTGTTATTAACAACAGCGGTTGGACAACGAAGAATACTGACGGTACAACATCAGTAATCAATCCTGGCGATGCTGTAAACTATGAAAATGGTAAGGGTACAACAGCCAAGGTTGAAACTAAAGATGGTGTAACCACTGTTAAGTACGATGTGAATACAGCCCAAGCTCCGACTATTAATCCAAATGGTACAGTAGCTACTCCTACTGATGGCGGTAACTTTGTAAATGCAACAACATTAGCAAATACCATCAACAATGTAAGTTGGAATGTAACAGCGTTTGGTACAAATGCAACTGGTGCGAAAGAAGAGCAAGTTAAAGCTGGCGAAGTGGTAACATTTGAAGCTGGTAAGAACATGACATTGACTCAACAAGGTCAAAACTTCACTTACGCAACAGCAGACAATGTAACATTTAACAATGTGAATACGACTACATTGTCAGTGGGTAGTCCAACGGATGCATCTAAACCTGTTGTGAACTTTACAACAGAAGCTGCGAAACCTGCGAGCAATAACCCTACAACAAATGCACCTACAAGTGCATTGAACATTACAAGTGCAGATGGTAAGCCGACACAAATTACAGGTGTGGGTTCAAGCTTGAACAAGCAAGATGTAAATACTAATCCATTTACAGGCGGTGCAAGCACTCCAAGCACAGCGACTTTAGTGAACTTAACAGAACCAAGCGTAAATCCAAATGCAGTAGCAACTGTAGGCGATTTACAAAATATGGGTTGGGTAGTTAGTGCTTCAAATGGTTACTCAGATGCGGTTAAGAATGCAAATGAAGTTAAATTTGTGGCAGGTAATGGTATTACTGTAACTGGTGAAACCAAAGATAATGTTCGTGAAATTAAAATTGAAACGAATGCTCAAAGTTTAACGAACAACAGCCAATTACCAGTTGTTTATACATTAGCAGATGGTACGAAGGTTTATCCGCATCCAACAGAAGCAGGTAAATTTAATACTAAGGTAGATGGTACAGGTGATGATGTAGCACCAGATACTGTCATTGCGTCAATGAACAGTGCAGGTAACAATACAACAGCACCAACAACGTTGGCAAATGTTAAAGGTAACTTAGCGCCGACTTACAACAAAGATGGTTTGACTGAAGATTCTGCTAAGAAATTAACAGATGATAAAGCACCTACAGCTACTACAAATGCTACAGCACCTACAGGCGAAGACTTGAAGAAAGTTTATAACAACGCTGCAACAGTAGGCGATGTGTTAAATGCAGGTTTCAATGTACAAGAGAATGGTGTAGCGAAAGACTTCGTTAAAGCGTATGACACAGTAGGTTTTGTAAACGGTACAGGTACAACAGCGAATGTAAGTGTAAATGCTGATGGTTCAGTAGCGAATGTTACATTTAATGTAAACAAAGCTGGTGTAACTACTGCACCTACAGATACATCTGATGCAAACAATGTAACTGTAAATAATGCAGGTAAAGTAATTGCTCCGACTAATACAACAGTAGCAGGTAATACATTCTTAACGGCAGGCGATGTTGCGACTGTTATTAACAACAGCGGTTGGACAACGAAGAATACTGACGGTACAACATCAGTAATCAATCCTGGCGATGCTGTAAACTATGAAAATGGTAACGGTACAACAGCTAAGGTTGAAACTAAAGATGGTGTAACCACTGTTAAGTACGATGTGAATACAGCCCAAGCTCCGACTATTAATCCAAATGGTACAGTAGCTACTCCTACTGATGGCGGTAACTTTGTAAATGCAACAACATTAGCAAATACCATCAACAATGTAAGTTGGAATGTAACAGCGTTTGGTACAAATGCAACTGGTGCGAAAGAAGAGCAAGTTAAAGCTGGCGAAGTGGTAACATTTGAAGCTGGTAAGAACATGACATTGACTCAAAACGGTCAAAACTTCACTTACGCAACAGCAGATAATGTAACATTTAACAATGTGAATACGACTACATTGTCAGTGGGTAGTCCAACGGATGCGACAAAACCTGTTGTGAACTTTACAACAGAAGCTGCGAAACCTGCGACTAATAACCCTACAACAAATGCACCTACAAGTGCGTTGAACATTACAAGTGCAGATGGTAAGCCGACACAAATTACAGGTGTGGGTTCAAGCTTGAATATAACAACTGTTGCGACTAATCCAGATGCGAATCCAACGACAGCTCCAGTAGATGCTAAGTTTGTTAATTTGGGTAATACAACGAATCCATTAACTGATACAGTACTCAACAGCGTAGCGACAGTACGTGATTTACAAAATATGGGTTGGGTAGTTAGTGCTTCAAATGGTTACTCAGATGCGGTTAAGAACGCAAATGAAGTTAAATTCATTGGTGGTACAGGTATTACTGTAAAAGGTGAGACCAAAGGTGATATTCGTGAAATCGTGATTGAAACGAATGCTCAAGGTTTAACAAACAACAGCCAATTACCAGTTGTTTATACATTAGCAGATGGTACGAAGGTTTATAAGAATCCTAACCCAACTGCAACTGATGGTTCAGATGCGTTTACAACTAATCCAGATGGTACAGGCGATAAGCATAAAGCTGGTGATGTAATTGCGTCAATGAACAGTGCGGGTAACAATACAACAGCACCAACAACGTTGGCAAATGTTAAAGGTAACTTAGCACCGACTTACAACAAAGATGGTTTGACTGAAGATTCTGCTAAGAAATTAACAGATGATAAAGCACCTACAGCTACTACAAATGCTACAGCACCTACAGGCGAAGACTTGAAGAAAGTTTATAACAATGCTGCGACAGTAGGCGATGTGTTAAATGCCGGCTTCAATGTACAAGAGAATGGCGTAGCGAAAGACTTCGTTAAAGCGTATGACACAGTAGGTTTTGTAAACGGTACAGGTACAACAGCGAATGTAAGTGTAAATGCTGATGGTTCAGTAGCGAACGTTACATTTAATGTAAACAAAGCTGGTGTAAACACTGTTCCTACAAATACAGCTGATACAGACAATGTAACAGTAAATACTAAAGGTCAAGCAGTAGCACCAACAGACGCTAATAAAGCAGACAATTCATTCTTGACTGCAGGCGATGTTGTAGATGTTGTAAACAACACAGGTTGGACAACAAAGAATACAGATGGTACAACGACAGTTGTTAAACCAGGTCATGCAGTAAACTTCGTAGATGGTAATGGTATCACTGCAGATGTAACAACTACAGGTGATGCGACTACCGTTAAGTTTAACTTGAATACGGGTTCAATCGGTACAAATGGTGGTATTGCTGCAAATACAACAAACGGTATTGCAACAACAGCAGATGTAGTGAATGCGATTAATAATTCTGGTTGGAAAGCGGTTGCAAATAACGGTGCTAACCCTGAATTAATCAATCCGGGTGAAACTGTAAGTTTTAACAATGGTACAAACATTGTTGTAACGCAAACAGGTAACAACTTTACATTTGCAACAACTAAAGACATTGGTGTAGAAGGTAACTTAACTGTTGCTGGTAACACAACTTTAGGTAATGTAACTGTTAAACTAAATTCAAATGTGAATATGGGGAATAATACAGTTGCTGGCGTGAAGTCTAACTTAGTTGATGTAACACCTACAACTAATGCACAACCTACAGCGAATACACCTGCTAACCAAGCTGTGAACAAAAACAATGCAGCAACTGTTGGCGATGTGTTAAATGCTGGTTGGAACTTACAAGGTAATGGTCAAGCTGTTGATACAGTGGTACATAACGATACTGTAAACTTCGAAGATGGTCGTGGTTCTAATGTAGTGGTTGCGAAAGACCCTACAACTGGTGCGAACAGCATTAAAGTGAACACAGCAGTTGGTTATGTAACGAATACTGGTACAGAAACAACGACACCAACTAATACTGTAAAATTATTCGGTGGCGATGAGAACAATCCAGTACAAGTAACCAATGTAGCAAGTGGTGTGCGTAATCCAGATGGCTCTATGCCAGCGAACCGTACACAAGCAATTCAAAATGCAACAGGCGATACATTAAATAACGCTGCGAATATTGGTGATTTACAAGCGTTACAAATGAATGTAACCAATGTTCATAATAATTTTGTGAACAATATTACCCAAATTATTGGTAATCCTGAAATCATTAAAACTTATGATGCAGCAGGTAATACTGAGAAACACACTATTAGTATTGTTACAGCAATTAACAATATGAACAAAGAGGGTATCCGTTTCTTCCATACCAACAGTGAAGAAAAAGCTGATGGTACAAACATTAAGAAGAATGCGGTAGACTCTAGTGCAAGTGGTACACATGCAACTGCGATTGGTTATCAAGCGAGTGCAAGTGGTAATCAGACTGTAGCATTGGGTAACAGTATTGCGAAAGAAGGTACACCAGTATTAGCAAGTACAGATCGATCTAAGATTGAGATTGTAGATGAGAATATTAATGGTACTGATAACAAAGCAGGTATTAACACTGTCTACACTAATACTGAAACTGGTGACGTGTATAAAGCACAAATCACTCGTGCAGATGGTGATAGTGCAATTGCAATTGGTACAGGCTCTCAAGCACTTGGTAACAAAACGATTGCAGTTGGTTATGGTAACGTTGTAACAGGTAATAACTCTGGTGCATTTGGTGACCCTAACTACATTAGTGGTAATGAGAGCTATGCAGTGGGTAATAACAATAACATTACAACGACTAATACACATGTAGTAGGTAATAATGTTAAGGTTACTGCTGATAACTCTGTTGCTTTAGGTAATAACGCTTCTATTACGGCAGGTAATGCTGTTGGTACTGTTGCTAAGAAAACTGATGGTACAAATGGTAATACAACAACTGCGGGTACAACAGGTAAAGTTGAAACAGCAACAGTGCGTGGTGTAACTTATGGTGGCTTTGCTGGTGCGACTTCAACAGGTGCAGTATCTGTAGGTGCTTCTGGTGCTGAACGCCGTATCCAAAACGTAGCTGCGGGTGAAGTCTCAGCAACTTCTACTGATGCGATTAACGGTAGCCAATTATATGCGGTTGCTGGTGCTGTAAGTAATATCGCAGGCGATATCAATAACTTGAACAAACGTTTAGGTGATGTAGCAGATAATGCTTATGGTGGTGTCGCACAAGCGATTGCAACTGCAGGTTTACCACAAGCATACTTACCAGGTAAGAGCTTAGTAGCAGTAGGTGCAGGTCACTATAAGGGTGAAACTGGTTATGCAGTGAGCTTCTCTAGCATTAGTGATGGCGGTAACTGGATCTTCAAAGGTACAGGTAGCGGTAGTTCACAAGGTAATGTAGGTGGTTCTGTTGCAATCGGTTATCAGTGGTAATCAGCAACTGAATTGAACAAAGCAAGTTACTTCTCACTAGGGAAGTAACTTGTGAATTCAACTTCAATTTAGGAATTTAAAATGAAATTTAAAACAGCAATGTTAAAACTTGCAGCAGTTGCGAGCTTGGCAGCAGCAGTAAGTGCTTGTACAACGCCATCTTCTGTTTCACAACAAGGTACAACAGATAAACCTGTATGGCCAAAATGGGATTCTGTAACATTTGATAATAGTCGTGGTACATTCCCAACGCCAGAAGCGTTACGTCAAATTAAATCAGGTGTAACCAAAGACCAACTTTATCAATTAATTGGTCGTCCACATTATGATGAAGTATGGCGTCCACGTGAATGGAACTATTTATTTCATTTCCATACACCGGGTGTAGGAACTGATGGTGTAACAACTTGTCAATTCAAAATCTTATTTGATGATAAAAAATTTGCACGCAGTTTCTATTGGAACCCAATTGATCCAATCGATGCAGCTTGTCCAGCAGTATTGATGAAAGTTCCAGAAAATCCAACACCAGTTGTTGTGCCTGCAACGCCAGTAACCCCTGCGAAAGCATATGGTTTACAGCGTTATACTTTAAGTGCTGATGCGTTATTTAAATTTGATAAATATCGTGTCGAAGATATGAACCCTAAAGGTCGTGCAGAGTTAGATGAATTAGCTGAGAAGTTAAAATCATTTGACCAGTTAAATGGTGTATTGGTTGTAGGTCATACTGACTTATTAGGTACAGATGAATACAACATGGTATTATCTCGTAACCGTGCAGATACAGTAAGCCGTTACTTAATTCAACGTGGTGTACCAACAGGTATTTTACGTTCTTATGGTGCGGGTGAGCGTGAGCCTGTGAAACACTGTGAAAATCATGGTAATCGTGAAGAATATATTAAGTGTTTACATCCAAACCGTCGTGTAGAAGTAACAGTTGATGGTTCAGGTGTATTATTGAATGATACTAAGACAGAACATCTTGAAATTCAGCAAGTACCTGCAGTGTTACCAGTGCAACAGCAGTTGCCACCACCAATGCAACAACAATAAGCGATTGATGATGATTAATCATTATTAAAAGCTAAAAATAAAATCTCTTAGTGCTAAAATGCTAAGAGATTTTTTATTGGGAATAAGATAATAAAAAACCTAATTGCATTTAACAATTAGGTTTTTGATATTTATGATAGAGCGATTAAAATTCACTACCAATAATGCTATCAAGGCTATTTTCAAGCAAAACTTTATCAAGGCTCTTACTTTGATAATCTTGATATTCTTTTTCACGTTGCTGTAGATATTCTTTACTAATATGACCGACTGCTATTTCACGCAAAGCTACTACAGTTGGCTTATCATCGTCCCACTCTACTGTTGGGTCAATATTATGACGTGCCAACTGACGAGCACGTTTGCTAGCTAATAAAATTAATTCAAAACGATTATCAACGTGATCTAAACAATCTTCAACAGTTACACGAGCCATAATGATATACCTAATATGATAAATCTCAATAAACCTATAGTATAAAAGGCTTTAATTCGAGATACAAGCCTTTTATATAAAATGATAAAAAATAATTTATTTACACTGTGCCAGTGAGTAAGCTATTAATCAATGTTTCATGTTTAGCACTTTGTTGATTAATTGTTAAACGATGGCAAGTAATAATAGAATATAATTCAGAAACAGCTTTATCAAAAGCATCATTAATGACCACATAGTCAAAACTGGTATAGTGTTGCATATCGGCAACTGCACAGCTTAAACGGTGTTCAATCACTTCTAAAGAATCGGTTTTGCGGTTTGATAAACGCTGACGTAATTCAAATTGACTTGGTGGTAAAATAAAAATCTGAATGGATTGTGGAAATAAACGGCGAACTTGCTCTGCACCTTGCCAGTCGATTTCTAATAATACATCATGACCTTTATTGAGCTGTTCTTGGACTTTAGCGTGTGATGTTCCATAGTAATTGCCAAAAACTTCAGCGTACTCAATAAAACGCCCTTCATTAATTTGTTGGACAAAATCGTCTTTGGCAATAAAATGATAATGCACACCATCAACTTCGCCAACACGTTGCGGACGTGTGGTATGTGAAACAGATACATGTAAATTACTGATACGGTCTAATAATGCTTTGACTAACGATGTTTTGCCTGTACCTGAAGCAGCAGAAACTACAAATAATAATCCAGCCATAATTTTTCTCGGTGTTTAGAAATGATGGTTTATTTTAAAGCAAGTGAGTGAAAATGTCATTTTATTTACAAATAATTTCCCATATCTTGCAAAATTCTTTTAAAATAATAGTTCATTTGATATGTTGAGAATTATATGCAAATTTTATTAGCAAATCCACGTGGCTTTTGTGCGGGTGTGGATAGAGCGATTGCGATTGTGAATCGTGCTTTAGAAAGTTTTTCTCCACCGATTTATGTGCGTCATGAAGTGGTACATAACAAATTTGTAGTCGATGATTTACGCCAACGTGGTGCGATTTTTGTAGAAGAATTAGACCAAGTACCTGATGATTCAATCGTGATTTTTTCGGCTCACGGTGTATCTAAAGCGGTACAAAATGAAGCTGAACGCCGTGGTTTAAAGGTATTTGATGCCACTTGCCCTTTAGTAACCAAAGTACATATTGAGGTTACTAAATATGCACGTGAGGGTAAAGAAGCAATTCTAATTGGTCATCATGGACATCCTGAAGTTGAAGGTACGATGGGACAATACGATACATCTCAAGGTGGTAAAATTTATTTGGTTGAAGATGAACAAGATGTTGAGCGATTGCAGGTTGTTAATGAAAATAATCTGGCTTTTGTAACGCAAACGACTTTATCAATTGACGATACTGCAAAAGTGATTGATGCATTACGCAAAAAATTTCCTAATATCCAAGGGCCTCGCAAAGATGACATCTGCTATGCTACACAAAATCGCCAAGATGCAGTGCGTGAACTGGCAGAGCGTTGTGATGTCGTGTTAGTTGTGGGGTCGCCAAATTCATCAAATTCTAATCGTTTACGTGAGTTGGCTGAGCGTATGGGGAAAAAGGCTTATCTCATTGATAATGCTGATGAGTTAAAACAAAATTGGTTTAACGCTGAAACAAAAATTGGTGTAACTGCTGGGGCATCTGCACCTGAAATTTTGATTAAACAAGTATTACAACGTTTACAAGATTGGGGTGCTTCAGTGCCAATAGAGTTACAAGGGCAAGAAGAAAATATCACGTTTAGTTTGCCTAAAGAATTACGCATAAAAGTAACAGAAGTAAAATAAAATAGTTCATATCTATGATTTATTCATGATTGGTTAAAGGATTAACCGTTTATCTATAAAAATGTAAGTTTTATCACATAATGCTACAGAATGGAACGGATTTATATTATCATATAAAATAGGTAAAAATGGGTAGAGTTTTCAAGTTATGATGACTTATAAACAACAAAAAGGTTTTACACTCATCGAAATGATGATTGTGATTGCGATTATTGCTGTTTTAGCGATGATTGCAGCACCATCGATGATTGATATGAAACGTAAATTTGAAGTACAACAAGAAGCAAAAAGTTTTGTTGCTACAATGAATGAAGCTCGTGCTGAGGCGATTATGAAACGTGTTAATGTGTATATTGGTGCAGCACCGAGCCATCGTCAAACAAGTGATATTGTACGTACATGGCAGATTTCAAATGCTAATGTACAATGGGATACTGCACCTGCAAGTAGTATTCAATTTAACTACATGGGACGTTTGCCAAATTTAGCGGGTAATGCAACAGAAAGTTGTTTATTGTTAGGTCATAGAAGTAATGCAGAAGCCAAAGCGGTGATTATGCTTTATCAACATGGTGCTGTCCAGTTGTTACGCAATGCAACAGAGTGCCCATCAAGATAAGAGAGAATAAAATATGAAATCCCAACAAGGTGTCGGTTTATTAGAAGTCTTGGTTGCATTGGTACTGTTAGGTGTAGCGGTATTAGGTTTTGCAGCCTTACAATTAAGAGCGATTAATGCGTCTTTAGAGGCGAATAACAACGTACAAGCGGTCAGTTTAGCACGAGATTTAGCAGAGCGTATGCGTGTTAATCGTGATGGTTTAATTACTTATCAAGGTAACTATACTGGGGCGAGCGGAGCAACAGCTAATAGTAATAATAATACTTGTGCCACAAGCTATTGTACGCCTGCACAGCTTGCTCAATATGATTTTGCTCAAGTGCAACAACGTGCAACAGAGATGGGTATGAGTGTTGCCGTGCGTAATTGTCAAGGTATTACGTCAAGACGTGCGTGTATTTATGTTGCTTGGGAAGATACTACGCCAACTAATGGTACAGGTGAGAATGATTGTACCAATGGCACAACTTATGTACCAAATGCGAAATGTATTATTTTAGAGGCGTACAATTATGACTAAGTATAGTAAACAACAACGTATATTTGCGAGTAATTTACGTGCAATGGGTAAGCAAGCAGGTTTTACCTTAATTGAATTAATGATTGCCATCATACTAGGTATGCTGGTTGTTGCGGCGGCTTTAGCGATCTTTATTGGTGGTCAGCGTGCATTAAATGTACAGCAAGGTATGGGTAGTGTCCAAGAGAGTGCAATTTTTGGTTTAAATCAATTAACCTATTTTGTGCGTCATGCAAATTTAAATAGCACAGAAACACAACAAGTGAAATTGAATGACTTAGGTAGTGGTATTATATTTAATGCAAATAATTTCCCTGTAACTGCGACATCTCAGAGAGCTGCACAACCTTTTACACAAACAGGGCAAAGAGCTGCTGTCAGAGGTGTATTGGCTGAAAGTGATAGTTTAGCCATACAATATATGCCGAGTTATGACCGTAGTACCCCTGCTAATTTTATTTCAACGATGGTTGATTGTGAAGGGAGAGATATTAGTTTCAGAAGTAAAAATCCTGACTCACGCTATGTGTCTGTACACCGTTTTTATGTAGATTTAATGCCTGCTTCACAACAAAATGCTGATGGTACACGCTATGCCTTATACTGCGATGCATCATATTATGATGCTGTAGCTAAAAGTAGCACAGGGATTGACAATATTGGCGGACAACTTATCAATAATTCAGGGGGGGTTGCATCTGTTCCGGGGACACCGGATAATAGTAATGCGATTGTACTGATTCCTGATATTGAAGCTTTTAAAGTACGTTTAGGTGTTAAAAATGCGGCAGGCAGTATTCGTTATATGCCGATTAATCAATATACGAATGCGACTGAAAATGTGGTATCGGTGGAGTTAGGCATATTGGTACGTTCCAATGAAAGTGTGGGTAACGATGATAATATTGATGCGACGAGACGTTATGATGTTGCAGGAACGACGGTACAAATCAATACAGATAATACAGGTACAAAGCGTTTGCGAGAAGCCTTTAGTCAAGTGGTTGCATTGCGTAATGCTCAAGGGAGCGGGAACTAAACTATGAATATTAAACATCAACAAGGTTCAACACTCATCATTGTATTGGTAGTATTGTTATTGATTACTATTGTCGGTACGATTGCTATGCGTGGTAGTATGCTCGGTTTACGCTTATCAACCAGTAGCCAAATTAGCAATATTTTAGTTGAAAGTAGCGATGCGGCAATTTTTAACCTACAAGACCCAACCAAAGTTACAGCACGTTTGACTGCACAACAAATGTATGGTCATTTTGATGTGGCAGGAAACACAGAAGATGAGCTGGTATTTTGTTATTTAAGAAACCAAGCCAACATCTTTGCTGTAAACCGTTCGAGTGTGATAGGCTCGTCAAAATTGGGTACACGTGGTTATTGTAGAGCAAATGACTTTGCGACAGGGCGAGATGCCGTAGTATCACAAGTGTACTTACGTAAAGTTATTGGTGGTGCCAGCAGTTCAGGAAATACATTCAGTAATATGCAAGAGGGTAGTAGTGTTGGTGGTGGTTCAACAAGCTATGCTAATATGAAAACGATGGCGGCAACAGTGGTGTCGATTATGCCGACTTTTTCCAGCGTAACGCAACAACAGATTCAAGACTGTTTTAGACGTACTGCAATGACTACTGTGGCGGACAACGTTGCAGCGTGTTTCCGTAATTTAAATGTGCCGTACAATGTGCAATATGCCGAATATCAAGTAGGTACGGATCTGGAAAATAGTAATCTTGCTGCAAGAAGAGCATCCCTCGCTGGTACGACTGGCTCATCGTCAAATGCAACAAACCCATAATCAGAGATTATACAACTGATAGTGAGATAAAATATGAAAAAATTTAATTTAAAACAACTCAGTTTATCTATGGCGACCGCGATTGGTCTAGCTGTCGCAGGTACAAGTGTGACAACTAGCCAAGCAAGTGATATTGAAATTTATACTGTGCCTGATAAAGCACAAAAAATTATTGTGATGATGCTTGATACTTCTGGCTCAATGGTGGGCTGTGATGTTAAAGCTGTTATACCTATGGATTGGCCTAGCAATGGTGGATGGATTAAAGCTTCAGTATCATACAGTAATTTAAATAGTGTAGATTATTTTAACAATGGTTTTAGTTATTCTGAAGCTAATAAAGCAGAATTGCGAAAATATGTAGGTCGTGATAAAAGTAATACTACCCCAAGTTATGATCGCGCATTCTGCTATGGTCAAGATGGGTATTTTAGAATAGATACGAGAACAAAACATTATGACCGTATGACGAAACTAAAAGATGCAGTATTTGCATTAATGGACAGTAATCAATTAGATGATTCTATACATATTGCTGTGGGGCAATTTAGTGGCAATGGTAAAGGTTCGATTAAAATTGAAGCAGCCCCTTTGACGCAAGAACATAGAACTAGAATCAAGACATACGTTGCTGGATTAGGAGGAAGTGGTCCAACTCCAACGGCTTCTTCATTTGCTGAAGCAGCAGCTTATTTTATGGGGACAAATACTGTAGTAGAAAATCCAAAAATAGAGCATACACGCCAATTATGGGTAGCTAAAGATCCTAATAATCTTTCGACATATTATTACTGTGGACGTAAAGATGCTCGACCTTCTAAATTAACTGATCCAATTAGTGAGTTAAATGTAGATGCAACAGGAGCGTGTACAGGTATCGCTGGTTCTACATTGACAAAAAATTTCAATGATGCTAAAAATAATGAGGGGTTTACAGGAGCACAAAAATGTCGTGGCTTAAATGGTCTAGTTTGGACGGGAGCTAAAAATGTTGATACCTATTGTTTATATAAAGCAAATGATACGATAACCGTAAATGCTCTAGGTGATGATTATAATAATAATTACTCTGGCTTTGCTCAATCTGTTGTTGCTACCAAACAGGCTGATTTACAGAATTATAAATCACCATTACCTGCTGTAGGACGTGAATGTAGTGGTCAAGCAATTTACTTCTTAACAGATGGTGAACCCAATAATGCGAATAATTCACAGTATCTAATGCGTGCTGCATTGGGGAATAAAGCAGGTGACTTTCCAACAGTAGCATCAGCATTCTCAGATACAACGAAGTATTTGGAGAGTACAAATGATGAAGGTATGGGACCTGCGAGTGAATTAGCTAAACGATTAAATAATCCAGCCCTTAATCCACAAGGTGTATCGATAAAAACTGCTCTAGTTGGTTTTGGTGCAGATTTTATTGAGGCAAAAGATAAGAAGGTTACTTTGGTAGATAATGAAGGAAAGCCTAGAGAGTACTATAATTGTAGTAAAATTGAGAAACGAACTATTAAAAATGCATGTAATTTTGCTGAAAAATCACATCCTGATTTAAAAAATGTTGGTGGCTATGGTGAGGGTGGTTTCTTTTATGCAGAAGATGCAAAAGATGTAATTAATAGTTTCCTTTCAGTTGCTAAAGATATTAAAACTAAATTTAGCCCAGTAACAACAGGAGCGCCAACTATTCCTGTCGATGCGCTATTGGTGGGTCGTGTGTCAGATACAGCGTATTACGGTTCATTTACGCCACGTCCAGACCTTGCTCAACAGTTGTGGACAGGTGATATGAACAAATATAGCGTAACGGATGGCGTGTTAAAAAATAAAGCTGGTGATAATTTATTTAGAGCCGACGGTAGCTTAAATAGTGTGCTGACTGGACTTTGGGATGATGGTCTTAAATCTAAACTTGCCTTACAAAATCAAGCAAATATTGCGTCAGGTATTGGTCGTATTATTTTCACCAACCGTAAAATGGAAGGTGGTGTGGCTAAAAATAGTACAGAGTTGCAAACGGTAACGGTTGAAAAATTATATACGGGTTCTTTGAAAGAGGACACTACTAAGCGTAACTACTGGCTCAACGCTTTGGGTTACAATGTGGGAGAGACGGAAGAGGTTGCCCAAAATAAATTGAGTGAAAAAGCTGAATTACGTCAAGTGGGTGCAACTATGCACTCAAGCCCAATTTTGCTCACTCAAAAAGGCTTGGTGGAAACACAACGTGTAAATGGTGTGCTACAACCTACGGTTAAGGAAAATACACGTGAAGATTATTTATTATTCGGTAGTACACAAGGTATTTTACACGTTGTGGACAGTAAAACAGGTAAAGAAAAATTTGCCTTTATTCCAAATGAAATGATAGAAAGACAACCACAAGCGTTGTTGGCGGAAACTTCGACTGCGGGTGGTCGAGCGAATATGTTCTATGGTATTGACGCACCGTGGGTGGCTCATACACAATATGTGCCTGTGTCAGACCGTGATACGACTTTGACAGTTGGTGACTCTGAATTAACAGAAGATGATAATGAAAAAAGTACCTTAAATTTGCGTGGCGTACAGTGGGTGTACGGTGGCTTACGTATGGGTGGTCAAAGCTATTATGCTTTAGATTTAGCGAATATGAATGCGCCTAAAATGAAATTCCATATCGACCCTGCAACGCAAACCATTCATACGGGTGATGAAGCATTGTCTTATCCACAATTACAACATATGGGGCAGAGTTGGTCTAAACCGACTTTAGGCTATGTACGTTGGAATGGTCAGCGTAAACTGGTGATGTTTGTCGGCGGTGGTTATGATACTGGCTATGAAAATACCACGTATCAACAAACCAATGGCAAAGGTGCGGGTGTTTATATGTTTGACGCTGCCAATGGTAAATTATTATGGTGGGCAAGTAGCCACAACACTACTGGTAACAATGTACGATTAACACAAGACGCAAATTTACGTTATAGCGTTGTGAGCCGTATCAATACCTTAGACCGTGATGGTGATGGTTTGGTAGATAACTTGTATTTTGGTGATTTGGGTGGTCAAGTATTCCGTATTGACTTAAACAATGAATCACAAAAAACAGAAAATAATACCGCAAGTTTTGGTCATCGTGTTACACGCATTATGAATGAAAATAAAACAGACGGTAAGAGTCCACGTTTCTACAACATGCCAAGTTTGTCAGTTCATACTGCAAGTGGCTCATCGGGCAACGGACAACGTTTCCTTGTTGTTGCTCTAGGTTCGGGTGATAGTAGTTCTCCTTTGGCTGGTATTGAGAAAAGCGTGCAAGGGGCTTCACGTACACGTGAAACAGCAGAAGATGGTGTATATGTTATCTATGACAATGATGTAGGTAAAACATCACTCTTTACTTCAAGTTTTACAGCAGAGCCGTTGGCGGATAATGGTCGCATAAAAGTGTCTAACTTCACTGATGGTGTCCCACAGGTAGTTACTGAAAATGGTAAAACCTTGTTTAATCGTGGTTGGAAATATACCTTCCCTGACAATACCCAGTCAGAAAGCTATGGTCGTTATAAAGTATTGAATGATGCTTATGCTTTAACAGATTTATTATTCGTCAATGTGTATAATAAAGATGAAAATGGTAATAGCTCGGCGTGTGGTGGTGGTGTACGTGGTACAACTTATTTATATCAATACTGCTTACCAACGGGTCGCTGTGAACAAGATAAGCACGGTTTTGAAACTCGTGCAAGTGAGATGAGAGCTAAAGTTGGTTCTGGTAATATTAACACAGCACTGGGTGGAGGTCCAAACACTTCTATTGTTAATACTGGTGGTGGTGGTGCTGGTGGTGCTGGTGGTCCAGAAAATCCATTTAACACAAAGTGGCAACAACCTGCTAGTATCAAGCAATTACGTTGGTATGAAAGCCGTTAAGGAAATACATGATGAAAAAAATACAAGGTTTTACCTTAATAGAAGTCATGGTGGTGGTGGTGGTGGTGGCAATTATTGCCGCCATTGCCTTACCAAGCTATGAACAATATATCCGTAAAAAAGATTTGGCGGTTGCTCAACAAGAGATTCAAAAGTTAGCGACAGAACTTGAACGTCATAAAATGCGTAATTTTAGCTTTCGTAACTTTTGTCCATCTGTGAATATTAGTCAAAATGCAACTTGTGGTGGTAACTCATTCCGAGTACCAGTAAATGCACCAAAGTACACCATTACCGTTGTTGATTTGGCGAATAATGGAGCATTAAATGCTGCGAATGCGACTGGTTTTGCGTGGGGTATTAGTGCTACGCGTATTAATCCGAAAGAGCAAGCTAAAAACTATGATTTATTGATGAGAAGTGATGGTGTTCGTTGTATGACTCGTACAACGAATGCAGTTTCAACTCATGCAAACTGTGGTACAGCTTCGGAGAATTGGTAATGCAAAAAGGGTTTACTTTAATTGAATTGATGATTGTGATTGCAATTATTGCAGTATTAGCTTCAATTGCTTATCCAGCATATCAAGATTATATCATACGTGGTCATCGTGTAGATATGCAACAAGAAATGATGCGTGTAGCACAAAATATTCAACGTTATAAAGTGGCGAATAAGGTGTATGATAGTGGTAAAACTATTGCAGATTTTGGCAAGGCGAACTATCCAACAGATAAACCGCTGTATACATTGAGTTTAACATGGACACCATCAGGAGCGTCCCGCCCATCGGATTGGGTTCTAGTGGCAACGCCAATTGCAACTGAACGTCAGAAAGGCAATGGTTCATTGCGTTTGAATGGACAAGGGCATAAATGCTGGACTAAGGGGTCTGACAATTGTACTCTATCAGCAACTTCCACATGGGAAGGTAATTAAGAGATTAAGTCCATGAAAAACATCGATAACACTTGCTGTTATCGATGTTTTTTTGTTATAATACAAAGCTAGTCTGTCTAACTTATTAGGTTAGATTTCATATATCCCAAAACTGGTTTGTGATGGGATTGTTTTTTAATGAGAGTACTATTATGGTCGTTATTCGTCTAGCACGCGGTGGTGCTAAAAAGCGTCCGTTCTATCAAATCGTTGTAACTGACAGTCGCAACGCACGTGATGGTCGTTTTATTGAGCGTATCGGTTTTTATAACCCATTAGCACAAGGTCAATCTGAAAAATTACGTTTAGATTTAGACCGTTTAGCTTATTGGACTGAAAAAGGTGCACAATCATCTGATCGTGTTGCTGATCTAGCTAAACAAGCTAAAAAACAAGCAGCTTAAGTCTAAGCAAAACATAAATTGCAATAAGGTTAAACATGAGTACTATAGAGAATGTACCTGAAGATCGCATATTGATTGGGCAGTTGCGTTCTGCGTATGGGCTAAATGGCTGGTTATGGGTATATTCCAAAACCGAACCGATGAGCAATATGTTTGACTATTTGCCGTGGTGGCTTGAAACTAAATCAGGTTGGCAAATGGTAACGGTAAAACGTTGGAAACCACATGGTAAAGGCTTAGTGGTCGCCATTAAAGGGGTAGATAACCGCACAATGGCAGATACATTAGTTGGTGCAAATATTTGGATTGCAAAAACACAGTTGCCTAAAGCAGGCATTGATGAATATTATTGGTCAGATTTAAAAGGCTTAACCGTGATTGGTTTTGATGAAGAAACTGAACAAGAAGCCATTTTAGGGCGTATTCATGAGATGTTTGAAACTGGAGCAAATGATGTGATGTTGGTTCATGCAACGGCTGAAAGTGTCGATACTCAAGAGCGTATGATTCCATGGCATTCTGATGTAATACAAAACGTTGATTTAGATGCAGGTCGTATTTATGTTAATTGGGGTGTGGATTATTGAACCAACAATCAATATCCAATCAAAGTGAGCCAAATTTATGGTTTGCGGTGATTACATTATTCCCTGAAATGTTTGAAGCGATTACAGCATATGGAATCAGCGGACGTGCAGTCAAGCGGAATTTAGTACAGATTGAATGTATTAATCCACGAGATTTTGCACAAGGCAACTATAAAAAGGTCGATGAACGTCCTTTCGGTGGTGGGCCGGGTATGGTGATGATGGCTGAACCTTTAGCCAAAGCAATTCAACATGCCAAACAGCTTGCAAAGCAAGCAGGTAAAAATAATGTACCAGTGATGTATATGTCGCCACAAGGTCAAACTTTAAACGAAACAATGGTGCAACAATATCAGCAACAGTATGATAGTTTGATTGTACTCTGTGGTCGCTATGAAGGGGTCGATGAGCGTTTAATTCAACGTTATGTCGATATTGAACTTTCGATTGGTGATTATGTGCTTTCGGGTGGAGAATTACCTGCAATGGTGTTATTAGATAGCTTAATTCGGCGTTTGCCCGAAGCGATGTCTGATGAGCAATCTGCAGTGCAAGATTCTTTTGTTGATGGTTTATTAGACTGTCCACAATATACCAAGCCAGATACTTTTGAAGGATTGGCGGTGCCAGATGTTTTAAAATCAGGACATCATGCCAAGATTGAAAAATGGCGTTTTTTGCAACGTTATCAACGAACTTTACAACGTCGCCCAGAATTGGTAGAACAAGTAGAGTTATCAGCATTGCAAAAAAAATGGCTGAAAGATTTAGAAGATTGAATATTCAATCACATAGGCTCTGTTTAAATTAAATCATAATTTATACAGAAAAATATAACCGAGTGATATGCGTGAAGCCTCTATCCTCCGCAATTAGGTAAAACCTTATTTGCATTTTTTGGAGAACTCCACATGAGTGGTAAACATCCTTTAGTTCAACATGTTGAAAATTCACAGTTAAAAACTGATATTCCTGCATTTGCACCAGGTGATACGGTTGTTGTATCAGTAAAAGTAAAAGAAGGCGACCGTGAGCGTTTACAGGCGTATGAAGGTGTGGTCATTGCGAAGAAGAATCGTGGTTTAAATTCTGCGTTTACTGTGCGTAAAATTTCTAGTGGCGTAGGTGTTGAACGTGTATTCCAAACACATTCGCCAATTGTTGCAAAAATCGAAGTGAAACGTCGTGGTGATGTTCGCCGTGCGAAACTTTACTATCTTCGTGAATTGTCTGGTAAAGCGGCTCGTATCCGTGAAAAATTACCTACTCGTAAGGCAAGTGCTGAATAATATTTGCAGTTGTTGTTATGACAAAAATGCACTTCTTTTTTGGGAAGTGCATTTTTTATATAGAATATTAGGTTGTTTATGTCAAAAGCAAAAATATTACGCCGTGCGATTCATGGTGTATTCTTACTCAATAAACCGTTGGGTTTAAGTTCTAATCAAGCCTTGCAAAAAGTACGATATTTATTCCGTGCGGAAAAAGCAGGGCATACAGGAGCATTAGATCCATTAGCGAGTGGATTATTACCAATTTGTTTGGGTGAGGCGACTAAGTTTTCACATTATTTACTTGATGCAAAAAAATGTTATCGTACTACTATTCGTTTGGGGCAAGCGACCAGTACAGGCGATGTTGAAGGTAATGTGATTGTGGAAAAGAATATTCCTAGCTTGAGTAAGGACACTATTGAACAGGTATTACAACAATTTTTAGGCAAAACGCAACAAATTCCGCCGATGTATTCTGCCTTAAAAAAAGATGGGCGACCATTATATGAATTGGCCCGACAAGGTATTGAAATTGAACGTCAGCCAAGAAATATTGAGATTGATAGATTAACGTTATTACATTTTGATGAACAGTCTTTAAGTTTAGAAGTGAGTTGTTCTAAAGGAACGTATGTGCGTATATTGGGTGAAGATATTGCACAAGCCTTAGGAACAGTGGGGCATTTAACCGCTTTACATCGTATAGAAACAGGTCATTTTCAACTTAATGAAACCTATACGATTGAATATTTGGAAAGTTTAAGTGAAAGTGAGCGTGAGCAGTTATTATTGCCAGTTTTTGCTCCTGTACAGCACTTGCCACAGTTTGAATTGGTAGAAGAACGTGTAAAATATTTTTGTAATGGGCAAGAAAGTTCAGTGGATTATCCTGCCACAGATGAATTATTAGTATTCTATCAAGGGCGATGTCTAGGTTTGGCTCAAGTTAATAATAAAGGACGTTTAATTCCTAAGCGTTTATTAAATCTACCTTTAAATTAGGTTCATTTGCTAAAAAATTGATATTATTCACAAAATATCATCGACTAAAACCATGAAAATTGTTATAGTGTCGAGCATAAATAATTGAAGGAGTGTGTGATGCAAAAATCTCTTATAGCATTAAGTGTAATGATATTAGGTGTAGGTTTGATCTCTTGTACTAAAACTGTAGTTTACCATTCAGGTCAGCCGAATAATATACCATCACCAACAGTACCAACAACACAGCCACATTTACCGCCTGTTACAACAACACCTAATCATGTGCCAAATATTAGCACTGGTATGGCACGACACTATGTAAATTTTTCTGAATGGAAACAAGATTTTTTATATCGTGCTACTCAAAGTGGTTATCCAACCTATGCTTTACAGCGTTTATTGGAACAAGCGACTTATAATACACAAGTGATTAATCTTGACCGTCAGCAACCTGAATTTTCAAAAATGCCATGGGCTTATGCTCAATCAGTACAAAGCAAAAATAAAGCTGGGCAACAACATTTAGCTCAAAATCGTAATTTACTGATGAGTTTAGAGTCTCAATATGGCGTGCCTGCTTCGATTGTAACAGCGATTTGGGGTATTGAATCATCTTATGGTGCAGGAACAGGCACCAGTAATTTACCAAGTGCTTTAGCAACCTTAGCTTATGATGGTCGTCGTCGTGATTGGGCAGAACAGCAATTATTGGCGATGGCTGATTTGTTACAGCGTGGTGATTTAGTATGGCATCATCTCAAAGGTTCTTGGGCTGGTGGTATGGGGCATACACAATTTATCCCAACGACTTGGCAAAGTTTTGGTGTAGATGGTAATGGCGATGGTCGCCGTAATCCATGGGCAACAGCTGATGCTTTAAGTTCAACGGCAAATTATTTATCTAAATCAGGTTGGGTTCGTGGTTTAAATCCTTATTATGAAGTAACTTTACCGCTTGGTTTTGATTATAAAAATGTAGGTGCGAAAAGAACTTTTGCTCAATGGCAACAATTAGGCTTGCATTTTGTAGCGGATATTCCAGAATTATTAAATAGTGAAGCAGAATTGTGGTTACCTGCGGGTGCAAATGGTCCTGCATTATTATTAAGCAAGAATTTTGATATGATTCGTGTGTATAATAATTCATCAAGTTATGCATTAGCAGTGAGTATGTTGGCAAAAGGGATTGTTAATAAGCAAGCGATGCATCGTTCATGGCCTCAAAATGAGCAAGCATTATCATCAAGTCAAGTACAAGTGTTACAACAGCGTTTAACTTCACTTGGTTTTGATACTAAAGGTACAGATGGCGTATTAGGTAGCAATACTCGCCGTGCATTCCATCAATGGCAAATCGCAAGTGGTTTGTTGGCTGATGGATTTATTAGCGTGCGTACCGCAAGTCCATTATTATATTAATTGATTTGAGTATAATCAAAGACCGTTTATGTGAGAGCATAAACGGTTTTTGGTGATTTGGATTATAATTTTTCTATGATTACTATAGTAGTGCTTGATTTTTTTGTATGCGTTAATGATAATTTATCTAACATCATATAGATAATTTAAATATTATCAATACCTTATAAAATTAAATTGAGTGAAGTTAAACTATATTTTTAAATTTGATATATAAAATAATACTATTTATTACAAAAATAACCCGAATGCTTGACCATTTGCTATAATATCCGAGTAATACAGTAAACATTCCAATTAATCTATTGATTAAGCAAGATTAAAACTGATTATTGTGTGTTGCTTATAAATTATAAGATATTGAAAATATTTTAATTTTTATCATGAAACATACTTTTATTTGATTTTTATTGCTTTGCTTAATCTATCAAGAAGTTAAATTATGAAAAAATCCCTTAAAATCATAGGTGCATTGATTGTCGTAGCAATTCTTGCAGCTATTTTATTCTTATATTGGCCTTTATATAAACGTGCCGTTCCAGCTGCTGAAAATGACCAACCGATTG
This sequence comes from Moraxella sp. ZY210820, assembly GCF_030674635.1. NCBI lineage: Bacteria > Pseudomonadati > Pseudomonadota > Gammaproteobacteria > Moraxellales > Moraxellaceae > Nasibacterium > Nasibacterium caprae. Next base: position 2,009,491 of record NZ_CP089978.1, on the reverse strand, counting down.
ATGTTGTATTGATTGGTGGTGGTATTATGAGTATGACTTTAGCCACCTATTTACAAGAGTTAGAGCCTGATTGGAAAGTGCAAGCCTTTGAACGTTTAGATGCGGTGGCATTGGAAAGTTCTAATGGTTGGAATAATGCAGGTACAGGTCATGCTGGTTTTGCTGAATTAAATTATACACCTGAAAAAAATGGTGTAGTACAAACTGAACGTGCAGTTAAAATTGCTGAACAATTTGAAATTTCTCGCCAATTTTGGGCTCATCAAGTGCAACAAGGGCGTTTAAGTGCTAATCCTGCTGATTTTATCAATGCTGTACCACACATGAGTTTTGTGTGGGGCGATAAAAATGTAGAATTTTTGCGTAAACGTCATGAAGCGATTACCAAAAATCCATTATTTTATGGTATGGAATTTACCACTGACCAAGAGCAAATTCGTAAATGGGCTCCATTAATTATTGAAGGACGTGATCCAAATCAAAAAGTGGCAGCAACTTATATGCCATTAGGTACTGATGTGAATTTTGGTGTGATTACTAATCAATTAACTGATAGTTTAAAACGTAACTCAAATTTTAAACTTGAAGTGCAACATGAAGTGCGTGATTTACGTCAAAATGATGATAAAACGTGGAATGTAACCGTTTATGATTTGAAAAATAATACTGAACGTACAGTTAAAACAAAATTTGTATTTATCGGTGCGGGTGGTGCTTCATTAAAATTATTACAATTATCTGGTATTCCTGAAGCGAAATATTATGGTGGTTTTCCTGTAGGTGGTCAATTCTTATCATTTGAAGACCCTGAAATTACCACTCGTCATCGTGCTAAAGTGTATGGTCAAGCGGAAGTGGGGGCTCCACCAATGTCTGTTCCACACTTAGATACACGTTTCTTAGACGGTAAGCAAACCATGTTATTTGGTCCTTATGCGTTATTTAATACACGTTTTTTAAAAACAGGTTCAATTTTTGATGTAGTTTCATCAGTTAATAATAATAACGTCTTAGGTATGATGAAAGTAGGTGTGGATAATACTGATTTAGTCACTTATCTCATGCAACAAGCTCAATTAAATGATGAAGCACGTCATGCAGAGTTGTTGAAATATTATCCAAATGCAAAAAAAGAGCATTGGAAATTAATTACAGCAGGTCAGCGTGTACAAGTGATTAAGAAAGACCCTGAGAAAGGTACGGTTTTACAGTTTGGCACTGAAGTCGTAACAGATAAAGACCATTCGATTGCAGCTTTATTGGGTGCTTCACCGGGTGCTTCAACATCACCTCCAATTATGCTGACGGTATTGACAAAATCATTCCCTAATCAAATGAAAAATGGTTGGGAAGATAAGTTGAAACAAATTATTCCATCTTATGGTTTAAGTTTGAATGAAAGTGCCGAATTAACCAATAAAATTCGCCGTATGACCAGTGAAGCATTAAAACTGCCATATCTTGAAGTACCAGCAGATTTAACACCAAATGCTCCTAAGGCTGATGTAAAACTTGATACACCAAAGCGTGATGATAAATCAACATCTAAAAATTTAAACAATGAACAACAAGCATTGTAAGCATTTAAGGTAGATGTGAAATAGCTAGGTCGATGTTACCTAGCTATTTTTTATGATGATAATAGTTATTTTGAAATATAATATTAAGGTTTGATAGATTGCTAAGTCTATGATAAAAAATAAAAATATAGCAAAATAGGTGAATTGAAAATAGAAAATTGTCTGTATAAAAATCAGCTTTTTATATAAAAGTCAAATAGATAAGATGAATTATTTTAAAAAATATGCTATCTTATGCGTCAAACTTTCTGTCAGTCGGAATGTAATATTATGGTCATTGTAACATTCATTATCCTTCTTATTATTGCAGTCTTTTTATTTCTGCATTGGCCTTTAATCAAACGTAGTGTTCCAGCACCACAAAATGAGCAACCTGTAGAGGCAGTTGTTATTGGTGGCGGTATTATGAGTATGACCCTTGCAACTTATTTGCAAGAGTTAGAACCAACATGGAAAATTCATGCTTTTGAACGTTTATCAGCGGTTGCTATGGAAAGTTCTGATGGTTGGAATAATGCGGGAACAGGACACGCAGGTTTTGCAGAATTAAACTATACACCACAAGCTAAAGATGGTAGTGTAAGTGCTGACCGTGCGGTGGGTATTGCAGAACAATTTGAAGTAGCACGCCAATTTTGGGCTAGTATGGTTAAATTAAAACGTTTAAGTGCTACACCGACTGATTTTATCAATGATGTACCACATATGAGTTTTGTATGGGGTGATAACAATATTGAGTTTTTGCGTAAACGTCATGAAGTGATGACTAAAAACCCATTATTCTATGGTATGCAATTTACAACTGACCAAGAACAAATTCGTAAATGGGCTCCACTTTTGATTGAAGGACGTGATCCAAATCAAAAAGTAGCAGCAACTTATATGCCGATTGGTACTGATGTCAATTTTGGTGCGATTACTCGTCAATTAACAGAAAGTTTACAACGTAGTGAAAACTTCAAGTTAGATTTAGAGCATGAAGTAACAGCATTACGTCAAAATGCGGATAAAACGTGGAATGTTACCGTTAAAGATTTAAAAACCAATACTGAGCGTACCATTAAAACAAAATTTGTATTTTTAGGTGCGGGCGGTGCATCATTAACTTTATTACAAATGGCAGATACACCAGAATCACATAATTATGGTGGTTTCCCTGTAGGTGGTCAATTCTTATCATTTGAAGATCCAAATATAACAGGCAAGCATAATGCAAAAGTCTATGGTCAAGCTGAAGTGGGAGCACCACCGATGTCTGTGCCACACTTAGACACTCGTTTCCTTGATGGTAAACGTACTATGTTATTTGGTCCTTATGCATTGTTTAATACACGTTTCTTAAAAACAGGTTCAATTTTTGATATTGTATCATCAGTAAATAATCACAATTTATTTGGTATGATGAAAATTGGTGTACAAAATACAGATTTAATTAAATATTTAATGCAACAAGCACAGCTTAAAGACAATGACCGTCATGCTGAATTGGTTAAATATTACCCTACTGCTGAACGTAAATACTGGAAATTAATTACAGCAGGTCAGCGTGTGCAAGTGATTAAGAAAGACCCTAAATTGGGTGCTGTGTTACAATTTGGTACTGAAGTGGTAACAGATAAAGATCATTCTATGGCAGCGTTATTGGGAGCTTCACCAGGTGCATCAATTTCTCCGCCTGCAATGCTTGATGTATTAGCAAAATCATTCCCAGAACAAATGAAAAATGGTTGGGCAGAAAAGTTAAAGCAAATCATTCCATCTTATGGGCAAAAGCTCAATGAAAGTGTGGCTTTAACTAATGAAATTCGCCGTATGACCAGTGAAGCATTACAATTAACGCATATTGAAGTACCTGCAGATTTAGCAACTCGTCCAACAGCTGAAGTATCAGCTCAAAGTGAAGGTAGCAAAAACTTAAATAATGAAGAGCAAGCGTTGTGATGTTACTCTTGATGTTCAAATATGCTAAGTAGAAATACTTAGCATATTTTTTGTAACCACGATTTACATCAAACCTATCATAAAGTACTTTTATCAATCCACAGTTCAGCATATAATAATTTTTTTGCAAAGAGATAGTACAATGTCTGAAAAACAAACTGAAATCATTGATTTAGTAGTCGGTACGGGTAAAGAAGCGGTTAAAGGTGCATTAATTACCACACATTATACGGGGTGGTTAGCTGATGGAACAAAGTTTGATTCATCGATTGATAAAGGTCGTTATTTTGAATGCGTGATTGGTACAGGACGTGTGATTAAAGGTTGGGATATAGGGATTATGGGTATGAAAGTAGGTGGTAAGCGTAAGCTCATTGTACCATCACATTTAGCTTATGGCGAGCGTAAAATGGGGAATATTATTCCACCGCATTCCGATTTGACTTTTGAAATTGAATTATTTGATGTGAAAACACGTGATGATTAATGATAAATGTTGATGAAATATGAGATTGTATATTTAGAATATCGATAAGATAGAGAATCGCCGTGCGTGAAAAATTGCAGTGGTTGAAACAAGAATTTCAACGTTTATTATTATTGATTAAAAAATTACTCATTATTGTGCTGAGTGTATTTTTAGCATTTCAATTAGCTGTATTTGCGAGTTTATTCTATTGGCGAACTAATCCTGTTGAAACTACGATGTTTATGCGTTGGAGTTATTATTTTGGTGGTAATTTAAATCAGGGTATTCAACATGAGTGGCGAGATTGGGACGAAATTAGTCCTTATATGGCACAGGCAATTATCGCTTCTGAAGATACACGTTTTATTAAACATCATGGCTTTGATTGGCATAGTATTGAAAATGCATTGATTAATAACCAACGACATGGTACGGTAGTTCGTGGTGGTTCAACCATTTCTCAACAATTAGCAAAAAATTTATATTTGACTAATCATCGTTCTTTATTACGTAAAGGGCAAGAAGCGATGATTACGATTATGATGGAATTATTATGGTCTAAAAAACGTATTTTAGAAGTGTATATGAATTCGGTAGAGTTTGGCGATCATATTTATGGTGTGGAAACAGCGTCTTTGTATTATTTTGGGCATAGTGCCAAGTATTTAACTCGTGAGCAAGCAGCATTTTTAGCAGCGATTTTGCCACAGCCACGTTATTATCAAAAAAATCGCAATAATGCAAAATTAAAACAACGTCAGCGTGTTATTTTAGGACGTATGGCGAGTAGTCAAGTGCCAAAAGATTAAATTAAACAGTAGGTTGAGTATGTTAGAACAATTACATTTGCCACAAAAAAATATCATTAAATGGTGGGGGGTACAACATTTTGATTTAAATCAAAGTCGAATTTGGCAAATGGGGTCTTTACAAATCAAAATTACTCGTCATTTAACTGAGTGGCGTTTGGAATATTATCGCCCTGAAATACAATATGACTACGAACAGGATTTTCGTGAAATTTTGGATACGGCTTATCAATTACCACAGCCGAGCCAAGTCAATCGTTTTATGTTTAAGCATACTGAGCCGACTTTACATCTAATGCCACGTTTAGCACCACGCTCGATTGTGATTAAACCTGTTGAACCGATTTATGTTGCGAGTGGACAAAGTGCAATATTATATATTAGTACACCTTTATGGTTGCGTGCTTATATTCATCGTGCGGAACAGCCTTTATTTGAATTACCGATTATGCGTCCTAAGGAAACATGGTTTGGCGAGAATAAACGTGAAGGGCAGATTTGCTATGTAACATCGGTAGATGGGCGTACAGAATTAGATGCGTTGGTACTCAGAGCATTTCGTGCGGTAACGCCTGTATTTGTGCAAAATGTAAGTACACGCCCTTTGCATTTTGAACGTATGAATATTCCTGTAACGGCATTACCATTATTTTATAGTGAAAGTAGCGGGCGTTTAGTTACATCGTTAATTCGTGTGAATTATGATGGAGACCAAAATCCACGTATTAAAATTGAACAGCGTAGCCCAGATTTTGCAGGTCAAGTGGAAAATATTCATTCTGAACATGAGCAAACCACATTATTTAAAATGTTTGAATTATTTTAATGAGTAGGATATGGCAAATAATATTTCTCAAGAGATTAGCCAAGATTTAACCAATACTTTTCAAGGTATGCTCAAAAGTTTTAGCAGTGAGCGTATAGTAGAAATTTTACTTGCGGTGATTTTGGTTTTTATAGGTTTTTTATTAGCTCGTTTTATTTCCAATACTTTTGTTAAAACCATTGGCTTAAAGCTCAATGCCCATCAAAATTTGGTATGGCGACGTTTAATTTTTTATGCGATTTTCCTATTTTTTGTGATTGCAGGTTTAAAAGAAGCAGGTTTTAATTTAAGTTTATTTTTAGGTGCGGCGGGTATTTTGACGGTGGCATTGGGTTTTGCATCGCAAACATCAGCCAGTAACTTGATTAGTGGTATGTTTTTAATTGGCGAAGGGGCATTTGAAGTGGGCGATACCATTCAAATTACCTATATTCGTGGGCATACTTTAGAAGGTAAAGTGATTTCGATTGATTTAATGTCGGTGAAATTATTAACTTTAGATAATATTTATATTCGACTGCCAAATGAGCAACTTATTCGTTCACCTGTATTGAATTTATCCAAATTTCCAATACGCCGTTTACCGATTACGCTCTATATTGATTTTAAAGAAGATTTAAGTAAAGTGCGTAAAATATTATTGGACGTAGGTCGTCAATATCATTTGGCTTTAGAAGAGCCTAAACCAACAGTTGCGGTTACAGCATTTAAAGAAACATCGCTTGAATTATTATTTTGTGTATGGTGTCGTCAAGAAAACTTTACTTTGGTGCGAGATGAAGTGCAAGAAAAAGTATGCGATGCTTTTGTGCAACATCAAATTCGTTTTGCGGTACAAAAAATTCAAGTGCTTAATGATACTGATTTAAACGCAGATATCAATGAAAGCTAAAGAAGTTAAGAGTTGGTGCAGATGGAAGATTTTTTAGCCATGCGTCCCTATGTACGCCGTATCGAATTTATACAGCAACAGCATATTGATTGGAGTGAATTTCCATTTAATATTCCTGCAGTGCAAAATTTGGATAAAATAAATTTTCATGCTGATGTAACATTTTTTGTAGGGGAAAATGGTTCTGGGAAATCGACTGTATTGGAAGCGATTGCTAAAGCTTTTGGTTTAGGCACAGAAGGTGGTAATCGTAATATTGATTTTAAAACAACGAATAAAATTGATACAGGATTGGAACAACATTTACGTTTAATCAAAAGTTTTAAACGTGCTAGAGATGCTTACTTTTTAAGAGCTGAAAGTTTTTATAATGTTGCAACTTATATGGATAATTTAGACGACCCTGCTTATTTAAATGGTTTTGGTGGCGGTTCTTTACATACACGTTCACATGGCGAAGCATTTATGGCGATGTTGTTACATAAATTTAAAGGTAATGGTCTATATTTGCTAGATGAGCCTGAAGCCGCATTATCGCCAACACGTTTATTAGCTGCTTTGGTTCAAATTGATGAATTAGTGAAAAATAATTCACAATTTATTATTGCGACCCATTCACCGATTTTATTAGTTTATCCTAATGCACAAATTTTCCAATTTGACTATGTAGGGGTAAGACCGATTGATTATACTGATACTGAGCATTACTTTATTACTAAAGATTTTCTCAATCATTTTCCAGCACGATTAAAAGAATTATTGACTTAGCTAATGTTTAACAATTTATTTCTATGTTAAAATAGCACAATTTATAACTGAAAAATAAATATGCAAACCTTTCCCTTATTGCTTGAAGCTGAAGATTTAGCATTATACTTTGAACGTGAGCAGATTGATGAACAACACATTCGATTTGTAGATTTAAGTCGTGAAAGTGTATATCGACAAATTCATTTACCCCATGCGGTACATTTATCAGCCAAACGTTTAGTACGTCAAGTTGATGAAATCACAGGTTTATTACCTTTAGCTGATGAATTGCAAGCTTTAATTGCTGATTTAGCCATTTCGCCACAGCATTGGGTTATTGCTTATGATGATGAAGGTGGTGGTTGGGCAAGTCGGTTGATTTGGACTTTACATTGTTTAGGTTTCGAGCGAGTGAGTCTCTTAAATGGCGGTATCCATGCGTGTTTGGCTGCACAATTACCTGTAACAAGTGATTTGCCTACTTTAGCACCTGCATCTGAATTATTGCCTATACATCTGACTGGACAGTATCGTATTGAGTATGATGAATTATTGGCAAAAGTCGAGCAAGGCAAGGTACAATTATGGGATTGTCGTAGCAAAGAAGAGTTTATCGGCGAAAAACGTATGGCTCGCCGTGCAGGGCATATTCCCGAGGCTGTAAATTATGATTGGCTAAATTTATTTGATAAACAACAGCAGTATCGATTATATCCTTTAGCTTACATTCGTCAGCAATTAGAACAGCAAGGTTTAGATTTAAATCAACCATTGGTGGTGTATTGTCAGTCCCATCATCGCTCAAGTTTAGCTTATGTGGTGGCACGTTTACTCGGTGTTGATGTGCGTGCCTATGATGGGGCATGGAGTGAATGGGGCAATCAAAGTAACAGTTTAATTGAATTAGGAACATAATATGAAATTATCAAAGTTAAAACAGCAGTTGTTTATTCAATTCCAAAAACATATCCCACAACATCAATTAAGTCGTTTAGTGGGGAAAATTGCGGAAAGTGAACAGCCAGTGCTTAAAAATATTGCTATTCAATCATTTAAGATAAAATATGGCATTGATATGTCGATTGCTGAACAGCGTAATGCCTTGAAATATAAATCATTTAATGAATTTTTTACCCGTTCATTAAAACAAGGTGTACGTCAAATTGATGATAATCCACAAGCTATTGTTTGTCCTGCTGATGGTATGATTTCACAAATTGGACGTATTACACAAGGTGATATTTTCCAAGCTAAAGGACAATCATTCTCGGTGGAAAAATTAATTGGCGATACACAACTGGCACAACCTTTTATCGATGGTCAATTTGCAACAGTGTATTTATCGCCAAGAGATTATCATCGTGTACATATGCCGTTGGCAGGGACTTTAACCGAAACTTTATATATTCCGGGTGAGTTATTTTCAGTTAATCAAACCACAGCAGAAAATATTGATGGTTTATTTGCCCGTAATGAGCGTATGGTATGCTTATTTGATACTGAAATTGGTCGTATGGCGGTGGTTTTGGTCGGTGCGATGATTGTAGCAGGTATTGAAACGGTGGCAACAGGCAAAGTAAAACCAACAGGGCGTTTAGAGTTAAATCATCATCAATTAGCGTTGGCGAAAGGCGATGAGTTAGGGCGTTTTTATTTAGGTTCAACAGCAATTGTTTTATTTGAAAAAGATAAAATGAATTGGCAAGCCATGTTTGATGCAAATAGCAAAGTAAAAATGGGCGAAAAATTAGGCGAAATTTTAGCTAAATAATTGGCTTATCATGGTAAATGGTAGATAAAAGATGAAAAAATTTGCAATATTCTTGACATTATGTGCTTTATCGCCAATGGTGATGGCAAATACAAACTTACCTTTTGTAGGTAAAAAAGCGTTTAATTTTAGTCCATATCCTGAAGAGCAACACGTGATTGAAATTCAAAGTAATGGTCAAATGACAGTGTCTTTACCTGAAATGGATAGCGTGTTATATCAAGGTCAATATCAGACTTTATTTCCTGTGTATGATGCAATGGGTGATTTAAGTGGTTATTATCAATTTGATGGTACGACTAAAATCAATGCACTCAATGAACACCGTGAATTTGAAATGGGTTGTAATTTAGAAAATGATGATATGCCGTGTCAGGCGGAGTTTTACGAGATTACACCTTAAACAATTATAGTTTCATCATTGAATATACACAAAATGGGGTTAGGTTAGTGAAGACTTAACGTGTTGTTGTGATGTTCAAAGTCTTAATCTTTCTTTTTTGTCTCATATAGTAAAACAATTTATTATGATATGAAACTGTCGCCTTGAGCTTATCGAAAGGTGATAGTTTCTTATTATATATGTCCAAATAATTGATTTTACAAAGGGTTTATATAATCACTCTCTATGTGTTATATCCTTCTATAATACCATATCACTCTAATACAAAAAATTTACACGACCGATAGTTTAATACAAATTGTCATGATGATAAACTTGCATTATTTTTAATAATGTTATATCATAACAATATTGCACTATATTGGAGATTTCTTATGCGTAAAGGCATTCACCCTGAATATCAAAAAGTCTTATTCCATGATACCAATGCAGATGTTTATTTTTTGATTGGTAGCACTATTCAATCAAAGCAAACACGTGAGTATCAAGGGCAAGTTTATCCTTATGTAACGCTTGATATTTCAAGTGCATCACACCCATTCTATACAGGTGAGATTCGCCAAGCAAGTAATGAAGGGCGTGTTGCAAGCTTTAATAAACGTTTTGCTCGTTTTAAACGTTCTTAAGCGTATTAGAAAAAGATGGAACAAAGGCATATCCAATTGATATGCCTTTATTTTATATTTTAATGCATACCTAAAAATCGTGTAATCACTTGTTTGAGAGGTTTTAGATGTCCTGTAAAAAAGTGATTAGCATTAGGGAATATGCTAATTGGGTGTTTTTGTGGTGTTGCCCAAGTAATTAAATCGGATAGTAGCGTGATATCATCTTTTTCGCCGTGAGCAAATAAAATATCACCAGTAATTTCAGGTGTTTTGTAGTGGCGTAACCCAGCAACATAAACATCAGCAGTAGGTAAGCCACACAAAATCAGTTTTTTTGCACGTTGCTGTTCACCTAAAAGATGATGGCATTGAGCCATAACAAAAGCACCAAAACTAAAACCACCTGCATAAAATGGTAAATTTGGATATTTTTGTTTAATTTGGGCGATGACTTGTAACATATCTTCCGTTTCGCCTACACCATTGTCATGTTTGCCATCACTTTGACCTGCTCCACGGAAACTTGGACGGTAGGCGACACAACCCATCTCATTAAAAATTTGTGCTAAAAGTACAGGTACTTTATGATGGGCATTCCCTCCTTGTAATGGATGTGGGTGGCAAACAATTGCAATCCCTTTAATTTCACCTTCAGGTTGGGTTACAAAGCATTCAATTTTACCAGCTGAGCCAGTAATAAATTCAATTTGTTCAGACATAAATCAATGTTTTTAAGAAAATTACTTTAATATAAAACTAGTAAAATAAAAAGCACCAATTATAAACAACTGGTGCTTTTTAAGAACACTTAAATTAAAGGGTTCAATTAAGCAAAATCTAAACCTTTCTCGAAGCCTTTTAACATATGGCGAGCCATAGCCAAGTTAGACTTAGCACGGTCAAGAACCAAATACAAGAAAAGGTTTTCGTTAGCATCTAAAGGACGGATTAAGTGGTATTGTTTACCTAAAGTAACCAAGATATCTTCGATGCTGTCGCCTAAGTTTAAAGCAGCAGCAGCACGACGCTTAGCACGAACTACTTCAGTGTTACCAGCAGCAGCTAATTCTAAGTCAAGACCGCCACCTTGAGTAGCTAATGCAAGACCACTTTCGCTGTCTACAAGAGCAGCACAAATGAAACCGTCAATATCGCTTAATGCGTTTAATGAAATTTTTGCCATGATGGCTCTCCTCATTTAACATAATTAGTCTAAATTAGACTAATTTGAATGAAATACACCTAAACTAGGTATAAAGTTTAAATATAGGGCTATCAATAAAATTAAAACCCTAATCGCTTACGCAGTCGCCCAAAGAAACTCGATACAGCACTCGCTTGTTCAGTTTGTTGCGGTGTCGCTTGCTCTTTTGGTACTACAAATTTAACTAATTTTGCTTGTTCTACAGGCACTTCTTCAATAAGACGTGCAACTAAACAAGCTGAAATAAATTTTTCAATAGTTTGTGTATTGACTTTAGTAAAATTTTCTACTTGTTCAATACTTGCCCCTTTAGCAAAAGCTGCAGATAAACGAATAATATCTCGGCGGTCTTTACCTACTTCTGCCTGTGGCCAATAAATTAATTTGTAGAATTTCTGTTTTGATACAGGTAAATTCAATACATTGCTTGAGTTCCAAGCTAAATTAAATATCCATAGATGTAAATCTATACCAGCTACATCTTTTACTACATTTAAATTTTGTGCAGTAACATAAGTATAGTTAAAAGCTCCATCAGTTTTTAATTCAGAGCGTGTACTATTAAGCCAAACTTGTTCTGATTTAGCATTAATAATCGCTAAGTTACCAATACTATCAAACAGTTGGATATTACCATTTTTATCGTTAAAAATATCATCTAAAATTTTTTCGCTAACTACATTATGATTTGATGCAGTTGTTGAATTCAAAGGTTTAACTGTACTACTGATTGTTGCTGTTGTATTTGTAGTCGCTATAGGAGAACTTACATGTACATGAGTTGCAGTTTCACCATTAAGTACATATTGATTAATCCATTGATTTAAAGGGGCAGTATTAATCACTGGTACATATAAAACATCACCAACTAATTCACCACCTTTCGTTTCATCTTTAACTAAACGTAAATAATTAAGTCGTTTATTTTGAATTAAATTTTGGATATTGGCTGATGAAAAAAATACATCATTAATCATGATACAATCTAAATTTGGTTCAGCAATATTCGTCCAGTTCACTTGTACATGATTTGGAATCATCAAACGAATTTTGCTTTTGATTTCATCTAATAAACTTAGACTCATACCAAAAATTGCAATATTGATTTCACTTTTCATAAATTAATCAACTCAGATATGATCACGATAGACAACATCTTATTTAGTCCTACGATTTATATCATACTCTAAAAGAGTTTATATAAACTGTATATATTGTAATTGAACTGTTACCAAATGTCAAGCATAATGTGATTTATTTTGCATATTTTTAAAAAAATTGAGTTTATTTCACATTAGGTTTGATTAAATTCAATAGCTTGGATAAGATTGCTATCGTCTCTCATCATTTATTATCTATAACGTGAGTTCGGCTTAAATTAAATATTGTAACATATTGAAATATAAAGATTATATGGAGATTAAAGCTATGCAAGACACATCATTTTAATAAAACTTGGATAAAAGTTTATCTTGTAAAACGATGCTGTCCAACTCTACTGTTCATTAATTCTATCTATTTTTCTTTAATATCAAATAGTTGTATTTAAAAGCACCCCGAATTCACGTATACTATTAAACATCTGCAGCAACGATCGTTTCAGTTGCTTTGTTTAAACTATAGAATAATTGTCCTAATAAAATATCCTTATCTGTAACAGTAACGATGAGCATAGGATTATTTTTTGCGGGAATAGAAGTTAAGATTGCTTTACCATTTTCCGCATCTAAAGTAACGGTTTGACAACCTTTAAGATTAATCTCTGAAATGAAAGCTGTTACCATTGCTAAAATTGAACTACTTACAGCAGCAATTTTACCATTATTATTTACATTTTTTTTATTTGCTAATGCAAGTTCAAAACCATCCGTTGAACATAACATAACAAAATGTACCCCATGCACATTGCTCAAAATTGAATTAATTTCTAACTTTGCAATACTAAGCAATTTTGGTGGAACTGTACGACTTGGAGAAGTGCCTAAGTTAAACATTGTCATACCCTAAAAAGTGTTTGTTAAAAATTATTTTGCTAAAAAGTCAATTTCAGCTGTAGCGATTAATGTTTCAATTAGAAGAAAAACGTCATCTCGTTTGCGTGCATCAACTGCATAAAGTGGGAAGTTATAGCCATTACGTTTGAGCCAGTCTCGATACCCCGTGAGCAAATGGTCGCTTTTAATGTCTGTATGTGTGATGCCGATGACGATATTTTCTCCATGTGCTTTGAATTGATCAACAAAGAAAGTAATGTCTTTCAACGCATTTGGATTGGCGTGATCAACTAAAATGACAATACCTAAAGCCCCTTTACAAATCACTGGCCACATAAAATCAAAGCGGTCTTGTCCTGGTGTGCCATACAAACCAACTTTTAAATCCCCATCAATGGTAATTTCGCCATAATCGATACCTACCGTGGTAAGCATTTTTTCATGAGCTTCAATATCGGTATTTAGAACTTCTGTTGAAAGTACGGGAATTTCAGATAAAGCTTGAATCGCTGTTGTTTTACCTGCACCCATTGTACCGCCAAACACAATTTTATATTGTTGAAGTATCATATAATTTCCTCATACCTCTTACAATAAAATACAAATTTGTATTATAAGAAATAAATTGATCAACAAAGCATAATTTTAAATATTATAATACTTGACATACCATTTGTCAGTCGTTTTTAACAGTTTTTTTGTGATTTTTTTGACAAATTGTCTGGATTATGTGAAATAAACTATAAACCATTCTTATTAATAGTGGTTTAGAGGTGGTGCTGAATAGAATTATAGAGTTTCTGATTATCCATTATGATTTAATCCTTGAATTATTGTGTATATTAAATAGACAACAATATGTTAAACATAAATGATATAATATGCTTATTTTTTACTCATTTATTTAATTTTAAGTGGATAAATAAGATTTTATGCTTGACATGATGGGTTAAATCGATAAAGAATATGCATTCTATTTTACTTAGTTTAAACCACCCTTTAAATTAAGTTATCGCTTTGCAATTAGCCCATTCTTTTCACAAAAAGAGCAGGTCAATGTTATGATATTTACCCTTATTATCATAAAAGCGATGGTTTAGAGAACAATTCTCGTATTGGTAATTCTGTTTATGTAACAAATTACGCTATAATATCAAATTGCATACATATCTAATTTTTAATACATAACTTTGTTGTGTCATTTTTTATTGCTCATTATGTTAATTTTTAATGAGTGCAATTATAGGGTGAATTATTGTGGAACTTTTATCTGGCGGTGAAATGCTCGTTCGTGCCTTAGCGGACGAAGGTGTAGAACACGTTTTTGGTTATCCTGGTGGTGCAGTTTTGCATATTTATGATGCAATTTTCCAACAGGATAAAGTTGAGCATTATTTAGTGCGTCATGAGCAAGCAGCAGGTCATATGGCAGATGCTTATTCTCGTGTAACAGGTAAAACTGGTGTTGTTCTAGTAACATCAGGGCCGGGTGCAACTAACACCGTTACGCCAATCGCAACAGCTTATACTGATTCTATTCCAATGGTGATTATTTCTGGTCAAGTGCCAAGTCATTTGATTGGGGAAGATGCATTCCAAGAAACGGATATGGTAGGGATTTCTCGCCCAATTGTTAAACATAGTTTCCAAGTACGCCATGCAAGTGAAATTCCTACCATTATTAAAAAGGCATTTTATATTGCATCAAGTGGTCGTCCCGGTCCTGTAGTAATTGATATTCCTAAAGATGCGACTGACCCAACAAAAAAATTTCCTTATGAATATCCAGCATCTGTGAAGATGCGTTCTTATCAACCACCTTCTCGTGGACATTCAGGACAAATTCGTAAAGCAATTGATGAATTAATTACTGCAAAAAAACCTGTGATTTATGCAGGAGGGGGTGTGGTACAAGGTAATGCATCAGAATATCTAACTGAATTAGCACATATTTTGGGTTATCCTGTTACTAATACCTTAATGGGTTTAGGGTGTTTCCCTGGAAATGACCCACAATTTATTGGTATGTTGGGGATGCATGGTACTTATGAAGCCAATATGGCAATGCACCATGCAGATGTAATTTTAGCGGTTGGTGCACGTTTTGATGACCGTGTAACCAATAATCCTGCAAAATTCTGTCCAAATGCGAAAGTCATTCATATTGATATTGACCCTGCAAGTATTTCTAAAACCATTATGGCTCATATTCCAATCGTGGGTGCGGTGGATTTAGTATTACAAGAAATGTTGGCTCAAATTAAGCAACGTGAAATTTCTAAGCCAAATGCTGATGCCGTTGCAAGTTGGTGGGAAAAAATTGATGAATGGCGTAAAGTTCATGGTTTACGTTATCAAACTCCAAATGATAACACTATGAAACCACAACAAGTGGTTGAAGCTTTGTATAAAGTAACTAATGGTGAAGCGATTATTACCTCCGATGTAGGGCAACATCAAATGTTTGCTGCCTTATACTATAAATATCAACGTCCACGCCAATGGCTGAATTCTGGTGGTTTAGGTACCATGGGTGTAGGCTTACCGTATGCAATGGCGGCTAAATTAGCATTCCCAAATCAACAAGTAGTATGTATTACGGGTGAAGCTTCAATTCAGATGTGTATTCAAGAATTATCAACCTGTAAACAATATGGCTTAAATGTTAAAATCTTGTGCTTAAATAACCGTGCTTTAGGTATGGTAAAACAATGGCAAGATATGAATTATGAAGGTCGTCATTCGAGTTCTTATGTTGATTCATTGCCTGACTTTACTAAATTAATGGAAGCTTACGGTCATGCAGGTATTACGATTGAACATGCTGATGAATTAGAAAGCAAATTACAACAAGCGATGGCAATTAATGATCGATGTGTGTTTATCAATGTCATGGTAGATCGTTCAGAACACGTTTATCCAATGCAAGTTGCTGGACAATCGATGCGTGATATGTGGTTAGCAAAAGGGGAGCGTACATAATGCGACATATTATTTCTGTATTGATGGAAAATGAATCGGGTGCGTTATCTCGTGTTGTCGGTTTGTTTAGCCAACGTGGTTATAATATTGAAACCCTAAACGTTGCTCCAACTGAAGATGAAACTTTATCTCGCTTAACATTAACGACCTATGGCGATGACCATAAAATCGAACAAATTACTAAACAACTCAATAAGTTAGTGGAAGTTGTGAAAGTGGTTGATTTGTCTGATGGTGCACATATTGAACGTGAATTGATGTTGATTAAAGTACGTGCATCAGGTGTAGCTCGTGATGAAGTAAAACGTACAGCTGATATTTTCCGTGGTCAAATCGTTGATGTAACACCAAATACTTATACTATTCAATTAGCAGGTACAACTGAAAAGATTGATGGTTTTATTCAAGCCTTAGCTGAAAATACCATTTTAGAAGTGGTGCGTTCAGGTGTGTCTGGTATTGCACGTGGCGAAAAAGTTTTAACTGTATAAATTTTAAATCTAAGATGGTAATTTTATTGAAAGTACTATCTTAAAACGCATTATTTGGAGTGTCAAAATGCAAATTTTTTATGATAAAGATTGTGATTTATCAATCATTCAAAGCAAAAAAGTAGCAATTATTGGCTACGGCTCACAAGGTCATGCTCATGCATTAAACTTAAAAGACAGTGGTGTTGATGTAACCGTTGGTTTACGTGCTGATTCTACTTCTTGGAAAAAAGCTGAGAATGCTGGTTTAAAAGTTGCTGAAGTACCAGAAGCGGTTAAACAAGCTGACTTAGTGATGATTTTAACGCCAGATGAATTCCAATCTCAACTTTATCGTGATGTGATTGAACCAAATATCAAGCAAGGTGCAACTTTAGCATTTGCTCATGGTTTCTCTGTACTTTATAACCAAGTTGTACCACGTAAAGATTTAGATGTAATCATGGTTGCACCAAAGGCACCGGGTCATACAGTTCGTTCAGAATTCCAACGTGGTTCAGGTGTGCCTGACTTAATTGCTGTACATCAAGATGCAACTGGTAATGCACGTAATGTAGCACTTTCTTATGCTTCTGGTGTAGGTGGTGGTCGTACTGGTATTATTGAAACTTCATTCCGTGAAGAAACTGAAACTGACTTATTCGGTGAGCAAGCAGTACTTTGTGGTGGTGCGGTTGAATTGGTGAAAATGGGCTTTGAAACTTTAGTTGAAGCTGGTTATTCTCCAGAAATGGCGTACTTCGAATGCTTACACGAATTAAAATTAATCGTTGATTTAATGTTCGAAGGTGGTATCGCTGATATGAACTATTCAGTATCTAACAATGCTGAATATGGTGAATATGTAACAGGTCCTGAAGTAATCAATGAGCAATCTCGTGAAGCAATGCGTAATGCGTTAAAACGTATTCAATCTGGTGAATATGCGAAGATGTTTATCCAAGAAGGTGCGTTGAATTATCCGTCAATGACTGCTCGTCGCCGTCAAAATGCAGCTCATGGTATTGAGGTTACTGGTGCTAAATTGCGTGCAATGATGCCATGGATTAAAGCAAACAAAATCATTGATAAAGAGAAAAACTAATCTTTATTGAAGTAATGGGTGCTAAATTGAGTGCCTCACAAAAAGCAAAGATACTTAATTTTTGCTTTTTGTTCGTACCATGGATTAAAGCAAACAAAATCATTGATAAAGAGAAGAACTAATCTTTATTGAAGTAATTGGTGCTAAGTTGAGTGCCTCACAAAAAAGCAAAGATACTTAATCTTTGCTTTTTTGTTCGTACCTTGGATTACAGCAAACAAAATTATTGATAAAGAGAACAGAGTAATCGCACTATAAAAAATATCTATATGATTTTATTAAATATTTTCAGCATTCTAATGTTGTTTATAAAAAATAAATTTTAACTAAATCAATCAGTTATCTATATAGTGTGATTGCCCTGTAAAGAGAAGAACTAATCTTTACGATAGAGTGTAGCTTTTAGTAAAATAGGGGAGATAATTAAGTTTATCTTCCTTTTTTGGTATTTAAAATTGAGTATATGCAAGTAAAAATTCAGGATAAATATTCTCCTAAAAATCATTTTACACAAGATGAAGAATATCATTTACTGACTATAGAAGATGATTATGTTAGAGTTGTGGATAATACTTTGGATAATTATTTAAAATCAATCAGCGATTATTCTCATATTAATTTACAAGATTGTCCCAATAATTTGTTTGATAATGAACCTTATTTTTGGGATAGATTGCATGATGGGGATCATCAATCTTCTTTAATTTATGCTGATAAGTATATGGCATATTTATTTCATTACTTAAACATAGATGTTGCTAATATTTTATACCAAAATTATTTAAAAACTTTACAAGGAGAATTGGGCTTAATTTGCTATTGGCAAAAACAATGGTTAAAATATGTATTTAATGTCAATGTTGCCCAAGAATTAAGAAAATTTAATGAGAAACAATGGATTACTATTATCAATCATCATGTAAACTCTATAAAAATATGATAGATGGTGTAAATGTATCTAATTCATTGATAGATATAAAAACTAGTCTGTTCGATATTTGAAATAATTCATCATTTTCGCTATGTATTTTGTAAGTAAATCGGCTATACTATTGACTTCACTCAATTAATATAGGTGAATAAGATGGAACAGATAGTGATTGTTGAACAAACTAAAGCTGATATAATGGCAATTATTGAACAGGTTAGAGCTGAAAGAAAATCAGTTATTTTAACAGATGTAAATAAATTGCCAATTAAAATTTCTGTTTTAGAAAATGAACCTGATAGTAAAAAAGGTAAACGATCAGGGGGATTTTTAGTGGGTACAAATAATACTTCTGCCCCTGTTGATTTTGACAGAATAAATGAAGATGAAATATTTGCTTTGTTTTCTGGGGAATATGATGAATATTCTCGTTGATACACAAATTTTGATTTGGCATGGTAAAAATGAATTGCAAAAAATGGCACCAAAAGCAATACCAATCATTCAAAATTTCAATTATCATCTTTATTTTAGTTCTGTGAGTCTGTGGGAAGTTTCTATTAAGTCATCTTTAAATAAACCTGAATTTGATGTTAATCCAGAAGATTTATTTAATGGTTTAATTTATGATGGTTTTAAACAACTTTATATCCAAAATCAACATTTATTTGAAATAAAAAACTTACCCCAAATGCCTAAGCATAAAGACCCATTTGATAGATTATTAATCTCTCAAGCTAAATCAGAAAATTTTTATTTTTTAACGGTTGATGAAAAAATTTTAGAATATCCTTATGATTTTATCATCAAATAATTTTGTATTTATTTTTAATTAAGGCTTATTTATGTCAAACCAACCTGAAAATCAAATCAGCGAAAATGATTTAATCGCCCAACGCCATTCCAAATTAAAAGAATTGGAACAAAAGGCAAAAGCGAATGGCAAAACCGCTTATCCAAATACCTTTAAGCGTGAAGATTACGCCGCCGATTTACAAGCCAAATTTGAAGGCGTGGATAAAGAAACCATTGAGAATGGCGAAAAAGTCTATGCCAAAGTCGCAGGGCGGGTAATGCTCAATCGTGGCTCGTTTATTGTCATTCAAGATATGACAGGTCGTATTCAGCTTTATGTGGATAGAAAAGGGCTTGATGCGGATACTCTGGAACTGATTAAATCACTAGATTTGGGCGATATTATCGCAGGGAGTGGTTATATTGGTCGTTCTGGTAAAGGCGATTTATACATTCATTTAGAACAATTTGAATTATTGACCAAATCGTTACGCCCATTGCCTGATAAATTTCACGGTTTAACCGATACTGAAGTCAAATACCGCCAACGCTATTTGGATTTAATGGTCAATGAAGACACTCGCAAAACTTTTGAAATTCGCTCCAAAGTTGTTGCTGGTATTCGTGCATTTTTGACCAATGAGCGTTATATGGAAGTAGAAACGCCAATGATGCATATTATCCCTGGGGGTGCGTCAGCAAAACCGTTTATTACTCATCATAATGCTTTGGATATGGATTTGTATTTACGCATTGCCCCAGAGCTGTATTTAAAACGCCTTGTTGTCGGCGGTTTTGAGCGAGTATTTGAAATTAACCGTAATTTTAGAAATGAAGGCGTTTCCACTCGCCATAATCCTGAATTTACCATGATTGAATTTTATCAAGCATACGCTGATTATAAAGATTTAATGGCATTGACCGAAAATATGCTTGAAAAATTGGCAATGGATATTTTGGGAACAACCGATGTGCCTTATGGCGAAGAAGTATTTAGCTTTAAAGCCCCATTTGCCAAAATTCCAATGAGTGAAGCGATTTTAAAATATAATCCAAATCTAACTTTGGATAACATCAATGACCGTGAATTTTTGGCGGAATTTGTTAAAAATACCTTAAAAGAAGAAGTCAAACCATCGTTTGGTTTGGGTAAATTACAAACGATTGTTTTTGAAGAAACGGTAGAAACAAAGTTAAGACAGCCGACTTTTATTACCGAATACCCAGCCGAAACATCGCCCCTTGCTCGCCGTAATGATGACAATGCTCATATTACCGACCGTTTTGAGATGTTTATTGGTGGGCGTGAAATTGCTAATGGGTTTAGTGAGCTTAATGACCCCATTGACCAAGCCGAGCGTTTTAAACAGCAAGTTGCCGAAAAAGAGGCAGGCGATGATGAGGCAATGCATTATGATGCCGATTTTATTGAGGCGTTGGAATATGGTTTACCGCCAACCGCAGGCGAAGGGATTGGTATTGACCGCCTTGTGATGTTATTTGCCAATGCTCCAAGCATTCGTGATGTGATTTTATTCCCACATATGCGTCATAAAGTATAATATTATTTTATGGAAGATATTTTCTATCTCATTATAAAAGTGTTAAAAATCATTTTTAGATTTGTGATAGAAATTATCTTTCAATGCATATTTGAGTGGAGTGGTTTGTGGAAAAATGCTATCGTCATTATCCTAAAACCACAATATTTTTCAATTCTCTTTTTGATTTTATTGATTACTATAGTCAATTCAATTCAAAATTGAACAGTAGGGGCGAATGATATTCGCCCAAGCAATTGATTTTACAAAGGGTTTATGTAATAAACCCCTACATGTATTGTATTATTCTGATATAAATCAACTATATTTTGATTTATATTTTTTAGCTGTTTCATGGAAGAAATCATTAAAATTCTGTTACTTATTTTAAAAGCATTAGGCTATGCTCTACAGGCAATCGCAGATTTTTTCTATAAAAGCATAGGGCGAAAATATTCCGCCCTAACTATCTAAAAGCTCAGTTGTGAACTTACTTTTTCTTCGCTTTCTCTAAATCAGGATTAAAGTTAGTAATGGCTTTATCGATATTATTACCATTTTTTGTTACCGTATCAGCGAATTGACTGCGTAAAGTAAAACCGATATTCACGCCTTCTACATCAATATTACGGATTTTCCATTGATTATTTTTTTCAATCAACTGGAATGCAACTGGAATTTTTTGACCTTGATGTAAAAAGTCAATCATCACCACAGGATAGGTTTTATTCGCTGCATTTTCTTTATATGGACGCATGGTATAGCTATTATTTGCATATTTTGCCAATTCCGCACCATAGTTATTAATTAACTTATCTTTGAAACTGCGTTCAAATTGTGCACGTTGTGCTGCTGTACTATAAGTATTACTTGCATAATTACCCATCACTAAACGTGCAAAACCTTGAGTATCTACATGTGGTTCAATGTTTTGTTGTACAATTTGACGCACTAAAGCTGGGTTATTTTTAAGTTTTGGTGCATCAGTTTTAAGACGTGTTGTGAGTTGGTCAGCAACACGTTTAACAAAGGCATTTGGTGCTTCAGCAGGAGCAGCAAAAGCGGTTGTAGTCATGGTAAAACTTGCGATTACTGCAACTGTCATCGCTGTTTTTTGCATTAAGTTCATAATAAACCTCTAAATATTAATTTTTGGTTGATTGTTAATTATACACTGGATATGATAACAATCATTACTCTTCAAAACTTGGTACATCATCTTGGCTAGATGTTTTACTATCGCTATTTTTGGCTTTAGTATCATCACCGCCTAATTTACTTGCACCACCATTGGTAATGAATTTGTTAATTAAATCTTCCAATTCAACAGAACCTTGCTTATTGATAAACTCACCGCCACGTTTTAAGTAACGATAATGTCCACCTGGAGTAATACGTAAATATTTCTCGCCCAATAAGCCGTTGGTTGAGATGATAATATACGCGTCTTCATCGATGTTTGTGATGGAGGTCATGTTATTTAATAGTTGCGTTTCCATTTCTTTTTGTTGCTCTGCTGTTGCACTTTCATATTCAGAACTGTAACGCAAATCTTCAATGGCACTGGCTTTTACCTGTTCTAACTGCTTGTTATTAAACGATGTCAAAGAACCATCTAAGGTCATATAGACCGTTGCTAAACGGGTTACAGGGTCAAGTTGAATATCCGTTACACGTCCAACAGTTACACCACTTAAAGTTACTTTGGCACGTTTTTTGAGACCATTGACATTATGGAATGTTGCGGTCATTTGATAAGGGTCTTTGACATTTGTACCAATTAAACCACTCACTTTCATTGCTAAGAAAAATAGTGCAGCACCAAACAAAATAATAAAAATGCCGACTGCAAACTCACTACCACGTTTATTCATGATAAACCTCCAAACATCACTGCAGTTAATACAAAATCAGAACCTAAAACACACAGCGATGAATATACAACCGTACGGGTTGTAGCTGTTGCGATACCTTCTGATGTCGGTTCACAAGCATAGCCTTGATATACTGCAATCCAAGTACAAATTAAAGCAAAAACAATACTTTTGATAATCGTGCCATTAAAAACATCTTTAGCGAATTGTACATTATTGTGCATTCCGCCCCAGTAAGCTCCTTCATCGACACCTAAAAAATCAACACCAACCCATTTACCGCCTAAAATACCAATGGAAGCAAAAATAACGGTTAGCATGGGTAAACTTACAATACCTGCCCATAAACGTGGCGATACGATACGTTTTAATGGATCAACCCCGATCATTTCCATACTGGAGAGTTGCTCAGTTGCTTTCATTAAGCCAATTTCTGCAGTAAGTGCTGAACCTGCACGTCCTGCAAATAATAAAGCGGCAACCACAGGTGCTAATTCACGCAATAGGGTTAATGAAACCATTGTACCGAGCATGGCTTCACTCCCTACATTGACTAAAATGGAATAGCCTTGTAAGCCCAAAACCAAGCCAATAAATAAGCCAGATACGCTAATAATAAGTAGGGATAATACGCCTACACGGTACATTTGATAGACAAATAATTTTACGCCTAGCCATGTTGGCATAGAGAAAATAATTTGCATTAACATCACACTTGCCATACCAATACCGCTAATACGGTCAATTACAGCCCGTCCAAGATTGGCTACCCAATTCATCATACAGTTCCTCCTGTTACATCAAATTGATAAGCGACAGGACCTTCTGCTGAACCAGTAATGAATTGTTGTACAAAAGCTGATGGATGCTGACGTAATTCATCAGGTGTGCCTTCGCCTTGTACCTTACCTTCTGCGATAATATAAATATAATCAGCAATCGATAAAGTTTCACTGACATCATGCGACACAATGATGGTAGTTAAATCTAAGGCTTCACGCAAGGAACGAATTAAACGAATTAATACACCCATGACAATAGGGTCTTGTCCTGCAAATGGCTCATCATACATAATTAGTTCTGGATTGAGTGCAATGGCTCGTGCTAATGCAACACGGCGATTCATACCACCAGAGAGCTGACTTGGCATAAGTTGTTCTGCACCACGCAAGCCGACTGACTCTAATTTTTCAGCAACGATTTGTTTGATTTCCATTTCTGATTTTTTGGTATGAGCACGAATAGGGAATGCCACATTTTCATAAACTGACATATCGGTGAATAATGCTCCACTTTGAAACAGCATACCCATTTTAGCTCGAGCTTCAAATAATTGTTTGCGAGACATTTGAGCAATATTTTGTCCATCAAGTAGAATTTCTCCACTATCAGGTTTAAGTTGTCCACCAATTAAACGTAATAAGGTTGTTTTACCTGTACCTGATGGACCCATAATGGCGGTAATTTGACCACGTCGGATTTGTAAATCCACTCCATTATAGATAATTCGCTGACCACGTTTAAAATGGAGATTTTTAACATCAATCAGTACATCGTTGGGCGGATTTGTCTGATGGTTCATTCAGCATTTCCTCTATTTTTTAGCGTGCATACTATAACATTTTTTAGCATAATTTTTGTGATATTTTTTACATTTTTTAGGTGTAAAATGTATGTAGATTTTGAATATGACCATAAATTGCTTTAAAATCGATGATTGATACCATCATTAAAATTCCCACCATTGTGCCCTTGGGCAATGCTGCTTTAAATAGGATTTCAAAAAGTTTTGTGTATCATTGGCAATCAATTTGTCTTGATGATCATCAAAATGATTGTAAGCAACCGCATATAAAGTTAAACCTTGCTTTAAAATGGCATTGATGCTCAAAATGGTGTGATTGATACTGCCAAGCCGTCCAGAAGTAACCAAAATAACTGGATATTGGCGTATTTTAATATAATCTATCAAAAACAATTCATTATTGATGGGTACAAATAACCCACCTGCACCCTCAATCAACACAATATCAAACATCTTTTCTAATTGACAAGTTGTTTGATAAATATTATCTAAATCAATCACTTTATTATCAATGCGACTTGCCAAATGTGGTGAGCAAGGATAACTTAACACACACGGCATGGTTAAGCCAGTTTTATCGCAGTCTAATAAATCAATGCCCATCATTTGACGATGGGTCAAAACATCATCAGCGTATTGATGACAGCCTGTTTGAATAAGTTTTTGAGTAATGACAGATTGCCCATTTTCATATAAAGTTTTTGCCAATTTTCCTGTAAAATAAGTCTTGCCAATATCGGTATCAATGCCTGTAATAAAATAACTGCCTTGCATTGTATGATAATCATCAAATTTCATTGTGGTTTGCCTTTTTTGCTAAGATAATTACGCTATGATAAGTTAAAGGATAAACAATTTTATTTTGATGAAGTGTTTTAAATTTTTGATAATCATCGTTAAATTGTTTTAATTTTTGTTTATTCCACATAAAACCATCACGATTTGCAGTAACGCCTGTATATTTTAAATGTTTTAAAATGTCATAAGGCTCATCAAAATAATAGTCCTCGTACCGCTCCTTAATATCGATAATATTAAAACCGCAATTTAAAAAAACAGCTTTTAATTCATCAAAACCATAATAATCCAATCCTTGTCCAGTTAATTGTTTTATTTGCCATAAATTATCACTTAAAAAACTGCTTAACAATACATAACCATCATCTGTTAAAGATTGGTGCATTTTGGTTAATAAATCCTCTAATGGATAAATCCATTGTATGGCTGAACTGGATAATATTAAATCAAAATAATGGTGATTTAAACCAATTCTTTGAATATCGCCAATCAGATAATTGATGTTTTGATGACAAAAATTTTGTTGAATGTCGTACAAATCATTTAAATACAAATTTTGGGCTTGGTATTGACCAAGAAACCGATTTGTTAAAAATCCCGTCCCACAACCAATTTCTAATACATTTTGATATGTCTTAGGTAAATGATATTTATCCATCAATGCCATTAAATCATTGACAATTTTTCTTTGAATATAAGCGTGATGATGATAATGTTTATGATTTTTTTGAAATCGCTGACGGATTAATTCAACATTCACGCTGTTTATTCCTTATCATTTTGCTTTAACTGCTCTAATTGATACAGTAACTTTGTCAATTCATCATCAGTCATATTGGCATTTAAACAAATACGCAGTCTTGCCTGATTTTTGGCAACTGTTGGGTGGCGAACTGCCATAATATAATGACCTGATTGTTGTAATTGTTGAGCATAAGATAACGCTTTTTCGTTTGCTCCCAATATCACAGGCACAATATGGCTTGATGATGGGCAAGTGTAGTCCAGAGCTTTGATTTTATTAATTAAGGTATTGGATAAATAATCCAATCTTTCTCTTTTTATTTGAATGGCTTTATCATTGATAATTTTATTTAAAATAAAAGAAGTCCACGCCATATTGATAGGTGGCAAGGCGGTACTAAATATGAGTGGTCGCATAAAGTTAATCAAATAGTGTTTGATGATTTTATCACAAATAATATAGCCGCCCACTGATGCACACGCCTTACCAAATGTCCCCACCAAAAAATCAATGTTATTCATCACATTATATTGTTCAGCACAGCCTAAACCACGCTCGCCACGCACACCCATAGCGTGAGCATCATCAACATAGAGTAATACTTTATCAAATTGATGTTTAAAATCAACCAATTTTTTTAAATCGGTTTCATCACCGTCCATACTAAAAATGCTTTCAGTAACGATAACAATTTTATTATAAGTATCATCATCTTGATATTTATGTAATAAACTTTCTAATTGCACTAAATCTTGATGGGGATAACGAACCAATTTTGCTTTTGATAATAAAATGCCATCAATGATACTGGCGTGAATGAGTTTATCCGCCAAAATTAAAGTTTTATCATCACAAATCGCAGGTAATATGCCCAAATTCATATGATAACCGCTATTAAATAATAACGCAGGTCGCCCAAAATAGCTGTCTAATTCTGATTCTAATTGCTGATAAATGGCAAAATTACCTGTTAAAAGCCGTGATGATGACGAACTCATTAAATGATTGGAATATGTGTCAAAAAATTCTTGTTTTAATAAGTCATCGCTTGCCAAACCCAGATAATCATTGCTGGCAAGATTGAGCATTGTTTTCCCGTTTTTAATCATATATTTGCCATTGTGAATGATGGAATGAAATTCACGAAAATTATTATTTGCCTTTAATTCATCTAACTTTTGGGCATAATGTTCCAAATACTTATTTTTGCTCATAAATATTCCTTATTTTTAATCAGCTCTTTGACTTGTGTTAATAAATAAATCAACTCATCATCACCAATAATATAAGGTGGCATTAAATACACCAATTTGCCAAAAGGTCTTATCCAAATACCTCGTTTAATACATTGTTCTTGAATGGCTCTCATATTAACATTAACTGTCAATTCAATCACACAAATCGCCCCCAAAATACGAATATCGGCAATATTATCCGCCTTAAAGTTTTTTAATTGATTTTGGCAAATTTGTTCAATTCGTTTGATATTTGCTTGCCAATCTTGGCTTAATAACAGCTCTATACTTTTTTTGGCAACGGCACAAGCCAAAGGATTTGCCATAAAAGTAGGGCCGTGCATAAAGACACCGCCATTATCACTAATACCATAAGCCACTTTTTGATTGGTTAAAACAGCAGACAAAGTCATATAACCGCCTGTTAAGGCTTTGCCAAGACATAGAATATCAGGCTCTATATTGGCATATTCACAAGCAAATAATTTTCCTGTTCGTCCAAATCCTGTAGCAATTTCATCAAAAATCAATAAAATATCATAATCATCACATAACTTTTTTAATGCTTGTAAATAGCGTGGGTGATAAAACCGCATTCCCCCAGCCCCTTGTACAATCGGTTCAATAATAAAAGCACAAATGCTGTCGTGATGGTTTTTAAATAATTCTGCTACAGGCAAAATATCACCATCAGACCATTTACCGTCAAAAGGGCTTATTGGTGCAGGTACAAAAAATCTTTTGGGTAAACTTACGCCAAATAAATGGTGCATTCCTGTATCGGGGTCGCAGACACTCATTGCATTAAAGGTGTCGCCGTGATATCCAGAACGAGTGGTGGCAATGTTATTTTTATTCGGTTTGCCTTGTGTATAATAATATTGCATTGCCATTTTTAAGGCGACTTCTACAGCAACCGAACCGCTATCGGCATAAAAAATGTGTTTTAAACTTGGCGGGCAAATGGATAATAATAATTTACCCAATTCAATCGCAGGCTCGTGTGTTAATCCGCCAAACATCATATGCGACATTTGATTTAATTGCTCGCCAATTGCCTGATTTAAAACGGGGTGATTGTAGCCGTGAATGGCACACCACCAAGATGACATACCATCAATCAATTTTGTGCCATCATCTAAATAAATACAGCACCCTTTTGCTTTAGAAACCTTTAAAGCAGGAATGGGCGATTTCATAGAAGTATAGGGGTGCCAGAGATGGGCGGTGTCAAAATCGTCTAAAAGTGCGTGCATATGCAATTTAAAAATCATCATTATGTGTGCGTTATTATAATGAATTTTGCTATGAGAATGTATGGCAAAAATGATGATTGATGATATAATTCTAAAAAAGAAAACCGTTGTGATAAGACAACGGCTTTCCTACGTTAAGAAATATTACAGTTATCATTAATAATCAAAACTGAAATGTTCTTCTGCTAAAGACAATAACACTTTAGGTGGAGAAATACACGCATCAGCATGTGCTTGTGTGCGTGGCAATAAACGCTCAAAATAGAAATGAGCCAATTTAATTTTTGCCTTATAGAATTCTGGTGTTTCTGCACCATCGCCTTGTTCAAGTTTTTGCGATGCAACGACCGCTTGTTGAGCCCAGAAGTAAGCCATCATCACATAGCCAGAGAACATTAAATAATCAACTGCAGCACTTGCGACAATCTCACGGTCTTTACGAGCCATCATCACGATACGAGCGGTTAAAATGCCCCATTGTGTACATAATTTACTCAAATCCCAAGAGAAACGGCGTAAATATTTATTGGTTGCGTGTTGTCCTGCAAATTTTAAAATTTCAGCAGTATAATTTGCTACCACTTTACCACGAGATGATAATAACACTTTACGTCCTAAGAAGTCTAAACCTTGTACGCCTGTGGTGCCTTCATAAAGTGTAGAGATACGGGCATCACGTACGATTTGTTCCATGCCCCATTCTTTGATATAGCCATGACCACCAAATACTTGTACGCCGTGATTCGCTGCTTCAAAACCCAATTCGGTTAAGAATGCTTTTAAAATTGGTGTATAGAAACCCAGTTCATTATCAGCTTCTTCATAAGCTTGTTGATTGCCTTGACGTAAAGCATCAGTCATTTTATCGGCAAGTTTAGCTGCATGATAAATCATGGCACGACCACCTTCCGCAATTGCTTTTTGTGTCATGAGCATACGGCGAACATCAGCATGATGGATAATGGTATCTGCCACTTTTTCAGGTTGTTTTGCACCAGACATGGCACGCATTGACATACGTTCTTTGGCATACGCTAATGCACCTTGAAATGATAATTCAGCATGGCATACACCTTGAATAGCTGTACCAATACGAGCAGTATTCATAAAGGTAAACATTGCTTGTAAACCTTTATTCTTTTCGCCAATTAAGTAACCTGTTGCACCATCAAAATTGAGTACGGCTGTTGCTGAAGCACGAATCCCCATTTTATGTTCAATTGAACCACACTCTACACCATTACGTTCGCCTAAACTACCATCAGCATTAATCATAAATTTTGGCACGATAAATAATGAAATGCCTTTAGTTCCTGCAGGTGCATCAGGTAAACGTGCTAATACGATGTGAATAATATTTTCGGTTAAATCATGTTCGCCTGCAGAAATAAAGATTTTTGTACCTGTGATTTTATAAGTACCGTCTGCTTGTGGTTCAGCTTTACTTTTCACTTGAGCTAAATCTGTACCGCATTGTGGCTCGGTCAAGCACATTGTTCCAGACCAAGTTCCCGCCACTAAATTTGGCATATAGGTTTGTTTTTGAGCATCTGTTCCGTATTGCATGATGGTATTCATACAGCCAATACTTAAGCCGGGGTACATTTGAAATGACCAATTGGCTGTACCAATCATTTCTGATTTAATCAGGTTAAGTGACATGGGTAAGTTTTGACCGCCAAATTCTTCTGGGTAAGATAAGCCTTGCCAACCACCCATCACCAATTGGTCATAAGCATCTTTAAAACCTGCAGGGGTTTTGACTTCGCCATTGTTAAAATGGCAACCCTCTTCATCACCTGTTTGATTTAAAGGAGAAAGAACAGTTTCACAAAATTCAGCAGCACCATCTAAAATCATATCAATGGTATCTTTATCAACTAAATTACCATTGGATAATGTAGTGTAGTGAGTTGGGTAATCCAAAACTTCATTCATTAAGAAACGCATATCACGCAAAGGAGCTTTATAGGCTGGCATAATGGTCAATCTCCATCAAATATAGGGTAAATTATAACTTATATACTATTATGCCTGACAGATATTTTTTTGCATTGATAGTTTTGGTTAAATCTAATGTCATAAAAGCAAATAAATGATAAAAAGTATCTTTATTTTTTCCTATTTTGTGATAAAGTAAACATATACTAATTCAACCTAAAAATTGGTATAGACTTGTAGGGGCAAATCACATTTGCCCAATAAATACGATATTCATATAGGGCGAATATGATTCGCCCCTACAGCACGATGATGAATTTTGTACCAGTTTTTAAGTTATTTGACTATATCTTTTATACAATGAATAGGATTCTATTATGCGTTTAACAACACTATCTTTATCACTTTTAACAGTGGGTTTAACGGCGTGTGCAAGTTTACCACAGTCATCATCACAAATAGTTTCGAATAAGACACAGAATGTAAATCAACAAGCAACGACAGCATTAAATAGTCTTTATACACAACCCAATTATAATTTTAATGCTCGTCTATATGGAAATTTACAATTTAGCGATGTAAAACCAGATACAGCTCAGACACAAGAACAAAAGCAAGTGATTGAACAGTTTTTACGTCAGCAAAAAATTAACCTAAATAAAGAGCAACAGCAAGCATTATTGCAACAAGTTGAGCAAACATCATCAGGTTTACAAAATTCTCGTATGCAAGCAGGGTTAAGTGTATTACAAAATATTGCACAATATGGTGAATTGCAAATGAATGGCGGTATTGATTTCCGTCAAAAACGTGCTATATTAGAAACACAAGCTCATTACCAAGATAGCAATTTACTGGTGCAATATCGTCTGCCATTCTTTTTAGATTTGCAACAACATCGTATTTATATGAATGATATTGACCCACAAAAATTATCAGGCAAAGCAAAACAAGATGCTCAAAGTTATTATTATGATTTTTCTGAATACAAAGATGTACTCAAAGCGGTAAATTTGAAAGCATTTACCGATTATTTAAAAGTGGCAAATGCTTTATATTATGAAAATTTGATTGGGCAAGAAAGCGTACAACAATTAAAATTGACCGATGATGAACGTAAATTGGGTGCAGTGCAAAAGGTTCGTTTAAATACCAGTATCGAAGAATTAGTGTTAGAAAGTGCTATTTTTGAGATTATTAATAAGAAATTCTCAGAAGAAAAATTATTAGACCTTGATAAGTTAAAGGCTGAAGCAAATAAAATCGGTAAAGCTGATACTGCACCAAAAGCTGAGCCAGACGTGTATGATTCTGCTGAAGAATTGTTCGATAAAATCTATGACCATTTAGATAGTTTAGAAGTAGATGAACACGACCATGACCACGAGCATGGCGATGAACATGACCATGCTGAAGTTGAAACTGAACAAGGAGAACGTTTGGCAGAGCCTTATGATGGTTTATCACCAGAACAATGTCGTGAATTGGTACAGAAAAAGCCTAATTTTGGTACACTGACAGAATGTTATCAAGAATATGGCAGTAGCATTTTTAGTGAAAAATCATCAAATACATCATTATGGGCGAATTTATTTAATATGGTGTTGGGTAATGATGAGGAACTTAACAAAACATTTGCTCAATATGACAATGGCGAGTTAAAAACGTTAGAACAATTTAAAGAAATTTTGGCGAAACATCAAGATGTGATTCAAAAGCGTTTACCAAAAGATTTACACCCTGTTTATATGGATACTTTAATTGACGCACAAGGTCGTTTAGTAGCGAATAACATGATGTTTAATGTTGATAGCACTATTTTAGATGTTAAACATATAAAAGGGACTGTTAATTTTGATATGAATGTACAAAATTATGGTCAAGCTAAAGTTAATTTAACTACAAATGCGAAAAATGCTAAACCATTTACTGAACACCCATTTGCTTTAGTATCTAAAAAAGAGGTAGGTTCATCTCGTTATGGTAGTGAATTGGCGGAGAATATTGCTCAGTCAGTTTATCAACAAACAAAATCGTATGAACAGGCTTATGTGGCAACTTTTATTAGTTTATTAAGCCATTATCGTCCAGAGTTCTTGAATTATGTATCGGCAAAAGATTTGCAAGAAATTGCTTTAGTGTATGCGTATAGCTATGCTGATGAAGAATTGTATATGCTAAAACCTGCACAAGTGAAACAGATTCAAGCCTTAGAGCAAAAGCATAATTTACGCTCAAGCCGTCAAATGTTGAATAATATCGGTTCACAAACTGCTGAAATTGTGGAAGAAATTATTCAACCTGTAACAACAGAGCCTGCTGATGATATGTTTAATGAAGCTCAAAAAGCAGAATTAAAGAAAAAGTTTAAAACACCTGAAGCGTTATTTGCTCATCTTTATGTACAGCGTTATGAAGTCATGATGTTAGATGGTAAACTTGAAGCTGAATCACAAGTGCATTTAGACAAAGCAGGGCAGTTCTTGGCGAAAGCATATGTAGATTTACAGCAAAATAAGTTTGATGATGCTATGCTTAAGCAATTGA
This sequence comes from Moraxella sp. ZY210820, assembly GCF_030674635.1. Taxonomy (NCBI): domain Bacteria; kingdom Pseudomonadati; phylum Pseudomonadota; class Gammaproteobacteria; order Moraxellales; family Moraxellaceae; genus Nasibacterium; species Nasibacterium caprae. The sequence continues at coordinate 1,976,442 of NZ_CP089978.1, read as the reverse complement.
CTGTAGAACAAGGCGATTATATATCAATGTTGGTATATGTCGGTACAGTTGAACTCGTGGAAAGTATTTTCCCTGTGAAAAAATAAATCATTGACCACATAAAAACACCCTAAATTATTGAATTTAGGGTGTTTTTTATTGATGATTTGATTTAGATGAGCATTTATGCTCTTATAGTCAATTCAATTCAAAATTGAACAGTAGGGGCGAATTATATTCGCCCAAGCAATTGATTTTACAAAGGGTTTATATAATAAACCCCTACATTTATTGTATTATTCTGATATAAATCGACTATATTTGTGTTGTTTAGTTTTCACTTACAAATGCAATATCCGTTAAACCGACTTCACTTGCACGAGACATGACTTGAGCAGTGGTATCATATTTAGAATCTTTATCCGCTCGTAACTGTAAACTTGGTTTCTTTTCTTCTTGTGAAGCCGTTTCTAAACGATTTCTTAACTCATCTAAACTGACCATTTCACCATTATAAGCGACTTCATTTTGAGCATTAATAGAAATGCTAATTACTTTTGGTGGCTCTGGTTGCATTTCTGCAGATGTTTTAGGTAAAGTTAAAGGAATTGAAGGATTAGCCACCGTTGCCGTAACAAGGAAAATAATCATCAACACCAACATAATATCGATGAGTGGAATGAGGTTAATTTCATTCATACCACCATCATCGCCATCGCCTAATGAAAAAGCCATTATGCTTGACTCCCCACAGTTTGTACTTGTTTTACAGTTTCAGTTTTTTTCTCGGTCGTTTGTTGAAGCATAACATCGATTAATAACTGATGTGCGTATTCTTGCATTTCATTACTTAAACCACGATTTTGACGTGTACAGATATTGTACGCCAATACTGCAGGAATTGCCACAGCCAAACCCAAACCTGTCATAATTAAAGCTTCACCCACAGGTGTTGCTACTTGTGCTAAACCTGCTTGACCACTTTTACCAACTGCAACAAGTGCATGGAAAATGCCCCAAACTGTACCAAATAAGCCGACAAACGGTGCAATTGAAGCGGTCGTACCTAATACTGCTACGCCTTTTTCAGCTTTTGCTTTTTCATTACCAATTTGGCGTAATAATGCTTGTTCAGCAACAGCTTTACGTTCTGTTAAAGGTAAAGCATTAAGTTTATGTTGCATGGCGTGAATCGCTTGATTTAATCGCTCTTTTGCTTCGGCTTTGAGTTTTTTAGTCCCCATGTAGCGTAGAACAAAAATTGTCCAAGTTGCAATCGAAAAAGCCAATAATACAAAATATAGTGTTTTGCTGATTACATCGGCATGAGCCCAATAGATAGAGAAGTTCATAACATTTTCCTAATTATTGATAACTGTTGAACTAATACCTTATTTAGGTTTACGCAACAGGAAATTTTGGGTTGATTTGACTGGTGTTGGTACACCATTTGGTTTGTATTCTTTCAGTTTCGCCCCCATCACACGATTTTTTACATAAGTATCGAGTGCAGGGATACCACTAGATTTTGTTACTGTTGCCGAAACAATTTTACCTTTTGCATCTGATGTGAAAGATACTGTTACAGTAACGCTATCAGCTTCTAATTGTTTCAAATGCGTATTTAATGCACTTGGGTCAATATGTGGTCTACGTTGCCATGCCAATTGACCTTCCGATACAGAAACAGGTGCAGGCGGACTCGGCGGAGCTGGTGGACTCGGTGGAGCTGGCGGTGCAGGTGGGCTTGGCGGTGTAGGTGGACTCGGTGGAGTTTTTACTACAGGTGGAGCTGGTGGTGCAGGCGGACTCGGTGGAGCTGGTGGCACATCAACAGCAACTTGTTGTGGTTTTGGACTAGGTGTTTTGGTTTGAATAACACGTTGCGGTACAGGTTTTGGTGGCTGTACTACAGGTTTTGGTTTTTCAACTTTTTTAATTTCTTTAGGTGGTTGTGGCTTAGGTTTTGGTTTTTCTTTCGGAGGTTCTTTTTTAGGTTGTGGTGGTACAATTGGTTTTGGCTTTTCTATATGGATCATTTTAACTTCCAATGGTTTAGTGAGTTCCAAAGGACGAATTTCAGGCATTTTCATATTGCCAATAAGCCAAGCTGATACCAAATGCCCAACAGCAACCATCGCCAAAACGCCACTAATGTGTAAAGCTTTATTGTTTTTAGAAGATTGAGCAGATGACATAAATGAACCTAATAAAATTTTTGTATCAAAAAGACTGTATTGATTATTATAAATAATAATATTTCTCAAATGCAAATAATTTTTTATTGTTATTATTGTAATTTCAGATGATTATTTAGAGAATAATCGTTTTTATGATATAAAGTAACATTTTAATTTGTAATTTAGGTTAAAAATTTGATTTTTATCACAAAAATGGGGTATGTCGATGATATACCCCATATCTTATTAGAAATTTATGCTCATCATCAATCATAAAATCTTGATATGATTATAGCGATAAGCGAGATAATTTTTCACTAATTGCTTCAGTTACAAAAGCATTTAAGCTACTTCCTTGACTAGCAATGACTGCTCTGCGGTGTAAATCATCACCAATGCGTACATTAAATGACCCTTTAAATGGTTTATCAGGTTCAATATTTTGTTCTTGACAAAATGTAAGATAGTCATCGACTGCATCAAAAAAAGCAAGGCGTAAATCGTGAGCATTGTTAGCTTCAAAAGTAACTAACTGATTGATACCAATAAGTTTACCATAGAACATTTCATCATCTTCATCGAGTGTAAAAGTGCCAACATAGCCTTTATAAGTCATCATCATGTTGCTCCATTGTATCAATAGAAAAATAGCCTTTTTCTTCTAAATAATGTTTTACAGCCTTTAATGCACCACCTTTGATGGTATTTTCAGGGTGTGGTTTATGTAAGTGAATACGAATACTAGAATCGTCATCACAAATAAAAACGACTCGTGAACCTTCTCGCTCATGCATAGTAAAACCGAGTTGTTTTAAAAGCGTAACTAACTCACTAAATACAAAAGTTTTTTGTGAATTTTTGAGTTTTTCTAGCAATTTTTCAGATTTGGTCATGCATATGCTCCATTTTGTAACTTAGTATAGTTACAATATGCGAGATAAGCAAGGATTTTTATTGATGGTATATGTAAGAATTTTAATATCTATTATTTAATTTTGAAGTTATATTGATGTTGTAGTATATGATGAAACAAGACTTTTTGGCTTTAAGGCAAAATTAGAATTGTTTCATCATGAATGTGTTGAGATAAGTTTTAATCTTTAAAATTATTAAACTGCAACGGAATACCAAATTGTTGCTCACGCAAAAATGCCATGACTTGTTGTAATGTATCACGTTTTTTATCAGTTACACGGATTTTATCCCCTTGAATCGATGATTGCACTTTAATCCCACTATCTTTAATCGCTTTGTTGATTTTTTTAGCGGTATCACTGTCTAAGCCATCTTTTAATTTAATCACTTGAATCACGTGTTTACCAGATGCAGTAGCTTTTTGTGGGTCAAGTGCTTGAATATCGACTTTACGTTTAAAGAAATGATTTTCAAGCATATTATAAACTTGTTCACATTGGAAATCGGCTTCAGCAGTGATTTTAATTTCTTTGGCTTTTTCGTTGAGTTCAATCGATACATCATGACCACGAAAATCAAAACGTGTTCCAATTTCTTTTTGGGTATTTTGTACAGCGTGATTGACTTCAAACAGTTCGAGTTCCGAAACAATATCAAAAGATGGCATAATCCACTCCATAAATCATAAAAACTATTGACATTTTACCGCAAATACGATTTGATTGCAGTATATTTTTTCTAAGCTGAGTTAGGCAGAGTAATTATGATTCGTAAACAAGATATTACCAGTTTTGATTTTCCTGAACATGCGGTGATTTGGGACGTGCGTGAGCCGACTTCTTATCAAGAAGGGCATATTATGGGGGCGGTCAATCGACCATTTAATACGCTGACCGCAGAAAGTTTAAATGACATTGACCCAGCTCAACCGATTTATATTTTGTGTGGCGGTGGTAGTAAAGCACCACGTTCCGCAGAATTATTAGACAGTTTTGATAGTCAGCGTGAATATGTGGTGTTGATGGGCGGAACTCGGGCAGCAAAAGAAGCTGGTATGACGATTATTCAAGGTGAATAATTCTAGTCTAAGCGTCATTCTCAACTCATTGTAAATAATTGATTCTGTGTAGGGGCGAATTGCAATTCGCCCGTACAAAATTAAATGATTCAAGTAAAATTTGATACCTTTATATTATTAATTCATGGTCGGTTATTGATTTTATGTAGGGGCGGAAGATTTTCCGCCCTTACGAAATTAAACAATGTAAATCATATCAATAAGTTATGAAGTTAAGTTGAGAATGATATATAGTAATTAACCGTTAATGATTTAAAAGAGAAATAGTATGGCAGTTGGCGATATTTCATTACCTAATACAATTTATCCAATTCAAGGCGTAAAAATAGGCATTCATGAAGCCTATATCCGTTATCAAAATCGCAAAGATTTAGTGATTTTTGAATTGGCTGAAGGTTCAAGTGTCGCAGGTGTTTTTACACAAAATTCATTTTGTGCGGCACCTGTACAAGTGTGTAAAAAACATTTGCAACAGCAACAAGGCATTCGTTATCTGGTGATTAATACAGGCAATGCCAATGCAGGTACAGGCGATGTCGGTTTACAAAATGCTTATCGTACTTGTGCAGAATTGGCACAAATTGCTGGTGTAGAAGCATCACAAATTTTACCATTTTCTACAGGGGTGATTGGTGAACAATTACCGATGGAACGTCTGATTGCAGGTTTACAGCCATGTTTAGCCCAAGCGGATGCGAATGCGTGGCAAACATCAGCACATGGTATTATGACCACAGATACCATTCCAAAAGTTGCATCAGAACAGTTTAGTTTTGATGGTATCACTTATCATATTACAGGGATTAGTAAAGGTGCAGGTATGATACGCCCAAATATGGCGACTATGCTGGGTTTTGTCGCAACTGATTTGCCAATTACTCAACCGTTATTGCAAAAATTATTGAAAAATGCCACAGAGCAATCCTTTAACCGTATTACCATTGATGGCGATACATCGACCAATGACTCATGTATTTTAATCGCAACAGGTCAGGCAGGTGGTGAGATTTTAGCTAATGAAGATGATGTTCGTTATCAAGCATTTGCAGAGATTTTAAACCGTGTAATGAAACGTCTTGCCGAGTTAATTGTGCGTGATGGTGAAGGTGCAACTAAATTTGTCGCCGTGCAGGTTGAAGGCGGTGCAACGATTGAAGAGTGTTGTGATGTGGCGTATAGTATTGCCCATTCACCATTGGTTAAAACGGCATTATTTGCGTCTGACCCGAACTGGGGACGTTTAGTGGCGGCGATTGGTAATGCAGGTTTGCAAAATCTTGATGTCAGCAAAATCAACATTTGGCTTGATGATGTGTTGATTTGTGAACATGGCGGATTAGCACCGACTTATCATGAAGAGCAGGGAGCAAAGGTCATGGCTCAAAGCGAGTTTGTAATTCGTGTCGAGTTAAATCGTGGCGAATTTAAAGATACGGTTTATACTTGTGATTTTTCTTATGATTATGTGAAAATCAATGCGGATTATCGTTCCTAATAGTTTAATCGTGTAGATAAAATCATCAAGCTGTGGATAAATTTGATGTTATACACAGCTTGATGATAAATAAATTTACTCATTTTGATTAATAATGATGGATAATTAAACGAATACAATAAAAAAATGCTAAAAATATAAAATAAATATTGACGAAAGCCAAATATAGTCCTAAAATACGCAACCGTAACGATGAATTATTATTGATTGTTACAAGCTGAGAAGCGGAGCATAGCACAGCCTGGTAGTGCACCTGGTTTGGGACCAGGGGGTCGTAGGTTCGAATCCTACTGCTCCGACCAATTCGGCAAATACAATGATTCTTGTCATCTGTTGAAGCGCCTGTAGCTCAGCTGGATAGAGCATCCGCCTTCTAAGCGGATGGTCACAGGTTCGAATCCTGTCAGGCGCGCCATGCGTTTGATAAGTAAGAACAAATCATTATGGTGGATGTAGCTCAGTTGGTAGAGCCCCGGATTGTGATTCCGGTTGTCGCGAGTTCGAGCCTCGTCATTCACCCCAATTTATTATCACTAAGTGATACGGAGCATAGCACAGCCTGGTAGTGCACCTGGTTTGGGACCAGGGGGTCGTAGGTTCGAATCCTACTGCTCCGACCATCTAATTTAAAATAAAAATCCGCTTAAATGCGGTTTTTTTTGTATTTACGTTTTAAACATTGCTTTTATTTGAATTTTTAATTAAAATTTGCGATTATATTTATCGATAATATTGAAGATGAAAAAATATTTAAAAAAAAGTATATTACTTAGTTTGATGTTGGTCATATCATCATCGGTATTAGCTCAATCTTCAACACAATATTATAAAACTATTGTTCATATTTTGCGTTATAGTACTTTATCTAAACAATCTACTATATGCGTATTTAATGATAAAGCAGTTACAGATAGCTTTAACCAGCATTTTAAACAATTAAATCTAGAATATTCTGCGATTGTAGTGAATGCCGACAATTTTGTGCGTTCTAATTGTCAGGCTGTTTATTTTCCTAATCAGTCACCTAAGGTACAAAATGATTGGATTAACCGTTACCCAACTTCGATATTATCCTTTAGCTCGACAAATCCACAATGTGAAATTGGTAGTGCGGTGTGCTTATCTCAAGGACAAAATAAAATTAATATGGCATTTAATATGGATGGATTGAGCCGTGCTAAAGTCAGTATTAATCCACATGTATTAAAAATGGCAGCAGGGAAGTAAATGGAACAACATACTGAAATTGAGCAGGCTTTGCCATTGAAATATATTTTTAGGCGTTCTCAATTATGGGTTATGCTGTTAGGTGTAGCAATGATTTTTGTATTATTGTTTACAGTAACTCTATGGTCATTTAATACGTATTTACGCCGTAATGTGCAAGTTTTAGGGAAGACTTTAATGGAATTGGTACAACCTGCTTTAGAATTTCAGGATATGGATTATTTAAATAAAACAGTTGTTTCATATTTAAATTCGTATTCGATTCGCAAAATTGAGTTATTTGACATTGATAATAATATTTTGCTGAGTGAACAAATACAAAGTACAGAATATTCTATACTCCAGAAATGGATTGATGGCAGTTTTTCTAATAAACCTGTGTATTTTGATATTTATTTAAAAGAAGAAAATATTAAAGTTGGAACATTAGCATTATACCCAAGTTCAGAACAAATGGCCGTTTATGTGATGCAAATTTTGTGCATTTTATTAATCTGTTTGTGTGCCATGATGTTATGTTGGTTTTATTCGATACAGCGTATCTATCGTGTGATGATGGGAGCTATTTCCCCGTTAATACATACAGCATCCTATGTGCGAGATGAGAAAGCCTATAATATTCGTTTTAAAACCAGTAAAATTACAGAGTTGAATATTTTAATTCAAGTATTTAACCAGTTGTTAAACGAAATGCAAAAATGGCATATTCATTTACAACAAGAAAATGCGGAATTATCTCATCAAGCATTGCATGATGAATTAACAGGTTTACCAAATCGTCATGTATTTTATAAAACGTTACAAGAAATTTTTAATAATGATGAAATGCGTCAAAATAGTGTATTGATGTTTATTGATAATAATAAGTTTAAGGAGATTAATGATACTTATGGGCATTTGGCAGGAGATGCAGTGTTAAAAGAAATGGCTTTGCGTTTAAAGGCACGAATTCGCCGTGATGATATATTTGTACGGATTGGTGGAGATGAATTTGCCATTATTTTAAAAAATGTGAATAGAATTGAATTTTTACAGACGATTGCGACTAATTTAATTGCATGTACACAAGAACCATTATGGTTTGAGAAACAGTATATCCATTTTGGATTTAGTATTGGTATGGCATTTTCTCCTTATGCTCAATCGGTGGAACATTGGATTGAGCAAGCTGACCGTGCTATGTATCAGGCAAAAACATCGCCATTACATTGGGCGATTTATCATCATGATGAGGTATCATATGTTAATGAAAATAGTTAAAGTTTTAGGAATGGGGGCAATGATTGCTGTCTTAACAGCATGTATGCATTCATCAGGCTTAAAGCATTCTCAGGTTAAAATGTTGCAAAAGCAAGGCTTTCAATTGACTGATGAAGGTTGGACTCTGGCATTATCCGCACAAATTTTATTTGATTTTAATAGCTCAGAAGTGAAACAAGAAAATCAAGCTGAGATTATTACATTGGCAAAAAATTTGCAAAAATATGATTTACCACGTGTTAAAATTATTGGACATACAGATAATGTTGGTTCAGAAGAGTATAATCAAAAGTTATCGGAGCAACGTGCACAAGGTGTAACAGATATTTTTGTACAAGCAGGTTATCAACCACAAAATATTGAAACGATTGGGCGTGGTATGTCGCAACCTATTGTGGATAATGACACTGAAGAACATCGTGCTGAAAATCGCCGTGTAGCAATTGTGATTGTCCCTTAATATTCTCATAATGTTAGAATTGATTTGCCATCTGCTGTGTAGTAAGATGGCATTTTTATTGAAATTTAAAAAATCGAGATAATGATGAAACCTCTATATATCACCAGTGGTGAGCCTGCTGGTATTGGCTTGGACATTTGTTTAGATTTGGCGAAACGTGTTGATGAACGCCCAATTGTCGTATTGGCGGATAAAAATGCCTTACAACAGCGTGCTATAATGTTGGGTTTGACGGATATTCAACTGATTGATTATACAGGACAACATCAATCCTCTGCCCAAAATGAATTGTATGTTGAGCATATTCCCGCTCATGCTGATGTAGTCGCAGGCGAGTTAAATTCGCAAAATTCGGCTTATGTATTGGAACAGCTTCGCCGTTCGGCAGATTATGCAATGAGCGGAAAAAGTGTTGGGGTGGCAACTGCTCCTGTACAAAAATCAGTCATCAATGAGGCAGGTATTGCCTTTAGCGGACATACTGAATATTATCAAGAATTTGCAGGTGTGGAACGTGTTGTGATGATGTTGGCAACGCCGAATTTGCGAGTGGCGTTGGTGACTACACATTTGCCATTGCGTGATGTGGCAGATGCCATTACCACTGAACGCTTAACGCAAGTGATTGATATTTTAATTGCGGATTTACAACAAAAATTTAAAATCCAAAATCCTAAAATTTTAGTGTGTGGGTTAAATCCTCATGCAGGCGAAAATGGCTATTTAGGGCGTGAAGAAATTGATATTATTAACCCTGTGTTGCGTGAATATCAAGCAAAAGGAATTGATATTACAGAATGTTTACCTGCGGATACTTTATTTACACCACGTTATTTAAAAGACGCTGATGCAGTATTATCGATGTTTCATGATCAAGGCTTGCCTGTATTAAAAGCACAAGGTTTTGGCGAGGCGATTAATATTACCTTAGGTTTACCATTTATTCGTACTTCGGTGGATCATGGCACGGCATTAAGCTTGGCAGGAACAGGGCAGGCAAGTGCATCAAGTTTAAATGTGGCGGTGGATTTGGCATTACAGTTAGCGAGATAAATTTATGGTTTTTTGAAACGATTAACTAGGTATAAACGGAAAATTATCATTAAACTACAGGAGCTTTTGTGATGTGATGATGAAAAATTATGCCTAACCCAGATAAAAATCTATTCTTACAAGCCTGTACCCATATGCCAGCCTCTTATTTTTCTGTACCTTTAGGATTAGGTGCGTTGGCATTAGCATGGCATAAAGCGGAACCTGTTTTTGAATATGCTCATTCTGTCAGTTTAATTCTGACGATGATGGCGATTTTGATCTGGGTATTTTTCTTATGTATTTATATTGTCAAAATTAAAGTCTGTCCCCAAAACTTTTTACAGGAATATCATTGTCCTATTCGATTTTCCTTGATTATGTTGATTCCAATTAGCAGTTTGGTCATTGGTGAATTATTATTTGTTTTAGGTTTTTTGACGATAGGTAAAATCCTTATTTTTACAAGTATATTGATACAAATAGGCTATGCGACTTGGCGAATTGGAATGTTGTGGCGTGGAGATACTTTTACCGAAAATGCAACATTACCTACATTTTATTTACCTGCGGTTGCTGCGAATTTTACCAGTGCTAGTGGGTTGTCATTATTAGGTTTTCATGATGTTGCTCAATTATTTTTTGGAGCTGGATTATTTGCATGGATTATTTTTGAGCCTGTATTATTGCAATATTTACGCACACATCAAATTCCACAAGCATTGCGTCCAACGATGGGGATTATTTTAGCGCCTGCATTTGTTGGAGCGAATGCTTATTTGTCTATTACCGCAGGGGAAGTTGATTTTTTTGCAAAAATGTTATGGGGTTATGGTTTATTGCAATTATTATTTTTAATACGCTTATTTAGCTGGATTGCCGAAGGTGGCATTGATGCGAGATTTTGGAGTTTCTCGTTTGGTTTAGCATCTATGGCAGGTGTAGCAATTTTATTTTATCAAAGCCCAACGTACCATACTTTTGGTTTATCCGCATTTATTTTTGCAAATAGTGCTATGCTGATATTGATAATATTTACTTTGATTGAAATATTTAAAGGACGTTTTTTTAAACTCTGATGAAAAAATCTAAATTTTAACACTTGTCAAAGTTTAAATAATTGTGCCATACTAGAGTACGAGATACAGCCTATCAGGTTTCAAGGTCAATTCTTTGACCAAGAAACATCACTGCATTATAACCGTTTTAGATATTATGATAGTGATGTGGGGATGTTTATCAGCCGAGACTCTATCGGTCTATTAGGTGGTAGTAATGTCTTTGCTTATGCTCCAAATCCGATACATTGGGTGGATGTGTTGGGGTTGGCGAGATGATTATGTATAATCAAAGTAGGACTAGGTTCGATTGATTATAAATTATTGATTTGATATAGAGGCAAAGATTTTTGTCCTTATATTAAGCCTAATTAGGAGCAAAAAATGAGTACAGAATCTTTTGATAAAACATTTGTGGTTACAGACCCGAAAGCGATTGAGCAATTTTTATATGATTTGGAACACGCTGAACCGCCAAAATACGAATTGCCTAAAGCTCAGGTGCAACCAAGTATTGAGCAGGCAATAGAAATTCTGAAAAAACGTTTGGCTGAACAATCATGATTTATCCATTATCTGCTTTTTTAGACAATGGAGAAAATGAGCTTTTGGTTAAAAAATTGATTGCAGAGTTTTCTAGCCCCAAAAATAAAGATGTGGAATTATTTTTACGACAAAAAGCCATTGATTTTGAGCGTACGCATAATGCTAGAACATATTTAATTACCAATGCTAAGATGGAAATCCAAGCCTATTTTTCTTTATCATTTAAAGAAATTATGGTCAATGCCGATAAAATGAGTAAATCAGAAATTAAAAAATTAGATGGTTTTAATAAAAATGCAAAACGTATTCGTGTATTTTTGATTGGTCAGATTGGTAAAAATGCCAATTTGGTAGATAATCCAGTAAATTTAAAAGATATTTTTGCTCAAATCTTTCATTATTTACTTTCTGCACGGGAAATTATTGGAGGTCGAGCAGTGATTTTAGAATGTCAGCCGATTGAAAAATTATTGAATTTATATCATCAACATGGTTTTAAACAGTTAGCTGTGCTTGATGATGATGAGATGAAAACCTTATATCATGTTTTATGAGGTAAATATGAAAAACATTTTGCTAGAAAAAAGAGTTTTTGCGTCAGTATATCAAGAGCAAAAAATTTTGGTTTATGCGTTGTATAATAATGAACAAAAATTATATGCTATAGTGGCAATTCATTTTTTATATGAAGGTATCTTAACTCCTTTTGCTGAATATGAAAGTTTATTTCATGATTTACTCTGTTCTGAATTAACTAAACCATATTTAGAGTGGTATGAAGATATTCATTTTGCTATTCAAAAACACTTTGAAGGTTTTAGTGAATAGGTTTATCGTATTATAAACTAAGCCTTGCAAAAATTATCTGCTGATATGAGATAAAATATGAAAAAAACACTCCTATTATTTACCATAATGAGTTTGCTTTCTGGCTGTTATTTTATGGCTATGGCAAATATAGGTGGTGATGGTGCTGAAAAACGTCTATTTATATTTGTGGATAAACCGACTGTGATTAAAAACGTGCTGTTACCTGTCAATACTGAAGTTTTATATCATGAAAATAGTCATAAAAAATTAGAGCAAGAAATCGAAGAATTTCGCTTGATGCCAGACCCGAGTACGGGAGCGTATGAACCACAATCTTATATTCAATGGGGTGGTGCTTATGTGGAAAATATGGGATTTAATGGTCAATTCCTGCGAGTTAAACCAACAGGTTTTGTCAAAATGCCACAACATAATGAATTTCTACGTTTATGGAAAGATTGTGATGGGGAATTATTGATTACACTGAAAGATGGTAATGATTGGTCATTTAATCCCCAAAATATGTATATTGAAAATTGTGGGCGTTTTACTTATCCTGATGATGGACGTGCTGAGCAAGTGGAATTTATGCAAAAAATAAATCAAGCCTTACAAAAATGATCTGCTGATATGAGGTAAAATATGAAAAAAATTATCCCATTATTCACTTTATTAATGGTTATCACTTTACTATCAAGTTGTTATTTATCATCTTTTGCAAAAAATATGGGAAGTGCTAATCCTGAAACAAGACCTATGATAGAGCTGGATAAGCCTACAGTATTAAAAAATGTATTATTGCCCGTAAATACACAAGTTTTATATGATAGGAATACTCATAAAAAAGAACAGAATATACAAGAATTTAGAGTACCGCCTTATGTGCTTAAATATGAAGATAGAGCAAATCCGCAGTCTTATATTCAATGGGGTGGTGCTTATGTGGATTATATGAGAATTGAAGGTCAAGTATTGCGAGTGAGTACAATCAATGATGTAAAAATGCCAAATCATAATGAATTTTTGCGTTTATGGGGTCAAACGCATTGTGAAGGTAAATTATTGATTAAACTGAAAAATACAAATGATTGGTCGTTTAATCCCAAGAATATGTATATTGAAGATTGTGGGCTTTTTACTTATCCTGAAAATGCTCGTGCTAAAGCTGAATTTCTACAAAAAATAAATCAAGCCTTGCAAAAACTGCCTGCCCAATCACCTTGATTGAAAAAACTATATTGCGATGAATTTTAATGGTAAAATAGGTGTATTGTTAAATAATAGGTTACATTATGCACATTACGCCACTCAACCCCAAAGATGAAGGTCATCAAGCTCGTAAACGTTTTGGACAAAATTTCTTACATGATCAACGTGTGATTGAAAAAATTGTGCGTTCAGTTAATCCTAAACAAGGCGAAACTGTGGTTGAAATTGGACCGGGTTTGGCGGCTTTAACAGCTCCACTCATCAGTGAAGTGGAACATTTAACGGTGGTGGAATTAGACCGTGATTTAGCCAAAGGTTTGCCAAGTCGTGTGCCATATCCTGAACGTTTGACCATTGTTGAAGCGGACGCTTTAAAATACGATTTTTCTCAATTAGTTAATGAAAATAAGCCATTACGCATTGTCGGAAATTTACCTTATAATATTTCTACACCGTTATTATTTCATCTTTTGACCTTTGGTAATGCCATTCAAGATATGCACTTTATGTTACAAAAAGAAGTAGTGGAACGCATTACCGCCGAACCAAATAGCAAAGAATATGGGCGTTTATCGGTAATGATTCAATATTATTGCCAAGCGACTTATTTATTTGAAGTGCCAGCAGGGGCGTTTAACCCACCGCCCAAAGTAACCAGTGCGGTGTTCCGTTTAGTGCCATATAAAGATAAACCGATTATCGCTAAAAATGAACAAAAATTAGCCCAGTTGGTCGCCCATGTCTTTACACAACGCCGTAAAACTTTACGCAATAGCTTAAAAAATATGCTGAATGATGGTGCATTTGAACGTACAGGTATTGACGAAATGGCTCGTCCAGAAACCCTAACATTAGCAGAGTTTGTCGCTTTGGCTGATGAGATGGTGTGAAAATGACAATAGAACAGCAAATTTTTGCATTAACCAAAAAACCTGATGAGTTATTAAAATACTGCTTGGAACGGCTTGAGCAAGACCGTTGTGATATGACTTTTCAAGATAGTTTGTCTTATTTAAGTCAAGATGAACTCAAGGTTTTATTGCAAAAAGCCTTTGAAATTTTAAATCAACCAAAAAAGGCTTTATTTTCTTTAAAATTTAAAGAAAATAAAATACCAGAGCCGATAGAAGATTTGATTTGCCATATCAGTTATCAATATCCTAAATTATTACATCCTTATATCAAGGATATTTGGCAATTTAAAATCAATCAAAGCACTTATTATGCTTATAGGGCATTTCGTGATTTAAATGAAACGGATATTACATATTTTAAAGAATTATTTATCCATAGTACAGATAAAGATGAACGTTACGAGTTGTATCGCACGTTAATTGAAACTTGTCATATCCCTACATTGCAATGGCTTTATGAATATTGTCAAAATAATGTAGGTTATATTGATAGTTATTCACAGGATATTATAACTTATACCAATTATCATTTGGAAGAAGTGGGGTTTACGATAGAGCATGGGCGAGTTAAATCTATGCCAAAAATTCCTATTTATCATTTAATATTTCCAAAAAATCATATTATCACTTTTGATAATCAAAATCCATTTTTAACTCAGCATCCAACTTATTTTGGTAATGATAATGACTTAACTTTTGAATTTGGTGGGATATTACAAGATGATGATAAAAATCCTTTATGTAAAATCATTGAATTTAACCCCATTCCATATGAGTTTAATATTAAAAGTTTGTCCAAATTAACTTTGGCATGTCATTTGGTTGAATGTGGTTATGATAATTTATTTTATCAGCATGATGAACAAGGTATGCCCACACGAATTTACGCATCAGATGATGAGGCGGAGTATATGGATAAGGAGGAGTGTATATTTTCGCCATGCCAAGTGAAGTTGCATAAAAGCGATGAGCGTTGGTATTTGCAAGATTGGGCGGGTAGTAACTCTCGTCAAAATCTAAATCGCATTGGTGGTGTGCCAAGTTGGATACAATCAGCAGACATTCCGATTTGTCCTATTACTGGGCAAAAAATGCGGTTTTTAATGCAACTCGATAGTAATATCAAAAGTATGGAAGGTAATGAAGTCTGTTTTGGTTATGGCTTATGTTATGTGTTTTGGTGTGATGAAAGTCGTGTCAGTGCGTTTTTGATGCAGTGTACCTAATGTGTATGTTAAATATCTTGTGAAATAAACAATAGGTTAGCTATTCATGCACAAAAAATACAAAAATTTGTGCACGAACTGCCAAAAATCAGAGTACGTGCACACGAAATCGCATTTTCTTGTGCATGTTTATTTTATAACTATATTGATAAAGACAATTAAAGTTGTTAAGATAGATAAAAGTTTATACATCACTACATTTGGAGTGTGCGATGACCGTAATGACCAGTCGAGAATTTAACCAACACACCAGCCTCGCTCAAAAATATGCACAAACAGCCCCTGTGATTATTACACATCGTGGTAAGCCTGCTTTTGTGTTATTAAAATATGAAGATTATCAAATACCAAAGCAACCATTTAAAAGTGCATTAGATGTTTTAACACCCCCTTTAGAGATTGCTGAAGCATTGGAATTTATTGATTTACCGTTACAACCACGCAGTAAAGCCCAACGCCCACCTGTTGATTTTGGAGATGATTAATGTATCTACTGGATACAAATGTGATTAGTGAAAGTCGCAGACGCACTCAGTATAATGCTCAGATATTTACTTGGCTTGAAAGTATTGAAAGCAAAAATTTATATACCAATGCAATTGTGATGATGGAATTAGAGCGTGGTATTTTGTCAAAAGAGAGAAAAGATGTCTCACAGGGTAAAGTCTTACGTATTTGGTTTGAAGAAACGGTAAAACCTGCATTTGATGGTAAAATTTTACCAATCTCTGCTAAAACCGCTCAAATTTGTGCAAAATTGCATATTCCTGATTTAGCACCTGAAAATGATGCGTGGATTGCGAGTTCTGCATTAGAACATCATTTGATATTGGTAACACGTAACGTGCAAGATTTTGCACGAACTGGCGTCAAATTATTTAATCCTTTTGAGTATGAAGCATGAATATGAATAAACGATATACTTATGTGATTGGCGATTTACAAGGTTGTTTTTCAGCATTAAAAGCCTTATTAAAACATATTGAATTTGACCCAAGCCAAGATTTTATTTATTTTGCGGGTGATTTAGTGGCTCGTGGTGAAGATTCATTATCTTGCTTACGTTTTGTAAAAAAATTAGTGGAAAATGGCTCGGCTCAAACTGTATTAGGCAATCATGATTTAACTCTAATTGCCTGTGCGAGAGGTTTTAAAAAAATCAAAGATAAAGATAAAACTAAAGATTTAATTGATGCCATTGATAGTGATGAATTGATTGATTGGTTGCGTAAACAGCCATTATGTTTATTTCCCAATGCCAATACCATATTAACCCATGCAGGTGTGCCATGTATTTGGACAGCCGAACAAACTGCACAATATGCCAAAGAAGTAGAATATTATTTAGGGCATGATGATTTTAATGTCTTAGACCAGTTTTTAGATAAAATGTATGGTTCTGAACCTGATATTTGGTCAGAAGATTTAACAGGTTTTGATCGTATTCGCACCATTACGAATTATCTCACTCGAATGCGATTAACCGATAAAAACGGTCGTTTAGAATTTAGTTTTAAAGAAAGTTTAGATGACCCAATGCCTAAAGGTTTTGCACCATGGTTTGAGTTTGAGAGTCTAACGGCAAAAACACATCAGATTTTATTTGGACATTGGGCAGGCTTACAAGGTAAAAAAGTCAATGAACAGATTCAAAATGTTGATGGTGGTTGTGTGTGGGGCAATCGTTTATTGGCATATCGTTTAGAAGATAAACAATTATTAGGCGTAGCACGTCCCGAATAGATTGTTTTATTTACAAAAATATGGGCGAGAGATGATTATGAATTTTGTTATAATCATCTCTCTTTTTTTATTGAGTATTCATAATGATGTTTAATCATAAAATCATTGTATCTGGTCTAATTTTAAGTTTATCAACATGGTCAATGGGCAGTTTTGCTGAGACATTAGCTGTAAAAACACCAAAAATTGAGCAAATTTTAACTACATCAAAAAGTATTACTGATGTTGAAAAGATTTTAAAACAAGCTGATATCCCTATGGATAAGTTAATCGAAAGCCCTTATCAAGGTTTATATCAAATTATTTATCAAGATCAAACTGCTTATGTTGATACGACAGGGCAGTATTTGCTTATTGGTGAAATCTATAAACTTGATGATATTAAAAAAAATAATCAAGGGCAATTACCACCTTTTGAAAAAATAACGAGTC
Source organism: Moraxella sp. ZY210820 (assembly GCF_030674635.1). Classification (NCBI taxonomy): domain Bacteria; kingdom Pseudomonadati; phylum Pseudomonadota; class Gammaproteobacteria; order Moraxellales; family Moraxellaceae; genus Nasibacterium; species Nasibacterium caprae. The sequence continues at coordinate 1,958,878 of NZ_CP089978.1, read as the reverse complement.
TAGGAACAAGTCTTTTAAACTATGCAAAATTAGGCACAGATTTAGTGATTTTAGATAAAAATCAACAATTTGTAATGGCGGGTGAAGTAATTCGTTTAACTGATCGTGTAGCAATGAGTGATGAATTACGATTAGAAGTAAATAAAGTAGATTGGACAAGTTTACCTTTACAGCAAGCAATGAAACAGGTTAAAGGTAATGGGCAACACAAAATCGCCGTGTTTTCTGACCCTTATTGTCCATATTGTAAGCAATTAGAGCAAACTTTAGCAACATTGGATAATGTTACCATTTACACATTTTTATATCCAGTCAAATCTAATTCTATGAAAGTGAGTGAGTCGATTTGGTGTGCGAAAAATGCGACACAAGCATGGCAGGATTTTATGCTGAAAAATCGCCAACCTGAAGTGAAAAAATGCCCTAATCCATTACAAAATAATCTACAATTAGGGAATCAAGTTGGTGCTTATGGTACGCCAACCATGATTTTTGAAAATGGTTATGTGTTGATGGGAGCGATGTCTAAGCAAGAAATTGAGCAAATTTTACAACAAATGAAACCTTAATTATTGGATTGCAAGGGATTGCTCTGATGGATTGCTGATAGAGGTTTAAAGTGTGTAAGTAACGTGTTACAATGATATTGAACTATTGATTAGGTGGTTTTAATCAATTTTGATGAGAGAATGGCAATGATTAAGTTATTTTTTTATGATGAAAATTTAAAACTGATTGATCAAGGCGAATTTGATATTTCTCAACTTAATCAATTGTTTGATGAGCGTTTTTCCCATAAAAATATTCATTTTACCAATATGGAGCAGATGGTGAGTAAGACGAGCTTTTGTTTATCACGTAATGAACTGGATTTTTTAGCAATGGATTGTCAAAAAAATGGTAAAGTGAGTATTCAAAGTGATAGATTGCACTATCCAACTGATTTTTTGAGTAAATTACGAGATTTTTTTCGTAATAAAAATTGTTTATCTGGCGAAGTGGATTTAGCAACCGCAAAAATCATGTGCCAAGATTATGTGAAATTAGATAGACAAACATTTGAACAAAAATATCAAATGTTTTATAGTTATTGATAGGTAAAATATGAATACAGTCCGAACTCAAACACTTGAACAGGCAATAAAACATATTCAAACATTGCCTATTCAAAAACAGCAAAGTATTTTTGATTATATTGATTTAGTTATGTTAGATTATCAAATCAAAAATCAAGAAAGTAGCGGCAAACGCCAATTTGGATTATATCAAGGCAAAGGAAGTTTTAAACTTTCTGATGATTGGCATATGACTGAAGAAGAATTACTTGGATTATAAAATGAAAAATAACTATATTATAGATACACATATTTTTCTTTGGCTTATTTTTAATCCAAGTAAAATCAACTCAGAGCTTAGAGTATTGTTAGAGTGTAAAAATAATCAAATTTTTATTTGTAATACAAGTTTTTGGGAAATTTCTATTAAATACAATTTAGGTAAATTGAATTTGGAAGGTATTTTACCTAATGAATTACCCAAAATTGCTTTACAAATGGGGATTGATATCATTCAAGTTAATCATGAAATCATGGCAAATTTCTACAAATTGCCAAAAGTTGAGAAACATAAAGAGCCTTTTGATAGAATTATGATTTATTATTGTATTTATCATCAAATCCCTTTAATATCGATTGATGATAAATTTAATGAATACAAACTATTTGGTTTAAATTTAATATAAGGTTTTAGTTATGCAATATATCAGCACACGTGGCAATACGCCCAAAATGCCATTTAGCGAAGTTTTATTGATGGGACTTGCTCCAGACGGCGGTTTAATGTTACCAGAACATTATCCACAAATTAATCATGACACATTGGCAAAATGGCGTACATTATCTTATACTGAATTAGCATTTGAGATTATGTCATTATTTGCGACAGATATTCCATCTGCTGATTTAAAAGCGTTGATTGATAAAACTTATACCGAAAATGCGTTTGGTAATACTGAAATTACGCCTGTGCGTACCTTAAAAGATGGGATTAAAATTTTAGAATTATCTAATGGTCCAACACTTGCATTTAAAGATATTGCCATGCAGTTTTTGGGTAATGCCTTTGAGTATGCGTTAAAACAAAAAAATCAACGTTTAACCATTATTGGTGCAACATCTGGCGATACAGGTTCAGCCGCAGAATATGCTTTGCGTGGTAAAGAAAATATCGAAGTGTTTATGATGTCGCCACATGGCAAAATGAGTGAGTTTCAGCGTGCTCAAATGTATAGTTTAATGGACGAAAATATCCATAATATTGCGATTCATGGTATGTTTGATGATTGCCAAGATATTGTAAAAGCCTTACAACAAGATCAAGATTTTAAAGCCAAATATAGTTTAGGTACGGTAAACTCGATTAACTGGGGACGTATTTTGGCACAAATCGTATATTATTTTAAAGGCTATTTTAATGCGACTGAAAATAATACGCAAAAAGTCAGTTTCTGTGTACCATCTGGTAATTTTGGTAATATCTGTGCGGGACATATCGCTCGTGAAATGGGATTACCAATCGCTCGTTTAATTGTAGCGACCAATGAAAATGATGTATTAAATGATTTCTTTAATACAGGAAAATATATTCCACGCACCAGTGAAAATACTTTTGTAACATCAAGTCCGTCAATGGATATTTCTAAAGCATCAAATTTTGAACGTTTTATTTATTTATTGGTTGGCAAAGATAGCGAAAAACTCACCACATTATGGCAAGATGTGAATAGTGGTAAAGGTTTTGATTTAAGTGATTTATTGGCAGATGCTCAAAATAAATATGGTTTTGCATCAGGTAAATCAACGCACGCTGACCGTATTGCAACGATTAAAGCTGTTTATGAAAGCGATAATGATTTAATTGACCCGCATACCGCTGATGGTGTAAAAGTGGCTCGTGAACTGCGTTTAGACAATGAAATTATGATTGTTGCAGAAACCGCTTTACCTGCTAAATTTGCGGAAACCATTTTTGAAGCAGTGGGCAAAATTGATATTCCACGTCCAGCACATACACAAAATATTGAAAGCCTACCGCAAAAAGTGGTGGTGCTAGAGAATAAAGCGGAATTGGTGCGTGAACAAATTGAGCAGTTTGTGAAACTGTAAGTGAAAAGAAAAGCCATTTTATAAAAATAGAATGGCTTTTTTAATCATTTAGGACAACAACATGAAATCCCTTTATTTTATCCGACATGGTCAAAGCCTTGCCAATACAGGGGCTAAATCTATGCCTGATGCGGAAATTCCTTTAACTGAATTGGGTCGGCAACAGGCTCATGATTTATTAATCAATTGGCAACAATTAGATATTGAGCCAAGTTCTATTTATGCTTCACCTTTGTTACGGGCGAGACAGACTGCGGAAATATTTAATCAAAATTATGGTTTAGATATTCACACTTTACCAGAATTAAAAGAATTTGGTTGTTTAAGTTTTGCCAATATTGAAAATATGCTAGGCGATGAACGAGCAGTGTTGGCAAAACAATATTGGCAAACTGCACATATTGATTTCAAAGATGGTAATGATGCAGATAGTTTTGCTGAATTTCAACAACGAGTTGCAACATTTTTAAATAACCTTGATGATTTTGAACATAATAGCTTCTTTTTTGGGCATGGGATTTGGATAGGTATGTTAGCTTGGCAATTATTGGGTTTATCTGCTAAAGATAACGCTGATATACAAAAATTCCGTCAGTTTCAAACTGCTTTACCAATGTATAATACAGTTGTCTATCGGCTTGATGTTGCGGAACATCATATTCGGCAAATACAAGTTGTGGCTAGTTAAGAAAGGATAAAACGGCATTGTTAAATTATCATTATCGTTTGGTTAAATAGCTGGTAATTGTTATTATTGTTGCAAATAGGGCGGTTGTTTATTTATCTTAATACAAAAGAATAAATACAGTCATAATGCATTGACAACATTGGTTATATTACTTAAACTAAACTAATCAACTAAGTTTAAGGAAGTACAATGACAGCACTGACTCAACCAACACAAGTAAGTATCAACATTCACTATGCTAAAACACATTTATCTCGTCTTGTAGAAGAAGTTGCAAGTACAGGTCAGGCGATTACCATTGCAAAAGCAGGTAAACCAAAAGTGATGATTGTCCCGATTGATGACAAGCCAGTAAAGCGTGAAATGGGAACATTGAAAGGGAAAATCAAGATACCAAACAATTTTAATGTTGCATTTGCTGATGAAATTGCTGATATGTTTGAAGGTTAATCATGAATTATTTGTTAGATACTCATGTTTTATTATGGTTTTTAACTGAAAATTGTGAACATCTGTCAGAACATTGCCAAGAAGTTTTGTTAGATGAGCAAAATACTTTATATTTTAGTAAAGTAAGTGTTTGGGAAATGGCAATAAAATACAGTTTAGGTAAACCTGATTTTGATTATAATCCACAAGAAATTGTCAATGAATTATTGAGATTGGGTTTTCGTGTTTTAGATATAGATATTGCACATTTATATGCCATTGTTGATTTAGCATGGATTCATCGAGACCCATTTGACCGTTTGTTAATTGTCCAAGCTGAGTTAGAAAAAATGCAATTTTTAACGGCAGATAGTGCTATATTGCAATATGATAAAGCATTTATTTTAGATACGAGAATGATTTAATTTTATCCAACAGAGTGTAAAATTATGCCACATGTGATTATTGAAATGCCTAAAAAATTATTAAATCAGCCGAATGATTTATTAAAATATATCAATCAAATTTTAATTGATACAGGTCATTTTAAAGCCGTTGATATTAAAACTCGTATTATTCCAGTTGAAGATTATTTGATTGGTACAGGTGTAGAATGTCAAGATTTTATTGCGGTAAAATTATTGATTATGCAAGGGCGAAGTTTGGAGGTACGTCAAAGTTTTGCTGATGTCTTATTAAACGGTTTAAAACAGCATTTTGTCAATTATCCTGCTATGCAATGCACGGTGGAAGTGCTAGAATTAAGTCAAGTTTATGCTAAAACTACGATTTAAAAATTGAAGAGAGACTATCATGCCAACTTTATATATTAGTACTACATCGCCCTATACTCGTATGTTATTGACGGTTGCCGAGCAGTATCAAATTGATTTAGCATTAAAATTTGTCATGCCTTGGGAAAATCCAACGGAATTAACAGCGGTAAATCCATTTAGCCAAGTGCCATCATTATTGTTAGATAATGGTGATGTGATTACTGAAACGCCAATGATTATGCAAGCCATCGCTCCGCAAATGTTTGATGATAATCGTGAATACAATTTACCGAAAATCGCTCAAGCACTTACTATGACGGCTCAAGGCGTGCGTGCCTTTTCAATTCAACGTTTTACCTTAGAAGGGCAGGAATTTCACCCATTCGTGGCACGTTCAACCGATTTACTGAAACAAGTTTTAAGTAATTTACCAACATTATCGGCAGAGAGTCAAGAAATTGGCGATAAATTAGTCTTATGTGCCTTAATTTGGTTAAGTATTCGCCTACCTGAAGTATTTAATACTTTGAGTACTGAAAATCAAAATGTCGTCAAAACATTTGAACAAAGTGAATTAATGCAAAAGTTTTCAACAGCACGTTTAGAGCAATTATTACCCAAAACCATCGCTGAATTATAAGTAGCCAAACATGAAGAATATCAAATTAGTGATTTTTGATTGGGACGGTACGTTGTGCAATTCGATTGATACCATTGTATCGAGTTTACAATTTACTGCGGATAAATTTGGTTATCAGATTAGTAATCAACAAGCCAAAGATGTGATTGGTTTAGCTTTACCAATCGCCTTAGACACGTTATTTCCGACTGATGATGCAGAAAAACGCCAACAGATTTTTGATACTTATGTTGAGCATAATGTGCCACATTCCGCCCATGATGCTTGGTATGATGGGGCATTGACGATGTTACAAGATTTAAAACAACGTGGTATTTTGTTGGCAGTGGCGACAGGTAAGGCTCGTAAAGGTTTAAATCGTGTGTTTGAGCGTATGCCTGAATGTAAAGATATTTTTGTTACTTCTCGTTGTGCTGATGAAGCTTTATCTAAACCTAACCCATTGATGCTAGAGCAGATTTTAACAGAACTCAATCTGACGGCAGAACAAGCGATTATGGTGGGCGATAGCGTGTACGATGTGCAGATGGCAAAAAATATCAATATGCAAGCGATTGGCATCACACATGGCGTGCATGGTGCGGAGATTTTACAGCCTTATGCCGATGTGATTGTGGATAATATTGAGCAGTTACATCAGCATTTCCAAGCGAAGTTATAGGCATATTGATGTCCAAGCATATTCTTTATGTTGAAGATGAGCAAGCGATTGTATTGCCTTTGCGTTATGCGTTAGAGCGTGAAGGCTGGCAGGTAACATGGGTCGCACAAGGGCAACAGGCGTTGGACATTTGTCGGCAACAGCATTTTGATTTTATTATTTTAGATGTGGGTTTGCCTGATATGAACGGTTTTGAATTATGCAAGCAATTACGGCAATTTTGTCAAACGCCATTATTATTTTTAACCGCTCGTGATGATGAAATTGACCGCATTATTGGTTTAGAAATTGGGGCTGATGATTATTGTCCTAAGCCATTTAGTGCCAGAGAAATTATCTCTCGGATTAAAGCGATTTGGCGGAGAATGGAACGTCCGATATTATCCGATGGCAATCAGCAAGCATCAACATTATTATGGCAAATGATTCCAGAGCGATTACAAATTTATTATCATGGTGAATTATTATATTTAACACGTTATGAATATGGATTATTGGCGTATTTTATTGCTCACCCAGAACAGATTTTTAGCCGTCAGCAGTTAATGAATGCCGTATGGGAAAATCCAGACCATAGTTTAGAACGTACGATTGATACGCATATTAAATCATTAAGACAAAAGATTAAACAGATTACACCTGATGATGAACAGATTATGACCTATCGTGGTGTGGGATATGCCTTAAAAAAATATTAAAATGATTCTGGAATATTTTAAATGTCGATATTTGTGCGGATTTGGTTTTTCTTTAGTTTAGTTTTAGTCTTGGTATTGGCATTGATGTTATATACCGTGAATGAACAAATTAAACCGAATATGCGACAAGTGGTGGAAGATACATTAGCAGAAAATGTCAATATTATTGCTCAATTAGTCGCAGAAGATGTGTATTATCAAAAAGTACAACACGATGATTTTCAGCAAAAAATTGAATTGGCATTAAATCGTGAATTACACGCAACCATTTGGCAAATGCCCAAAAAGCAAATTCATCAGCAAATATATATTACTAATGTGCAAGGTATTGTGATTTATGATTCTACAGGGCAAGCGGTTGGGCAGGATTATTCACAATGGAATGATGTATATTTAACTTTGCGTGGACGTTATGGGGCAAGAAGTACTCGACAAAATCCTGATGACCCAAATAGTACAGTGATGTTTATTGCTGCTCCGATTATTTGGCAAAATCAGTTAATTGGCGTGATAAGTGTGGGCAAGCCGAATTATTCAGTACAGCCTTATATTCAACGTGCAAAACAATATATGTTACAGCAGGCATTTTGGATTGCTTTTGCTAGTTTAATATTATCGAGTATGGTTGCATTTTGGTTAAGACATAGTATTGATAAAGTACGACATTATGCTCAAGCCCTTGCTCCGATTCAACACGCACCTTATTTTTATTCCGCCAAAGAATTAAATGCAGTAACGCAAGCGATTAGTGATATGAGAATGGTTTTAGAAGACCGTGCCTATGTGGAAAATTATATTAATACGCTGACCCATGAATTAAAAAGTCCATTAACTGCGATTCAAGCCAATGCAGAATTATTACAAGAAGATATTCCATATTCACATCAACAACAATTTGCTCAACAAATAGAACAACAAAGCCAACGTTTATATCAATTGATTGAGCGAATGCTTTTATTAACACGATTAGAAAAAGCACCTTATACCTTTGAATTTCAGCGATTAAATTTTTCACAATTATTATTAGAGATTATGGAAAATTATCAGAATAAAATTCAACAATTTGATTGTCAATTATCACTACATATTGTTGATGATATTTATATTGATAGTGATAAGTTTTGGTTATCACAAGTAATTTATAATGTGTTAGATAATGCGATTGATTTTTGTGATAGGCAATTATGGGTGTCTTTAAATATCCGTCAGCATAAAGTCCAATTGGAGATTATCAATCAAGGGAAACATATTCCAGATTTTGCCTTATCGCAAATATTTGAACGTTATTTTTCTTTGCCACGCCCACATACGCAACAACGGAGTTCTGGTATTGGTTTAACCTTAGTGAAACAGGTGTTAATCGGTTTACATGGTGATATTTTCATTGAAAATATCACAGAAATAACCACAGCTGATGATGTTAAAACACCGTGTCATGGGGTGCGTGTGTGTATTTATTTTGATTTGATAAATTGATTTAATGCATTGATTTTTATAAAATATTTAATTTTAAATGTGTATTAGTTTAATTTTGAGAATAAAAAATAAGCAAAAACTTCACAGAAACTTCATCTACACTTCAAAGCGATTTCACCGAAGTGGATTATTATGACGCATATTGTAACTATGTTATTTATTTTTGGTGAAATGATGCAACAAAATCGCTTATTTTCAAAATGTATGATGTTGGTATTTTTACTCATTGGTTTTGCATTTACTTTAGTATTGGTACGTTATATTGTGCATGAACGTGCGGATTATCAAAAAGATGTGATTGAACAAATCGAAAAACATCAAATTTCGACACAATATATGGTGAGTCCGATGATTCGTGTGCCTTATATGGTGCAATTACCGTGTCAGAAAAATACCGAAGAGCCATTAAATGCAAAATTATGTACTTATGAAAAACAGCATTTAATTTTTCCAAGTCAAAGTGAATGGAATACGGATTTTAATGTGTCCAATCAACAATATCAACGTGGGATTTATCGTGCGACCAGTTATCAAGCACAAATTTCCGCTAAAATGGGTTTTAATATGGAGCAGTTACCACAATTGAATTATGATTGGTCTAAAGCAAAGTTAATATTTCCTGTGGCTGATTTGCGTGGTATTCAGCAAAAACCTGTATTAACGATGGGCGGGCAAAAATATACCTTAGAATTTGCTCAATTTCAACAGAAAAATGCAGGATTAACCGCATTAGAGTTAGATTTAAATTCATCAGATTGGCAAAACTTAAAACAGAATGTAGAATTAAATCTACAGCTTGATGGTTTAAAATCATTTGCGTTTATTCCTAATCATGAGCATCATATTTTTAATGCTAAAGGAAATTGGTCAGATGCAAAATATGCAGGGGAAAATCTACCGCAACAAAATACATCAACGGAGCAAGGTTTTTCTGCAATGTGGAAAAATTTAAATCTAGGTAATTACTACCAAGAACAGTTAAAAAGTTGTTTTAATGATCATCAATGTTCGCATAGTATCTTACCTGAAAAAGGCTTTTATGTTGAATTTATTGAACCCATCAATATTTATAGCCAAACCGATAGAGCAACAAAATATGGTTGGTTAATTACCATGATGACTTTTGGTTGTTTCTTCTTATTTGAAGTGTTAAAAGGTTTGCGTATTCATCCAATTCAATATTTATTGGTTGGTGTAGCTCAATCGGTATTCTTTGTTTTATTATTATCGGTGAGTGAACATTTTAGTTATCTTGTGGCATATTATAGTGCAAGTATTGCTTGTATTGGTTTAATTTCTTGGTATTTGATGTATGTTTTAAAAGGCTGGAAAAATGTCGCATTATTTAGTGTGTTATTAAGCGGTTTATATATGGTGATGTATGTGTTATTGCAATCATCAGAAAAAACATTCTTAATGGGTTCAATCTTTGCCTTTATTTTAGTGGCAGTGGTGATGTTTATTACACGTCATGTCGATTGGTATGCGATTGGTGAAAAACAGTAGGAGAGATAAATATGATTAAACTACCATTAAATGTGCAGTTAAATATGAGTTATGCTGAATGTTTACAGTATTTACGGAAAACCAATATTCAATTTTTAAATTTGCGTCAGATGATTTTATGTGAGCATTTGGGAGTGATTTTATATTTTCAACAAAAACATTTAATTGAGATTAAATACTTTTAATCGATTTCTAAATGATATAAACTAGAATTGATATGTAAAAAGGCAAATCCATTTCAGATTTGCCTTTTTATTTACATTGAGTTTAAGCTATTTTTTTACTAATGCCTTTCATCAGATGTTCTAAACGTTGTTGTTGTTCAGCTAAACGATGTTCTAAAGTAGCAAATTCTGCTTTTAATTTACCATCAATTTCGCTAACTTTATGATTAAACTCATCTTTTTTAGCTTTTAATTCTTGCTCTTTTAATGCTTTCCACTCGTTCATTGTTGTGCAGAAATCATCATATTCTTGAGCAATTTTTGTTTTAATGGTTTGCATATCTTCACTTAAATTATGCCCATAAATCGCTAAATCTTGTTCAGCATATTTAAATTTCATGGCCAATTCAGCTTTTTTGATATTAAATTCTGGAATACTACGTAAATCACTCGCTAAGCCAAGTTTTGAACTCAACCAAATTAACCATTTTGTTGGGTCATATTGCCACCATTTGATACCATTACGATAGTCGTATTGGAAAATATGATGATAATTATGATAGCCTTCACCCCAAGTAAAAATCGCTAACCAGAAATTATCACGAGCAGTATTTTCATCGGTATAAGGACGTTTACCATACATATGGCAAAGTGAGTTAATAAAGAAAGTCATATGATGACTAACAATTAAACGCAATAAGCCACCTAATAAAATCACACCCCAAACATCGCCAACAATCCAACCTGTAATCAGTAAGATAGCAGTATGACACACAATCACAAAGGGTACATAGTGATTATGTTGGAACATCACTAATTTATCATTTAGTAAATCAGGGACATTACTGAAATCTTTAGGAGCAGAATCATAATTACGCAACATCCAGCCCATGTGAGCAAACCAAAAACCACGTTTAATTGAGTATGGGTCATGGTCTTCATCATCAACAAAACGATGATGTACACGATGTCCTGCTGACCAGTAAAGAATACTGTTTTGAATTGCCATCGTACCGCCAATCATCAAGAATATTTTGAGTGGTAAAGAAGCATTATAAGAACGGTGCGACCATAAACGATGATAGCCTGCTGTAATACCTAAGCCACTATATGCCCAAAGCACAAAAAAGCTAATCCATGCTGCAATACTAAAATCATGATAATAGGTATAAATTGGAATAGCAATTAAGGCTAAAATTGGCGAACCAATCAGCATAATTGTTGCTGGCCAGTTTATGGGTGCATTTTTATCAAATTCGACATGATGGTCATCGTACATAATTTGCCTCCTATAGGCGATAGGTCTTGAATGAATTTTAAGTAACTCACTCAAGGCTTAATGATAAGCCATTTTAATTTACATTTTTATATATTATAATATTTTCATTAGTTTTGCTATAGCTTTTTTGACATTTGTAATAATAATAATTCATTTTAATGATTAGTTTTTCTGATAAGTATTATTTTAACCATCATCAAAGACTAGGATAAAACTATCATCAAACCTAGTATCCATACACTAGACAGTAGCATCAAACCGAACATGATTTTTTGAAAGATACGCCATTTGCCAATTTGACTTATACTATAGCCAATACTAAATACGATAAAGCCAATAGCAAGTTGTTGTAGCATATGAATAGGGAACATCATGACCCATTTTCCAAGCATTGCAGTTAAAATAAAAACACTATGTAAATGGGTATAGATAGACGTTTTGGTTTGTGTAGAAAAACGTTGCATAAGTGGAACAGTAATCAGTGGTAACAGCAAAATAAATGCCATTAAAATAAACATCAATTTCATAAATCAGCGAGTAAAATGATTATCAAAAGGGATATTTTATGCTATTATCCACATAATATCATTGTTAAATTGTAATATTTGTTATGGCATTCCGTGCAAAAAATCATGAAATAAAAACTTATGGTACACCGAAAAAGGTGAAAAGAAGTAATGAACAGCAAGAGATGTTGAATGAACAACAACAATTAGATAATGCCTTAAAATTGTACGAAGAAACCGACCAACAAATTAATCGTGCATTTAAAATTGTATTACCCATTATTGCGTTTTTAATTGCAGCGATTGCCGCCAATATGCCAATTTATTCATTTATTGCAACTTTTGTGATGAGTACCATTGCATTTTTGGCGGTGGGTATTAAAAAGCATAATATTTTAGCATGGGTAGCGGTGTTAGCTTCGTATGCGATTATTGATAACTTATTAAGTTATGGTACGTTAAATCCCTCAGGTTTATCACGCCATTTGGGTACAATGTTGATTTTCTTGGCTTTAATTCATTATATGCGACCATTTTTAGGTAAATGGGTGGTACGTTCTAAATTAAAACAGCAGGAAAAATCATTATCTTAATAGATTATACTTTTCTTAACTTGATTAGCTATTAATGTTGTGTAGGGCGAATGGTAATTCACTCCTAATTTTTACATCATTTTTATGCGTGAAAAATGATTTTTCAATAAAAATACGGTGATTGAAAAAACACCGTATTTTAATATTATCAAGCATGATAAATTAGAGTTTAGTCAAATCCACATCTTTAGTTTCTTTGGAGAACCAGAAAGCAATAATACTCAATACTGCATTGGCTGTGAGATAAATCCCTACTCCCATCATACCGTACTGTTCATTGATTGCCATTGCCACTAAAGTTGCAATCGATGCACCAGTGATAGCTGCCAAGTTATAGGCTAAATTTGCCCCAGTATAACGCACTTCAGTTGGGAAAATTTCAGGTAAAATCGCTGCCACAGGACCGTAAGTCAAACCCATCAAGGCAAAACCAATCACAAGGAATGCTAAGACCGACATTGGCGTACCATCAACCAAGAACATTGGTAAGCACAAACCAAAAATACCAATCAATGCTGTTACAATCAACTGTAATTTACGGCGACCAATTTTATCGCCCAATACACCAGAAATGGCAACAAAACAACCAAATACCACTGCACCAAATAGTAAGAAACCTGTATAAGTATTGGCAGGGATACCTAAGCCCATCTGATAGCCTGCTTCAGAATATTTCACAGGTGATTTAGAATACACTTGAGCAAATGCCGTCATGATGTAGAACAATACATACAAGGCAGTAATCATAATAGTACCTTGAAGCACTTGTAACCAGCTCTTTTTAAACACTTCAATGGTTGGTACACCTTTGGTTTTACCCGCTTGTTCCGCTTCTTCAAAAACATGGCTCTCATGCAAGCTAATACGCATATATAAACCTGTTGCAACCAATAAAATTGATGCGATAAATGGAATACGCCAGCCCCATTCTACCAATGCCTCATGACCAATCGCTAAGCTAATACCAAAGAATACCGCATTTGCTAAAAATAAACCGATTGGAGCACCGAGTTGCGGGAACATACCAAACCAAGCACGTTTTTCAGGTGGAGCATTTTCTACTGCAACCAGAGCTGCACCACCCCATTCACCGCCTAAGCCAATACCTTGACCGATACGGCAAATACACAATAAAATCGCTGCCCAAATGCCAATATCGTCATAGGTTGGTAAACAGCCAATGGCGATGGTTGAAATCCCCATGGTTAGGAGTGAGGCAACGAGCGTTTTTTTACGTCCAATTTTATCGCCAAAGTAGCCAAATAATAATGAACCAAACGGGCGAGCAATAAATGCCAATGCTAATGTGGATAATGATAATAAAGTCGCTACCGCTGGGTCAGACTTATTAAAAAACTGTGTACTAAATACCAATACTGCTGCTGCTGCATAGATATAATAGTCATAAAATTCAATAGCTGTGCCGACCATTGATGAAATAGCAACCTTATAAGGATTGTTATTTAAAGTTTGAGTTGTTTGCGTTTCAGTAGTCATTCCATACATTCCTAAACAACGTGTTGATGTTAATATGAATTTTTTGTTTTGCTATATTACAAAAGTTTTTATTTTTTGTATATTTATTTTTTTATCGTGGAAATTATTTGGTTACATTTAAAAAGTAGGTGAATATATTATATACAATATATCCACCTACCTATTTTAAGTCATCGATTTAAAACCAAATCTTATCAGGATTCATGATATTATTTGGGTCGATAGCAGTTTTAATGGCTTTCATCACGGCGATGGCTTCTGCTCCATGTTCAAGTTCCATATAGGAACGTTTACCTTGTCCAATCCCATGCTCACCTGTACAGGTGCCGTCCATTGCAATGGCACGTTTCGCCAAACGAGATAAAATACCTTTGGTCTTTTCAATATCATCAGGATTATTCTTATCCAACAATAATAATACATGGAAATTACCATCGCCCACATGACCGACCACAGGAGCAATCATACCTTGTTGTTCAATATCGGCAATCGTTTCTGTTACACATTCCGCTAAACGAGAAATCGGCACACAGGCATCAGTTGATAAACTTTCATATTCTGGTTTTAGAGCTTTGGTCGCATAGTAGGCATTATGACGAGCCGTCCACATTTTTTTACGTTCATTTTCATCGCTGCTATAGCTAAAATCTGAACCGCCATATTCGCTGATAATCCCTTGAAAAATTTCCGCTTGTTCCGCTACGCTGTTTTCTGTGCCATGAAACTCTACAAATAATGTCGGTTTTTCCGCTAAAGTCAATTTTGAATAGGCATTACACGCTTTTACTTGCGTTGCGTCCAATAATTCTAAACGAGCCACTGGTAAGCCGTATTGTACTGTGAGCATTACCGCTTGGCACGCACCATCAATGCTATCAAAATGACATATACCACTGCCCACACATTCAGGTTGCCCAAATAATTTTACGGTAATTTCAGTAATAATCCCCAACGTTCCTTCTGAACCAATCATTAAACGGGTTAAATCGTAACCTGCTGATGATTTTTTTGCTCGTGTTCCTGTTTTAATGATTTCTCCATTGGGCAATACTACTTCTAGGCACAATACCACATCTTTCATCGTGCCATAGCGAACCGCATTTGTTCCTGATGCACGAGTCGCTGTCATACCGCCAATACTGGCATTTGCACCAGGGTCAATCGGGAAAAATAATCCTGTATGGCGTAAGGCTTCATTAAGCTGTTCACGGGTAACACCTGCTTGCACGGTAGCGGTTAAATCTTCTGCATTGATACTTAATACTTCTGTCATTTGCGACATATCAATGCTTAATCCGCCGTGTGGTGCGTTGAGTTGCCCTTCCAATGACGAACCTGTACCAAAAGCAATCACAGGCATTTTATGAGCATTACAAATTTTAACCGCTTCACTAATTTGATATTTATCTGTAACAGTTAAAACGGCATCAGGTGCTTGTGGTGAAAGCCAACTCATGGTATGAGCATGTTGCTCTCGTACCGTTAAATTGGTCGATAAGGCATTGCCAAATTTGGCTTTTAATTCGTCAATCGCAGTCGAAAATCGTTCAGTCATGGGATTTATCCTTAAAAATAACATGGTTTATTATAACACAATCTATACAATTTGGATAAAATGATGATATTGAATCATTCCACGAATTTGAATTTAACAGACTTTTCATTCATCATGATTTCAGTTAGAATGTGAAAAAATAGGAGAGTTTAAAATGCCTAAACCATCTGAAATTTTAGCAAATAACCGCTTACTTATTAGCCAAGTTATTCAACAATTTAATGTGGCGAATCCACGCATTTTTGGTTCAATTATTCATAAAAAAGATAATGAAAACAGTGATTTAGATTTGCTAGTTGATGCCTTGCCTAGCACCACATTATTTGATTTAGGTGGTTTACAATGTGAACTTGAAGATTTGCTCGGCATTAAAGTCGATGTTAAAACTCCGTATGATTTACCCATTCAATTTCGTGAACAAGTTTTACAGGAAGCGATACCGTTATGAACCGCCAAAATGATTATATTCAACACATGAAAATAGCGATTCAAGACACTTTAATTTATGTAGAAGGATTAACTTTTGATGAATTTTTAGAAGATAAGCGTACACAACAAGCCTGTATTATGAACTTAATTATTATTGGTGAAGCATCAACGAAATTGATGAATGAATACAGCGAATTTACGCAACAAAATCCGCACATTGAATGGCGAAGTATGCGTGGTATGAGAAATCGTATCGCACATGGTTATTTTGATATTGATTTGGCTGTTGTATGGGAAACGATCCAAACAGGATTGCCTGATTTACGCACAAAACTGGAAAAAATTCAGTTAGATATAAATTAAATATTAAATATTAAAAAAATACGGTGATTAAAAACCACCGTATTTATATTTATTGATAAATCTATCAATATAATTGCTCAATTAAAGCATAATCACTCGTTCCTTTTGCCATGATACGCTGACGTAATAATGCAACTTCAAAAACAGCAGGAATCGTAACACGCATAGCAGGAGAAGCAATATCTATGGCTGTCCAAACCCCTGAAATTGTCCAACCAATCGGTCCAGTCAAGATTGATAATGTTTTGACTAAGGTTCTATTTGCTGCAATTGTTAATCCCTTACCAAAAAGAGCTTTTACAACTGCATTTACAACGATTAAACTTATTTTATAAGATTTAAATCCACCTAGTTTAAATAACGATTGAAGTGCTATGGTCAAAGCTTGTGGCGTTAAATCATTTAAATCAATACCACCTAATTCTTCTGCAAATGCTCGTCTTTCTTCAGGTGAAAGTTGTTCAATACTGTCCGCTAAAACTTTTAAAAATAATGCTTGCTCTATTTCTACAGTATTTGACTTTTTATCATACTTCACTTTGAATTTATCACAAACATCACATAAAACTTCTTTATATGGAACACCTTTGCCACCACGAAATATTGTAGCAATACTATTTGCACCAAAACATTGAATTTCAGCACCAATTTCTTGCCAATAATGACTATGACGTGGCGAATATTTTTTATATGCACTGCTTATAGTCAATTCTTCAGTTAAACGTTTCTGTCCATCTTTACCATAAATTAGACAATCTACTAAATCATTGAGTTCATGGTCTGAACATTGACCAAGAAACTCCAAGTCAGGATCAGGACGATATGCCATCTTACATTACCTCTTTTACGCTTAAATTAGGTTCATTCTATCCAAATATAAATATATTGTCAATTATAGTTGTCTTTTAGATATTTAAATCATGTTGTTTGATATTTATTTTTATCTAAAATTGAAAAACTATGAAAAATGATAATCCACCACATCGCCAACGCCTTATTTTTGCCCAAAATTTAAGAAAAATTCGCCGTTGGAAAGATTTATCCCAAGAAGCATTAGCCTTAAATGCAAATGTGAGCCGTACTTACATTGGTGAAGTAGAACGGGGGGAAAGATCCGTTTCTATTGATGTCATGGGCAGAATCGCTGATACATTAGAAGTAGAATTAGTTGATTTAATTACTGAAAATTTAACGATAAATATACCTAATTGATTGTTTTAATTTTTATATTATCTTTAAGTACAAAATAAAAATACGGTGATTAAAAACCACCGTATTTATTAAATATTCATTTAAGAATTATTTAATACGCATATCGCCTGTTTCTACAAAGCGTTGATGCCAAGACAATGCTTCAAGCAAGATGTGTGGTGTATGTACACCACCTGCTTTTTCACTTGCGACTAATGCACGGTCATAGTAATCACGCAACATATCACGGTAATCAGGGTGTGAACAGTTTTCAATGATTAACTTCGCACGTTGTTTTGGTGATTTACCACGCAAATCCGCCATACCTTGTTCTGTTACAATAAACATGACATCGTGTTCTGTGTGGTCGTGATGGCTGACCATTGGCACAATTGATGAAATCTTACCATCTTTCGCTGTTGATGGGCTGACATAGAACGAGAAGAAACCGTTACGGGTAAAGTCACCAGAACCACCAATACCGTTCATCATGCGTGTACCCATCACGTGAGTTGAGTTCACGTTACCATAAATGTCCGCTTCAATCATCGCATTCATACCGATGATACCAAGGCGGCGGATAATTTCTGGGTTGTTACTGATTTCCATTGGACGTAAAATCAACTTATCACGCAAGAATTCGATATTGTCGTTAAAGCGTTGTAATGCATCTGGACTAAATGACAATGCAGTTGCAGATGCGTGCTTCATTTTACCTGCTAAGATTAAGTCAAGCATACCGTCTTGTAAAACTTCGGTATAACCTGTTAAATCTTCAAAAGGAGCATCTAAAAGACCAGCCATGACCGCATTCGCAACATTACCCACGCCTGATTGCAATGGCAATAAGCTCTTCGGTAAACGACCTGCTTTTACTTCATGGTCTAAGAAATCGATGATTTGTGCTGCGATACGCTTAGAGGTATCATCAGGGTCAGCAAATTTAGAGTTACGGTCGCCACCGTTAGTTAAAACAATCGCAAGGATTTTATCTTCAGGGCATTCCATATAAGGTGAACCGATACGGTCAAACGCACCGACTAATGGAATTGGCTTACGATGTGGCGGTAAACCTACTTCACCATACACATCATGCATACCTTCTAAGCCAGCATTTTGAGCAGCGTTTACTTCGATGATGACTTTATCCGCATTTTTAATTGCTTCTACGCCATGACCGATACCCATTGCAAAAATCAATTTGCCATCTTCAGTAATACCTGCCGTTTCTACAATTGCAATATCAAATTTGCCATAGAAACCTTGACGCATTTGTTGTTCAACGTGCGATAGGTGCATGTCTTGGTAGGCAGTATTGCCTGCGTTAATGCTGTTACGCAATGTTGGGTCAGATTGGAATGGTGAACGGAATTTAATTGCTCCTGCTTCAGCCAAAACACCATCACATTCTGGAGCAGTTGATGCACCAGTAACCATGCCAATACCAAAAGATTCACCACGAGCATGAGCTTCTTTCGCTTTATTCGCAATTGCAGTTGGTAATGCTTTTGGATAACCTGCACCTGTAAAGCCAGTAATTGCAAGATTCATACCATCTTTAACAAATTCAGCTGCTTGTTCAGCTGTCATAATTTTTTGGCGTAAGCCTTCGTGTTTTACACGCTCATGTGCGTTACTCATTTGATTTCTCCACGCATAAATTTTGGATTAGGATAAGCCCTAGACATAAATAGGGTTAATATAGCCTAATCTATACGGTTAAACAAGTATTTTTCTGATTTTATTGATAATCATTGTATAAAAAATATCGTAACTTACAATAAATCATCATAATAAAAAATCACCTAATCAAAGACTAGGTGATTTGTATGATTATCTTAATAATTTAAATCATTATTAAAATAAAACACGAACACGGATTGTGCCATCCACTTGTTCTAAAGTTGCCAAAGCTTCTTGTGAGCCTGATGCATCAACGTCCATTACTAAATAACCAACATCGCCTTTAGTCATGAGTGATTGACCTGAAATATTAATGCCTTGTTCTGCAAATAAGCTATTAATTTTAGACAATACACCTGGCACATTTTTGTGAATATGTAATAAACGGTGTTTACCTTCTGTTAATGGTAAGGCAATTTCAGGGAAATTCACTGCTGATAATGTCATACCTTTATCAGAATAAGCCACAAATTTCTCTGCTACTTCTAAACCGATATTGGCTTGAGCTTCCATTGTAGAACCACCAACGTGTGGTGTTAAAATCACGTTATTTAAACCACGCAATGGAGATTGGAATTCTTCGCCATTGGCTTTAGGTTCTTTAGGGAATACATCAACTGCTGCACCCGCTAAATGACCTGATGTTAATGCTTCTGCTAAATCTTCAATGACTACACACGTACCACGTGCAGCATTTAAGAAAATAGAGCCTTGTTTCATCTTTGCAAATTGTTCTTTACCAAAGAAATAACGAGTAGATGGAACATCTGGGACATGTAAAGTTACTACATCGGCTTGTTCAAGTAATTCATCAAGCGTACCTACTTGACGTGCATTACCTAGAGGTAATTTAGTAACCACATCAAAATAGATCACTTTCATACCCATACTTTCAGCTAACACAGAAAGTTGAGAACCAATCGAACCATAACCAACAATACCTAAAGTCTTACCACGTGTTTCAAAAGAACCTACTGCAGATTTATCCCAACCACCTGCATGGCACGCTATTGATTTTTCAGGTACACGGCGTAATAATAAAATCGTTTCAGCTAATACTAATTCTGCTACAGAACGTGTATTTGAATATGGTGCATTAAATACAGGAATACCACGTAACATAGCAGCATTTAAATCAACTTGGTTAGTACCGATACAGAAACAACCAACTGCAATTAATTTATTTGCAGCTTCAAAGATTTCTTCTGTTAATTGAGTACGTGAACGAATACCAATAAAATGTACATCTTGAATCGCCTGTTTGAGTTCGTCTCCTTCAAGAGCCGTTTTACGATGGTCGATATTGGTATAACCTGCTGCTTTTAACGTATCAATCGCATTTTGATGAATACCTTCGAGCAATAAAAATTTGATTTTATCTTTAGGTAGAGAAAGATGTTGGCTCATGATATTATCCTAAATATTAAAAAAATTATGAGTATAATAGCATAAAATCCATCTATTGTTGATGATAAATTTTCAAAATGTTGTGATAAATTTTGATAAGCACTTAACGATTGGCATTATTTTTTTCTAAAATCATTCGGGTATATTAATTGGTAGTGGTCTGAAAAGTATGTTACAAGATTTTCCGTTTGGACTGAGCTTGTCGAAGTCTAGGAAAATCATACCATTCGACAAGCTCATGGCGAACGATTTTCTTTCCAGCATACTTTTGAACCAGAACCTATTAATTATTATCATCATAAATAAAAAGGCATTGCGATAAACACAATGCCTTTTTGCTTATTTAAATAAATTTAATTAAGCTAATGCAGATTTTGCTTTTTCAGCTAAAGCCGCAAATGCAACAGCGTCATGCATAGCAATGTCTGCTAATACACGGCGGTCGATAATTACTTGAGCTTTTTTCAAGCCATCAATCATACGGCTATAAGATAAACCATTTTGACGAGCACCAGCATTGATACGTGCAATCCATAAAGCACGGAATTGACGTTTTTTCTGACGACGGTCACGGTACGCATATTGACCAGCTTTGATTACTGCTTGGAACGCTACACGATATACACGTGAACGAGCACCGTAGTAACCTTTAGCACGAGCAAGAATTTTTTTGTGACGGCGATGAGCCACTACACCACGTTTAACACGAGCCATTTTTTATCTCCTTAGATGTATGGGCACATACGACGAACTGAAGCAACATCACTCACATGAACCATTACACAGCCACGTAATTGACGGATACGTTTAGAAGATTTTTTAGTCAAAATGTGACGTTTAAACGCTTGTTTGCGTTTGAAACCGTTCGCAGTTGCTTTGAAGCGTTTAGCTGCACCACGGCGAGTTTTTAACTTTGCCATAATAACCTCTTTAAGTACCTGTTTGGCTCAACTACCCCATTGTAGCAGACCTGCAGGTAAGGACTGCATTATTTTAAAGCAATTTTATCATCTTGCCAAGCAATTTCTCTATTTTAACAAAACTTATTTAGCGTTTAGATGACTGTTGCAATAATGCTTCTGCCATTTTTTCTAAATATTCATCATCATCTAGTTGATTTCGTGGAGATAATAAATTAGGCATGATACCTTTACCATCAAGTTGCTGACCGTTTGGTGTATAATAATGTGCAACTGTTAATGAAACAGCATCGCCATTATCTAAAGGTAAAACTTTTTGCACCACACCTTTACCGTAACTTTTTTCACCCATCACATAAGCACGTTGATTTTGTTGCATAGCGGCAGTAAATACTTCAGCAGCAGAAGCAGATTTGCTATTAATTAGAATGCCTAATTTATGCTCAAAAACTTGTTTCGATAGGGCTCTAAAATTTTGATTACCTTCGGCACGGCTTTTAGTACTGACAATTAAGCCCTGTTTTAAAAATAATTCTGATGTTTCCACTGCTGATGACAATAATCCTCCCGGATTATTACGTAAATCAATTAAAATCGCTTGTACAGGCAAATGTGCGGTATCATAAATTGCATTTTTAATTTCATTGGCTGTTTCTTGTTTAAATACAGGAATATGAATATAAAGTACCTGATTTTGTAGCATTAATTTTGAACGAATATCGGTATTTTGGGCTTTATTACGGATTAATTTAATCGGCTGTGTATTTTCCCCGAGTTGAATGGTTAAAGTTGAACCCATTGCACCTGATAATAAATGTTGTACTTGCTCTGCATCAAGCTGATTGATGTTTTGTTCATTAATACGATATACGGCTAAATCATTTTTTAGACCTAGTTTTGCTGTGGTACTATCTTCACGTAACTGACTGATTACCCAATGATTATTTTTTTTAACTAATTCAAAATCAACCGTTGCTTCACCGCCTTCGGTATAGCGTATTAAATCTTGATAATCTTCCATATTTAAATAACGAGAATAATTATCTTGATTAACCAAGCCTTTAATGGCAGCATTAAATAGCTGTTCATCATTGAGTTCATTTACATAATTTTGTTGCACTACCTGATAGACTTTAATAAATTGTTGAATTGCTTCTACAGGTACTTCACTAATTTGTTCATCTTCTGTCAATTCAAGTGAATTGTCATCTGTTTCGGTTAAGTTTGATTGATTTGTTACAGATGTCTTGTTTTTATTAGCTTGAATATTTTTAGTATTTGCTTGTTGTGTTTTAGCCATTACTGTACTATTGAATAAACTCAAAAGGGTAATAGCAAGTAGTGTTTTAGTCAAAGATGACATAATACTTCCTAAAATATTTCATTATTGCACGGATAATGTGTAGCATATAAGAAAAAAGAGTGAATGACAATTGCAATATCATTCACTCTATCGTTTTTTATGCTCAATTAATCCGTCAAGTGAATTAAATTACGTCCCGACATTTCTTTAGGTTGTGGCACATTCATTAACGCTAAAATTGTTGGTGCAACATCGGCTAAAATACCACCTGTCTCAATAGTTGCTCCTGTCTGTCCTACATAAATAAAAGGTACAGGTTCAGTGGTATGCTGTGTATGTACTTGACCAGTTTCATAATCCATCATTTGCTCAACATTACCATGGTCAGCAGTGATAATCATGTGTCCTTTTTTCGCCATTACTACATCATAGACACGAGCCAAACAAGTATCCACTGTTTCTACTGCTTTCACCGCAGCTTCAAATACGCCTGTGTGTCCGACCATATCGCCATTGGCATAATTGACGATAAATACATCAAATTCACCACTATTAATAGCATCAATTAAAGCATCAGTGACTTGATAAGCACTCATTTCTGGTTGTAAATCATAAGTCGCTACTTTTGGCGATGGAATCAGAATACGTTTTTCACCTGTATATTCTTGTTCTATACCACCGCTAAAGAAAAAGCTGACATGAGGATATTTTTCAGTTTCTGCCAAACGTAATTGTGTTTTACCAACTTTTGCCAAATATTCGCCTAAACCATTATCTAAACTTTGTGGTTTATAAACGATATTAACAGGTAAACCTTCTTGATAACGGGTTAGGGTAACATAATCAGATAATTTTGGACGAACTTGACGGGTAAAACCATCAAAATCATCAATCACAAAGGCTTTAGTTAATTCTCTAGCACGGTCAGAACGGAAATTCATAAAGACAATACTATCGCCATCATTAATGGTTACTACTTCACCAATACGAGTCGCTTTAACAAATTCATCTGTCTCGCCAGCTTCATAAGCAAGCTGTAAACCTTGAACTGCACTATCTACGACACGTTCTGCCACGCCTTCAGTAATTAAACGATAAGCCTGTTCCACACGTTCCCAACGGTTATCTCTATCCATTGCAAAATAACGCCCAATCATGGTTGCCAAACGTGCATTTGGCTTATCGGCAAAGAATTGTTCAAAACGTTGTAAACTTGGCTCTGCACTTTTTGGTGGGGTATCACGACCATCTAAAAAGGCATGAAGATATACTTTTGCACCACGTTGTAATGCTAATTCACACATTGCCATAATATGATCTTCATGTGAATGCACACCACCTTGCGACAATAAGCCAAAAATATGTACTGCACCGTCTGCATTTTTGGCTTGTTCTACGGCATTAATAAAGGTCTCTTTTTGAAAAAAGCCACCTTCACGAATATCTTTACTAATGAGAGTAAAATCTTGATAAACAATGCGTCCTGCACCTAAATTCATATGTCCAACTTCAGAATTACCCATTTGCCCAGCTGGTAAGCCGACATCTTCACCTGTGGTTGAAATTAAACCATGTGGATGTTTTTGCTTAATCATATCAAGGGTTGGTGTTTTTGCTGATGCGTAGGCATTATCACGGTTATCTTCACGATGTCCAATACCGTCCATAATGATAAGAACGTGCGGGATTTTTTTATCAGTCATGATTTGAACTCACCATAGTTTTTGAGAATGTCTATATTTTACTGAAAAATAATGGGCTTGTCATGTAGATTATAGGAGATATAAAAAATATTTATGGTTAGAGATTCCGAATAAGATAAAATG
Source organism: Moraxella sp. ZY210820 (assembly GCF_030674635.1). Taxonomy (NCBI): domain Bacteria; kingdom Pseudomonadati; phylum Pseudomonadota; class Gammaproteobacteria; order Moraxellales; family Moraxellaceae; genus Nasibacterium; species Nasibacterium caprae. The sequence goes on along the minus strand of NZ_CP089978.1, from coordinate 1,934,124 downwards.
AGTGGATATAAAATAACAAGGTAGCTCGTCTATTTTTTAGACTGTAACTTAGTTTAAACTACCCACCCTTTTTTCACTTGCACTTTTAATGTATCACCGACTTTTGCAGTCATGTGTGTTGGCAAGTGGGCTAGTACTTCCTCACCTGTTGCTAAGAGTAAATTTGCTTGCCAGTAACTACCCTTAAAGTTAAGTTTGTGAAGTGTTACAGGTATGCCATCACTACTAATGATGACTTGTTCAGGGCGTATTAAAACATGGTGATTTTCTTGAGCATCGTTAGCATTTTCGCAGGTGATGATACCTACAGCTGTCTGTACACTTGTTTGATTATCCAGCACATTTTGTATAGGGAATAATACACCTTCTCCAACAAAACTCGCCACTGCTTGACTAGCAGGTTTTTGATATAAATTAGTAGGTGTATCCCATTGTTGTAACTGACCATTTGCCATCACACCAATTTTATCTGCCATTGCAAAGGCTTCTGCTTGGTCGTGAGTTACTAAAATAGCAGTTGTATTTTGTGATTTTAATAATTCTCGTACTTCAAAAGATAAACTTGCTCTCAATTCAACATCAAGGTTTGAAAATGGTTCATCAAGCAAAATAAGATTTGGTTTTAGGGCAAAAGCACGTGCTAAAGCTACTCGTTGTTGTTGTCCGCCTGAAAGTTCATGTGGATAACGGCGGGCAAAATCTTCCATACCAACTAAGGTTAAAAGTTCATCTAGGCGAGTTTTTTGTTCATTTTTAGCTAGATGTTTAATACCAAAACAAATATTATCTGCTACTGTTAAATGACTAAACAAGGCATAATCTTGAAATACCATGCCAATGTGGCGTAAATGTGGTGCGATATTTTGTTTATTCTGAGCATTATATAGAAGTTTATTCGCTAGATGAATTGTACCATTTTGAGGCTGACAAAAGCCCATAATAGAACGTAATACGGTAGTTTTACCACAACCTGATTGTCCGAGTAAACAACCAATTTCACCTTGCTCTAAAGCAAAAGATATGCTAGAAAAAATCGTTTTATTACCAAAAGTGACTGTAAGGTCATTGACGATTAAATTTTGACTTGTTTGTGTATTGTTAGTTAAAGTTGTCATATTAGTTGCCAGATTTCTGATGTATTTTAGGGGTGTTTTACACGCTATTTTTGATGCATATATGTTATATAAATAACATTTCATCATCATTTAAAGCATTATAACTGATATGATAAATCTTAGGGTTTAGGTAAGCCTTGTCTGATCAGTATTGAAAAATCATTGCTGTTTATATCAGTTTGGGTCAAATGTGCTACATGTGGATTGGCATGAGCCATCGTTCGCCATTGCTTTGCTGTATAATGGGTATCAATTGCCTGTTCATCGAGTAAATATTCGGGTAATAACCCCGCTAATAATGCACGATAATCAATAGGGATTGGCTCAATTTGTGCCATCATATCAAAAATCAGTGTACTACAATTACTTGTGAGCGTGTTGTACCATTTTGCTTCATGATTAAGGCTTTCGCCTTTTTCTAGGTATAATAAAAATAATTTTAGCATACTCTCTTTAGATAAGTTTACAGGGTAAATATAGACATCTTCACCACGTACATTGGTGCGACTATAGAGTAAATCTTTTTCATCGCCTGCGACAAGTGCAAGTTCAAATTGGCGGAAAAATCCTCCTATTGCGGAAAAACTTTCGTGTGCCTCTTTGCGAATTTCAATGGAAAAGCTGAGTTTACGACCATCTCTAAAGCCAAAACTTGCCATCGTATGCACAATTTTATTGAGTCCCCAATCAGAGATGATAATATCAAAACTTTCAAGATCATTTAAATTATATTGGCGAGTTTCCCATCGAATATCATATTTGTCGATAGTATGCCAATTAAAATTACGCACATTATGTAAGGTTACGATATTACCTTGTTGTTCAAATTGGAGAATTTTAGCAACTTCATCATGCCAAATACGGTCATTTTTAGCAGGCATAGCAAAATACCACCCCAATGCCAAACCAAAACAAACAAGGTATACTGCCAAATCAGTACGTCGTCTAAACACTGCACGTGTAATAAAAAAGCCTGTTAGACTCAGTGCTAAACACGCCCAAAATATCATAAAAATCTTAGTGCCAAGTTCGCCAAGTGGTTGATGTACCCATAACGCCATGAGTAACCAACAGCTTGTTACACCTACAAAGAGTGTAAAAACAATAGAAATCAGCCATACGAATGCTCTTGTTACAAAAAATCGAGCAATAAAACGCTGTACAGTCGGTGGTAATGCCTGTATGAGAGCATTTTTTGGCAGTCTATTGGTCATTGTAAAGATTCTTATGATATGATTGATAAATGTAATCCCATTCTTAACTTAAAATCATAGTATATTGATATGATTTAAGATATTTAATTTTGTACGGGCGAATAATCATTCGCCCCTACACAAAATCAATAACTTACTATGAGTTTAGAATGACTTAAATGTATTATAAAAGAATGTACCCTAAAATGCACCTAAAATCACACACTTACTATTGATGATAAAGCTAATAACATTAACCTTATTTATCTACTTTATTTTGTCCAAGTTTAGAAAACCAAATCACAGGTATGAGTCCTACTGCCACAATGAGCAGAGCGGGTAAACTTGCTCTATCATAAATACCTTCCATCGTAAAAGCATGAATGCGTACTGCAAGCATATCCCAGTCAGAAGGACGCATCATCAGCGTAATTGGCATTTCTTTCATCACATCGACAAATACCATTAGTAAAGCTACACCAACTGCTCCTTTAAGCATAGGTAAATATACTCGCCACACAAGAGTAAAACCTGATATGCCCAAAGAATGTGAAGTTTCGATCAGTGATGGTTTAACTCGCTCCATACCTGCTGAAATTGCTGATGAACCGAGTGCTAAAAAGCGGATTAAATAAGCAATAACCATTACTAAAAGTGTACCTTTAAAAATAGCGGTCGTTTCTTCGCCAAGAGCAAGCCATTCAATTAAAAAATTATCTAAATAAGCGACAGGCACAAATATACCAACGGCTAATACGGTACCCGGAATAGTATAGCCCATTAAAGCAAGTTTAGTAGCAAGTAAGGTAAAACGGCTATTATCTTGTCGTTGAGCTAAGGCAATAAGTAAAGCTACGAATGCAACAGCAAAAGATGCCATGAATGCAACAGATATAGAGTGCCATGCTTGTAAGGCAACTTCTGCTAAATCCACGCCTTGCCAAGTTTGATATACCCAAATGCTAAGTTGAGCGACAGGAATAAAAAATGCTAAGCCAAGTACAAGTAAGCACCAGCCCATCGCAAGATATTTTTTAATTCCTGTTAAGGTTTTAGGTATATATTGGTTGCCACGTCCAGCTTCTTCAAAACGTCTGCCACGTCGTGTCCATTCTTCTAATGCGACCATCACAAATACAGCTAAAATAAGTAAACTGGCTAATTGTTTTGCAGTCTCGATGGAGAAGAAGCCAAACCAAGAATCATAAATAGCTGTGGTAAAAGTATCATAACCAAAAATGGATACTGCTCCAAAATCAGCTAAGACTTCCATCAAAGCAAGCATTAAGCCACCTGCTATCCATGGACGAGCCATTGGCAGGGCAATTTTAATAAAAGATTGCATTGGCGATAAACCAAGAGAAGCACCAACTTCTAAAGCACGAGAACCCATGCTACCAAAAGCATTTTTGGCAAGTAAATAGACATAAGGATAGAAAGCAAGACTCATCACTAATGTTAGACCTAAGCCATTGCGAATATCAGGTAAGCCTTGTTCAAAACCGTGTACTTCTCGTAAATAAGTGCTAATTGGTGCAGAATATTCAAAAAGACCCAGTTGTACAAAGGCAAGTACATAAGCAGGTACGGCAAGGGGTAACATCATTGCCCATGACAAGGTTTTTGATAAAGGAAAACGATACATTGCTAACAACCATGCGGTCGTTGTGCCTAAAAATAGCACACCTATACTCACACCAATAGCGAGTACAATTGTATTTTTGATTAATAAGGGTAATTGGAATTCTAATAAGAATTCCCAAATTTCAGCATCAAACTCGCCAAGTGCCAGTACAATAACTGACACAGGAATAGCCACTAGCACAGCACACAACAGTACCCACAAGCGAGACAGTAGGATAGAGAGTTTTCCCATGTTTATCTCAAACACAAACCAATGATTTTAAAAATCGTTTATTATAACATAAAAAGATAATGATAACTTTTATTGTTTATTATTTTAAAATTTAGTATGATAGCCCAAGTTATCATTATTTCTAGTTAAAGGAAGTTTTAGTCATGCTTAAAAAATTATTGGTTACTTCAATCGCTTTTGCTACGATTGCTCCTGCTTTTGCAGCTGAATTAACGATTTATTCAGCTCGTTCTGATGAGTTGTTAAAGCCATTAGTCAGCACTTATGAGAAAAAAACAGGACATAAAATTACCCTAGTAACTGACCGTAATGCTGGTTCATTAATGGAAAAATTAAAAGCTGAAGGTAAAAATACGAAAGCTGATATTTTAGTAACAGTTGATGGTGGTAATTTGTGGCAAGCTGCTCAAGCAGGTTTGTTCCGCCCAATTAATTCAAGTGTATTAACGAGCAATATTCCTGCACATTTACGTGACCCACAAAATCGTTGGTTTGGTCTATCGGTACGTGCAAGAACGATTTTTTATAATCCGAAAAAAGTGAATCCAAATCAGCTTTCAACTTATGCAGACTTAGCTCATCCAAAATGGAAAGGCAAGTTATGTTTGCGTACGTCTGGTAATGTTTATAACCAATCGTTAGTAGCGACCATGATTGCTCATGATGGTTTAGCAAATACTGAAAAAGTGGTGAAAGGTTGGGTATCTAACCTTGCGGTTCAGCCATTTTCTAATGATACAGCTTTATTAAAAGCGATTGATGCAGGGCAATGTGATGTGGGTATTGCCAATACTTATTATTTTGGTCGTTTAGTGGCGGATAATCCAAATATTAATGTGAAAGCATTCTTTGCGAATCAAAATGCTAAAGGTACTCATGTTAATGTGTCAGGTGCAGGCGTGGTAAAATTTAGTAAAAATCCTGTAGAAGCACAAAAATTTATTGAATGGTTATCTAGCAATGAAGCACAAGCCATTTTTGCGGGTAATAATTATGAATATCCTGCGAGTGTGCGTGCGAGCAATGCACCACTTGTAGCAAAATGGGGAACATTTAAGCAAGACTTTATCAATGTATCAGTTGCTGGTCAAAATCAAATGAAAGCCATTATGTTGATGAAAAAAGCAGGTTATAAATAAGTTTTAATTGATTATAAGTGATTGATGTTATGTGAGGGTGAAATATTTTTGCCCTTACATTTTTTAAGCTGAGAATAATCAATATATTAAGCTATTAAAATATAGTCAATATTAAATAAGTCTGCAAAATAACGTGTATTAAAATTGCAATTATTCATATTATTTGCACTAAAAATATAGGCAAAATACAGCATTCTATTTTATAATCAAATATCATTTTTATAGTAATTTAGTGTTGAATATGTATCCATTTTTACGTTTTGGGAAAACTTTAGCTCAAAGTACATTTAACAGTATGCGTGGTAAAACGTTATCGATTTATGATACCAGTGAAATTACGACGATGAGTAATTTTAATGATATTGATAACTTTTTAGAGATGAACAATGGGCGTATTTTTACCCTATTTGATTTAGGACGATTTGATTTTGCTATTCGTACAGGTCTAGGTAAAAAATTATTACAGAATAAATGGGGGCTAGTTGTTGCAGGGAGTACGATTCAATATCGTAAACGTATTCGGTTATTTGATAAAGTTACTATCAAAACACGATTTTTAGGTACTGATCAGCGTTGGTTGTATATTGAGCAAACTATGTGGGTTAAAGGTAAAGCCACGTCTCATGCTTTATTGCGTACAGGTGTAACCAATCTTATGACAGGAAAAGTGATTGAAACAGAAAAAGTTTTTCAAGCAATGGATATTAAATTAAATGAACTTGAATTGCCTGAATGGGTGTGTGCATGGGCTGAAGCTGATAAATTACGCCCATTTCCACATGATGAAAAGGAATAATAGATGTCTTGGTTATCTTCACTAAAAGCGGTATTTAATCCTGCTCCTGAAATTAATGAAACTGAAATACAACAGGTATTACAGCAATATCAAATGGCAAATCATGTGCCATTAATGGAGCGTGTAAAGCAAATTCAAGTTGAACAAACGACTTTACAGTTACATATTTTTATTTATAGTGATGAAAAAGATAGTTTACAAGCCTTACATGATGGTTTGGTGGAACAGTTACAAAAATGTGGTATTCAAACCTTAAATTTGCATGTTGTTGAAAAGAAAAATAAAGTTGATCATCAAACTGAGCATTCATCACAAAGCACAAATGCCGATGCACAACACTATGACCCCAATAATCCACCGATTACACAAAAAGCACCAACACAACAAAGTGTACCTGCTCATCCACGCATTAAGCAAGTGATTGTTGTGTCGTCAGGTAAGGGTGGTGTTGGTAAATCAACGACTACAGTGAATTTGGCATTGGCTTTACAGCAATTAGGTTTAAAAATCGGTGTATTAGATGCGGATATTTATGGACCTAGTATTCCAACCATGTTGGGGAATGCTGGCAAAACGCCACAAATTGAACACGAGCGGTTTATTCCGCTTGAAGCCTATGGTATGCCAACTTTATCGATAGGACATTTAACAGGCGATGATACTACACCGATTGCATGGCGTGGAGCAAAAGCGACAGGAGCATTAATGCAAATGTTTAATCAGACTTTATGGCCTGATTTAGATATTTTAGTGATTGATATGCCACCCGGTACAGGCGATATTCAATTAACTTTAGCACAACGTATTCCTGTTAATGGTGCCGTTATTGTAACTACACCACAAAATATCGCTTTACTGGATGCACAGAAAGGTATTGAATTATTTAATAAAGTGTCTATTCCTGTGCTTGGTGTAGTGGAAAATATGTCGTATCATATTTGTTCAAATTGTGGTGCGGAAGAACATATTTTTGGTGAAGCTGGTGGCGATGATTTGGCTGAACGTTATCAAGTGCCAATGTTAGGGCATATTCCATTGAGCTTAGAAATCCGTAAAAATGTTGATGAAGGTAAACCTAGTATGATTGCAGGCGATGAAGCGACTGAACATTATATCGCCATTGCTGAACAAGTATTGGCTCAATTACAACGATTACCGAAACGTGAACGTCAAGATAAGCGGTTTTTTTGATTTAAAAATATTCTATTTAGTTTTAATTATCCTTTTCATAACATCAATTGATGTTGTATAATGGCTAAAATTTGTAGTTTTAGGAGATTTTATGCTTAAATTAGTCCAATTAGATTTATATGATGTTAAAAAAGATGATGTTGAATGTCATATTTTTATGCAAGATGAAGCTATTTCTAAGTCGAAAGAGATTGTAGGAGTTGATGTAGAAGAATTGCAAGGAGTTCTTTCGGCTGTTGCAAATTTGGTTAAGGCAAAAATAGCTAAGTATAACTCAACGATTGGCGTTGCTCGTTGGGGTGATGTTGTTGAACATTTCATGCGTAATTTGAGTTCTTTACCTAATTTCGAATATGTTAAAGAGTATGGGCAACCTAGAATTTACAATAGAGAAAAGAATATTCAATTTATTGTAATGACTGCCAATTCAGGATTAGGCAATGTAGATGAATTACTTAAACCTAAGTCTGAAAAAGGAGGGATGACACAGAAATGTATTGATAATAATCCATTGGATTATCTAGATAAGACAGCATTGCGTACCTTTATTTTATATATTCCATCGTTAGGTAATGAGCAATATAGAAGTAAAAACAGTCTATCTATCCCTATTGAAATAGCCTATCCTATCGGCTATTCGGTAAGGGAAACAAAAGATGGAAAAATCAAAGTTATACCTAATAAATATGGTTGCCGTATTATTCATTTTATTGATACTGAAGCACTTAGCCAATCTATGAAATTTAAAGACAAACCTGATTTTACTCCAACTGAAGAAATCACTGAAGATAGTTTTGAACTAAATTTGAAATTTATTGGTTAGTTTATTTGGTTTTAGTGATGTCATTTAGTAAGAAAAACTTGCGTCTTGCGATGGATTTAAGACAGCTCAATAATTCTGCTTTTGCGGAATTATTGGGGTGTTCTGTGTCTAAAGTTAAGTTATTGCTTGATGAAAATAAAGATATATCATCACAAGATATAGAAAAAATTTGTCAGGTTCTTAATTTACCACAATCTTTCTTTATTGATGATGAATTAGAAGCTGTTGTAGAAGATGAAATTTTTTATCGTTCTGGTGCTAGAATTAAGGCATCGTATAAGCGTCAAAATCAGAGTAATACAAAATCGGCTAAGAAAATCAATCAATATTTTATGAAGAGATTAGATTTACCGAAATTTAATCTGAGTTTATTAGAATTAGGTAGTAATTTATATGAAGTTAATAAAAATACTTCCATTGATGATGACATGATAAATAGTCATGAAATACTTAATCTTGTTTATGATTTGCGTAGTAAATGGGGTTTAGGTGTTCAACCAATAAACAATATTGTAGCATTATGCGAATTACAAGGTATAAGAGTGTTTCAATTACCTACAGAAATTCATGAAGTAGATGCACTTTCATTTTTTGATGAAGAAAATGGTTGTCCGATTATATTTTTAAATACATTTAAATCGGCAGAACGAGTTCGTTTTGATTGTGCTCATGAATTGGGGCATATTATGATGCATATCTATTATAAAGAAATAAAAAAAAATAGAAACTATAAAAGTTTAGAGAAAGAGGCAAATTTATTTGCTTCGGAGTTTTTAATGCCTGAGGAAGCATTTAGGGCAAGTTGCTCACGTTATTTATCATTAGAAAATATGATGGGTATAAAAAAAATATGGAGAACTTCACTTAAAGCAGTAGCTTATAAAGCACATAAATTAGGTTTAATTAGTGAATGGAGTTATCGTACTATTTCATCACAAATAAATATTTTAGGTTATCATATAAATGAACCTGAAGAAACACATCGCGATGAAAGTGTAATGTTGCCAAAAATTATGCAACTATTAACATCACAACCAAATTTTAGTAAAGAGCAAATGTTTGAAGAATTAGGGTTTTATGAAGATGATTTTAATGCTTTAACATTTGATGTTTTAAAGAAAGTAGAACATGCTAAAAAGCCTAAATTATATTTTGTTGATTAGGTATGTAAAATGTCTTTATCTGTACAACATTTACGCCACACGGCAGATACGTTAGAACAAGCAATTATTCATTTACAAACAACACCTGCTGAAAATACGGTATTATATGATTTATTCCGTAATGCTTGTATTAAAAGTTTTGAATTATCTTTAGAAACATCAGGTAAGTTATTGAGAAAATTATTAAAACTCTATGCAGGTTCTCCTAAAGAAATTGACCGACTTGTGTTTAATGATGTATTTCGTATGGCTTATAAACATGATATTTTAGATGAAGCAAGCATTGAGCGTTGGTTGAATTATCGAGCGAATCGTAATAATACAGCTCATGATTATGGAGTGCAATTTGCTGAAAAAACGTTAGTGTTATTACCTGACTATTTACAAGATGTGCGTGCTTTAGCAGAGACTATGGAACGAATTTTTGATGAACACGCAGAATGATTTGTATTTGAAACCACGACATTTAGCGATGTTACAACAGATATTAAAGATGCATTTACCTGATTGTGAAGTGTGGGCGTATGGTAGCCGAGTTAAAGGTACTGCCCATGATGGCAGTGATTTAGATTTGGTGGTACATGGTGTAAAAGATAAAATTAGCTTTCAAAATTGTGTGGATAGCTTAAAAAATAGTACTTTGCCCATGCTGATTGATATACATAATTGGGAAGATTTACCTGTAGAATTTCAGCATAATATTAAAAAAAAGTATGTGATATTGGATTAATTTCTATTATCACTCCATTCTCAGCTTACAATATACGGGCTAATAATCATTAGCTCTTACACAAGAGTAATAACTTAAATATCATTTATAGTGAATAATGGTTTAAATGATGAATAAACAAGAATAATTTACAATAATATTTGGAAAATATTCTAGTTTAGTTTTATAATACTGCCTCGAAATAAGAAATAATGGTAGTTAAGTCGTGCGACTTTCAGATTTAAAAGCAAAACAATCCGCCACGATAAGTGGCATTATACAAGATGCAACAACTCAGCCCGATATTGTTGCCAACCGCTTAGAAGTTTTGGGCTTTTTAGTGGGAACACCAGTAAAAGTCATCACCAAAGGTATGTTTGGCGGTGAGCCGATTTTGGTGCAAATCGGTTTTACTCGCTTTGCGTTACGCAAAACTGAAGCCGAACGCATTGAAGTGGAAGGAGTATCGGCATGAGCCAAGATTTGTTAAAAGTGGCGTTGGTGGGCAATCCAAACTGCGGAAAAACATCATTATTTAACCAACTCACTGGTGCAAAGCAAAAAGTGGGTAACTATGCAGGCGTAACCGTTGAACGTAAAGAAGGTTTTTTTAGCCTTGCCTCAGGGCAACAAGTGCGTATTTTGGATTTACCGGGGACATACAGTCTCAATGCCAGTAGTCCAGATGAAGAAGTGACTCGCCGTGTGTGTATGGGTGAAATTGCGGAAGAAGCCCATCAAGATGCGTTTTTATTGATTGTTGATGCGACTAACTTAAAACTCAATTTAAAATTAGTTTTGGAGATGATTGCATTAAATCGTCCTGTCTTATTGGTTTTAAATATGATGGATGAAGCCCGCAGACGTGGTATCAACATCAATGTACAAAAATTGTCTGAACGTCTAGGTATTCCTGTGGTAGAAACGGTGGCAACACGGCGTTCGGGTGTAGAAAATCTGATTTCTGCATTACAGCAAGGACAATATGATTTACCGCATTTAGAACTCAATACTTTAAATTTAAATGAACAACAACACGGACAGCAAATTGAAGCCATTCTCGCCGATGTGATGAGTTTTGCCGATGCCGAAGATAAACGTACCGACTTTTTAGATGGTATTTTCTTGCATCCTGTATTTGGTTTAATCACTTTAACTGTCTTGATGTTTATTATTTTCCAAGCGGTATTTGCGTGGGCTGAACCGTTTATTGGCTGGATTGAAGACTTTTTCGGCTGGCTTGGTGAAAAAGTAGGTGAAATGCTCGGTGATGGTTTATTAAGCAGTTTAGTGGTTGATGGTTTTATCAACGGTGCAGGCAGTGTAGTGGTATTCTTACCGCAAATTATCATTTTATTCTTCTTTATTTTGATGTTAGAAGAATCGGGATATTTACCACGTGCAGCATTTTTATTAGATAAATTGATGTTCAAAGCAGGTTTAAGCGGACGTTCATTTATTCCATTATTATCGAGTTTTGCCTGTGCCGTGCCAGGGGTAATGGCAGCTCGTACCATTAGCGACCCACGCGACCGATTAACCACGATTATGGTTGCTCCATTGATGACTTGCTCGGCTCGTTTACCTGTTTATACACTATTGATTGGGGCATTTATTCCTGATGAAAATGTGATGGGTGTGTTTAATTTACAAGGCTTAGTTTTATTTGGCTTGTATATGGGCGGGATTGTGAGTGCCTTAGTGGTTGCGTTTGTGATGAAACTATTACGCAAAGATAAATCACAACATTTATTGATGATGGAATTACCAAGTTATCGATTCCCAAATTTAAAAAGTGTTGGTATTGGTTTATTAGAACGAACTAAAATCTTTTTAAAACGTGTAGGCACAATTATTTTCGCTTTAGTGGTGATTTTATGGTTCTTATGTACTTTCCCACAACCGCCAGAAAATGCCACCATGCCAGCGATTGATTATAGTTTTGCGGGGATGTTGGGGCATTTATTACAACCAATTTTTGCACCAATTGGCTTTAACTGGCAAATTGCGATTGCGTTAATTCCAGCGATGGCAGCTCGTGAAGTGGTGATTGCAGCTTTAGGTACGGTATATTCGTTATCTGGTGCTGATGATGATGCGATTGCGGAAGGTTTATCAAGCTTAATTACGCAAGGTGATTTGGCGTGGAGCTTTGCCACTGGGATTTCATTATTGGTGTGGTTTATTTATGCACCGCACTGTTTATCGACATTGGCAACGGTCAAACGTGAGACGCAATCGTGGAAAATCACGGGCATTATGACATTGTATTTATTTGCATTAGCCTATATTATGTCATTATTGGCGTATCAAATTACGCTCAGTTTGACCAGTTAATAGGAGTATAAAATGCTTGAATATTTGATTATTGGTTTAATCATGCTGTGGAGTATTTATATTGTATTTAAAAAAGTATTCCCAAGCAGCTATAATCGTACATTTAATCAACTGGCGAATTATTGTCAAACACAAGGTTGGCAAGGTTTAGCCAAATGGCTCCGTCCGCCTATGTCGATGGGTTGCGGTGGTGGCTGTGGCTGTAAAGCTGATGATGCACCAACACAAGTTAGCTCGGTCAAGTGGAAATAAAAAGTCATTTTGATAAAAATACCCCGATGGTGAAGCCATTGGGGTATATTTTTTATGAGATGGTTAGGATTGGGCAGGTTGTTTAATAGCGATAATTTGACGTATCATTTCACTAATATAGCTTTTGGTTTGGCTATCTTGTTGGCTTAACCATTGTGTTACGTCTTCATCGAGTAATTGTTGTTCACGCAAGCGGTTTAGGTGTGGAACTTGCGTAGCTCTTTTGGCTTGAGAAAAATCATATTCCGCTTTCATAGGCTTTACGCTCCATTTTTGTGGCAGTTCTTGCTGAAATTAACCGAATAATATTATCATCATCGAGATAACAATAAACGACAACTAATAATTTATGAGCCATACCAACTAAAACAAATCGTGCTTCATCATGGTCGTTATCTTCACTAACTAAAGCATGGGGGTCAAATAATGCTTGTTTTGCATCTTCAAAATTGACACCATGCTTTATCAGATTACTTTGAGCTTTGTTCGCATCATAGATGATTTTAATCATGGTTGAATAACCTAGTTTTTGTTTGTTTAACTCATATAACCATCGTACTATAGGCTTGTATGAGTGTCAATGAAAACTTATAGATGAATATTTACACTCAAATTATTCATACCAAGATTCATGTAAAATTCCTAGATGGTTAAAACTTATAATCAATATTTGACTGATACTAGTCCATAAAACGATAAAGCCTACTTGTCCAATCATTATCGGTTTAAGCCAAGATTTACGTTGATAATGTGTATAATGTTGAGTTATAAATTCAGTTTGTTTTCTGCCTAAATGAAAGTACCAGATAATCAATAAAATTGCGACTAATGTAGGGCGAGATTCAAAACCTGTGAACATATCAAATATTCTGTTTGCCAACATGGAAAATATCATCGCCAAAACATAATATTGATTATATTTGCAGAGTTTATCATTGCCTAAAGTTTGCCAATTTTTTGCATGTATCCATGCTCCAAAAAATGGAACAATAATTGACCATAATCCAGCAACATTAGGATTCCATAATGCAATTTGTGTTGTAGATTGCTCTTGTTGAGAATTGGATTGAGAATTATTCATATTTATTTCCCTTAAAAAAAATGATGTTATTCATGACAAATAACATCATTATCGATAATACTAACTTAGCTTATTTACCTAAGAACGCATTATACATCCAAACCATTTTTTCTTGCTCTTGTACATATTCATTGACTAAATCAGCAGAACCTTGGTCGCCTGCTTGTTCAGCAATTTCTGCTAATGTACGCTGTTCGCTAATTAGGGCATTTAAGCCATCAACCAAACCAATAACACATTCACGACCATCAAAAACAGTTTTATGTTCTTTTACGCTTGAGTTTTGAGCAAAATCGCTATATGCATGAAGTGGTGTACCGCCTAAAGTTAAAATACGCTCTGCAATTGCATCGATTTGTAATTGCAATTCAGTATATAACTCTTCAAACTTTGTATGTAAAGAGAAGAAATGCTCGCCTTTTACGTTCCAATGATAACCACGCACATTGATATAAAAAATGTGGTAGCTTGATAATAATTGATTTAATTTGGCAATCACAGGTTTCATATCAGCCTGTTCAAGACCAATTTGATTCACTTGAGTCATAGGAAATACCTCTATCTAAATGATATTATAATTTTAACATTTTTAAACAATAAATTAAAGAAAATAGTAGGATTTTTATACTGGATTTTCTTGATAAAGTGTGAAGAAAATCTCCATTTATAAACTTAGGCATGATAAAATAGATAAATTTTATTGAGTAAATAAATAGGTGGTATATGCAACAACAGCATGGTTTAAAAGTCGTGGTAGGGTTAGGGATTTCAGGTGTATCTGCGATTAATTTTTTACATCAGCAAGGATATCAAGTTGCGGTAACAGATTCTCGTGTTACACCGCCCGGTTGTGAGCAAATTCCTGCTGATGTACAAACATCATTTGGTAAAATTGATTTAGATTTATTATTACAAGCAGAGGAAATTATTATCAGTCCGGGTTTGGCAGTGGAAACAGTAGAAATTCAACAAGCGATTGCTCAAGGTATTCCCGTTATTAGTGAAATTCAATTATTACGCCGTGCTACAGATATTCCGCTGATTGCGATTACAGGTTCAAATGCGAAAAGTACCGTTACCACATTAATTGGCGAAATGATACATAATACAGGTAAAAAAGTAGCAGTAGGCGGTAATTTGGGTCGCCCTGCTTTAGATTTGCTTAATGATAATCCTGAATTATTGGTTTTAGAATTATCTAGTTTTCAGCTAGAAACCACCACCGATTTAAATGCTGAAGTTGCGATTATTTTAAATATGAGTGAAGACCATCTTGACCGACATGGTGATATGGCACATTATCAAAATATCAAACATCGTATTTTTCAAGGTGCAAAACATATCGTTTTTAACCGTGATGATATAGCAACACAAACGGATATTTCTGTACCAAAAATCAGTTTTGGTATTGATGAGCCACAAAATGGGCAATATGGCGTATCTTTTGAGCAAGATGGCATATGGTTAATGCGTGGGCAACAGCGTTTGATGCGTAGTGATGAATTGTACATACAAGGCACACATAATATTGCCAATGTCTTAGCTTGTTTTGCATTAGGTGAAAGTATTGGTTTAGATTTAAACAGCATGATTACAACAGCAAAACAATTCAAAGGCTTAGAACATCGTTGTCAATATGTTAGTGAAGTTTATGGCGTGCGTTATTATAATGATTCTAAAGGAACGAATGTTGGTGCAACTTTAGCTGCTATTGATGGTTTAGGTAAATCAACACAAATCAAAGGTGGAAAATTAGCTTTAATTCTGGGGGGACAAGGTAAAGGGCAGGATTTTAGTTTATTGGCTCAAGCGGTACAATCTTATGTAAAAGTTGTTGTTTTAATTGGCGAAGATGCGAAAAAAATTCATCAGGATTTGGCTTTAGTCAAAAACGTAACTTTTATATTTGCTGATAGCCTACAACAAGCAGTAGAAATTTGTCAGCAACACACACAGGTTAATGATGTGGTGTTACTATCGCCTGCTTGTGCAAGTTTTGATATGTTTAGTGGCTATCCTGAGCGTGGTCGCAAATTTGTAGAATATGTGCAACAATTAGTAGGATAAGCAATGTCATTTCAAAACTATTTACAGCCTTTGACTAATTTTTGTCAAAAAGGACTAAAATATTTTGCACAAGCACTTGCTTGGATAGGCAACAAGTTTCCATCTGAAATATCAGCACGTTATGTGTTGATGTTTTGTGTAATGACTTTGTTGAGTATTGGTACTATTATGGTTGCATCAGCTTCTATGCCTTATGCGGAAAGTATAGGTGCGAATACACCTTATTTTTTCGTGATACGTCATGTCTTTGCTATCATATTTGCTTTTGCGAGTGCTTATTTTTGTTATACCATCAAAGATACCTATCTGTTTGAAAATACAGTCTTAATTTATCTAATAGCACTATTTGCTTTACTTTTGGTTCTTGTGATTGGGATTGAAAAAAATGGTTCAACACGATGGCTAAATTTAGGCATTATGAATTTCCAACCGACAGAACTAGCAAAAGTTGCGATGGCGATTTTTATGGCGGATTATGTGGTTCGCCGTGATAAAGAAGTGAAAAGTAACTTTGGTTATAGTCTGACACGTTTGAGTATAGCTTTTGGTTTGATGGTTCTCTTGATTGCTGCTGAACCTGATTTGGGTGCAGCAGTGGTGATTGGGGGCATGGCATTAGGTATATTCTATCTAGCAGGTGCTCCTATTAAGCAGTTTTTATATACGACCGCATTTGCTGTGGTCGTGATTGCGATTGGTGTGCTATCGAAATCTTATCGTTTAGAACGTTTATTGAGTTTTACACGTCCATTTGAAGATCAATATGGCTCAGGTTATCAGCTTTCAAACTCATTGATGGCATATGGTTTAGGTGATTGGACTGGGGTTGGGTTAGGGCAAAGTGTACAAAAATTATCTTATTTACCTGAAGCTCATACTGACTTTATGTTGGCAATTTTAGGCGAAGAATTTGGGTTTGTCGGAGTTGCATTTATTCTTATTTTATCCTTTACGATGGCAGCGAGTTGTATGGTAATAGGGCAAAATGCACTTAAGAAAAATTATCTAAAAGCAGGTTATTTAGCTTATGCGGTGAGTTTAATCTTTGTGATTCAAATTGTAGTTAATGTGGGAATGACCTTAGGTATGTTACCAACTAAAGGTTTGACTTTACCATTTATTAGCTATGGTGGTTCATCATTATGGGCGTGTGCAGTGATGGTGGGTTTGGTGCTTCAAGTCGATAAGAAGACTCGTATCAATCATGACCCAAGCGATGTAATTATCAACTTTAAACCGAGTGAAAAGAAGGTAAAAAAGGCACGAGCAGTGAATTAACATGATATTTGTGTATTAAGTTTATGCGTTTGTATGTTATGATAGCGTATAGTGTTGAGTAACCATTAATGCTATTATAGTAATAATAGTAGAATAACGTGAATTCGGCTTAAATTAAATTTTGCAACTTATTGAAATATAAAGATTAAGTAGAGTGCGTATTACGCACAATTTGATGAAAATTTATATAAAGGTGTGTCTTGCGAAACGATGTTTCTCAACCCTACTCTTCATCAATTTAATCTATTTTTATTTAATATCAAATAGTTACATTTTAAAATGCCCCGAACTCACGTTAGAATAGTTTGAGATATAAAAATGTACATGACTGAACCAGTAAATGTGGTAATTGCATTAGATAAAAATTATCAGGATATGGCAAAAGTAATGTTAAAATCTTTATGTTGTTATCAACGCAATTTGGCTATTTTTGTGTTGTCTAATGAAGATTTAGATGAAACATTTAAAGGTGAATTGACTTATTATTTAAAAGATAAAATTATCGATATTAAATTTTTTCAAATGACTGTACCAGATAATTTTAAATCTCATGATTACATTAGTCCAGCAACTTATTTACGTTATGCGATTGAAGATTTATTTGAATATGGCTATAGTGATTATTGGTTATATTTAGATTGCGATATACTGGTGGTACGTAATATTTTAGAACCATTTACATGGGCAGAGTTCCAAGATTATGCATTAGCAGCCGTACCAGATGTTTATGTTAAACAGATGAAACATCATGTACAAAAATTTGGTGAAGATGATTATTTTAATGCAGGTGTACTCTATATAAATGCAAAACAATGGAAAAATAAAGATTATAAACAACGTTTTATCAACAAAACTCTCCTTTATGCAGAAGAATTAAAATTTGCTGATCAAGATGTATTTAATTTAGCCTTTAAACAACAGTGGCTTAAACTACCGTTACAATATAATGTACAATCTGATGCTCAATCGGGTTTGCCCAATAAGCAAGCAGCAGTCTTACATTTTACAGGCTCTAAAAAACCTTATGGTTTAGATATTGAGCAAAATCCAAATTATCCAAATTTACAACGTTATCAACATTATCAACAAAAAACATGGTCAGATGTACTGAAAACAAAAAGTGTTGCAGTGGTTACATCAACTATTGGGCGAGCTGAATTAGAACGGGCAATAGAAAGTGTACAACAGCAAAGTTATCCTTGTAAGCATTATGTTTTTGTTGATGGTGAACAATATTTTGATAAAGTAAAACCATTACAAACCAAATATCCAGAAGTAATTTTTACATTCTTGCCGATGAATACAGGAGCTGATGGTTGGACGAATAGTTCAATTAATGCGATTGCTCCGTTTTTAGTTCAAGAAGAAATCATATGCTATTTAGATGATGATAACTGGTATGATAATGACCATGTACAAAATATCGTTGATGGTTTTAATAGCTATGAAAATGTAGGAGTAGTTTATAATTTACGCCGTTTTGTGATGGAAGATGGACAATATTTATGCAATGATAATACTGAATCTTTAGGTTTTTGGGGATTTAGACAAATCAATTATTCATTTAAGTTTAATCAGATTACGGCTGATTTATATTCTTTCATGCATCGCCAAGGTCATGTAGATACCAATTGTTTAGCAATGACACTGCAAACAGCACAAGCATTGGCTCATTACTGGGTGCAAAGTAAACTGAATGATTATATGGTATTTAAACAATGTCAATTGCAAAATAAAACGATTGTTTCTACAGGACAACGTACAGTAAATTATGTGTTAAATATCAAAAATAATGAATATACCAATTTGTTTGATACTTTTAAGGTTGAAGAATCACAAAAGGTAGATTTTATTTATCAGATGTTTGCTGAAAAAAATAATCAGGTGTTACAACAAATTCCTGAAATGGTTGATTGGTTTAAAACAACCGTTTTTGTCGATGGTGAATTGGTTTGCTTAAGTGAAACGGTAGGGTAGGGTAAAGTCAAACATCAACAATGGATTATAAATTTTATCTATTGTTGATGTGAGAATATGAATACTGATAAATCAACTATCAATCAGCTAAGTTTTTGCTTTCAGCTTAAATGAGCATGACTTTATCCTTTTGATACAAATAAGTGAAAATATCGTATTAGAATACCATGATATTGTGTTGATTATATATTATACAATATCATACAAAGTCTTTAGTCATCTCTAATAATGTATGGATTATAAACTTTGAGATTGTTTACGTTTACGATATTCTACAGGTGTTTCATTTGTCCAACGTTTAAAGGCTCGATAAAAGGTGCTTGGTTCAGAAAAACCTGTTAAATAGACGATTTCTTCAACACTTTCATTGCTGTTTGCCAATAATTTTTTGGCTAATCTACAACGATAGCCTGATAAAATTTGCTGAAAACTTGTATCTGCTTCGCTAAGTTGCGAACGTAAACGGCGTGGTGTCATGTTTAATTGTTTGGCAACTGTTTCCAAAGTAGTTTCTCCACTTTCTAAACTTGCACCAATTACACGGCGGACATCATCAACTAAATCATAGCGTGCTAATTCTTGTAGTTTTTCAAGTGCTAATTGCTCATGTAATTGTAATAATTCAGGCTCTGCCTGCCATAATTCGTAGTTTAAAATACTGCTATCAAAATACAAACGAGTTTCTTTTTGTCCTAAACTGACAGGGCATTCGTAAACACGCAGATATTCTTCATCGCTTGCCCCTTGCTCAAAATTAAATTCGATAAAAGTAGGCTGGAAATAACCTTCAGTAATAAATTTAAAAAATC
Source organism: Moraxella sp. ZY210820 (assembly GCF_030674635.1). Taxonomy (NCBI): domain Bacteria; kingdom Pseudomonadati; phylum Pseudomonadota; class Gammaproteobacteria; order Moraxellales; family Moraxellaceae; genus Nasibacterium; species Nasibacterium caprae. The sequence continues at coordinate 1,914,318 of NZ_CP089978.1, read as the reverse complement.
TTAAAATACCACACATGGCACTTTCAGAAAAACAGCGATTAATTTTCGTATTTGGCGATGATTGTAAGCCATTAGTCAGGTAGCATAAACCATCTTCTACGACCAATTGTGCTTGAAATGAATCACTAATTAAACGTTGATAAGCCAAAGCACGGCGTAAACCTTCGCCAAAAGTACCACTACTGACGAATAAATGCTCAATTACTTGTCCACGATATAATGGCAAATGTTCGCCTAGATGTAAGCCTATATCAGGGTCGCCAGTAATCTCTTCCAATGCTCCCCAAAATGCTAATTGTGTGGAGATAGGGGTGCGAATTTTACTGTCCATTTGATTTAAAGTAATACCTGCTTTGAGTAAAATTTCATCGACTGGTAAATTTGCCTTGCGTATAGCTTGATAGGCGAGACGTAGTAAAATAGATGCATCGGTTGGTTGAGTCATGGTTATTGTATCCACATTTCATTTTAAAAATTATGTAATATTACATACGTTATTGACTATATTGACAAGTTTTACAAGGAAATGCAACGCTATTTTTGTAGATTTGTATATGTTTTATACAAATAAATTCTTGCAATTTTGTTAATATTTACCTATAATCTTGTCTAATTTTTATTATACATTTAGGTAGGCTATGGCCAGTAAAGAAGATTTATTAGAATTTGAAGGCGTTGTTACAGAAACGTTGCCAAATACTATGTTCCGTGTACGTTTAGAAAACGGTCATGAAGTGATTGCTCATATTTCGGGTAAAATGCGTAAACACTATATCCGTATTTTAACAGGGGATAGTGTAAAGGTAGAAATGACCCCATACGATTTGACCAAAGGGCGTATTACTTACCGTGCACGTTAAGTTAAAATTTAAAAATAACCTATTGATAATAATAGGTTATTTTTATGAAATTAACTTAATTTTCACAAAATATTTCCCCAAACTTCTTTTAACTTTTTCTCTGACACGGCGATTTTAGTTTTCATTGGCTGAGAAAATAACGAAATACGATATTCTTCTGTGAGTTGATAAAATAACTGTTCTGCTTCCCCCCATTCTCGTTTTTTATCATCAAACAAGCTGAATAATTTTTCTGCCCAAGTGTCCATTTTATAAATCGCATCAATATCTCGATTTAAATTATTTGGCAAGCGTTCTAAACGTAATTGCAAGGCTTTTAAATAGCGTGGATATTCAGACCACACTGCAGGTATTTTTGTATAAAAGCATTTTGATAATTGCATTAATTCAAGTTGGTCTTCAATATCTTGCAAACTATCGACAAAAATTTGTCGATTTAAACCTTGCATTTTGCTACGAATATCTTGCCATAATACAAATACATCTTTAAAAATCGCTAAAACATCTTGTCCTATAGTTAAAAATTGTTGTTTAACCTGTTGTAATAACTGTTGATAGTCTGACACATTCATCGGTAATTTATCGATACAACGTTGTAAGGTGGCATAAATTAACATTTGTTCTAATTTTGCTTGATTGCCCAATGGAGCATATGCCAACGATACGTTATTTGGAATTTGTTTTTTTAATTGACGGATTAAATCACCTAATTGTAAATAAATCAAGTGGATAATGCCTTGTCGATAGCGACTTAAAGCCACTTTTTCATCATTAAATGATTGTAAAATCACACCATATTTTTTACCATCTGTTAAATTTTCTAAATCAATAAATGCAATTTTGGGTACAACAACCTGAAATTGCTTTACAATCACACCCGTTACTTTTTGTTGATGTTCAAATTGAAATTTTTTAGGAAATTCAAAATATTCTTCATCAGATTGTATCAACACTTGCTGGCTATCATCTCGACAACGGATTTGTAATTCTGCTAAATCCCTGCCTTGCTCCAAGACACGCCCTTTTGCATCAACCACATGAATAAATGGTAATAAATAGGCATCAACTTTTTCAAATGAAAAATCATCAGCAAAAATATCGTCTCCACGTAATAAATACGCTAAAACATCAAAAATGTGTTGTTTTTGTACACCATCTCCAATTTCAGAATATAATTTTTGAGCAGTATCTGGAATTGGTACAAGTGGACGGCGTTTATCTTTAGGTAAATTTTTTAATAAATTTTCAATCAAACTTAAACGCCACCCTAAAATGCCCCATGACCACTGGGCAATATCCATTTGTGATAAAGCATGAACAGGGACGGTAACAATCGCACCATCTCTCTCATGGCTTGGGTCAAAATGGTATTTTACTTTAAATTTTAATGAACCATTGGATAATTCATCAGGAAATTGCTGTGTGGTTGGACGAGCTGTTTGCCACAAATCTTGTTCATTAAAATACAAATATTTAGGATTATTCGCTTCGATTTTTGCTCGCCACTGTTCAAAACTTTGTCGAGATGCAACCGATTTATCCACTTTATCAGCATAAAATTGATAAATCATTTCTTCATCAACCACCAAATCTCTGCGGCGTAATTTATCTTCAACTTTTTGAATTTCTTGTAATTTATGCTGATTATGCTGTAAAAATGGTGGCATAATACCTAACTGATTACATACTAATGCATCTCGTATAAAAATTTCATGCGCATTGACCAAATCCACTTTTTCATATTGGATTAAACGCTTAGGTTCCAAAATTAAGCCAAATAATGAAATTTGTGCATAAGCGTGAACTAACCCTGATTTTTTCGACCAATGTGGCTCAAAATAATGATATTTTAATAAATCACCAGCCGCTAAAATCACCCATTCAGGTTCAATTTTTGCCAATGTACGCAAATATACCTGTGAAGTCTCAACCATTTCAAATGCCATCACCCAAGGCGTATTGGTTTTATGTAAGGTACTGGCAGGAAAAACTCTAGCACGTTGTTGGCGAACTGCTTCAAACACATTCCGCTCTTCGGTTTTATTGGCAATAAAAGACAATAATCCTGTTAATAAAGCACGATGAATATTTTCATAACTTGCTGATTTTTCATTCAATGTCATGCCCAATTGAGTACTCATCTCTAATAATTGTTGGTGGGTTTGTCGCCATTCCCGTAAACGCAACCAACTTAAATAATGTTGTTTAGCAAATAATCGACGTTTATTTTCACTCAGTTGATGCTCATTTTTTAGCGTCTCTAAAGTATTCCATAAATTCACATAAAATAAAAAATCAGAATCTTCTGCTTTAAATAAAGCATGTTTTTGGTCAGCTTGCATTTGTTTATCATGTGGTCGTTCTCGTGGGTCTTGTACCGCTAATGCACTGACAATAATCAATATTTCACTTAATGCACCAAAATGATTGCCAGCAACTAACATTCTTGCTAAACGTGGATCAATCGGCATCTTTGCCATCATTTGTCCAACTTTGGTTAAAGTTGAGAATGAACCAGATTTTTTATTTTTCTTGGCTTGTGTTTTGGTTTCGCTTGGCAATGCACCCAATTCTATCAATAATTTACGTCCATCATTGACTAAACGATAATCAGGTGGTTCAATAAAATCAAATTCATTCACATCACCTAAACCTAAATTTTGCATTTGTAGAATAACAGATGCTAAATTGGTGCGTTTAATTTCAGGTTCGGTAAATGCTGGACGACTTAAAAAATCTTCTTCAGAATAGAGGCGAATACACACCCCTTCCGCAATACGCCCACATCGCCCTTTACGCTGATTTGCCGATGCCTGAGAAATCGCCTCAATTGGCAAACGTTGTACACGAGAACGATAACTATAGCGTGAAATTCGAGCAAAACCACTATCAATCACATAACGAATATTCGGTACTGTTAAAGCTGTCTCTGCCACATTGGTTGCAATAATAATTCTCCGCCCTGCACCCGTTGGATTAAAAATTTTTTGTTGCTCAGATAATGCTAAACGAGCATATAATGGCAGAATTTCAACATGCCTAAATTGCTGTTTTTGCAGAATATCTTGTAATTCTCGAATTTCCTGTTCAGTACTAGCAAAGATTAAAATATCAGCGTGTTCTGGGTGTCCTGTGTGTTCAGCATCAGCAAAACACTCCTCTACCGCTTGCACCACGGCACGAGGTAAATTTTCTTCAAACTCATCAAATTCATCATCATCACTCCCCACAATCGATAATTCCGAAATTGGACGATAACGGACTTCAACAGGGTAACTACGCCCTTCAACCTGAAAAATAGGTGCATCATGAAAATAACGACTAAAACGCTCTACATCTAAAGTTGCTGAGGTAACAATCACTTTTAAATCAGGGCGTTTAGCTAAAATTGTTTTCAAATAACCGAGAATAAAATCAATATTGAGTGAACGTTCATGTGCTTCATCAATAATAATGGTATCATATTTGGTCAAATAACGGTCATTTGCCAATTCTGCTAATAAAATCCCATCGGTCATCAAACGTACAATCGAATCTTCATTCCCCTGCTCATTAAAACGCACCTTAAAACTCACTGTCTGTCCTAAAGGCTCGCCTAATTCTTCTGCAATCCGTTGAGATACACTTCTTGCTGCGAGTCGGCGTGGTTGTGTATGTCCAATGAGACCTGTTAATCCACGTCTTGCCAGCATTGCAATTTGTGGTAATTGTGTCGTTTTACCTGAACCTGTTTCCCCAGCCACGATAATCACTTGATACTGCTGAATAGCATTGATTAATTTTTCGGCATATTGACTGACTGGCAAATCTTGATTCAGTTGAATGTGAGGCAGTCGTGCAATACGAGCTTGTACTTGTTGTTGAGATTTTTCTAGTAATTTTTGATATTGTTCAATTTTTTGTTCTTTTTTGAGACGATAAAGACGGTAACGGTCTTTTGCCATCACTGCTGTAGTTTCTTGTTTTTGCTGGGAAGATAATCGCACAATTCAACCTAAATAGACAGGAAAATGGCTATTTTACCTGAAAATTAGGGGAAATTTAAGTATTTTATTTGATATAACATTTAATTTTGTATGGGTAAATAATAATTCCTATTCCATAAAATCAATAACTTATAATGAGTTGAGAATTTGGTAAGCATATAAAATTATTCTTTTCTTAAAGCTTTATTTTCCCACCAACCCTCATTTACAAAACCGTCCGCATATTTCTCACCCATTTTGGGGACATCAATGGGCAAATTGTGTTCTTTGGCACTTTTTACCGCATTGTCAATAGACTCGTACCACGGATTTCTACCAAGACTAAACACGCCCCAGTGTATTGGCACGATTTTTTTTGCGTTCAAATCCAAAGCAGCCTGAACCGATTGGTGGGCGAACATATGCGTTTTGGGCCAGCCTTGATTGGCGGCATCAATTTCCATAAAAGCGATGTCAAATCCACCGTATTTTTTGCCGATGTCGCTAAAATGCGGGGCATAACCCGTGTCGCCACTCCAATAGCGTGAGTACGCCCAAAGTGGCTAGGGTAAATTTAAGGAATTTTTTAAAAATGGGTTTCATTATACATCAAATAAATCAAACCATTAGGATTTGGGTGTCCTAATGGTTTTGGCTTAGGTTACAAGTGCGTTATTATAGCAGATTTGGGTTATTTTGGAAAATTGAGTGTTGTTATGGGTGGGTATATCAGGTGGGGTTATAATATGTTCTGTTAGACAGCCTGAAACTTTAAATTTGCGATAAAAATCGCCGAATATTCTCCTCCACATTATCCGTATCTTGATACAAAAAACCATTTGGCACATTCACAAATTTACCATCAATTTTAGCAATTAAACTTGGCACACCATTGATGGCAAATTGATGAGCCAAAAGTTGTCCTTATCATATCCACGCATTCGCCCCTGCAATCACATCATCATCGCCCAAACGCCTAGCAAGTTCATTTTTACCCAATTCAATCAAACCTTGTTTCACTACATCAATGTCGCTGGTGTCCTGCCCGTCCACATAACGGATTTTTTGCAACTGGGAAAATATTGGCAACACTTCGTTTGGATTATCCTTCCTTAACAAATAACACGCCTGCGTCAAGGGGAAGGAATCAAACGCCCCGCCTTTTAGCAATAATTGGCGATAATTTTCGCTAAATGGCAAACCTGTGATTTGGGCGATACAGCTGTCGTTCGTCCAAGCGTGCTTGGCAAACTGCTCGTCAATGATTTTGCCAGTACTGGCAAACAGTCCTGTGGCATAAATATCAACCATATGCGTCTGTGCCAATTTGCCAATGCCCACCGATGACGCATAGCACCAACCGCATAAGGGGTCAAATAAGTAAATGAATTTCATAAGTTTTTCTTAAAAACACCCACTTAAAAATGATGTTTAAGTGGGCTGATTTTTGGTGTTAAAATGGATCAATGATTAATTGGCAACGGTAAAACGCTGATGCAAATGTGCTTTTTTCTCCACATCATCGCTAATTGCCACCGCCAAATCCGCCACGCTAATGTCGGCAGGCGTACCGTCGGCATTAAACAGCACATTATCGCCACCGATACGGTAAGATCCTGTTTTTTCAAAAGAAACAGGATTGACCGCAAACATCGCCGCAGGCGATAAAAATGCCCAATTCACATCGGTACGGGTGCGAAGTTCGGTTAAAAGCTCACGCACCACATTCGCCGCAGGATAAACATCGGCAGGAAAATCAGGCGTGTCCACCAATTGCAGATTTGGGGCGACATTTAGACTGCCTGCACCGCCCACCACCAAAAGATAAGGCACATCAGAGGTTTTGCTGGCGGTCAAAATATTGGCGTGTCCTGTTTTTAGGTCATTGACAATATTGGGATTTTCCCAGCCTGCATTAAAGGCATTGACCACCGCATCAAAGCCTGATAACTGATTGGCAAAGTCAGGACTGTTCACATCAATCGCCACCGGCTTGACATTATCCGCCTGCACGACCTTGTCAATGTTTCTGGCAAAAGCGGTTACTTGATGACCACGAGCGGCAAGCTCTTTGATCACTGCCGAACCAACCAAACCTGTGGCACCGATGACTGCAAATTTTTTCATAGCTAAGCTCCTATTTTGGTTAAAAATTCAATTTGCTTGCGATAGTCATATTATAAGAAAGTTAATTTTTAAATAGAAGTACTTACAAAAAAGTAAGTATAAAAAATACATATTAAGTCATTGAAAAATATGGTTTTATTTTAAAGGCTGATAAGCAAAAGAGCTGATTTTTGCCTCAAATTCGTCCAAATCCATTGGTCTGTCGCTTTGCACCAAACGCACCTTATCCACCAGACGAAGTAGCCGTGCCGAATGGGTCTCAAAGCGTATTGCCACCGAATAAAAATCAAAAAAATCATAGCGTTCTTCACACACCTTTGCCAATGCCAAGACCGCAGGCACAAGGCGAAAGTAGCCGTGTATCGCCCCTTGATAATCATCAAACGCCACTTCCTCCACCGTGTAACAAACCCCGTCTTGCACCCACACCGCCTGCCCAACCCACCGCCCAAGCGGTAGATGACGCTTGGGCTTTTTGCCAAATACCAGCCAGCTTATCAAACCCAAAGCCAGCAATAGCCAAAACATTTGAGCCATTTTGCCACCTTGTTTATCTTGTTGATTTTAATTATAATAGCAAAATACAGATATTTTTATAAGTACTTACAAAAAAGTAAGTACTATTTAACCACTTTAAGGCATTGTGATGAATGAATTAAACACAAACGATTTGAACAAAGGACGGGTGCTCTCCAAAAACTGCCCCAGTCGTGCGATATTAAACCACTTAACCAGTCGTTGGGGCGTGCTTGTGATGATTGTGCTGTTAAACGGTACAAAACGCTTTGGCGAAATCCGCCGTGAGATTGAAGGCGTGAGCGAACGGATGCTGTCTGAAACCCTAAAACAACTTGAAACGGACGGAATGTTAATCCGCAAATCCTACAACACCGTACCACCGCACACCGACTACACGCTGACCGAGTATGGACGGCAGGCGGGGGAGCGGATTTATGCGTTGGTGGATTGGCTTGAAAATAATTTGTGTGGGATTTTGGACAAAAGACAATAAACTTCATCAATAATTTGTATTTATAACAATCAATTTATGGGATTATTTTATGTTTCAACGCGCCTACTATCAAAATCCTATCACAAACTTTATCAATGAAAATCCTGAACATATTTTAGGGCATTTAAGCAAAAATCACCTAAACCGTAGCTTAGAAGATAGTCAAAGAAATGCCTGGCTAAGACAGATTGAGATTTTGCAAAATTCATTACACACTTTACAAGGACATATTTTCTTTGAGTTTTCCATTCCCAGAATGGGCAAACGCGTGGACAATATTATCATCATCGGTCAGACAATTTTTGTTGTGGAATTTAAAATCGGTGCTAAGCAATATGACAAACACGCCATTAATCAAGTGATTGATTATTGCTTGGATTTAAAAAATTTCCATCAAGGCAATCATCAGGCATATTTAATTCCTGTTTTGGTGGCTGAAAATGCACCTGAGTGTAGCGCATTTGACTTTGAGAAGGCAGCCAAATTTAATACTGCCATTACCACCAATGCCAGCCAATTAGCTAAACTGCTTCAATCTAAATCCACACCAGAGCAACCAACACTTAATGCACAAGACTGGGCAAATTCACCCTATCACCCCACACCAACCATCGTGGAGGCCGCCCAAGCACTATATCAAGGACACAGTGTGGCAAGCATTACACGTTCAGATGCGGGCGCCCAAAATTTAGGCTTAACCAACCAATGCTTACATCAGATTATCGAGCACAGCAAACAAGCCAAGCAAAAATCCATTTGTTTTATCACGGGTGTGCCAGGTGCAGGCAAGACACTGGCGGGGCTGAATATTGCCACACAGCGTATGAATATTGACGAAGCGGAGCACGCCGTGTTTTTATCAGGCAATGGGCCGCTTGTCAATGTTTTGCGTGAAGCGTTGGTGCGTGATTCGGTCAAAACAGGACAAGCGCCCAATAAAAAAGCGGCACGACCAAAGGTTGAAGCTTTTATTCAAAATATTCATCATTTTCGCGATGAATATTTAAAAGATAAAGGCGCCCCTATTGAAAAAGTCGTGATTTTTGATGAAGCGCAACGTGCCTGGAATCAAGAACAAGCCAGTAAATTTATGAAAGAAAAACGCAGTCTGGAAAATTTTAATCAATCCGAGCCACAATTTTTGATTGATGTGATGAATCGCCATCAAGATTGGTGTGTGATTATTTGCTTAATTGGTGGTGGACAAGAAATCAATACGGGTGAAGCAGGTATTTCTGAATGGATAAATGCATTAAACCATCATTTTAATGATTGGCAGCTTTATTATTCACCTTATTTAATTAGGCAGCCTGAATATTTAAATAATGGTGAGTTAATTGAGTATTTAAATCAATATGGTCAAACAAAAAACGAATTACATTTAGCCAATTCGGTGCGTTCATTTCGCTCCGAGCAGCTTTCTTATTTTATCAATCAATTACTACAACTCAATACCGATACCGCCAAACAATTATATCAACTTATCAATGAAAATTATCCCATTGTTTTAACAAGAAACTTGGATAAGGCAAAGCAATGGCTCAAACAACACGCCAAAAGCTCGGAGCGTTATGGTTTGTTAGCGTCATCAGGTGGAAGGCGCTTAAAAGCCTTTGGCATAGATGTTAAAAATGAAATCAATGAAAGTGATTGGTTTTTAAATGACAGTGATGATGTGCGTTCAGCATATTTTTTGGAAGATGTGGCAACTGAATTTAGTGTACAAGGTTTAGAATTGGATTGGGCTTGTGTGGCTTGGGACGCCAATTTTTATATCCAAAATGGTGTTTGGCATTATCAAAATTTTAAAGGCAGTAAATGGCAAAACATTAATCAAGTTCACAATCAAAGATATTTATTGAATGCTTATCGGGTATTATTAACTCGTGCCAGACAGGGTATGGTGATTTGGATTCCCAATGGTAATAATGAGGATAAAACGAGGATTTGCGCATATCATGATTGTACTTATCAATATTTAAAGTCTTTGGGAATTGAGGATATATAAACGATGAAAATATTGGATTTTGTTTTGGATTTTACTAGTGATAAGTTAAAAGGTTTTTGCCGTGTCCGAACTTATATGAGCAACCAACAACCTGTTACCATTTTAACTGAATTGGATAAAAATGATGGGCAATCGGTTACCAATGCTGTAGAAATCATTATTGAAAAGCTGCATAATGAATTTGGTTTTAAAAAGCATATTTTTATTGAACATTATGAAAAATTAGGCGATACCAATAATTCTTTTGATTTGACAACAATTAATTTAAATAAAAAACCACAATGGCAAACTTTGAATAATCATCAAATGATTGAAATCATTGGAGAGGAGAATTTTAACAATCTCATCAATGACCGTTCATCATACAATTCAGCCATTATTCATCAAGCTGATACCATTCGTTTTAAGAGAAATATTTGGGCTGATTTTCCTTGGTTTGAGAGCAGTCGTTTTATTCAAAGAAAACTAGCCATTGAAAAACAAATGAAATCCAAGCAGGAATTAATTAACTTAATCCAATCCAATGCCAAAGAAAGAGAATTGTTGTCTTTCTTTAAAGAAGATTTGTCATTTTTTGGAGAGATTTATGCTGAATTAGAAGATGAATACATTGTTTTTTCTGAATATCCCATTCATAAAGGCACAAAAGACAAAGATGGTTTTGTGGATTTTGTCATTTTTACTGGTCGTTCAAGAATGATGGTTATTTTAATTGAAATCAAAGGTTCTGATTTTAATCTATTTAATCAGACGGGCTATAAACAACCGCATTCTCATATTTCAATTGCCGCACAACAAATTAGAAACAGATTAGATAGCATATATGGTCGTTATTATGATGAATTTAGAAAAGAATGCCATAAAATTAGAAAGCTGGCAGAGAAAAATAAATCACCAATCAAGCACACTTTACTGGGTGCAAAACCCAAATTACAGGTAGATGAGAATAAAGATATTAATATCCGTACGGTTATTATTGGCGGTAGAACAGTGAATGATTATGAAGAAAGTATGGAGCGTAGTAAATTTGAACGTAGCCATACCATTTCTGTTATTTTAGATTCTTGGGATACTTGGGTTAGAAAATTAAAGCGTGATAATTGATTGCCATAGAAAATGTTATTTCTTGCCTATCGCCCCAACTGATTAAATCCCAATAGACTAAGGGCTGTAACAGGAGAGAATATTTATGCATTGGTGGAGTGATTGGAGGGGAATTTGGGGCATATAAAATAAAAGTTTCAGGTAGCCTAAAACCGTTGATTGAATAAAATCGTTGGTAAATAATAATTAAAGATAAAACCGCCTTTGCCTGTGGCTTTGTCGGGATAATAGGGCAAATCATCGGTATAAAGATTGGTAAATTGCCCGTTTTTGTAATAAGGCAAATGGGCAAAACGGCTTTCATCGGGCAATGCACCCAAATTGCGGTAGAGCAGAATGCCCAAAATAGCCACAATCAGCGTGAGTACGCCCAAAGTGGCTAGGGTGAATTTAAGGAATTTTTTAAAAATGGGTTTCATCATACATCAAATAAATCAAACCATTAGAATTTGGGTTTCCTAATGGTTTTGGCTTAGGTTACAAACGGATATATTATAAGGGATTAGGGTTATTGGGGATAATTGATAATTTTGATAATTAGGTATCAGTTAAAATGATGATGATTTTTCAGGCTGCCTAAAATAAGGCGTTTTTTAATACACCTTATTCATTTACAACTAAAATCATTTATTTAAATTTTGTTATTACTCCCTGATGACGATACAAACAAGCGGTATTTTGTTCATTTAAAATGGATTTTGTGAGTTGCTCAATTTGACAAATAATATAATCAGACATAGCATTGCCATAACTTATTCTTTGCACGCCCAATGTTTTTAATCTTTTTATATCAGTCAAACTAGGTAAACACATTACATTTAAAGGAATATTGATGTTTTCCAAAACTTTTTTGATGTCTTCATCTTTTTGAATGCAAGGTATAAAAATACCATCTGCTCCAAAATTTTGATACAAAACCGCCCTGCTAATGGTTTCTTCTATTGGGTTGTCAAGCGTCAAATAAGTATCTGTTCTGATATTAAAATAAAAATCATCAAAACCATTATTAACCAATGCTGTTTTGGTTTCTTTTATTAAAATGGCAAATTCATTTTTATCTTTTAGTCCTTGATTGGGGAGAGAATCCTCTAAATTTACCCCAGCACACCCCATTTTTGCAAGTGTTAATATATTATCAATAATTTCTTGATTATTTTTGCCATATCCTGCTTCTATATCTACTGACAATGGTATTGTAATGACTTTTAAAATTTGCGATACAACATTTTTAAGCTCATCAAAACCAATCCGTTGTCCGTCTTGGTAGCCCAAAGTATTGGCAATTCCCCAACTGGTTGTACCCAATGCCTTAAAACCTGCTTGTTCGTGTATTATCGCTGACAAGCTGTCCCATACATTGCCTATAATTAGGCATTCATTTTTTAAAATTAACTGTTTCATAAATTTACCTTAAAATTAATGATGGCTGCTTAATGGGTTTTCCAATTCTAATAAATATTGTTTTCGCCAAAGTCCACCGCCATACCCTGTTAATTCACCGTTTGCACCAATCACACGATGACACGGCACCAATATAGCAATGCTATTCATTCCATTGGCATTGGCGACTGCTCTAACTGCTTTGGGATTGCCCAAGATTTTGGCTTGTTGTCCATAAGAATAAGTTTTGCCATAAGGAATTTGTTGTAAAATTTGCCAAACTTTTTGTTGAAAATCGGTACCAATCAAATGCAATGGCACACTAAATTCGGTGCGTTTTTGGGCAAAATATTCTTTTAATTGTATTTCCAAAATTTCAAAAAACGGATTGTCGCCCTGAATAAGAATGGCATTTTGGCGTTTGGCGATATTTTTTAATTCCGTTTCAAGCATTTTTCGGTCGGTAAATTCCAATAAACAAATGCCTTTATCGGTAGCACAAGTCATCATTGTGCCAAGCGGTGTTTCTATTCTTTTTAAATTAATAAGAGTTTGGGTTTTACCTTGTTTGGGAGAAACGCCAAATATTTTTTTAAAAGAGTCTGAAAAACCGCTTAATGAATCAAAGCCCAAATCAAATGCGGTATGGGTGATTTGTTCGCCTGATTGAATTTTTTTAAAGGCAGAGTTAATGCGATACATACGACAAAAAGCGTGAAAAGTCATACCGTGATTTTTTAAAAACCAACGGCGAATGAATTTGGGGTCAATATTTCGTTGTTTTAATTCAAAATCTGTGAATTTTAGACTGGGATTTTGGGTAAATTCATCAAGAATGGCTTGAATTGCGGTAGGTGTTTGGTCTAAATGTTGTAATGGACGACAAACTTTGCAAGGGCGATAGCCTTTTAAAATACATTCTTTGGTGGTCGCAAAAAATTCTACATTTTCGCTTTTGGGTTTTCTAGCGGTACAAGACGGACGACAAAAAATGCCTGTGGTTTTTACAGCCGTAAAAAATATGCCTTCAAATGTCGTATCTTTTTCCAAAATGGCTTGGTACATTCGCTCGTGAGTTAAAGATAAGTTTTTCATTTTTCATCATAAAATAAAGAAGGTGCTTTATTTTATGGGTTAATTTATACAAAAACAACCGAAAACTGGACAAGTATTTTTTTTAGACAGCCTGAAAAAAACAAAAAACACCGTTTCCAACCCTGAAAACGGTGTTTTTTATGCAAAAGAACTTATCCTCTCAAACTCCCCATATCAATCACAAAGCGATATTTCACATCGGATTTAAGCATTCTTTCATACGCATCATTGATATTTTGCATATCAATCATTTCCACATCTGGCACGATGTTATGCTCGGCACAAAAATCCAGCATTTCTTGGGTTTCGGCAATGCCACCAATCACAGAAGCAGAAATACTGCGGCGACCGACAATCATCGGTACGGTGTTGATGGTTTCTTTGAGTTCGCCCACCAGTCCCACCAGCACCAGCGTACCGTCCAATGCCAAAGTTGGCATATAAGGTTTTAAATCGTGGGTGTATGGCACGGTATCAATAATCAAATCAAAGGTATTGGCGACTTCTTTCATCTGGTTTTCATCGGTAGAAAGCACCACACGGCTTGCCCCCAAACGGTAAGCATCATTAGCTTTGCCCAGTGAGCGGGTAAAAAGCGTAACTTCTGCCCCCATTGCGTGAGCCAGTTTGACCGCCATATGCCCAAGTCCGCCAAGCCCGACAACAGCGACTTTTGAGCCAGCTTTGACATTCCAATGACGCAGGGGCGAGTAGGTGGTAATGCCTGCACACAAAAGAGGGGCAACCGCTTTGGTGTCCAATGTTTCAGAGACTTTTAAGACAAAATCTTCGCTCACCACCACGCCTGTACTGTAACCGCCTTGTGTTGGTGTGCCGTCAAAGCGGTCAATACCGCCATAAGTCCCGATGTTGCCCACTTCGCAGTACTGCTCCAAACCGTGCTGGCAAGGGCTACATTCACGGCAAGAGTCCACCATACAGCCGACACCGACCAAATCGCCAATTTTAAATTTGTTGGCGTTTTTACCGACTTTGGCAACACGACCGATGATTTCGTGTCCCGGTACAAGCGGATAACTTTGCGTCCAGCCCCAATCATTGCGAGCCATATGCAAGTCTGAATGGCATACGCCACAGTACAAAATATCAATTAAAACATCGTCTTCACGGAGTTCTCGGCGTTCAAAACTGTGTGGAGTAAGCGGTGTGGTTGCTGAAAAAGCAGCGTAGGATTTTACGGGGTGGGTCATTTTACGATTCCTAAATGATTAAAAATGAATATTAAACCTCTTGCGAAAATCGGTTTTCCGTTCGTGGTGAGCTTGTCGAACCATAGGAAAACCGACCCTTCGACAAGCTCAGGGCGAACGGTTTTCCTTTTACTTTTCTAATTTCGCAAGAAGTCTATTATAAAGGATTGGGATTATTGGCGATAATGGATAATTTTGATAATTAGATATCAAGCAAAATGATGATTGGGTTTCAGGCTGCCTGAAAAAATTTAATCAATAAAATCATTAAAAAACCTAAAATACACACTCTTTTTTAATTATGAGTGATGATTTTATGAAACAAACTTTATTTTCCGATTACTTTGAACAATGGGTCAAGACCTACAAAGAAGGGGCGGTGCGTCCTGTTACGA
The DNA here is from genome assembly GCF_030674635.1 of Moraxella sp. ZY210820. Lineage (NCBI taxonomy): Bacteria > Pseudomonadati > Pseudomonadota > Gammaproteobacteria > Moraxellales > Moraxellaceae > Nasibacterium > Nasibacterium caprae. The sequence continues at coordinate 1,899,161 of NZ_CP089978.1, read as the reverse complement.
TGAAAAAATACCAATCCAGTTTGTATTGGCTCAAAAAACTTGCCCCAGATTTGCAGGTTGGCGAATTGTCGCGTTCTCGTTATCAAAAATTGCTCAATGATTATGCCGAAGTCCACGAACGCCAAACCACGATGGATTTTCATCATCAAATCAAAGGGGCGATTTTGGATGCGGTTGATGAAGGCTTGATTGACAATGACCCCACTCGCAAAGCCATTATCAAAGGCAAAACCCCTGCCAATAAAAAAATCAAATTTTTAAATCAAAATGAATTGCAATTATTACTCAATCAACTTAATTTAAATCAACAATTAAATTGGGATTGGTTTATTTTATTGATTGCCAAAACAGGTATGCGTTTTTCTGAAGCCCTTGCCATTACCACAGGTGATTTTGATTTTGCTCATCAAACTTTAAGCGTCAATAAAACTTGGGATTATAAAAACAATGGCGGATTTTTACCTACCAAAAACCGCTCATCAGTTCGCAAAATTCAATTAGACTGGCAAACGGTAATGCAATTTTCAGGCTTAATCAAAAACTTAAACAGCGACCCCGAAACACCCATTTTTGTGGGTTTAATGAAAACGGGCGATAAAGTTTATAATTCCACCGTCAATTACCGCATTGCCCGCCATTGTAAAAAAGCGGGCATTTCTGTGATTAGCGTACACGGTTTACGCCATACCCATGCCTCATTGTTGTTATTTGCAGGCGTATCTATTGCCAGTGTGGCAAGACGGCTTGGGCATTCGAGCATGACCACCACTCAGCAGACCTATTTGCATATCATTCAAGAACTTGAAAACAAAGATACTGATATTGTGATGCGACATTTGGCATCATTGTGTTAATGGATATGTTGGGGCGAATGTAATTTTGGGCAAATATAATTTGCCCCTACAATATTTTTTTGCGTAGGGGAGAATCACATTTGCCCTATATAAATATCGTATTTATTAGGAAAATGTAATTTTCCCCTACGATTTTAAACCAATATTATTTTTCCCTACATTATTATCGCTCACTTAATATTTTTTCAATATGAAATTTGATTTTATCTTCTACATATTTTTTCAACGTCATTTTGTTGCCAACTTTGCCCATTTCTTGCTCGTATAAATGGGCGACTTTTTCCATATCGGCGGTTTTTGCCAAATCTTTTAATAGATTAAATTCGTGCCAATCTTCTTTACCAAATACATGATGGTGCAATAATTTTTCAAATAAGGCTTTATCCAAATCAAACAAATTAACCAGTTCAAAAATATTGCTTTTTTCACGACTTTGGCGGTATTTGTCCAGCAATAAATTTAAAGAAATGTCATCAGGCAATTTGCCCGCCAAAGCATCCGCCAAAATTTGTTGTAATAACTCTTGGTCGGTTTTGCGGTATTGGGTGGACAATTCATTAAAGCGTGCAATATCGGCATTGTTTTGTGATTGTTTAATATTTTTTAATAATTGGCTGATATAATCATTGTCAATTTTAATGCGTTCGCCACCAATTAGCGTATTGTCAATCAGCAAAATACCCAAGTCATCGCCACCCGTTTCGCCTGAATGTTCATTTTGCACATCTAAATAACGGGCTTGTAATCGCCCATAATCTTCAATATCAAAAGGCAATTTTGCCATATCTTCCGCATTGTTCATATCAAAACCCTGCTGACGGATTTTAATCATATTTTTTTCAAGTTCATTGACCCAACGCACAAATTGTTTTTGGCTTGGTACATCATCAGGCAATGCACTAAAATCAGGCTGCCCATTGACATTTTGGGGAAATAAAGTGGTAATATCTTGATAAATCGCACAAATTGTTGATATATTTTCCTGCAATGTCGGTGCATACATCACATTGGCATTGTCTTTATTGGCGTATAACTCAAATGCCTTATCAATTTGCAATTTCATCTGCAAAGGACGGCGATAATATTCAATATTGCCTTGTTGTTTTTGTTCATTGGTAATGCGATTGGTGCGTGAAAAGGCTTGAATTAAACCTGCATAATCCAATAATTTATCCACATACAAAGTATTTAAATACGGAGCGTCAAAGCCTGTCAAAAGCTGCTGCACCACAATCACCAAATCAAGGCGAGTGCTGTCATCAATTTCTCTATATTGATAACGGCGTGCCAATCTGTCCATTAAATCGGTTTTATACGCTGGCACATTATCAATGCCAAAATTGGTATTAAATCTTTGATTGTAATGAATAATGGCTTGTTCTAATTTTAAACTGTTTTCCAAATCATTGTCTTGATTTCTATCACTGTCATCATAAATCACTGCCACGCTAATATTTTTGTCATTGTTTTTTAATTTATCAAAATACAGATTGGCGGTTTTGATGTCTTTTACAGTCAGCATTGCCGAAAATAAGCGATTGGACGAATTATTATCCCATTTTCTTAAAATATCTTTAACCACCATATCAATATGATTTTCGCCATAATTATCTTCTGGCAATTCTTTTTCTATTTCCAAATCGCTTTTTTCAGACAGCCATTTTTGATAAACTTCGCCTTTGGAAGGGTCTTTAAATTCTGCGACTTTTTGGCGTAATTCATAAGCATCATAAGTGAAATTTTGCCGAACATCAAAAGGCAAAACATTTTTATCAAAAATACCGTCTGCCACCGAATAAATGTGCAAGGCTTCACCAAATAATTCGTGCGTGGTAACATCTCGTTTATTTTCATTAAACAACGGTGTGCCAGTAAAGCCAAACCAAACAGAACGCCCAAACATTTGCCGAATTTGAATCAGCATTTCGCCTGCGGTAGAGCGATGGGCTTCATCAACAATAAACACAATGTTTTTGTCTTTGATTTTATCTTGCTCCAAACCTGCGACTTTATTGGCTTTTTGAATACTGGTAACAATGAGTTTATCTTTGGTTTTGTGATTGATGGCTTTTAATAAAGCATAAGAATTGCGAGTGGCGGTAATACTGTCTTCTTCACCAAAAGATTGATATTCATCAATGGTTTGTTTCACCAGCTCATTTCTGTCCGCCAAAAACACCACTTTATCTACATTGGGCAAGGTGCTGACCAATTCGGCGGTTTTAAAAGAAGTCATTGTTTTGCCCGAACCTGTGGTATGCCAAACATAACCGCCCAATTTGGATTCGTGATTAATGCCAAACTCCGCTCCATTTAATCGCTCTAATATGGCTTCCACCGCATAAATTTGATATGACCGCAATACTTTTAAGGCGTTTCGCTCATTATCAAAAATGGTATAAAGCGATACCAATTTATGCCCCATTGGTACGGACAAAACTTTTTCAATAAATTGACTGGTGCCAAATACATTTTGATTGTCAAAATCTTTCCAATTAAAGGCAAATTTAAAATTAAATTTATCATAATGTCCAAAATTGGCAAAATAACGACATTCATCAGGGTTTAATATCACAAAAATTTGAATGAGTGAATAAAATCCTGAAAAACTCAATTCTTCGCTGTATCGTTTGATTTGATTAAAAGCCTCATCGGTTTTAATGCCGTCTTTTTTGAGTTCCAAATGAATCACAGGAATGCCAGAAATCAATAAAGTAATGTCAAAACGGCGGTCTTTGCGGTGTTCTTTGCTGGCTGGGCGTTGGATTTGGCGGACAATTTCATAGCTATTGCGACCGCCACCGACATCATGCCGCCAAAAAAATTCCAAAAATAAGGGGGTATTTTCCAAACCTTTGGCATCTCGTACGATTTGTAATTGCCCATTGGCAAGCATTTTGCCTGCTTCTATGGGCGTTTTGACGGCAAAAATTTGTTCGGTCAGTTGTCCAAATTCGTTGTCGGTTAATTCCACGCCCTGCAAACGGTCTTTGTTTTGGGCATTTAAAATAGCTCGCCAGTTGGCTAATAATTCGCTTTCGGTTTTGTAATACAAATCAGGGCGTGGTGTCCAGCCGTATTTGGATAGGCGGTCAATGATTTCTAATTCAAGTTCGGTTTCGGTTTGGGTGGTTTTTTGGGTCATTTTTTTGCTCCGTTTGGGCGATGTATTCTAGACAAATATGATTGGGCAAATGTAATTTACCCCTACACAATTTTAAATTGATGGATGTAGGGGCGAATCATATTCGCCCTGTGTGAATATCGTATTTATTGGGCGAATGTAATTCGCCCCTACCATTTATCTCAAAATGTATTTATTCAACAATATTATGAATAAAAACAATCATCTTGCCATTTTAATGGATTATTTTCAATATATTCACAAATTTTTAAATACGATGTTTCATTGCGAATAATATGGTCGTGATAATTGCGTTGCCAAATATCGTAAATATCGGTATTTTGCCTTGCCCATTGGGTAACACCTGTTTTAAATCCACGCACAATAGAACCAATCGTTTTTGATGTACCATGAATTTTTTGTTTGGACTGTTGGGGTAAATTGTCATTTTTTGCCATAAAACTGTGATGATTTGCATTAAATATAATTTCAATGACACCATGAATATGATTGGGCATTACCACAAAATGATGTAAAACTATATTGGGAAAATGGCTGGGTATGCTATGCCAGCATTGCTCCACAACCTGACCAATGTCATTTAAAATCATCTTGTTATCAACAATCTCACCAAAAAAGTGCATTTTATCCTTACAACAAATGGTAATAAAATACAAACCTTCTTGAGCGTAATCATAATTTTTAAGACGCATAGAACGCCTTTTATGAATATTTGGATTGTATTGATTCATTGATGTGCCTTATGATATTTTTGGGGAATATGATTTATCCTACGATTTCAGATTTTTGGTGTAGGGGCGAATGATATTCGCCCTGTATAATATTCGCATTGCGAATATTCATTCCATACAATATTTACCACGATTTTGATGTGATATTTTAGACAAATGTGATTTGCCCCCTATAATTTCAATTTTTGCGTAGGGGCGAATGATATTCGCCCTATTTACACAAAAAAAGACCATAATTTCAATTTTGTACATTTGCATAGTGTTTAGGGCAAATGTGATTTTCCCCTACAATAATTCCAAATTTTTGCGTAGGGGCGAATGATATTCGCCCTATTTACACACAAAAAAGACCATAATTTCAATTTTGTACATTTGCATAGTGTTTAGGGTAAATATAATTTGCCCCTACAAATCACCTATTATCATAGCATATTTTGGTGAAATTTACATAAACTTACACAAAAAGTTGGTCAAGCAAAACCTGCTTTAATTGTTGATACTTTTCTAACTCACGCTGATGAAAAGCGATGGTGTCGTCTAGCTGTCTGAAAAACTCGCCAATGGCTTGTTGTTCGGCTTTTGTAGGTGGAATAAATATCTCTAATTTTTTAAAATCAGTTGTATTTATTGCAGGGTAACTTGTACCTGTTGAATGCTCCATAACACTATCTACAAAATGTTGATTTTGCAAACTACTCAACAAAAAATAACTATCTAAACTAGGTCTAATTTGAATATATCCTGTTGAAAAAATGAAATTATCTTCATTTAAATCAAATAAATAGTTATTTTTTTGGTAAGGACGGACAGCCTGAAAAAATACATCACCTTTTTTTGCTAGCCTTTGAGCTCTGGACGGTGCATTTTCTTTGTTATAACGCTTAAAAAATAATAATTCTGTACCGATAACGCATTCTAAATCAACATAAAAAAACTCATTAGGAATTAAGCCATTTGGGTTGTATTCCCCAATCTCTCCCAACTTTCGCTGTTTCCAAGCGTAATTAATTTTGGCGAACATTTTTTCAAGGTAAGATTTTTTGAGATTTTGATACTTTTTTTGCGTACGCTGATGAAAAGCGATGGTGTCGTCTAGCTGCCTGAAAAACTCGCCAATGGCTTGTTGTTCGGTTTCACTTGGTAAATTAAATTCAAAATTTAATAAGTTTTTTGCGGTAATTCCAAAAACTTTTGTACCTGTTGCGATAACTTTTCCGTATTGTGAAAAAATATCTGTATGCAAAAGATAATATAAAAACAGCGAATTAACTTCTGTTGGTCTTAAAGCGATTGTATGCAAACCCGCTACAATATTTCTTGATAAAAAACAATCAATTAGACAAGAATTTCCGATACCTTCATAGTCTTCTGACGCATCGGCAATAACCAAATCTCCCTTTTGTAAAAATTCATAATTACCTTTTTGAATGCTAGGTAAATTATTTTCAGATGATAATAATTTTGCAATATTCCTATGAATATCGCCATAGTGGACATATTTAAATCCTGTATCTTTATTTGTCTCAACATTTCTTGATAATGAATAAGACTTAATTTGAAAAACAACTTCCCCCAACTTTCGCTGTTTCCAAGCGTAAATATGGGAATGTGCTATTTATACCAAAAATAAAAATATCTTTATTATCAATAAGTTATTTTTGATATAAAAATGCAATGACTCATTGGCAAAAAGCAATTCTTGCCAATGAGTTAATTATTGTTAATCTATGTAATAAAATATACCACTTCTTAACATTTTTTATACAAACATCTGTTTTAGATAGCCATTTTTAAGGTTTTTATACTTTTCTAACTCACGCTGATGAAAAGCGATGGTGTTGTCTAGCTGTTTAAAAAACTCGCCTATGGCTTGTTGTTCGGTTTCACTTGGTAAATTAAATTCAAAATTTAATAAGTTTTTTGCGGTAATTCCAAAAACTTTTGTACCTGTGGCGATAACTTTTCCGTATTGTAAAAAAATATCTGTATGCAAAAGATAATATAAAAACAGCGAATTAACTTCTGTTGGTCTTAAAGCAATTGTATGCAAACCCGCTACAATATTTCTTGATAAAAAACAATCAATTAGACAAGAATTTCCGATACCTTCATAGTCTTCTGACGCATCGGCAATAACCAAATCTCCCTTTTGTAAAAATTCATAATTACCTTTTTGAATGCTAGGTAAATTATTTTCAGATGATAATAATTTTGCAATATTCCTATGAATATCGCCATAGTGGACATATTTAAATCCTGTATCTTTATTTGTCTCAACATTTCTTGATAATGAATAAGACTTAATTTGAAAAACAACTTCCCCCAACTTTCGCTGTTTCCAAGCGTCAGTAAAATTAGGAAAGCGTAATTGCGGTTTATTCTCATTTTCTTGGGGAAACATCTTTTCCAAGTACGAAATTTTTAAATTTTTGTACTTTTCCCACTCACGCTGATGAAAAGCGATGGTGTCATCTAGCTGTTTAAAAAACTCGCCTATGGCTTGTTGTTCGGGCAGGGTTGGGACGAAAATTGACATTTGTGAAATCAAATTCCAATCCGCTCTTGGCATTTTTGTTCCTGCGGAAATATTGGCTATTTTCAAAAAATTTTCGGTTTGTACCAATAAATAGATAAAATTTCTACAAAATTCGTCAGTTGAATAAAAAGCCCAAATTTCCCCACTTTTCAAGCCGTTAGTTTGAGCTAAATGCCATTTTTTCAAATATGGTCTTAATCTACCAAATAATATATCGCCCTTTTTGAAAATAGAATTGGTCTTTGTTCGGATTGACAAATCCCCGATTAAACGACCTGTTTCAGGCTCTAAATTTTCCAATTCAATATCTATTTTAAAATAATGTTGTTCGGCAAACTCATTTCTAACTAAAAGGACTTCCCCCAACTTTCGCTGTTTCCAATCATCAGTAAATCCAGCAAATCGCAATTTAGGCACTTTACGCTCGCTCATCACACACCTCCAATCAATTGATTTGCCATTGCCCAAAATGCATTTTCCGCCTGCTGTCTTTGACGGCGAATGTCTTCTAGCGTGTCGGCATAGCGTTCGTCCAGCACTTTAAGCTGATTGGCGACCGTTTTGGCATAACTTTGCCCAACATCGCTTAAATTGTTTGCCAATTCACCAAACCATTTTTGAATGAGCAAGCGTTTAATGGTTGGCAAATCAAGTGTTTGATATTGCTGTTCAATTTTGCTATTTAAGGCAGGCTCTTTGGTTTTAAGCTGGGCTTTTAATGTTTTGGCAGCCTGAAAATCCGTCAAACTTTCGGATAACAGCTCAAAATTTTCATCGTCCTTACGCATTGTTTTTAAATCTTTTTCTATGGCTTTATAAGATTTTTCGTCCAATTTTTCTTTGTCATTCAGATAATCCGCCAATGCGGTATCGGCAATGTTGGCAAGGCGTTCGGCTTGACGTTCTTCAATCTCATCAAGGCTTTGTTTTAGGTGGTCAATCTCACCAATTTCATCAGCAAAAAACACATAACCAATCATTTGCTTGGACAAAAGTTCGCCTTTAACACCGTCTTGTACTTCGTTTTTACCCTTCATTACCATATTGGGGACAAGCCGTCTGGCTTTATAAAAGCCATTTTCACTAATCAAATTTGCCAATTCTTCATCATCGTCCGCCCCTGCCTCGTCCGACAAAATGAGCAAATCAGGCAAAATCGTGCTGTGCCACACATCAATCAGCGATTGATAGGCGTGATAAGGGTCGCTAAATTCAGACAGCCTGAAAAGTTCAAATAGGCGGTTTTCGGCATTTTCAAAAGCTAGGGTAAAGTCGTCTTCGTCAAGCGGTTTGTCTGCTGTCAAGGCGTGGGCAAAATCGTGTTGCCAAGCGGTGATTTGTTGCTCCAAGTCATTGATATAACGCCCATAATCGTGGTCTTGATTGATGATGTCAAAAATTTGGTCTGTTTTGACGCTTAATTTGACAAAATTGGGTCGAATTTCTTGCCATAATTTGGGCGAAATGTTGGGGAATTTTTGCCAAAATGGGACAAAGCGAGCCATATCTTCAAGCGGAATGCCGCCTTTTAAATGGGCTTCAATGGACTGGCTGTCATCGTTGCCAACAGGCGTAACATAGCGTGGAATATTGAGATTAAAGCCATTGGCACGAATTTCGTCCAAGTTGGCAAGGTGGGCATAGCCGTCCACATTTTGCCGTGCGATGTAGGTGTCTAGGATTTTTTTGATGTCTTGTTCACGCAAAACATTGGTATTTTTTTCTTTGCGATAGCCATTTGAGGCATCAATAAACAGCACATTGTTGTGTTTGCTTTGTTTACGCAAAATCACAATGATGGTCGGAATGCCTGTGTTGGTAAAAATCCCTGCTGGCAAGCCGATGACTGCATCAATTTGTCCACGCTGCAACAATTTGGTGCGGATTTTTTCTTCTTCGTTGCCACGAAACAGCACACCGTGTGGCAAGACAATCGCCATTACCCCGTCAGGTTTTAAGTGATACAGCGAATGGAGCAAAAAGGCATAATCGGCTTTGGTGGCAGGGGCAACGCCATAATCACGGTAGCGTGGGTCTTTGAGCTGGTTTTCGGATGCTTCCCATTTGGCAGAATAAGGCGGATTGGCAACGACTGCGTCCACAAATAAGGGGTCGTCTTTGCCGCTGATAATGCCGTTTGGCCAGTCTTCTTTGAGCGTGTCGGCATTATGCAAAACCATATTGGCAGGGCTTACGCCACGCATTAAAAGGTTCATTCTGGCGATGTTGTAGGTGGTGGAGTTGTTTTCTTGACCGTAATATTTGATTTGGTTGCGTTGTTTGGGCGAGATTGCCGAACCCAAAGTCAAAAGCAAAGAGCCTGAACCTGCGGTCGGGTCGTACACGGTGGGTTTGTCTTTATCACGAATTTCATTGGCGACAATGCTTGCCATAATTTGCGAAACTTGGTGCGGGGTGTAAAACTCGCCTGCTTTTTTGCCCGAACTCATCGCAAATTGGGCAATCAAGTATTCATAAATAAAACCAAAAGTATCGTAATCGGTGTTGCTAGAAATGTTAATATCATCAAGCAATACCAAAAGTTTACGCACAGCAGATTCTTTTTCGCTGGCGTTTGAGCCAAGTTTTTCGGAAGTTAAATTGACATCGTCAAAAATCCCTTCAAAATCTTCTTTTTGGTGTGGGTCTAGGTTTTGACGAAAATGGGAAAGTGCGTCTGTTACATTGCTGATTCGCCAATTTCCGCCCTTGATATTGGCAATCCAAGTGCTGTACAAGTCGCCTTTGGCGATGTAGTAGCCCAAGTCTGATTTTAGGGTGTCAATGTTGTCATCGTCCAAGTCGTCAAGGGTCATCTCGTATTCTTTGGCAAGGTAGCCAACTTCGTATTCGGACAAAAATTTGTAAAACAAAAAGCCCAAAATGTAGTTTTTGTATTCGCTGGCGTCCATTTTGCCACGCAAGTCGTTGGCTGACGCCCAAAGTTTGGCGGCGAGTTGTTGTTTGTTCATTGGGGGGTTTCCTTAAAATACTTACGCTTAGGTGTAGCGAGAATATAAATGGGTTTATTTTAGCGTAAAATACAACAAAATCATATGGATATTTTAGGCTGCCTGAAAAATAAAAACACCGTTTTTATGATAAACGGTGTTTTTTCAGATAAAAATTATTTTAAATTCTTGGCGTGAAAAGCAATATGCTTACCAATAAAACTGGCAATAAAATAATAAGAATGGTCAAAGCCTGCCTGTAAATCATATTGATAATTGATGCCCAATTTATCCGCCATTTGACAAAATAATTCTGGCTTTAACTGCGTGTGCAAAAACTCATCTTTATCGCCCTGTTCAATCAAAATGGGTAGATTTTTTTGTTTAATCGCAAGATGATGTTTTTCTAATAACGCCACGCTGTCATAATCCGCCCACGCCTGTTTGTCATCGCCCAGATAAGCTAAAAATGCCTTTTGTCCCCAAGCCACAGAACTGGGTGCAACAATGGGCGAAAATGCCGAAACGCTTTGATAATGCTCCAAATTTTTAAGGGCAGTGGTCAAAGCACCGTGCCCGCCCATTGAATGCCCAAAAATGGATTGTTTGCCATTGGTGGGGAAATGCTCGTTAATCAAAGTTGGCAATTCTGTCGCAATATAATCATACATTTGATAGTGCCTTGCCCACTCGCCCTGTGTGGCATTCAGATAAAATCCTGCCCCCTGCCCCAAATCATAAGCCGTATCGTCCGCCACGCTCTCGCCTCGTGGCGATGTGTCAGGGGCGACAACGATGACATTATGCTCATCGGCATAGCGTTGATAGCCTGATTTGGTAATGAAATTTTGCTCGGTGCAGGTTAAGCCTGATAGCCAGTAGAGTACAGGCAATTTTTGATGTTTAGCGGTATCGGGTAGATAAATGGCAAATTTCATTTCACAATTTAGGCTGCCTGAAAAATGTTGCCAGAGTTGTTGTTCGCCGTTGAAAATGCGGTGGGTGGTTAATTGTTTCATTGGTTTACTCTGTGTTTTACTTGTTAAATTTGCTTATTATACAAGGATTTGATTTATTATAAAAATTGATAATTGTGATATGTGGGTATTAGTGTTTGTGATAACTAGGTTGAAATTGGCATAATCTATTGTATTTATAGTATAATAAACCCTCTCTTATTTTCGACCTACCAATTTTATGAACTATCCTGACCCGCCAGAATCATTTTTGGAACTACGAGTGCATAATCTTGATGTAACTCCAAGTATTTCTGCACTCTGTGCAGGTTATGAAGGAGGAAAATGGCGTTCCGCTCAATTAGCAGAACATACAATGAACTGGCTACCTGAATTTTGTTTCAATTTTAAAGAACTTATCCAATTACAATCAGGCAATGCTCTTAGTATGATCAAACAAGCAGCTCGGATGGTCTATCAAACAGATAAATATGGTAATCGTGGAGAATTTGGCGAAATTTTTCTGCATATTGCATTACGGCAAGTTTATCAATCTGTTCCTGTAATTAGTAAAATATTTTTCAAAGATTCTGTTAATAATACAGTTAAAGGATTTGATGCGGTTCATGTTGTTCAAAATGATGAAAAATGGGAATTATGGTTAGGCGAAGTGAAATTCTATGATGATTACCAGGGAGCCATCAGAGAGGTTATTAAAGAAATTAGCGAGCATACAAAATTAGATTACCTCAGAAACGAAAAAATGCTCATTGCAAATAAACTTGATGAAGGACACCCATTTTATGAAAAATTAAAGGAGGTATTACACCAAAATACTTCTCTCGATGTTTTATTTGATTGTGTATGCATTCCTATTTTAGTAACTTACAATAGTAAAGTTTTAAGCGAACACAATAAAGTCACTGACGATTTTAAACAGCAAGCTCTTGAAGAGGTTATGTCTGTTAGGAAATATTTAGAAGATAAAATTCCGGATGGATTATCTGTAAAAATCCACTTATTTTTAATTCCATTACAAGACAAAAAGATTCTTATTGAAGAGTTGGATAATCAATTAAAGGGGTTGCAATAATGCTTAATATTAGTCAAATTGAGAAAGAATTAAAATCTACTGAAAAAATCAATCAAGAGATTGCTTTTGACATTTTACAATCTCTATGTTTTCTAGCAAGTACTGAACCAGACAATAACCAGATTCAATTACTTCTATTGCGGGTTTTGGATAGAAAAGAAGAATTTAGTGGCTTTTTGGAAGTAATTAACGGTCTAATTCAACATTTTGGGCTATATCCCTATTTGGATATCAGCTTATTAACTACAAAAGAAGCAATTATTAGAGAAATTCATAGACCAGCATTATTAAATAACGATATAGAAAGCCAAGACTTCTCTAATGAAGGCGTTGTTTTTCACCGTGTTCAATATGAAGTTTTTCAACATTTAATGAATGGTGAAAATGTGATATTGAGTGCCCCAACCAGCTTTGGAAAAAGTGCTTTGATTGATTCTTTGGTTGAGAGTAAAAAATTTCAAAATATCATTATTGTTGTGCCAACCATTGCATTAATAGATGAAACAAGAAGAAGGATTTTTGGACTTAACTGTGTCTATAAAATCATCACACACGCATCACAACAATTAGAAGAAAAAAATATTTTCATACTAACCCAAGAAAGAGTAGTGGATTTCCCTAACTTGCCAAATTTTGATATATTTATTATTGATGAATTTTATAAATTAGAACCCAGAAAAGAAGAGGGTGAAAGAGCGATGACCTTGAATCACGCTTTTTATAAATTACATAAAAAATCTAAACAGTTTTATTTGCTTGGTCCAAATATTGAAAATATTTCTGAGGCATTGCCAGAAAAGGTAAATTGTAGATTTATCCGCACAGATTATGCCACCGTTGTAACCGAATTAATTCGGGTCAAAACCAAAAAGAAAAATGCAAGCAACAAATTAATTGAACTTTGCAATAACATTCAAGATTCTACCCTGATTTACTGTGCCTCACCAAACAGAGCAAGAGAAATTGCAAATTTACTGATAGAAAATTTAACTTGGAAAGGAGAGGGATTGCAAGAAGCCTCTGAATGGGTTGCTGAGCATTATCATGAGGATTGGACTTTTGTTAAAGGTTTAAAATATGGCATTGGCATACATCATGGTAAAATCCCACGAGCCTTAGCTCATTTGTGTATAAAAGGTTTTAATGAAGGAAAACTTCCATTTTTAATTTGCACTTCTACACTAATAGAGGGGGTAAATACCAAAGCTAAAAATGTTATTATTTTAGACAATAAAATTGCAAGCCAAAAGTATGATTTCTTTACATTTAATAATATAAAAGGTCGTTCTGGTAGAATGTTTAAGCATTTTATTGGAAAGGTTTATCTCTTTAATGACCCTCCACAAGAGAGTTTACCACTTATTGAAATGCCATTATTTGCGCAAAACCCCAAAAATACAACGGAATCCTTGATTATCCAATTAGATAAAGATGATATGACAGATGATTCTTGGAAAAGAGTAGAAAAATATTATTCTGAAGATTTTTTGAGTTTAGAGACAATAAAGAGCAATGCTGGAATAGAGCCCGAATTACAGGTTAAATTAGCAAAGTTTTTACTTAATAATGCTAAAATTGTATCTAGTTTGGCTTGGGAGGGTTATCCAGAGTACTCGCAGCTAGAATTACTATGTCAAATTATTTGGGAGTTCTTCAAAAAAGGAGACCCTAACAAGCTTATTTTCACATTTAGAGTGTTAGCATTTAAAATAAATCAACTCAGAAATAATTCTATTAGCCAAATCATTTTATCAGATTTAAATAGATACCAAAATCAAAAATCAACCGATGAAATCATAGAATGCGTTTTGGATTTTATTAGAAACTGGGCTCAATTTCATTTTCCTAGATTGGCAATGGCTGTTTGTAGAATACAAAATGATGTTGCCAATAAACTTGGTTTAGAAAAAGCGGATTATTCTTTCTATTGTGGACAGGTTGAAAATTTATTCCTAGACCCTGCATTAATTGCTTTAGATGAATACGGGTTGCCATTGCCATTAGCTGAAAGATTAAGTGATAGATTGGAAACCGAATCTATGGATATAGCTATGGATAGTTTATTAAGGTTGGATTTATCAGAATTAGATTTAAGTTCATTTGAAAAAAGTCTTCTTGAGGATGTGATAAAATACATAGACCAGTCAAGAATTTAATGGTTGTATATATTGGGTAAATTAAGGGGTAATTTGTTGTAGTCTAAAAAATAAACAATACTAAAAACAAAAACACCGCCCAAATTTCCCATTCAGACGGCATTTTTATTTCACAATCAATAATAAATCACACTGCGAATAGATTTCCCTTCGTGCATTAAATCAAAAGCGTCATTGATTTTATCAAGGGGCATTGTGTGCGTTACAAAAGGCGACAGGCGGATTTTGCCAGCCATTGCGTCTTCCACCATTTGCGGTAATTGTGAGCGACCTTTGACACCGCCAAATGCCGTACCTTTCCAAGTTCTGCCTGTTACAAGCTGGAACGGGCGAGTGCTAATCTCTTGTCCTGCCCCTGCCACGCCAATAATCACCGACTGCCCCCAGCCACGATGAGCCGACTCCAACGCCGCACGCATTACCTCCACATTGCCGATACATTCAAAAGTATGGTCTATGCCCCATTTGGTCATTTCAATCAACACTTGTTGGATTGGCTTGTCAAAATCTTTGGGGTTTAGGCAATCGGTTGCCCCAAATTCTTTGGCAAGGGCAAATTTTTCAGGGTTGGTATCAATCGCAAAAATCCGCCCAGCGTTCGCCTGTTTTGCCCCTTGAATCACCGCCAAACCAATACCGCCCAAGCCAAACACCGCCACCGAGTCGCCTGCCTGCACTTTGGCGGTATTATGCACCGCCCCAATGCCTGTGGTTACGCCACAGCCAAGCAAGCAAATTTCCTCTGGATTGGCTTTGGGGTTGATTTTGGCAAGCGACACCTCCGCCACCACCGTGTATTCGCTAAAAGTGGAACAGCCCATATAGTGATAAATCGGCTCGCCATTATAAGAAAAACGGCTGGTGCCGTCTGGCATTACGCCTTGCCCTTGCGTGGCGCGCACCGATACGCACAAATTGCTTTTGTTAGATTGACAAAATTCACACTCGCCACATTCTGCCGTATAAAGTGGAATGACGTGGTCGCCCACATTGACAGAAGTTACGCCCTCGCCCACTTCTACCACCACGCCTGCCCCTTCGTGTCCAAGCACGACAGGGAACAAGCCTTCGGGGTCAGCCCCTGATAGGGTAAAGGCATCGGTGTGGCACACGCCTGTGTGGGTGATTTTGACCAAAACTTCGCCTTTTTTGGGGCGTTCTACATCAATTTCTACGATTTTTAAGGGCTGGTTGGGGGCAAATGCCACTGCGGCACGGGATTTAATGGTGTTCATTTGGATACCTGATTGTCAAATGGTTTTAAAATGGCAATGATTATAATGACTTACAGGTATTTTGGCTAATTGATAATTGTGATAATTGGGTATTAGTTAGAGTAATGAATGGGATTTTCAGGCAACATGGAAAAGATTTTTGCAAAATCATATTCGAGTTGAAATATGTGATTTAAAATCGTAAAGTATATATTGAAAATTCTTTGCTACCATTCTAAAAAAATCATATAATAAGCCTAATTTTTATGTATTTATAACGGATAAGCAATGTCTAAAGCTATTTCACATATTGACACATTTCAAGGCTTAATTTTAGCCTTACAAAACTATTGGGCAGAGCAGGGCTGTGTGGTACTACAACCCTATGATTTAGAAATGGGTGCAGGTACATTCCATACAGCAACTTTTTTGCGTGCTTTAGGGCCTGAAACTTGGAATGCAGCTTATGTTCAACCATCTCGCCGTCCCAAAGATGGTCGTTATGGCGAAAATCCAAACCGTTTACAACATTATTATCAATTCCAAGTCGTGTTAAAGCCAAACCCAGCTAATATTCAAGAGTTATATTTAAACTCTTTAAAAGCGATTGGTATTGATACTTTAACACATGATATTCGTTTTGTAGAAGATAATTGGGAAAGTCCAACACTTGGTGCGTGGGGGTTAGGTTGGGAAGTATGGCTAAACGGTATGGAAGTTACACAATTTACCTATTTCCAGCAAGTCGGTGGGGTAGAATGTTATCCCGTAACTGGCGAAATTACTTACGGTTTAGAACGTTTAGCGATGTATTTGCAAGGTGTTGATTCTGTTTATGATTTGGTATGGACAAAAGGTCAATTTGGTACAGTTACTTATGGAGATGTATTCCATCAAAATGAAGTGGAACAATCAACTTATAATTTTGAACAAGCACCTGTAGACAAATTATTTGAATTATTTGATTTTTATGAAAGTGAATCAAATCGTTTGATGGAAGCTCAATTGCCATTACCTGCTTATGAGCAAGTGGTAAAAGCATCGCATACTTTTAACTTGCTTGACGCTCGTGGTGCGATTTCAGTAACAGAACGTCAGCGTTATATTTTGCGTGTGCGTGCGTTGGCTCGTGCGATTGCACAAAGCTATGTACTTTCTCGTGCGAAATTAGGTTTCCCAATGGCGACCGAAAAATTGCGTAATGAAGTGTTAGAGCAAATGCAAGAGCAGTTAAATATTACACAATAGAATATTTTTAATGAAGAGAAAAATTTCTCATTGATAATATAGTCATCATAATGCTCTCTTCTTTTCAAGAAAGCATTTTTTAGATGGATAGAATGGTTTGATGAAAAAATAGGTATAGAAAATGCGTAAATCTATCATCTTAAGTTTATTAGCAATTCCGTTTTGTGTATTGACCACAACAGCTCACGCAGAAAAAATGGTCGGTTATGATTTTAATCAATATGCCACAAAAATCTATACTGGCAAAAAAGCCCCATTAAAGTTAGGCGACTGGAAAATGTTTAAAACCCGTTTAAAATGGGCACATCAAGAGGGTGAAATTGGCTTTGCAGGCAATTATATGGTGAGTACTTGGGGCTGTGGTACAGGCTGTTTAAGTGGAGCAATGATTGATAAACGTACAGGTATTGTGTATGGTTTGCCGATTGGTGAAGATACACCATATGATTTTGGTTGTATGCACGAATGGGAAAATGAATTAGATAATGAACGTGTGGTATTTATGCCGAAGAGTCGTTTATTTATTAGCCGCAATTGTGATGCTGAACAAATTGGTGATAGTAACCAATATATTGAAAAATATACCTATTTTGTCAATGTGTGGGATGAAAAAGCCAAAAAATTTAAGTTGATTAAACAAGTGGAAAAATCAGTAAAAACCGTGAGAGATTGGTAATGACTAAACCAAATATATTCTGCCATTCTTTTGGAGTAAAAAATAATCATGCTTTATTATTGTCGTGTGATGTCAATAGTGGTTTAGGGCATGCTTTAAGTATTAGGTCAGCAGATTTTAATGCTATTGCCGATTATGCAAAACATCAATTGGTGTTTTATTTTAATGGTTCAGACCGAGCCTATATTTTAAAAGCAAAAAATCAAATTTCAGCCTATGAATGGACGCAATTTATGTTGCGTTTGGCTGGTGCTCAAGAAATTAAAATTTATCATAAAAATGTTCAGCTGATTCATATAAAACCATCTATTTTTAGTCGTAAACGCTATGCTAAACACATGGTTGATAATTGTAAGGCAGAACATTTGAATGAATAACATCAAATAGTAAGAGCATTTTTAGATAGATATAATGATAAGTAGATACCATCTCTCCATACCTTTTGCAAGTTTCATCAAAATGGTGCGTCTTGCGACACGATGTTTCTCAACTTTATTTCTAAAATTGATTTTCTGGTTCTCTAACTATATTATGATTTTCTACGTATTACAAATAATTGCTGACATTAAAATCATAAATATCATCTTCTCTCGGGTCTTTAAGAGATTCAAAAGAATTGGCAGGTTTAAATTGAAATGAAAAACATGGTACATTATTTTGCATTGAACCAAAAATAGAAACTAAATATTTTCCATTATTCATAGGGATTTTTATTGCACTTACAATCTTTTTATTATCTAATGTATAATAATGAATCTCATCGGTGTTTTGAAATAAACTTTTATCAAAACTAGATAATTCACCAATATCACAAATCCATATATAATGATCTGTTATTTCCAAATTAAAACCATCATAATGAAAAAAATGTTCTATATCATGATTGATAATTTCTATTTTATAAGTGCCACTATTAATTTGTGGAATAGGAAACCATACACCTGTTTTTAAAGATTGAATATAAAAATCGTGATTTTTTTCAAAAAAATCTAATAATTGTTTGGTTCTGGTCTTTTTATTTTCAGCGAAAAAAGAGAGAATTTTCTCATAAGAAAATAAACAAAAACCATAATTAGCAGTATCGATAATCATGTTATCCTGACCAATTCATAAATATTTCATTCTAAACGCTATTTAACAAAGGGCGAATCAAATCTGAATCGCCCCTATTGAATTTAAATGATGATATTAAATATCCAAATTCAAATCCGTAACCGCACCTTTATCCGCACCTGATGCCAATTTCGCAAATTTTGCCAATGCACCAGATTTATATTTCGGAGCAGGTTTGACCCAATTTTTACGGCGTTCTGCCATCTCTTCATCAGAAATATGTAGGGTAATTTCACGAGTTTCGGCATTAATAGAGATTTTATCGCCATTTTTCACTAAACCGATTGGACCACCTTCATAGGCTTCAGGCGTAACGTGTCCAATCACAAAACCATGACTACCACCAGAGAAACGACCATCAGTAATTAAAGCCACCGATTTACCTAAACCTTTACCAATAATCGCTGATGTTGGCTTAAGCATTTCACGCATACCCGGTCCACCTTTAGGACCTTCGCCACGAATCACTACCACTTCACCTTCTTGTACTTCACCATCTAAAATACCACGCATCGCCCCTTCTTCACCTTCAAAGACACGAGCCGACCCTTCAAAATACAAGCCTTCTTTACCAGAAATTTTTGCGACAGCACCTGTAGGTGATAGATTACCTTTTAACACCACCAGATGTGAATCTTTTTTGATTGGTTTATCAAACGGCATAATAATTTCTTGACCCTCAGGATAATCCTGTACATCAGCCAAGTTTTCTGCCAATGTTTTTCCTGTAACAGTTAAACATGAACCATCAAGCATACCTGCATCAAGCATACGCTTCATCAACGGTTGAATACCACCGATTTTAATCAATTCAGACATCAAATATTTACCTGATGGGCGGACATCTGCCACGACTGGCGTTTCTGCACCAATACGCACAAAATCATCAAGGGTTAATTCCACACCTGCGGTATGTGCCATTGCCAATAAGTGCAAGACAGCATTGGTCGAACCACCTAGTGCAATCACCACTTTAATCGCATTTTCAAATGCAGGTTTAGTCATGATATCTAATGGCTTGATATTTAAGCGTAATAAATTCATCACCGCTTCGCCTGCACGTTGGCAGTCATCAATTTTATCATCAGAAACCGCATCTTGTGCTGATGACCCTGGTAAACTCATGCCCAATGCTTCAATTGCTGATGCCATCGTGTTGGCTGTGTACATACCACCACATGACCCCGGTCCAGGGATTGAAACTTCCTCAATTTGTTTCACTTGGATTTCGTTGATTTCGCCTTTTGCGTGTTGTCCCACTGCTTCAAAGACAGAAATAATATCGGTATGTCCCGCACCTGGACGAATCGAACCACCATAAATAAATAAACCTGGACGATTAAGGCGAGCTAGCCCCATCACACACCCCGGCATATTTTTATCACAACCACCAATGGCAATAACACCATCAAAACCTTGACAGCCTACAACTGTTTCAATTGAATCGGCAATCACTTCACGAGAAAGCAATGAATATTTCATGCCTTCCGTACCATTAGAAATACCATCAGAAATAGTAATGGTATTAAAAATCACACCAATACCATTGGCTTGATTCACGCCTTTTTCCACTTCACGAGCTAAGCCATCGATGTGCATATTACACGGCGTAACGTTTGCCCATGTTGATGCAATACCAATTTGTGGTTTTTTGAAATCTTCATCTTTAAAGCCGACTGCACGCATCATTGAACGAGCTGGGGCGTTTTCTACACCGTCATATACTGGGGCAGAATGACTACGTAAATTCTCATCACACATAAAAACTCCGTTGGCTTAGGCGAAATGCCATCGCTAAAATTAAAAATATTGTCTGTATTGTATAGAAAAATCAGCAATATTAAAAGTTTAATTTCATGATATCCATGATAAAAAATAAAAACCGAACTCATGATGAATTCGGTTTTTATCATTATCTAAAAATAAATTTAGATTTTTGCGTTTACATAATCAATCGCAGATTGAACAGTAGTGATTTGGTTAGAATCTTCATCAGGAATGGTGATGTCAAATTCATTTTCCAAAGCCATTACTAATTCAACTAAGTCTAAAGAATCAGCACCTAAATCGTCCATAAAAGACGCTTCATTTTTGATTGATTCAGCATCTAAACTTAATTGTTCAGCAACTGCTTGTTTTACGCGTTGTTCGATATCGCTCACGGCTATCTCCGAAAATAATAATTTGGCGTTCTATGCCAACATGAAAAAATTTATGCTATTTTAGTCATAATGACTAGGGTGTTCAATGGCAAATTATATCGTATTTTTAAAATGAATTGTTAATTCCTGTAGCTTAACAATTTTACATGATTTCATTGAGCTAAGTTATTAATTCATATACAATCCGCCATTTACATGTAATACTGTACCAGTGATATAAGCTGCTTTATCACTGGCTAAGAAACTTACTGCATTGGCAATTTCTTGTGGTTCGCCAAAACGATTGAGTGCTACTTGCTCAAGCATTTTTTTGCGGATATCTTCACTAAGCTCTGCGGTCATTTCTGTAGCGATAAAACCTGGGGCAACGCTATTTACCGTAATTTGGCGACTGCCCATTTCTTTAGCAAGGCTACGACCAAAGGCTTCCATACCTGCCTTTGCGGCTGAGTAATTGGTTTGTCCTGCATTGGCAAAATGTGCAACTACGGAACTGATATTAATAATACGTCCAAAACGTGCTTTGGTCATACCTTTTAACACACGTTTTGATAGACGATAAACTGCTTTTAAATGAATATTTAAAATATCGTCCCAATCATCTTCACTTAAACGTAATAATAAATTATCACGTGTGATACCTGCATTATTAACTAAAACTAGAACTGAACCATAATTTTGTTCAATATTGCTAATCAGTTGTTCAATCGCATCACCATCACGCACATCAAGTACCATGCCTGTGCCATTATCAGCAAAATTTTGGCTAAGTTGATTTGCACCTTGTTCACTAGTTGCTGTGCCAATCACAAAAAAACCATCATTTATCAGTTGTTGTGCAATGGCTGCACCAATACCACGACTCGCACCTGTAACAAGGGCAATTTTCTTATCAGTCATTTTGATATATCCTATTGAAATTTAACATTAAATCATTGAAATCGTTTGTACTGCATCTTGTAAACGGTTTGCAGTATCGGTCGGTAAAGCTTTTGCAATGTTTGGTAAACGTTTGGCTAAGTTGGTTAAGACATTACCAGCACCACATTCTACGACATATTGTACGCCATCATCTTGTAGCTTTTGCATGGTCGCTGTCCATTGTACTGATTGATAAAGTTGTTCAGTTAATGCTTGGCGTAATTGCTCAACATCATTGGCAACTTGTACATTGGTGTTTTGAATGACTGGAATGTTTGGTAATTGAATATTGACTTGTTGCAAGGCTTGTGCAAATTCATCGGCAGCTGATTTCATTAATGAACAATGTGATGGCACAGAAACAGGTAGGGCAATAGCTTTACCACCTAATTCTTTGGCTTGATTCATGGCTTGTTCAACCAATTCACGATGACCTGCAATGACCACTTGTCCTTGTGTATTGTAGTTTGCTACTTCAACTGTTTGTGTAGTTGATTGAGCTTGTACAGTTTTGCATAAATTTTGTACTTGTTCATCACTTAATGATAAAATTGCTGCCATACTGCCCACACCTTGAGCCACAGCGTTTTGCATGAGTTTACCACGCAAATGGACTAATTTAACTGCGTCAGTTAATGATAATGAGCTACCTGCGACTAAGGCACTATATTCACCTAAAGAATGACCTGCTAAATAACGTGGTTGGATTTCACTTTGTTGTTGCCATACTCGCCAAATCGCAATACTGGCAGTTAATAGGGCAGGTTGGGTGTTTTCGGTTAGATCTAAACCTTCGCCAGATTGTACAATATGCCATAAATCAAAACCTAATGCTTGGCTTGCTTCGTTAAATGTTTGTTGTACAATTGGATATTGTTCAGCTAATTCAGCTAACATACCTGCTTTTTGTGAGCCTTGACCTGGGAAAACAAAAGCTAGAGATGATAAAGTTGTCATGTACTTTTCCTAAAATATAAGATTACATGTAATGTAACAAGTTTTAGGACTTTTAGGAATTGCGAAAACTTTCAAAATATTGTAATGATTTATTTTTAAAATATAATAAAAAAAGAGAGCCTAAACTCTCTTTTTGTTGATGATACAACGTCATCTAGTCTTTACTTATTCAGCAGTAGCGAATAAAGAACGACCACGATAGAAACCATCTTTAGTAACGTGATGGCGACGATGAGTTTCACCAGTCTTGCTATCTACGGTTAAAGTCGCAGCAGTTAAAGCATCATGAGAACGACGCATATCACGGCGTGAACGACTTTTTCGGTTTTGTTGAACTGCCATGACGGCTCCTTAAAACAAAATCTTAAAAATAATTAGAACGACATTAACCCTATTTTATCACAAAATTTAAGCAATAAAAAGGGGGGAGCATATTAACTCTTTTTTAAACTTGCTAAAATCTCAAAAGGATTTTCTTTTTTCTCTTCCACGACTTTAATTTCTTGTGGTTGATAACCATGCTCACAATCATTATGCTTTGGTGAGAAAGGAATCATCAATAATAATTCATCTTCAATTAATGCTAATAAATCGACTTGGGCATGGTGGTCGAAATCGCTTTTGTGAGAGCTATCATTTTCGCCTAAAATCACAAAATCAACTTCATTTTCTAGGCTATCAATTAAACGTTCATCATTTAAAATCGCTAAATGTACATCACAAGTTAAATCAAGGGTAACAGGTTCTAAACAACGTTGGCATTCAAATTGAGCTTGTCCTATAACTTGGGCATTCAACCAAACAAAACGGCTAAAATTATCCATTTTCAGATTGCAGTCAATATTAAATTTCTGTTGTGCTAAATCGCCTAAAGCATCTAAAGCTAAACGTTTAAATTGATTTAAACTAAGTTCACCTGACCATGTAAAGCCTTGTTCTGCTGATTTAAAAGGGTCAAGTTGTGTCGGAAAATGTGTTTTATTCATTGTTAAACTCATAAAAATTTTTGTTTCAATAAAATTTAAGTTACAATAAGCACTTAGATTTTATCATATTTAGGTTTGTTTATGTCCACATTTTCGCCATTTCAGCCTGTACAACACCCTAATTTAACTGAATTGACGGCTTTTTCAACTTGGCATCATTTAACTAGCGAAGATGAACAGGTGGATTGGCTTATTGTACACTTTAATCGTTGGTTTGCCCATCATCATGTTGTATTATTTCGTGGCGAAAGTGAGCCAGAATATTTTCCAGCACAAGGTGAAAATCCTGCTCGTATTGAATTTGCACATGGTTTTTTTAATAGTGCTTTACATGAAATCAGTCATTGGACGATTGCAGGAGAGCAACGCCGATTATTACCTGATTTAGGTTATTGGTATGCACCTGATGGGCGTACACAAGCACAACAAGCTGAATTTGAACAAGTTGAAATTAAACCACAAGCGATTGAATGGTTATTTGCTAAAGCCTTTGGTCGTAAATTTCGTGTATCTTTGGATAATTTAACAGGTGAAGGGGGTGATGGCAGTCAATTTAAAGATAATGTATTTGCTCAAGTACAACGTTATTTTTTAGGTGAGCAAAAATTACCACGAGATGCGATTGTGTTGATTATAGCCATTTGCAATAGTGTGCGTGATGGGCAATTGCTTACTTTGAATGAATTTCGCCGTGAAGATTTAGATTGACGATTAAAATAAAGGATTTCAAAATGTTACGTTTATATATACACCCAGAAAATCCACAACCACGTTTAATGCAACAAGTGGTACAAGCCTTAAATGATGATAAGATTGTCATTTATCCAACTGATACTTGTTATGCGATTGGTTGTAAAATTGGCAATAAATCAGGCGTGGAACGCATTAGCCGACTTTTGCAGTTAAATGACAAATATACTTTTAGCTTATTATGCCAAGATTTATCACAAGTAAGTCAATATGCTGAAGTGGATAATCAGCAATTTCGCATTTTAAAGACTAATACGCCATCTGAGATTGCCTTTATTTTATCGGCAAGCAAAATGACTCCCAAATATTTACACAATAAAGTCAAACAAATTGCTATTCGGATAAATCAGCATATCATTAATCAACAGCTTATTGAGCAATTGAACGAGCCGTTATTGGTCTGTGATTTAATGGTAAATGATGAAATTTTAGATGACCCAGAGCAAATTGAATTACAATTTGATAAATTGGTTGATGTATTTATTGATAATGGGTATGGTATGTCAATGAGTTCTACTTTGGTGGATATCTCAACTGGTGAAATACAAGTATTATCACAAGGTTTAGGTGAAATAAATTAAAATTGATTTTGCGTAGAGGTAAAATTTTTCACCACTACGCAATGATTATATTTATATCATTATGATTAAAATAACATCTCCAATCGTACACCTGCACTTGGGTAATGGTCTCGATTTAAACGTTTATCATTCATATAATTAACATCAGCTTGTACAAAGAACCATTCACGCCACAGTGGTTGTCGCCATGAAACAAATGCTCCCCAACGATTTAAATCCCATTCTTTGACATACGCATTATCACTATTAAAATAACCCGTTGCTTGTAAACCATAATTTAATCGTTGATGTTGGTTAAACTGATGCTGACGGAATAAACTACTATCCCACGTTAAATCATCATCACTTTTTTCTTGATAATTAAAATTGCTTTGCCACATCATACGTGTATTATCATTTTGTTGATAATAAATTTCCCAAAAGCTTCGTATTTCATTTTTATTTTTACGACTATAGCGATAAGTTTGCTCAGTATATAAGCCTGTGGTTGGACTAAATGACCAATCTTTACTAATTTTTAAACGAGCAAATGGGTTATCATGTGAACGTAAACCAATATCAAAATCGGCATCAAATGGTAAATTGTCATTCCATTTAGAAAAACGTAAAGCAAGTGATGTATTTTCTTTGCGTGTTTGAGTACGATCAATGACTTTCTTTGACTGAGTGGTTGAATGCTGATCAACGGTAACTTTGTGGTCAGATACATCATCTAAACTATCATCACCAATCATAATGCTGAGTTTTTTCTCTAAAGTAGGTAGCTTGATTTTACCACGAATACGGGGATGACTATGAAAATCATCATATTCATTCCATTGATTATCGACAATAATACGCAAATTAGCACTTGCAGGGCGTGATGGGTCAATATCACCAAACCAATTGTCAATTTTGTTTGATGAATCATTTAACCATTCTTTTACATCACTATGGCGATGGTCTACCCAACGATTATTCTCTGTTTGTACGGTAGATTGGGTAACTTCAGTTTGAGCCAAACTAACTTGGCTTAAGCTTAAACCTAAACTTAGGAGAACTGTATAATGGATATAATTCATAAAACCCCTGTAAACTTGATATGGTAAATTTTAATTACCATTAACAATGACTAAAGCTAAAATCGATATATAACAAAATAAAGCAATATATAATCCAGCTTTACGTTGAACTAGTAAAATATGTGGATTTGGTTTTTTAAATGCTTTAATTAGACTAGATAATAATACTGCAAATAGCATGATTTTGGCATAGAACCATGGTTGTATTTGGAAATCTTTATTATAAAGTAAATAAATACCCGAAAAGCCAACTAAAGTTAAGCAAGAATGCTGACAAGCGACATATAAACGGCGATATTTTTGGTCAGGTTGTAAATTGGCGGTTGTTAATGTCTCGTTATTTTCATTTTCTATAGCTGTTAAACCTGTAAATAATGTTTTAGCACGGATAAGAACCACAACCAAAAGTAGAGCAAATCCAATCAAGTGGATATAATGAGCGAGAGTAAAATGAGCAAAATTCATAGCAATACAACCTTAAAATGATGATTAAACTTTAGGTGCATGAGCACATTGTGGGCTTACTGGAGCGTATCCTTGCCATTCATCTGGCGTATAGGCATGAATGGCTAAAGCATGGATTTGACCTGTACGAATTAAATCAGTTAAAGCATAGATTTTTTGGTGGCGTTGTACAGGACGTAAATTTTGAAACACATCAGCAACGATGATTAATTTAAAATGACTTTCTTTTCCTTCATAATAACCGCCGTGTTGATGTGATTCATTGATAAGATCAATATGTTGTGGATTGAGTGCTTGTAGCTGCTGAAATAACTGTTGTTGTAATGACATGGGATAAACTCGCATATTATTAAATGCTTTGATTTTATCATATTGCCATAAAATATGTAAAAAATCTTAAAAAATGATGATATTTTATGCATTTAAATTTAAAAAATGAAAAATATTTTGACATGATTTAAAAATATGATATTATACACGTCATGCGGGAATAGCTCAGTTGGTAGAGCATAACCTTGCCAAGGTTGGGGTCGCGAGTTCGAGTCTCGTTTCCCGCTCCAAATTTTTAAAAATCCAGTTTTTATAACTGGATTTTTTTGTTTTAGAAAGAAATGAATTTAAATACTAACTCAACTTAAAAATTGGTACAGACTTGTAGGGGCAAATCACATTTGCCCTGTGCAAATCTTGAGTTTAGTGGGCGAATATAATTCGCCCCTACGATACAATGATGAATTTTATACCAATTCTTAAGTTCTTTGGCTATATTATAAAATTAAGATGCAAAATCAAGTTAATCATAATGAAATATTAAGCTTAATAGAATAAAATATAGGAACTGATCTTGATTGAAATGAGACCATAAAGTAAATGAATACTCAACAAATAGTAGAATTACCTATACAAATTTATGCTTTGAAATGTTATCGCATAGTCGTATGTGTCTTTTTATCATTTTTATTGTATTCAATAACTTATAATATTGAATGGTTGATTTTTATCAAAGAATGGCAAGAGCATTGGATATTATGGATGATAATCATGCTATTCGGAATAAGTTTGCTTTATTTGCTGATAACCCTGATAAAGCCTAAGCCATGTATGATAATTAACCAACAAGGAATCACATTTTTTGACTTTTATTTTCAGCAAGGGAAATTTTTTGCATGGCAAGACATTCAACATTTTCATTTTATTGTTGATGGGGCTTTAACGATTGATGTTTATTTAAACCATAAAACTTTACTTGATATACCACAGCGTTTTGAATATGGTTTTGATTTAAAAGTCGAGAAACATTATATTCACGCTAAACAGATGATAGACATTTTGAATCAATGTCTATTACAATCTAAACAAGAAACAATTCATGAAATTGTGATTCACCCAATACCTTTAACGTGGATAGAACATTTGAAACGCTTTGTTTATTTTACAGGTTCATCTCGCCATTTAAGATAATTTAAGTAGATATAAAATCTAGTTATTTACTTATAATTGAGCTTAGCGTTATACTATGCCGATGTATATATTTTAAAAATGAGTATATTATGCGTTTTTTAGCCATTTCAACCGTATTGATGAGTATTTTATTATCAGCTTGTGGACAATCTGGTACTTTACAATTGGTTTCTGACCCTGACTATGACCAACGAGCAAAATATCTCTTATATCCCAATCCTTTACAAAAACAAGTGAAACCAGTGGAAGCATCGAACGCACCACAATCACAGCAACAAGTAACTGAGTAAATTATGAATTTTCAACGTAAAAATGGCGTATTATACGCAGAACAATGTCGCCTTGATGATGTGGCACAGCAATTTGGTACACCTTTGTATGTGTATTCTAAAAATGCGTTTACCGAACATTATCAAGCGATGGATAAAGCCTTTGATTTTATTGACCATCAAGTGTGCTTTGCAGTTAAGTCAAATTCTAATATTGCGGTATTAAATGTATTAGCGAAATTAGGTGCGGGCTTTGATATTGTTACAGGTGGTGAGTTAGCTCGTGTATTAAAAGCAGGTGGCGAGCCAAGCAAAATTGTTTATTCTGGTTTATCAAAATCGACTGCTGATATTGCAAAAGCGTTAGAAGTCGGTATTGCTTGCTTTAATGTTGAATCCTATGCCGAACTTGACCGTATCAATCAAGTTGCAGGAATTTTAGGTAAAAAAGCACCAATTTCATTACGTGTGAATCCTGATGTCGATGCAAAAACACATCCTTATATTTCAACAGGGTTAAAAGAAAATAAATTTGGTATCCCAAGCGATGAAGTATTAGCAACATATCGTTATGCCCATTCATTAGAACATTTAGAGATAGTGGGAATTGATTGTCATATCGGTTCACAGCTCACAGAAACCCAGCCTTTTGTTGATGCGTTAGAGCGTGTTAGTGTATGGATTGAGCAATTACAAGCTGAAGGTATTGTATTGCAACATATTGATATTGGTGGTGGTCTGGGTGTGCGTTATACCACAGAAAATCCGCCAACAGTTGAGCAATATGCTGAAGCATTACGTCCAACTTTAGAAAAGTTAGGTCTTAAAGTATATATGGAACCAGGGCGTAGTATTAGTGCTAATGCGGGTGTACTTTTAACACAAGTTGATTTTTTAAAACCAACAGCACATCGTAACTTTGCCATTGTTGATGCGGCGATGAATGATTTAATTCGTCCTGCTTTATATGAATCTTATATGGATATTCAAAAAGTGAATGATAGTGATGTTGAGCCACAAGATTGGGACATTGTTGGTACGATTTGTGAAACGGCTGATTTCTTAGGTAAGCAACGTTCATTAGCATTACAAGCAGGTGATATATTAGCAGTAATGGGGGCTGGTGCATATGGTTTTGTGATGAGTTCTAATTATAATAGTCGTGGTCGTGCTGCTGAAGTGATGGTTGATGGCGATAAAGCTTATATTATTCGTCAGCGTGAAACGATTGAAAGTTTATGGCAAAATGAGCAATTATTACCTAATCATTAAGTTTGAGAATTAAACCATGATATTAGAATTTACAAAAATGCACGGTCTAGGCAATGATTTTGTCGTATTAGATATGATTACTCAGCGTGCAGAATTAGACCCAATTACTATTCGCCGTATGGCAAATCGCCATTTTGGTATTGGTTTTGACCAATTGTTAATTGTAGAAGCTCCTGATGTGCCTTATGCTGATTTTAAATATCGTATTTTTAATGCCGATGGTAGTGAAGTACAGCAGTGCGGTAATGGAGCAAGATGTTTTGCACGTTTTGTCTATGAACGTCAATTAACCAACAAAACTCGCATTAAGGTTCAAACTCAATCGGGTATTATTGAGCCTGAATTAGGTGCAAATGGCTGGGTGCGTGTAAATATGGGAATGCCTAAATTTTTACCGCATGAAATTCCATTTATTGCTGAAGAGCCAGAAGCATTGTATCAGTTAGAATTGGCTGAACAACAATTGACCATTGATGTGGTCAATATGGGTAATCCTCATGCCGTTACTATCGTCCCTGATATTTTAACGGCAGATGTCGCAAAAATTGGTGCTGAAGTAGAAAGCCATCAACGTTTTCCAGAACGTGTCAATGTGGGTTTTATGCAAATCATTGATGAAAAACATGTGCGTTTGCGTGTATTTGAACGTGGTGTAGGCGAAACGATGGCGTGTGGCACTGGTGCTTGTGCAGCAGCTATTAGTGGTATACGTCGTGGTTTATTGAGCAATGAAGTTGAAGTTGAATTGGCAGGTGGAAAATTGCATATTGCATGGCGTGAAGGAGAGCCTGTATTTATGACAGGTCCAACAACGATGGTTTATGTTGGACGTTGTGATTTAAGCTATTTTCAAAGTTAAATAATGATAAAAGGCTGAATTATATAGTAATTCAGTCTTTTTTATGGTTATGATGATTTCTATCATTTAAATACTAAATTTATTCATCATTGTGTAAAGTTTTACAAAATATTGCAAATAAGTATATAAAATTATTGATATATAAAGAGATATTCTATTAAAATTTAACTTTAAAATTTGATATAAATACAAGTAGGTTAATGATGAAACGTATTGTAATTTGGTTGCCTTGGGTGCTATTGATTGTCGTCATTAGTAGCTTTTTTGTTTGGCAAAAGAAACAAGAAAAAATTACGATGGTTGCTCCCGATGGTGTAAAAATGCAAGCTGAAAAATTAGAGCCATTGGTTGAACAAGATTCTTTAGGGGGAGTTGTTTCGTATCATAAAGCGGTTCAAAATGCTGCACCTGCGGTCGTGAGTATTTTTGTTGAATCACAGAATAAAAATGCACAAAATCAGTTAGACCCTATTTTGCGTGAGTTGTTTGGCGATAATTTTCCACAACAAAATCAAGCACAAAATAATTTAGGCTCAGGTGTGATTGTGCGTGAAGATGGTTATATTTTAACGAATGCTCATGTCATTAAAGATGCGGATAAAATTGTTGTTGCTTTAAATGATGGTCGCCGTGTTGAAGCAAAAGTGGTAGGTACAGACAATGAAGTTGATTTAGCCGTAATAAAAGTGGCATTAACCGATTTACCTGTGATTCCATTTAAATTGAGTGGTAATCAAGTGGGGGATGTGGTGTTGGCGATTGGTAATCCATTTGGGGTAGGGCAAACTGTTACGCAAGGGATTATTTCAGCGACTGAACGTACTGATATTGGTATTAATACCTATGAAAACTTTATTCAAACGGATGCAGCAATTAATCCCGGTAATTCAGGTGGTGCGTTAATTGATGTTGCAGGGAATTTAATTGGTGTAAATACTGCGATTTTCTCTCGTACAGGTGGTTCATTAGGGATTGGTTTTGCCATTCCTGCAAGTACATCGAAACAAGTATTAGATTCTATTTTAAAACATGGTCGTGTGGTACGTGGCTGGTTAGGTGTTTATTTAGCACGAGATGAAGCTAAGCGTGATATGTTAGATGTTAATAAAAATGCAGTCATTGTTGCAGGGGTAATGGAAAACTCTCCAGCACAATTAGGTGGTCTACAAGCAGGCGATCAAATTGTGAAAGTGAATGATGAAAAAATTAAATCATCAAATCATTTAATGAATTTAATCGCATTACAACAACCTGAAACAACGGTTAAAATTACAGTTAAACGTAATAATGAGTTACAAGTGCTAGATGTGGTGGTTGCAGACCGTCAAACGGCTGAAAAAAGTATAAAGGCTGAGTATGAAAATTCTAAACAGTACATTCCTTTACCACATCAACAGCGTGATTAAAACTAATCATTGGTGATTAAATTGATTATAAATAAAGGTAATATTCACTATTACCTTTATTTTTTGCAAAAAATAAGCAAAAAATGAAAAAAATATCATGACAAATCATTATCATTAGTTTACATTACACACTTTTAATATATGAATTGCTTGGGTGCGGTTTTGATTTGCTCAAACCGTATAATATCTATTCTGATTTTATATCAGTGTATTTTGAGGATACGCTATTGAGCCATCTGTCTGATACATCATCATCGGTCAAGTTACAAAAGAATTTGTTACTGTGGCACGTTATTATTATCGGTTTAGCCTATATTCAACCGATGACTTTGTTTGATACCTTTGGTATGGTTTCTCGAGATAGTGGTGGACACGTTCCCACATCTTATATTTTTGCATTATTTGCCATTTTATTGACATCGATTAGTTATGGACATATGATTCGCCGTTATCCATCATCAGGATCGGCTTATACTTATGCACAAAAAGCCATTCACCCAAATGTAGGTTTTATGGTGGGCTGGTCGTCATGGATGGATTATTTACTCGCACCGATGATTAATATCATCTTAGCCCGTATTTATTTGGCAGATTTATTTCCAAATGTCAATGAATGGATTTGGGTAATTTTCCTAGTAGCGATTATGACTATAGTCAATATTTTTGGAGCTAGATTTGTCGCTCGCCTAAATAGTATGATTGTATTTTTACAAATCGTTGTTATTGGATATTTTACCTATAGTGTTTATAATTTATTAGCAAATGGTTTAACGGCTGATGGTTCGATTGATACAGCAAAATATCAATTATGGACATTTGACCCATTTTGGACGAGTAATACCGAATTAACAGCATTGGTGGCTGGGGCAACGATTTTATGTTTCTCATTTACAGGGTTTGATGCTTTATCATCATTGGCTGAAGAAACCAAAGATGCGAAAAGAGTTTTACCTAAGGCGATTGTCTTAACATCATTGATTGCGGGTATTATCTTTATTATCAGTACTTATTTTATTCAAATTTATTTTCCAAGCGACCCAACGAAATATTTTAATGCGGTTGATGAAACCCAGCCTGAAATTTTAGCGGCAATCTTTTCAGAAGGTTTGAAAGCTCTGGTACTTTATTTTGCGATTGTTACGGTCATGGCATCGGGGATTTCTGCTCATGCAGGTGTGTCTCGTTTGATGTATGTGATGGGACGTGATGGCGTGATTAACAAAAAAATCTTTGCACATATCAGTCCAAAATTCTATACGCCGACTTATAATATCGCTATTGTTGGTTTGATTGCTTTAACAGCAGGTTATTTTGATTTTGAAGATATTGTTGAATTATTGAGTTTTGGTGCTTTAACAGCATTTAGCTTTGTGAATTTTTCAGTATTTTGCCAATATGCACTGCGTGATAAATGCTACCGTGGTATGGATTTTGTCAATTATGTGTTGATACCAACTGGTGGTTTTATTGCTGTATTTTTAATGTGGTTGAATATCGACCCAACAGCATTAAAGTATGGTCTAATTTGGGCGATGCTTGGTCTATTCTATTTAGCGTGGAAAACAGAAGGCTTTAAGAAACCTGCACCGCAGTATCAAGAAGATGATGATTGATAATTTTATATCGATTTTATGATTTTCTTGAGTAAACAGGGACTAAACCAACAATTTAGTCCCTTTTTATGTCAATGCTTATTTCTATTATTTGCAATAATCTATATAAAAAGTATTTGCGAAAACACACACAAACTTATATCATAAACTTGATTTTATTTTCTTTACTTTTTAATGAAAAAATTATGAAACAATCTGTTGCTCATTTAATTAAAACTCCTGAACAAATTGAAAAAATGCGTGTCGCAGGTAAACTTGCTGCTGATGTTTTAGTCATGATTAAACCTTATGTTAAAGCAGGTGTGAGTACTTTAGAGTTAGAAACTCTGTGTCATGACTATATTGTAAACGTACAAAAAGCCATTCCAGCTTGTGTTGGTTATGGTGGTGGTGGCGGTCGTCCTGCTTATCAATATGCAACCTGTATTTCAGTCAATCATGTAGTTTGTCATGGTATTCCATCAGCCAATAAAATTTTGAAAAAAGGCGATATTTTAAATATTGATGTTACTGTGATTAAAGATGGTTATCATGGTGATACCAGTATGATGTATATTGTAGGTGAGCCGTCTGTTTTAGCACAACGTTTATGTGATGTAACACAAGAGGCTCTTTATATCGGCATGGAAGTAGTTAAAGCAGGCGCTTATGTGGGCGATATTGGTCATGCGATTCAACGTTATGTAGAAGCAGAGCGTTTTAGTGTGGTGCGTGAGTTTTGTGGGCATGGTATTGGAGAAAAAATCCATGATGAACCTCAAATTGTACATTATGGTCAAAAAGGTACAGGTATGCGTTTAGAAGCAGGCATGACTTTTACGATTGAACCCATGATTAATGCAGGTGGTTGGCAGACCAAAATTTTAGGCGATAAATGGACAGCAGTTACCAAAGACCATAGTTTATCGGCACAATATGAACATACCGTTTTAGTCACTGAAACTGGTTTAGAAGTTTTAACTGCTCGTCCCGATGAAGATTTATCACGTTTTAAAATTTAGAGTATTGATATGTTAGCTTTAATTTCTCCTGCAAAAACATTGGATTATGATAGTAAATTACCTACTTTAAATCATAGTCAAGCCCGTTTATTAGAACAATCTCAACAATTAATTGATGTTTGTCGTACGCTTTCTAGTCAAAATCTAATGGATTTGATGAGCGTAAGTCAAAAAATTGCTGATTTAAATGTACAGCGTTTCCAAGATTGGCATAGTGATATGGCAATGCCAGAAGCTCGCCAAGCGATTTTTGCATTTAAAGGCGATGTCTATACAGGTTTAGATGCTTATACACTCACTGAATCACAATTAGCATTTGCCCAACAGCATTTACGTTGCTTGTCTGGTTTATATGGTTTGTTACGCCCTTTAGATTTGATGTTACCCTATCGTTTAGAAATGGGAACAAAATTAAAAAATCCTTTTGGGCAAAATTTATATGAATTTTGGGGACAGCAAATTACAGATGTCATTAACCAAGATTTAGCCGAAATTAATGCGAATTATTTGATTAATTTAGCCTCTGATGAATATTATAAATCTGTCAAAGAGTCAAAAATTAATGCCAAAATTATCAAAGTAACGTTCTTAGACCAAAAGAATGGTAAATATAAAATCATCAGTTTTTATGCGAAAAAAGCACGTGGTTTAATGGCACGTCATATGATTGAACAGAATACAACGCATTTAGATGATTTACGTCAATTTAAGGCGGAAGGTTATTATTTTGATGAAATTAATTCTAATCAGCAAGAATTAGTGTTTAAACGAGATGAGATTGTGGATAATGATTAAGTTATCCACATCATTAAAATTTGCTTGAAATAAATACGATAATTATCAACAATTCATCACTTTTAGCGTATAATGTCGCTATATTCATAACCATGATTTTTAGAGATATTTTATGCGTGCAAGTCAATTTTTATTTGCCACTTTACGAGATACACCAAATGACGCTCATGTTATTTCTCATCAATTGATGCTCCGTGCTGGTATGATTCGCCAGCTTGCGTCAGGACTTTATACTTGGTTGCCAACAGGGATTCGTGTACTCAATAAAGTGAGCCAAATTATTCATCAAGAAATGCAAAAATCAGGTGCATTGGAAGTGTTTATGCCTGTTACACAACCTGCAGAACTATGGCAAGAAAGTGGACGTTATGAACAATATGGCCCTGAATTATTACGCTTTTTAGACCGTCATGATAACCCATTTGTGTTAGGTCCAACCCATGAAGAAGTGATTACGGATTTAGCTCGTAATGAACTGAAAAGTTATAAACAACTTCCTGTGAATTTTTATCAAGTACAAACGAAATTCCGTGATGAAATTCGTCCACGTTTTGGTGTGATGCGTTCTCGTGAATTTATCATGAAAGATGCTTATTCTTTCCACATCGACCAAGCATCATTACAACAAACCTATGATGTGATGTATCAAACCTATAGCAATATTTTTAGTCGTTTAGGTTTAGATTTCCGTGCGGTTCAAGCTGATACAGGTTCGATTGGTGGTTCAGCATCACATGAATTTCACGTTTTGGCGGATAGTGGCGAAGATGATATCGCCTTCTCAACTGAATCAGATTATGCCGCTAATGTGGAAATGGCAGAAGCGATTACTGTTGGTGAACGCCCTGCTCCATCACAAGATTTACAACTTGTTGATACGCCAAATACCAAAACCATCGACAGCGTTTGTGAATTTTTAGGCACCGACCCGAAACAATCGGTGAAAGCATTATTGGTACAAGGTATTGCCAATGAACAAGGCGAAGTACCTGTGATTGCACTATTTGTACGTGGCGACCATGAACTCAACGAAATTAAAGCAGAAAAACATCCGTTAATTGCTAGTCCATTAACATTTGCTAGCGAAGAACAATTACAAAAATACGGTTTAACCGCAGGATTTACAGGTCCACAAGGTTTGGTTGAAAAAGGTATTACGGTGATTATTGACCGTGCAGCAGCAATTTTGGCAGATTTTGTGGCAGGTGGTAACCAAGTCGATAAACACGCTACAGGCGTAAACTGGGAGCGTGATGCCAAATATAGCGAAATTTATGATTTGCGTAATGTCGTTGAAGGCGACCCATCACCAGATGGTAAAGGTACGTTGCAAATTAAACGGGGTATCGAAGTCGGTCATATTTTCCAACTTGGTAAAAAATATTCTGAAGCATTAAATTGTTCAGTTTTAGGTGAAGATGGTAAACCGTTGATTTTGACGATGGGTTGTTATGGTATCGGTGTAACTCGTGTGGTGGCAGCAGCGATTGAGCAAAATTATGATGAAAAAGGCATTATTTTCCCGCAAGCGATTGCTCCATTTGAAGTGGCAATTGTGCCAATGAATGCCCATAAATCACCACGTACGATGGAAGTTGCAGAAAAACTTTATCAAGAATTACAATCACTTGGTTATGATGTCTTACTTGATGACCGTAATGAACGCCCTGGCGTTAAATTCTCTGATATTGAATTGATTGGCGTGCCACATCGTATCGTGATTGGTGAAAAAGGTTTAGAAGCAGGCACTTTTGAATATAAAGCCCGTACTGCTGAAAATGCTGAAAATCTCACTAAAGATGAATTATTGGCAAAAATCGCAAAATAATCAAATTGGGGATAATGTTAAAGTTATCCCCATTTTATTTCATCAAGGTTTATTATGTTAAAAAAATTATTGCTTGGCGTATGTAGTTTAATATTGTCTATATCCGTTTATGCCAATGACGACAACATTCAACAACTCATCAAAAAAGCTAAACAAGGCGATGCGAAAGCTCAAAATGATTTAGGTGTATATTATTTAGAGCAAGGTTATCACGATTATGGCGATAAGGCATTCTATTGGCTATCAAAATCTGCAAGACAAAATTTTGCACAAGGTCAATATAATCTTGGTGTATTTTATGACAAGTTTAAAAGTCAGTACTATAAAGCATTTGATTGGTATACAAAATCTGCACATCAAGGCAACCCTTTAGCACAATTTGAACTAGCAATGGCATATCAATATGGTATGCTTGTAAAGCAAGATGATAAAAAATCATTTGAATGGTCTGAAAAATCGGCTAAAGGCGGTTATGCACCTGCTCAATCTGCTGTCGCTTTTTCATATCTAAAAGGTGTAGGTGTAGAACAAAATATCTTATCAGCTTTAAAATGGTTTAAAATCTCTTGCCAGAATGGTATCGAATTGAATTGTGAAATATACAATCAAGTAATTCAAGAAAATCCTACATATAAATTATTGTTAGAGTAAGCGAGTATTTTGTAAGTCAGAAAATTATTTTAAATTGCATATAATTAATAACTTATTTTAAATGTATGAGATATAAATCATACGAAAAATTACAGCTTATACGCAATAATCACTTAAATTTAGCATATGCTAATGCAACTTAGTTTGGAGCTAAATTTTATGAAAAATATGAAATTATTATGCCTTACAGCATTGATGTCAGCTACAGTGATAATGACAGGTTGTGCGACAACGACATCTGAGCAAAAAGCAGCTATGGGCGTGTTGGGTGGTGCAGCAGGTACAATTGTTGGTCAAAAACTTGGAGGTTCGACAGGTGCTGCCTTAGGCGGTGCGATTGGTACAAGTGTAGCGACTGGTAAAGTTGATGGTGCAACCATTGGTTCTGGTGTAGGGGCTGCGGTAGGAAATAAGATGGGTGGTTCTACAGGTGCGGTAATTGGTAGTGCTGTAGGTACAATTGCTGGTTCTGCTGCGGAATCGCAAATGAAAAAGTAATACAGTGCGATGAGCAGAATTATAAAAGGCGTTTTATCATAAGATAAAATGCCTTTTTATGTGGAAATCAATCA
Organism: Moraxella sp. ZY210820; assembly: GCF_030674635.1. Classification (NCBI taxonomy): domain Bacteria; kingdom Pseudomonadati; phylum Pseudomonadota; class Gammaproteobacteria; order Moraxellales; family Moraxellaceae; genus Nasibacterium; species Nasibacterium caprae. The sequence goes on along the minus strand of NZ_CP089978.1, from coordinate 1,860,878 downwards.
TAAATTGCAATCAACAAGATACAATAAAATTACACAATATGAGAAAATAAATCGTTTTTTAGGATAAACTATGCTATAATATTGTTACGCACATTTATTTCTGTTCATTACCTGAACATTCTTTCTAGGATTTATCAAATCCTTCATTGTCTGCACGTTCCTGTCCAAGTTAGTAGGATGATTTTTCGTGTACCAATCGCTTAGCGATTTTCAGGTTTCGACCTTATCATGGGTGCGTAATTAGTACACATCGTCATTACTCGGAATATTAGACAAAAGCTTTTTATCCTACCGTTTTTGTTGATTGTAATTATATTATTTATATTCTATGCTTTTTATGCATGGGAATATAAGCCTGTAATTTGCCTATTGGTATTGGGCGATGTTTTTATTAAAAATCAATCTCTTATGGACACCTATTTAGTTATAGGTGCAATATTTTATGACTCAAACATTTACATCATTTGCTTTACATGACTCTTTAAATCAAGCCTTAGCCACTTTAGGTTTTACCACACCAACACCAGTACAACAAAAAGCTGTACCGGCCGCTTTAGAAGGTAAAGATTTATTGGTTTCAAGCCAAACAGGCTCTGGTAAAACTGTCGCATTTTTATTGCCAACTTTGAATGCTTTAGCTGAAAATAATGTATTTATACCATTTAAACAGCGTATGAAAGCGATTACTCGTCCACGTGTATTGGTACTTTGCCCAACACGTGAATTAGCTCAACAAGTGAGTAAAGATGCGATTGCCTTAGTACGTCATATGAAAGGTGTGCGTGTAGCCGCAATTATGGGTGGAATGCCTTTTGGTAAGCAAATTCAAGAACTTAAAGGCTCTCAAGTTGTGGTAGCAACACCAGGACGTTTGTTAGATTTAGTGAATCGTCGTCAAATTAAATTAGACAAAGTAGAAGCTTTAATTGTTGATGAAGCTGACCGTATGCTTGATTTAGGTTTCTCGGAAGATTTAGAAGCAATTAGCGATTTAGCGGAACAACGTGAACAAACGTTAATGTTCTCAGCAACATTTGCTGACCGTATTATTGCTTTAGCTGAACGTATGATGAATGACCCTGAGCGTATTGCCATTGAAACAGGTCATTCAACCAATACGGACATCGCTCAAACTCTACATTGGACAGATGGTTTTGAACATAAGAAAAAATTATTAAACCATTGGTTAAGTGATGAAACTTTAGACCAAGCGGTTGTGTTTGCCAGTACGCAAGAAGATACAGATATGTTAGCGGAGGAGTTGGCAGAAGCTGGACATTCTGTGGTTGCATTACACGGTGCAATGCCACAATCGGTGCGTAATCGTCGTTTAAAAAGTATCCGTGATGGTAAAGCAAAAATCTTAGTGGCAACTGATGTTGCAGCACGTGGTTTAGATGTACCAACAATTTCTCATGTAATTAACTTTGGTTTACCAATGAAAAATGAAGACTATGTACACCGTGTAGGTCGTACAGGTCGTGCAGGTCGTACAGGTCAAGCGATTACTTTAGCGACTTATCGTGAGCGTGGTAAAATTCGTGCTTTAGAAGATTATTTAAAAGCGCGTTTAGAAGTATCTGAAATTGAAGGTTTAGAGCCATCTCCACCACCAGAACGTTCACGTCATAAAAAGAAAGATGGTAAGCGTGGGAATGAGCGTAGTCGAGGTGAGCGTCGTTTTGGTAAAGGTCGTGGTCGTCGCTTAGAAGGTGAAAGCCATTTTAAACGAGAGCGTGATAATGATCGCCCACGTCGTGATTTTGATGATAATCGTCCATCTCGTAAATTTGATGACCGTCCACGCCGTGATTTTGATGATAATCGTTCATCTCGTAAATTTGATGACCGTCCACGTCGTGATTTTGATGATAATCGTCCATCTCGTAAGTTCGATGACCGTCCACGTCGTGATTTTGATGATAATCGTCCATCTCGCAAGTTTGATGACCGTCCACGCCGTGATTTTGATGACAGTCGTTCATCTCGTAAATTTGATGACCGTCCACGCCGTGATTTTGATGACAGTCGTTCATCTCGTAAATTTGATGACCGTCCACGCCGTGAATTTGGTAACAGTCGCTCACGTCGCCGTTAAAATTTAACATTTAAAGCTGCATTGATGTTGATAATTGAACATTCAATGCAGTTTTTTTATGGAATAAACTTGCATATTAGGATATTTGCCCTTATATTAACAGGGAAAATCAATGATTTTGGGTTAAATGATGTCTATATCTAAATTAAAACAATTATTTGGTAGTGAAGAAGTTATGCTAGAGTTAATTGAAGCTGAAACAGGTGAGTTAATTCTGCGTAATGGTCGTCATGAGCAAGCTAAGGAATTGGTAAAGATAACATTTCATAGCGATGTACGAGAAGCACTAGATGGTGAAATGCATATGGTTGCACAACATATGGTACAAGCAGTTTTATTTAATCTATTAGAAAAACAATTAGGCGAATGGCATGCTAATATTGTTGATGAACCACCTGCACATTATAGTTAATTTGATAATATGATGGTTTTATTCATTATTATTGGAAAAATCTATTATTATAATGTGAAAAATAATTTTTCCTGTATAATGTCCATTATCACGAATGATGTGAGCTTATCAGGAGTTTTTTATGAGTTTAATTAATACTGAAGTAAAACCATTCCAAGCAACTGCTTATCATAATGGTCAATTTGTAGAAATTTCAGAAGCGAATCTTAAAGGACAATGGTCTGTATTTTTCTTCTATCCAGCTGATTTTACTTTTGTTTGCCCAACAGAATTAGGTGATTTAGCTGATAACTATGCTGAATTTCAAAAATTAGGTGTAGAAATTTACGGTATTTCAACAGATACGCATTTTACGCATAAAGCATGGCACGATACGTCAGAAGTGATTGGTAAAATTCAATTCCCATTAGTAGGTGATCCTGCTTGGACTTTGGTTAAAAATTTCGATGTATTAATTGAGTCTGCAGGTTTAGCAGATCGTGGTACATTTGTAATTGACCCAGATGGTAAAATTCAAATTGTTGAAATTAGTGCAGGTGGTATTGGTCGTGATGCAACTGAATTATTGCGTAAAGTAAAAGCTGCTCAATATGTTCACACTCATCCAGGTGAAGTTTGTCCTGCTAAATGGAAAGAAGGCGATGAAACTTTAGCACCTTCAATTGATTTGGTTGGTAAAATCTAAAATTTTTCATAGCTAATAAAACACCCCAAAAGTTAAGATTTTGGGGTGTTTTTATTGATATAGAAATGATTAAGAATGCCTATTCAGGTAAATTTAACCATGCGGGTCCTAATGGATATTGCGGTAAATCAAATTTCTCAGGATAATATGCCTGTACAAAATATAATCCATCAGGTGGTGCGGTAATACCTGCTGCTTTACGGTCTTCAGCTGCAAAAATAGCATGAATATGTTCAGGTTCATATTTACCTTGTCCAATTTCGAGCAAACAACCCATAATATTACGCACCATGTGATGTAGAAAACCATCAGCTTGAATATCGAGTATCAAAAAATTTCCATGCTGAATTAAACGGCAATGTTTTACATGACGTACAGGCTGATTCGACTGGCAAAAACTGGCACGAAAACTCTCAAAGTTATGCGTACCTTCAAACATTTTTGCACCTTGTATCATTTTTTCTACATTGAGTGGATAATAAGCGTGTGTTACTTGACCATACATCAGAGCAGGGCGGTGCGGTGCATTATAAACCACATATCGATACCGCCGTGCATTGGCTTTAAAACGGGCATGAAAATCCATATCCATTTCTCTAATCCATTGAATTGCAATATCTTTTGGAAGTTGTGAATTAGCTCCCATAATCCAACCACGTTCAGGGCGTATAGCTGTGGTATCAAAATGAGCCACCATGTTGGTTGCATGAACACCTGCATCGGTGCGACCCGCACCATGTAAAATAATTGGCTCATCGGCAATTTTGCTTAACACTTGTTCAATGGTTTGTTGAATACTGCGTACCCCTGCTTGTTGTGTTTGCCAACCTTTAAAGCGTGTACCGCAAAATTCAATACCAATCGCATAACATTTATTATTGTTATCAGGTATTTCATTATTCATGTGTCATATTCCAATGTTGTTGCCAATTAGGTGTATAAAATGCTAATAATAACATGGCTCGAGCATAACTATCTGCTTGGCTGATGTGATGATCAAATAATACTCCAATTTCACTTAACCATGAACCTGTGGCATATTTTTGTGATAAATGGCCTTGTAACACCTGACTGCTGATGATAATTTGGCAATCATTGTCCAATAAGTTGTTTAATGTTTCTTTTAAACCCTCTGAATAGGGTAAATTACCAGAGCCGAAACCTTGAATAAATAGAATTTTGGGTGGGTTTAGCATTTTTTGTAATAAGGATTCTTGAATAAGCCATGTCGATATCGGCATGAGATATAAATTATCAATATAGATATTTTTTAACTTTTCGATATGATGTTCAACATTTTGATTTAAATCGATTTTTTGTGTGATATTTAAGCTATGAAAAGTAGTGTGTGATGTTGTATATTCTATGCCTGAAAAAGCATCAAAATGTTCGGTATGTTGTTTATAGCAACTATTGCCATAAAATAATTTTTGATTAAATGCTAAATATACACCATGATTGATATTTGATATTTGTTGGAGGGCGAAATCTAAATTTTGGCGTGCATCAGAATGTTCACGTAGTTGTTTACCATGTGTATCTAAAATAGGTAATTGGCTACCTGTCAAAATAATACGATATTGATAAGCAAAAATATGATGTAAAAATGCACTCGCATATGCTAAAGTATCTGTACCATGAAGAATGATAAATTGTTGATAATTATGATTTTTATATAAATTTTGTATAAAAGAAGCTAACCTAAACCAATCAGGGGCAGAGAGTTCGCTACTATCTTTAATGATAGGTGATGCGAAAAAATTTACATCAGCTTGTGGATAATGTTGCTGTAATATTGCTAAAAATTGTTCAGCAGGCATTGGGGTAAGTGGCTCACCGATACAGCCAAATGTCCCCCCCATATAAATAATTGCAGTTTTATTCATACAAACCATTAAACTTGATAAAAATTATATTTTATCATGAAATCGGCAAGGATTTTTGGTTTCTTTTGATGGTAAATTTCATTTAAAATGATATAAAAAAGATAGTTTTTGCCATCAACAAACCACACAATTTTATGCAAAATGGTATTTAATTAAATAGATGTGGAAAAGATGAATGAGCATTCGTATTACAGGAACAGGCGTTTATACACCTGCCGATACCATTAGTAATGATGAATTAGTCAATAGTTTAAATGCTTATGTAGAACGTTATAATAAACAATATGCTGATGAAATTGAAGCAGGTGAACGTGAAGCATTACGACCATCAACTGTTGAATTTATTGAAAAAGCATCGGGAATTAAGTCTCGTTATGTAGTTGAAAAAACGGGTATTTTAGATATTGACCGTATGCGTCCACATTTGCGTGAGCGTAGTAATGATGAGTTATCATTACAAGCGGAAATGGGGGTTGAAGCTGCCAAAATTGCGATGCAAAATGCAGGTGTAACTGCTGAAGATGTCGATGTGGTAATTTTATCATGTTTAGGTTTACAACGTGCCTATCCTGCGGTGGCGATTGAAATTCAAACGGCTTTAGGTATTAATGGCTATGCATTTGATATGAGTGTGGCATGTTCAGCAGCAACTTTTGCTTTAAAACAGGCTTATGATAGCTTAAAAGCAGGCACAGCTAAATGTGTGTTGATGCTTAATGTAGAAATTATGTCGGGGCAGTTAGATTATACATCTCGAGATAGCCATTTTATTTTTGGCGATGTGGCGGCTGCAACGATTATTGAAAATACTGAACGAAAATCAGGCTTTGAAATTTTAGATACTTATTTGCTGAGCCAATTCTCTAATGCGATTCGCAATAATTTTGGTTTCTTAAATCCAAGTGAAGATGCGGTGCGTGATGACCGTATTTTCCGTCAAGATGGACGTAGAGTATTTAAAGAAGTGTGTCCTATGGTGGCAAATATCATTAAAAATCAATTAGAAAAGAATCAATTAAGTGCAGATGATGTAAAACGTTTTTGGTTACATCAAGCGAATATCAATATGAATCAATTGATTTTGAAATATATTGCTGGTAAAGATGTGGCAATGGAAAAAGCACCAATTGTACTTGATGAATTTGCTAATACATCATCAGCAGGTGTCATTATTGCGTTAAATCGTACTGCTGATGAAGTTGAACATGGGGAATATGGGGTGATTTGCTCATTTGGTGCAGGTTATTCAATTGGCTCAATTTTAGTGAAAAAAGTTGTGGTTTAAGTTGCTATAAATTATACTTAAATAGCAGGTCAATTATTGATTGTATGTGGGGTGAGAAATGAAATCGCCCTTAGTTATTTTCAATGATTTAAATATTAATTTAAGGTATTTGGAAAAATATTATGTTACCTACTCCACATACAGCACAAATGAAAGAATTTATTGAACGATATAATCGAATTGAAGGATTAGATTCATTTTATGAAAGCACATTTAAACATGAAAATAATGTCATTTTATATTACCGTCTTTTGTTAAATCATGGTATGTTGATTTATCAAAAATTTGGTAAAGATGTGATGGATACAGATACTGAATTATATTTTGAAAATATGGAAGCATTTTATCAACAAGTTGCTGATTATCCATGTGAAAAAATAGAAGAGAAAATGTTTATTTCTGTCAATGAGTTAGCATATTATTTATCAAAAGATAGACTCATTATGAAAGATTATAAACAGGCAGAACAGCAAATATATCATGCGTATGAACAACAATATCCTAATACGGATTGGTGTACGGTCTCTATTTTTGATTTTAAAGCCTATCCTGTACCACGACATGAATTTGCAACCAAACCAGAGCATCAAAGTGAATCAATTCAATTCAATAGCCCAATGTCTTATTTTAACAAAGATATTGTTGAGAGATTAGTTGAATGGGAAAATCGTTTTATTCAGACAAAAAATGATGTTCATCAACAAAATTGTAAGAAACTTGATTTAGAAATTGCTGACAAAGGCTTGAATCAATTACTTGGACTTCCTGAACATCCAGCTAATGTAGCTCAAATAAAATTACTTAATGCGGATACAGAATTTGAAAAAATTCGTAAATTCATGCGTGTTAATCCAGAAATTTTAGTCCCTTATGTTGAGATTATTTTATTAATCGTATTGTTTAGCATAATTATGATTATGGGTATTTTACAATTTATACTAAAAATTAAATTTGGTTTAGTCGTATGGGCAAGTCTGACGTGGATATTTATATTATTCAATAATGTAAAAATTATCAGTTGGCTTGCAAAAGCGAAACGTCAGTATTATTTAAATAATTTATATCCAAAACTGTGGAAACTTTATGTTCATAAACCTAATAAATTAAAAACGTTTTGGCGAACTGGAACAATCAGTCAAAAATGGGCATTAGGTGGGCTGATGATGTTTAGTCTCTATCTAATATGTATTGCACTTGGTCTATCCGCATTATGGACAAAAATCGCATTTTATATCACGCTTGGGTGCGGTGGAATATATTGTTTTTATTATTATAAAACCTGATAGAGATTGCATTTTAAATCATTGATTGTTTATAGGGGCGAAATTTTTTTGCCCTTATATTTTTGAATGATGAACATATAAATGAATAAATTTTATCCATATTTTATGTATTGACAAAAATATCAATAAAATCATCTCAATTTTCCATCATTTTACGTTATACTAAGCATATTTTCTAAAATTTTGATAGGCGATTTGCCAACAGGAACAACACATGAGTGAGCAAAATCCAGTAGATTATAAATCTACCTTAAATTTACCAGACACTGAATTTGCCATGAAAGCCAATCTCGCTGTGCGTGAAGTCAAATGGCTTGAAGATTGGTATGCTGATGATATTTATCAAAAAATTCGTGCTTCTCGTGTGGGCAAACCAAAATATATTTTGCATGATGGACCTCCCTATGCCAATGGTGGTATTCATTTAGGTCATGCGGTCAATAAAGTTTTAAAAGATATGATTGTCAAAAGCCGTACTTTGAGCGGTTTTGATGCACCATATGTACCGGGTTGGGATTGTCATGGCTTGCCGATTGAGCTAAAAGTCGAAGCAAAAGTAGGGAAAGTTGGGGAAAAAGTCACCGCAAGTGAGTTTCGTCAGCATTGCCGTACTTATGCCTTAGAGCAAGTTGAGTTACAAAAGAAAGATTTTAAACGCTTAGGTGCTTTTATGGATTGGGATAATCCATATTTGACCATGAATTATCATCAAGAAGCAAATATTGTTCGTGCTTTAGGTAAAATTTATCAAAATGGACATATTCATCGTGGTTTTAAACCCGTAAATTGGTGTTTAGATTGCGGTTCAGCCCTTGCCGAAGCTGAAGTTGAATATGTAGATAAACAGTCTGATGCGATTTATGTTGGTTTTGATGTGGTGAATCGTCAAGATTTAGCAGAAACAGCCAGTATTCAAGGTACATTACAGGCGGTGATTTGGACAACAACGCCTTGGACATTGCCTGCCAACCAAGCAATTTCAGCCCATGCAGAATTAGATTATGCCATCATTCAGTTAAATGATGCACATTATATTGTTGCTGAAGTTTTAGCTGAAGAATTTACTAAAGTTTTAAATGTTGAACAATATCAAACCATTGCAACCATTAAAGGCGAACAATTAAAAGCCCTTACTGCTCAACATCCTTTAATTGCAGAACGTCAAGTGCCAATCATTACAGGCGACCACGTTACGGCTGATAGCGGTACAGGTTTAGTACATACCGCACCTGCACACGGTGTGGACGACTATAATGTTGGTGTATTGTATAAATTACCAACCGAAAACCCTGTCGCTGGTAATGGCGTTTATTTACCACAAGCAAAGGTTTTTGTGGGAGAACATATTTATAAAGCTCAACCAAAAATTATCGAAACTTTGCAAAATAGTGGTCATTTATTAAACCATAAGAAAATCACGCATAGTTATCCGCATTGTTGGCGACATAAAACTCCAATTATTTTCCGTGCAACACCACAATGGTTTATCAGCATGGAACAACAAGGCTTACGTCAAAATACGCTTAATGCCATCAAAAATGATATTGAGTTTTTCCCAGATTGGGGTGAAGCTCGTATTGAAGCGATGATTGCTGGTCGCCCAGATTGGTGTATTTCTCGTCAAAGAACGTGGGGTGTACCAATTCCATTCTTTATTCACAAAGAGACTGATGAATTACATCCTAATACCGCAGAATTGATTGAAAAAGTTGCTAAATTGATTGAACAATCAGGGATTAATGCGTGGTTTGAATTAAATGTTGAAGAATTTTTGGGAGATGATGCCAAAGATTATCAAGCCATTACTGATACTTTAGATGTGTGGTTTGACTCTGGTACAACACATTATGCGGTACTTGAGCAACGTGATGAACTGGTTAGCCCTGCCGATTTATATTTAGAAGGTTCAGACCAACATCGTGGTTGGTTCCAATCATCATTATTAACATCGATGGCGATTCACAATCGTCCGCCATATAAAGCGATTTTAACACACGGTTTTACAGTTGATGAAAAAGGCTATAAATTATCAAAATCATTAGGTAATTATATTCCATTTGAAGAATTGATTAAAAAACTTGGGGCTGATGGTTTGCGTTTATATGTGGCATCGAGCGATTATCGCTATGAAATTGCGGCATCACAAACGGTATTTGATCGAGTATCTGATAGTTACCGCCGTATTCGTAATACTTTGCGTTTCTTATTGGCAAATTTAAATGGTTTTGTGCCAAGCCGTGATTTAATGCCTGTTGATGATTTAATTGCACTTGACCAATACATTTTACAGCGTGCCAATGAAGTACAGCAAAGTATCATTGCTGATTATCATGCGATGAGTTTCCATACGGTTGTAAGTAGCATTACTAACTTCTGTATCAATGACTTAGGTGGTTTTTATTTAGATATTATCAAAGACCGTCAATATACCACAAAGGCAGATTCACAAGCTCGCCGTTCAGCTCAAACAGCGTTATATCATGTAGTCAATGCTTTTGTTCGTTGGATTAGCCCAATTTTAAGTTTTACTGCTCAAGAAGCATGGGCGTTAATTCCAGAGCAAAACGAAAAATATGTGTTTACTGCAGAATGGTATAATCTTGAAATGGTAAGCCAAAACAATGCGTTATCGGAGCAGGATTGGCAAAGCTTAATTCAAGTGAAATCAGCGGTGAATAAACACATCGAAAATGCTCGTAATGAAAAAATCATTGGCGGTAACTTGTCAGCCAAAGTTGAATTATGGGCAAAACCAGAACTCAAAACATTGTTGGATAAATTGGGCGATGAATTGCGTTTTGTGTTAATTACTTCACAAGTAAAAGTCTATGATTTTGATGAAAATCAAGGCAATGCTAGCGATTTTGATGGCTTAAATGTCAAAATCTCAACGGCTGATGGTGAAAAATGTGTGCGTTGTTGGCATGTCTTACCTGATGTCAATACCCACGCAGGACACGCAGGCATTTGCGGACGCTGTGTGATTAACGTTGCAGGCAATGGGGAAGTACGTCATTATGCCTAAATATTTGATGGGTAAGCCATTTTATCCACAAAATGCCTTTTGGTTAGCACTGACCGTCTTTGCGGTCGTGCTTGACCAATGGACAAAACGACTGGCTGAAACACATTTAATTTTTCATGAGCCTGTTCCTGTCATGCCCATGTTGAATTGGACGTTGGCATATAATAAAGGGGCAGCATTTAGTTTTTTGTCGAATGCAGGTGGTTGGCAACAATATTTTTTTATTGCCCTTGCTAGTGTGATGTCGGTGATTTTTACGGTGTGGTTATTGCGATTATCGCCTAAACTGATTGTATTACCGATGGCATTAGCCTTAATTTTAGGTGGTGCGGTTGGTAATTTAATTGACCGTATTGATTTAGGTCATGTGATTGATTTTATTCATGTTTATTGGAATGATTCACATTTTCCTATTTTTAATATTGCTGATTGTGCGATTACTTTAGGGGCAATACTATTATTGGTTGATTCGTTCTTTTTGGAAAAGAAACGCAAAAATGATGATGAACAGGTTTAAACCTATCATTAACCATGATTTATTTAATCATTGATATTGTAAAACGAAAAGATATGTAAATTGGGATTGTAGGGGCGAATAATTATTCGCCCAATTAAATGTTGATTGTGGGCGAAAGATATTTCGCCCCTACATATAAACATATTAAAATCATTTTACAATAACAATAGCGATGATTTATTATTGAGAATATTATGTCAGAATTAAATACTATTTTACCCAATGAAGAAATCCGTGTCGAACACGGTTCAAAAGTTGATTTACATTTTTCTGTGAGTTTGGAAAATGGCGTAGAAATCGACAATACTCGCTCTCGTGCTGAACCTGTGAGTCTTGTGATTGGTGATGGGAATTTACTCGAAGGTTTTGAAAAAGCCTTATTTGGTTTGCGTGCAGGCGACCGCCGTACGGTGCATTTACCGCCTGAAGAAGCCTTTGGCGAGTGGAATCCTGAAAATGTACAACGTTTTGATACGGTTAAATTTGAACAACGTCCAGAAGTTGGACAAATGATTGAATTTGAAGATAAAGCCAAAACCACATTGGTTGGTGTGGTAAAAAGTGTTGATGATAATATCACCGAAGTCGATTTTAATCACCCATTAGCCAGCAAAAATATTAGTTTTGAAGTGGAAATCTTTAAAGTTACGCCTGCTGGGCAACAAGGGGTGCAGTTGCGGTGATTGTTTTTTCAAAAAACGATGATAAACAGGATAAATACTATAATGTGAGTTCAGCTTAATGTTTTATATAACCTATTGAAAAATAAAATAATAAGTAGGGTTGAGTAGCGATTAAAGCTATGCAAGACGCACCATTTCGATGGAGACTGGTAAAAGGTGCGTGGTACGCACTCTACCTTCATCTATGTAACAAGTCTTTTATTTAATATCAAGTAGTTATGTTTCATAAAACTCCGAACTCACGTTACTATACTGTATTAAAATTATCAGAGTTTATAAAATGGTTTGAATAATTAATAAGCTAAGTTTGCAATTGCAACGAGAATCTTGCGTATAGAGATAGATGAATTTTTGAGCGATACCAAAGGTGTTGGTGATATCTTTTATTCAGCGAGTAAAGTTTCTAGCATTTGCGTTTTAATCCCATACATTTGTTTCAAATCAGCAATCTGTTGCAAAATTTTCTCATCAACCGTTTTAAAATTTGGTTTTTTAACTGCTAGAATCATTTTATTTTTACTGGTGTGTTCAAGTGCTACAAATTCAAATACTTTTGTTTCATAACCATAGGCTTGTAAAAATAATGCTCTTAAAGTATCGGTAAGCATTTCCGCTTGTTGTCCTGCATGAATGCCAAATTGCAACATTGGCTGTAAAATCTCTGGACTATGTAATTGTGGACGTAATTCTTTATGACAACATGGAGAACAAACAATCAATTCCGCATTCAGGCGAATCCCTGTATGAATGGCAAAATCAGTTGCTACATCGCAAGCGTGTAGAGCAATCATGACATCAAGGCGTTCAGGTTGGTAACTGCGTACATCGCCTGCATAAAAACTAAGCTGTTGATAGCCTAATTCATCAGCCGTTTTTTGACAAAATTCCACCAAATGTGGACGTAATTCCACGCCAACCATTGAAGGCTGTTTGCCTTGTTGAACTAAATAATCATACAAAGCAAAAGTCAAATAGCCCTTGCCACAGCCAAAATCAACTAAATGTAAATCTTGTTTTTGAGGTAAGACAGTTGATAAAACTTCAATAAACTTATTGATTTGTTTCCATTTTTTAGACATGGCAGGGATAATATTACCTTGTGTATCACTAATGCCTAAATGTTGTAAAAATGCACTATTTTGCTCAATATAACGCCGTTTTTCTCGGTTGTGTTGTGTTGAAATGGCTATCTGCTGTTTTATTTTTTTGGTTGATAATAAATTGGATTTTTTACCTTTTTTAAGCTGAGTTTCTTGCTCTAGGGTAAATAGATTGGCTTGTTTACAGTCATTTGATAAACATTCAATTTCTGTTAAAGCATCAGTAATTGCATAATTCTTAGTCTGCTGATGTGTGCCAAAATCGTAAACTGCTGATAATAATGTTTCTTGTTGGATATCAATAAAACGCCAACTGATTTTTTGTAAATCAGCTTGCTCGCCAGAATATTGGCTTAAAATTAAGCGTTGAAATGTTTTTTGTTCAATCGCGTGTTGGATTTTATCTAAAAATTGTGTGATTTCAGATGACATAACTATTCTTCAATGTATTGAAATAATAAAAAATGTGTTAGTTTTTTTAACTTAACCTACTCTAGTTCACTATTTTAGCTGATTTTTCCTTTAATGTGAAACTTGTTTTTTATATTGAAATCAGTATAATGAAATTGGGAGACTATCATGAAAGAAATTAGTTTTTTAGCAACTACGCTTGATGATATTCGTGAATTTCCTGAAGATATTCGACAGGATACAGGATATCAACTACATAAAGTACAATGTGGTGGAATGCCTGATGATTTTAAATATATGCCAGCGATAGGGCAAGGTGTGGTTGAAATCCGCTTAAAAGATAGTCAAGGCATTTATCGTGTCATTTATACGGCTAAATTTGCGGATAAAGTTTATGTTTTACACGCTTTTACCAAAAAGACCCAAAAGACATCTCAAGCAGATATTCAACTTGCCAAAACACGCCTAAAAATGCTACAGGAGCAATAATATGACAACTTTTAATTCAGTATTTGATGCTTTAGCTGACACTCCTACACAAGCAACTAATCTAAAATTACGAGCAGAATTATTACATCATATCCAACAACAATTACAACCGTTGGAGCAGTCTCAACAACAATTAGCTCAACTTTGTGGAATTACCCAACCACGTTTAAATGATTTATTACAAGGTAAAATTAGTAAATTTAGTTTAGATGCGTTGGTAAATATTCAAGCTCAACTTGATATGAATTTACAAGGACAATCTACTTTACATTTTGCATGGGCTTGAGTTGAACTCAACCCATAAACACAGGAAACCAACCTAATTTTATACCAATTTGTGCAATGATATTAAGCACACCAAACGAAATAACAAAATAAATCATAAATTGCCCACCAAATACTCGATAAGGTGCATTAGGGAAACGCTTACGGCTTGCTTGTGCTAATAATGCAGGTACAATCGCTGCCCAAATCGTTGCAGCCAAACCTGCGAAACCAATTGCAGTTACAAAGCCAAATGGTGCATTTAAACTAAATAATAAAGGCGGTAAGAAGGTCATGAATGTAGCTTTGGTGCGTCCCATTATACTATCATCAAATTTAAATAAATCAGATATATAGTCAAATAAACCTAAGGCAACACCTAAAAATGAGCTAGTTAATGCCATATACGCAAAAGCATTGAGCATTTTTGCGACTAAACCTGTTTCAATGTAAGCACTTAATACAGATAATAAAATACTAATATCGCCATCTTTAGCGATGACAGGAGCAAATTCGCTGCGTGGTAAATTTCCATGAATAGCAAATTGCCATAATAAATAAATAGTTAATGCTAATACAGAACCTAAGGTAATAGCTTGTACGACTTTTTTAATATCGCCATTAAAATATTTAACGAGACTAGGCACATTACCATGATAACCAAATGATACTAAACAAGCAGGTAAGGCTACTAAAATGTAGGGTAAATAACTTTGTTCGCCTTGTGCAACGCTATTAAATAAAATAGGCATTTGCACATTAGCCAATAAATCGCCCATTGATAATAAAAATGTAATTACCATACCACCAATTAAGATGGTACTCATTCTATCGACTGCTTTGGTTGAAAGCCAAACAAAAAAGGCAAAAATCACACAGAAAATAAATGAACCTAAACTTTGCCCAATATTCAGTGATGTAACTTGATTGAAATAATTTGCAGTTAAACCACCACCACTTGTGATGTAGGCATATAATAAAATATACAAGACAAAAGCGATTGATAAGCCATTGATAATATTCCACCCCGGACCGAGTAAATCTTGTACGATAGTACTAAAACTTGAGCGAGATGGGTAATGAATATTGGCTTCCAAAATCATTAATCCTGAAGCCCACATACAAAACCATGTGTAAATAAATACCAGTAATGACCAGCTAAACCAAATACCTGCGGTTGCAGTTGGGTTAGCAAACATACCTGCACCAATGGCCGTTCCAGCAATAATCATTGCACCACCAAAAATTGTGGCTTTGTGTTTGTGTGATTGCATTGTTTTGATTTGTCAAATTTAAGATAACGCATTATACTGTATTTTGTCTGTAAATTTCATTTGTACAAATGGATTTTAATGCTTTGACTTTTTATAAAATATCATTATAATGATAATTACTTTCATTAAATATAAGGAAAACGAACATGAGTAATACTCGTATTGAAAAAGACACTATGGGTGAAATTGCCGTCCCTGTTGATGCTTATTGGGGGGCGCAAACTCAACGTAGCCGTGAAAATTTCAAAATTGGTGGCGAAACGTTACCACGTCCACTGATTGAAGCAATGGCATTAGTAAAAAAATCTGCTGCTATTACCAATAGCTCGCTTGCTCGTATTGATGGAGAAAAAGCCAAGTTAATTATTCAAGCGTGCGATGAAGTCTTAGCAGGGCAATTCGCTGACCAATTTCCATTGGTAGTGTGGCAAACGGGTTCTGGTACGCAATCCAATATGAATATCAATGAAGTACTTGCCAATCGTGCCAATGAAATTGTTGGCAATGCAAAAGGTAGTTACAAACCTGTACATCCAAATGATGATGTCAATCATGCTCAATCGACTAATGATAGTTTTCCAACCGCTATTCGTGTCGCAAGTGCGATTGAAATTGACAAAAAATTATTACCAGCGATTGCCAATTTGCGTGATACCTTAAATCGTAAATCAGCAGAATTTAATGATATTATCAAAATAGGTCGTACTCATTTACAAGATGCAACCCCTTTAACTTTAGGTCAAGAGTTTAGTGCTTATGTATGCCAGTTAGATAATGCGTTAATCCGTATTAATCAGGCTTTGGCTGGGTTGTGTGAATTGCCACTTGGTGGTACAGCAGTTGGTACAGGACTCAATAGTCACCCAGATTATGCGGTCAAATCCGCTCAAACTTTAGCTGAATTAACAGGTTTACCATTTGTTACTGCACCAAATAAATTTGAAGCCTTAGCCAGCCGTGATGCGGAAGTGTTCGCATCAGGAGCATTAAAAACATTGGCAGTGAGTTTAAATAAAATTGCTAATGATGTGCGTTGGTTGGCTTCTGGTCCAAGATGTGGTTTAGGCGAATTACGCATTCCTGAAAATGAACCTGGTTCATCAATTATGCCGGGGAAAGTCAATCCAACACAATGTGAAGCTATGACGATGGTTTGTTGTCAAGTGATTGGTAATGATACAACTATTGCAATGGCAGGGGCGAGTGGTAATTTTGAATTGAATGTATATATGCCTGTGATTGGCTATAATTTATTACAATCAATTCGTTTATTGACTGATAGTATTAATAGTTTTGATGAACA
Organism: Moraxella sp. ZY210820; assembly: GCF_030674635.1. Classification (NCBI taxonomy): domain Bacteria; kingdom Pseudomonadati; phylum Pseudomonadota; class Gammaproteobacteria; order Moraxellales; family Moraxellaceae; genus Nasibacterium; species Nasibacterium caprae. The sequence goes on along the minus strand of NZ_CP089978.1, from coordinate 1,844,163 downwards.
TTGTGCAGTAGGTATTGAGCCAAATCGTGAAAAAATTGATTATTTCTTACACCATTCTTTAATGCTTGTTACTGCTTTAAACCGTAAAATCGGATATGAAAATGCAGCCAAAGTGGCGAAAACGGCTTATAAAAATGATAAATCACTCAAAGAAACCGCAGTAGAATTAGGCTTGCTGACTGCTGAAGAGTTTGATGAGATTGTGCGTCCTGAAGATATGGTTGCTCCTAAATAAAAAGTGCTTTATATGAGGATTTAATCGAAAAGGCATATCATGATGATATGCTTTTTCATATTCATAACTCAGAAAAAAGTATTATCTTTTACAAAATATTGCTATTTATTCAGCCTATTTTACTGTATAATTTGCCGTCATTTTTTATTTATACTTTATAGTAGAATTTTCATGTCTGATATTAAAACTTTGCGAAATATTGCAATCATTGCCCACGTTGATCACGGCAAAACCACATTAGTCGATAAATTGTTACAACAATCAGGTGCATTAGGCGACCGTGCAGGTGAAATTGAACGTGTGATGGATTCAAACGCCTTAGAAAGTGAGCGTGGAATTACCATTTTAGCGAAAAATACTGCTATTAAATGGTTAGATAAACGTACGAATACCGAATATCGTATTAACATTGTAGATACTCCGGGACACGCAGACTTCGGTGGTGAAGTAGAGCGTGTATTGTCGATGGTGGATTGCGTACTATTATTGGTCGATTCTCAAGAAGGTCCAATGCCACAAACTCGCTTTGTAACTCAAAAAGCCTTTGCTCGTGGTTTAAAACCAATCGTCATTATTAACAAAATTGATAAACCTGCTGCTCGTGCAGATTGGGTGATTGACCAAGTTTTTGATTTGTTTGATAATTTGGGTGCAACAGATGAACAACTTGATTTCCCAATTGTTTACGCATCAGGTATTAATGGTATCGCAGGGCGTGAAGCGGATAATTTAGCACCTGATATGACACCATTATTTGAAACGATTGTGGATATTGTTGAACCGCCAAGTGTGGATGTAGATGGTGCATTCCAAATGCAAATTTCATCACTGGATTATAATAGTTTCGTTGGTGTGATTGGGGTTGGTCGTATTCAACGTGGTTCAATTAAAACCAATACTCCTGTAACTGTGATTGATAAAGATGGTAAGACTCGTAATGGTCGTATCTTAAAAATCATGGGTTATCATGGACTTGAACGTGTTGATGTGGAAAGTGCATCAGCAGGCGACATCGTATGTATTACAGGTTTAGATGAATTAAATATTTCTGATACCATTTGTGATCCAAAAGCGGTAGAAGCCTTACCAGCATTATCGGTTGATGAGCCAACAGTATCGATGACGTTCCAAGTGAATAATTCACCATTTGCGGGTCGTGAAGGTAAGTTTGTAACATCTCGTAATATTCGTGAACGTTTAGACCGTGAACTAATTCATAATGTGGCGTTGCGTGTAGAAGATACTGATAGTCCAGATGCGTTTAAAGTATCGGGTCGTGGCGAATTGCATCTTTCTGTTTTAATTGAAAATATGCGTCGTGAGGGTTTTGAATTAGGCGTATCTCGTCCACAAGTGATTATGAAAGAAATCGATGGCGTGATGTGCGAACCTTACGAAAATGTAACTTTTGATGTGGAAGAACAACATCAAGGTGCAGTGATGGAACAAATGGGCAACCGTAAAGCTGAACTCACTAATATGGAAGTTGATGGTAAAGGACGTATTCGTATTGAAGCGACTGTACCGTCTCGTGGTTTAATTGGTTTCCGTTCAGAATTTATGACCATGACCTCTGGTACAGGGATTATGACATCAAGTTTTTCTCACTATGGTCCTGCAAAAGATGGTCAAGTGGCAAAACGTCAAAATGGTGTATTGATTTCAATGGTTACAGGTACTTGCTTAGGTTATGCGTTATTTAGCTTGCAAGAACGTGGTCGTTTATTTGCGAAACCACAGCTTGAAGTCTATGAAGGTATGATTGTGGGCATTAACTCACGTTCTGATGATATGGTGGTCAATCCAACCAAAGCAAAACAGCTCACTAACATTCGTGCATCAGGTTCAGATGATGCAATTATTTTAACGCCTGCTTTAGAATATACCCTTGAGCAAGCTTTAGAATTTATCGAAGATGATGAATTAGTGGAAGTAACACCAAAATCCATCCGTATTCGTAAGCGTTTCTTAACTGAAAATGACCGTAAACGTGCGGCTCGTGGTTTATAATCTTTATTGAATATTATTTATCAATTATATTGATAAATATGGTGTAGAGGCGAAATATTTTTCGTCTCTATATAGTAAATTCAATTCAAAATGGAACAGTAGGGGCGAATTATATTCGCCCAAGTAATTGATTTTACAAAGGGTTTATGTAATAAACCCCTACATTTATTGTATTATTCTGATATAAATCGACTATATAATTGAATAGTAGGGGTAAATTATATTTTTCCAAGTGATTGATTTTACAATGGGTTTATGTAATAAACGCCTACATTAGCTGTATTGTTCTAATATAAATCGACTATATAATATGGTAATATAACTTTGGTTGTAAAATTAAGATAAACTAAATTGGAAAAAACTATCAAAATTTAAAGTTGATAGTTTTTTTAGTTACATAAACATCAACAAAATACTATCGATTTTTTACATAAAATAGAGTAAATTAGTCGGAATTTTTTAGTTCCCTAAAATAATCTAAGACTTTAGTATAAAATAACGTGAGTTCGGGCATTTAAAAATGTAACTATTTGATATTAAAAAATAGATTAAATTGATGGAGAGTAGGGTGCGTACCACGCACCTTTATATAAATTTTCATCAAATGGTGCGTCTTGCGAAACGATGTTTCTCAACCCTATTTAATCTTTATATTTCAATAAGTTACAAAATTTAATTTAAGCCGAATTCACGTTAAAATACTAAATTAAACTGAATAAATTAGGGGTAATATTATTTTTATTGGAATTATATACGATGAGTATTGTTCAAGAATTTAAAGAATTTGCCGTCAAAGGTAATATGATGGATTTAGCGATTGGTGTCATCATTGGTGGTGCGTTTGGTAAAATCGTTGATTCATTAGTTAAAGACATTATGATGCCGTTAATTTCTGCGGTGATTGGCGATGTTGATTTTAATGAATTATTTATTGTATTGGGTGACAATCCAAACAATATCCAAACATTAGCAGCTGCTCGTGAAGCAGGTTTAAATGTACTTGCTTATGGTAGCTTTATTACCATTTTAATTAATTTCTTCTTATTGGCAGTTGTGGTATTTATGTTAGTGAAAGTATTAAATAAAATGCGTAAACAACAGGAAGCTGAACCAGAAGCTCCAGCTGAACCATCAGAAGATGTATTATTATTGCGTGAAATCCGTGATTCTTTGAAAAAATAATCCATCATTCAGATAAAATAAGCGATAGTATAAAAGCTATCGCTTATTTTTTAGTTAAATAGTTGCTGTCCACATAATAAGGCTAGAATTTGTAAACATAAATGTTGTGGATTTTCTTTAGATAAACCTTTGATTGCTTGGTCTATTCTCAATAATAATGACGGAAATTGTAATAATAGCTGTGGATTTAAACGGCGAACTGCTTGTTGATAAAGTGAAACTTTATTTTTCCAAATGCCGAGTTGTAGGGCATTTTGTGGTTGTTCATATAATTGCATGAGTAAATGTGTTTCTTTACTAATGACCCATAAAATTAAACTCATTGGCTCATCAGCTTCGATTAAATAATTAAAAATTTTAACACAATTTGCAAAATGACCTTGTAAAATTTGTTCGCCTAAATCATACACTGTATAGCGTGATTGGTCGTGTAAACAGGATAATAATTGTTCAACTGTAATTTGTTTTAAATCAGCAAAGGTATCATGTACACGAATGAGGCTATTGCGTGCAGATAATAAATTATGCTCATGATGTTGTAATAACCATTGCCATGCTGAATTGTCTAAGTGGATACCTAATTTATCTGCTTCTAGTTGTAAAATATGTTGTTGGTCGTGTAGACTATTTGCTTGTAACGGTACAACTACACCATTGGCTTCAATGCTTTGATAAAAAGTTGTTTTAAAAAATGAACTTTCTTGTTTAGGTAAAATGATAATTAAGCTATTATCTTGATTATGTTGTAAAAAATAAGTGAGTTGTTGTTGTATATTTTTATCAGGTTTGATATTACCGTGTACTTCAACCGCTAATTGCGTTGAAAATAAAGATAGACTATCTAAAGCATTAAATACTAATTTCCAATCACTTATACTTGTTAAATCAAAACGTTGGCGTTCAATGTCGTGTTGTTGCCAATATTGGCGTAAACCATCTAACAGGTTTTGTTGCAACAAGGGTTCATCGCCATGTAATAGCCAAACCCCTTGACATTGTTCGATACGTTTTAAAGCGTGAAGATAGTCTATTTTCATGTTATTTTAGTTCAGGCAAACGATTATTGCTAATCTGTAAGCTGATTTGTTGTGCAATATCATCAAGCATAATTTTGCTTAAATATTGTTCTTGTTGATTTTCAGTATTTACCGTTTCAATATTATATTGATAATTACGATAGCTACGCACGGTTCGTTCTTGTGTTAAAGCTTTACCTTGACTATCTTCAATACGGAAAGTAACAGTCAAATTTAATAAAATTTCCGTGAGTTTACCATTGAGTTGCTGACGGCGAAATTGATAATCAACAATTTTAAGCACTTTACCATCTTGTCCATTTAATTGGATACCAGCAGACTCTAAGTGTTTTTGTAATGGCGTGTGTAACTGTTGATACGCTGATGGAATGTCAAGACTTAAATTTGGATAATGTAATGTTTGTATATTTTTTGTTGGTGCTGTACCTTTTAGATGAAAACCGCAAGCCGTTGCTGTACTGGCAACTAAAATACTGATGGCAATCGCTTTAAGCATAATCGGAACTCAAATATCAAAATAGAGATAAGAGTGATTTTACCTGTTTTTTATCAATAATCATAGTTTTATTATAAAAATCATCACAAAAAATAAGGGCAGATATGAATTGAACCGCCCTTAAAATAGTTTATGGTAATTGTTGTTGTATTTGTGCTACTCGTTCAGGTGTTGGTGGGTGGCTGGCAAAAATATCCATTAAGCTATTGTCATTGCTATCTCCGCCATGTTGTTGATTTAAACGTTGTAAAAAATCAGCCAAATGTTGTGGCGAAATACCGAGACGTTTCATTTCATCAATCGACTTTTGGTCGGCTTCTAATTCAAAATGTTGTGAATATTGAGCAGACATCAGCATAACAGGGAAATTGGCAAATAAATCTGTACTATCGCCTGTAATCATCATATAAAACAAACTCATACCTAAACCACGCAAAATTTGCTGTAAAGAATGACGTTCATCTAAATGTCCTTGCTCGTGGGCAAGTACCGCCAATAATTCATAATCATTTTGCGTAAGTTCAACCAATTCATCAGTTAAAACAATGGTATTATTGGGAATGGCTAAGGCATTGGCACCAATACGACCACCACCACGAAATACTAATTTTGCAGGTTGTTTTTGTTCTAAACGTTGATAAAGCTGTAAAATTTGTTGTTGGCGTTGGTCGGATAATTGTGTATCTTTGGTATATTGCATGACCATTTTTTCACTTTCATCGCCTAGACGTTGCAATGTATCAGCAGGTAAATTCATGGCAACGGTATAGGCAGCAGCAGGAATTAACCATTTAAATGTAGCAAAAATAACAAAAACCACCACAATAAAACTTAAAGCAATCCATCGCCAACTTTGCTCAATATGTTGCACATGAAACAGCATTTTTTTATGTTGTAATGGCAACCATTCAGGGATTTCATGCGAGAGAAACTCAATACGAGCATCATTAGGTAAATCAATGCAGGGTAAAATATCGCCAACACTTGCAATATATTCAAAACTTTTAATTGGATAAATTTTGCTTTGCTGTTGATAAATAATTTTAACGTGCTGTTCATCATGATAGCTTAAAATTGCATCATGAGCGACATTGACCACACCATCATAATAACGTACTTGAGTTTGCATTTTTATTCTCGCCCAATTTTATAAAGAAATATCAATATCAAAGACATCGGTAATTTCTTCTGCAAGAGAATCATATTCTTTTTGACTGACATTGATTAAATCTTGCGGATTATCCATAAAGGTTACGCTTAGGCTTTCCATTTGATAACGGTATAAACGCACTTGTGCCCATGCAAATAGCAAACCAAAACTAAAAATAATCGCTAGATAGTTACTAAATTGAATCCACGCATATTGAAATGGCTTAATATTGGTATTCATAGGGTTGCGTCCCACTTTCACATTATTCCATGTGGCTTGGAATAAATAAGCATTAATTAACGGCACAAAAAATGACATCACCGTTACATAACCAATCATGATTAAAATACTAACGACTGAGAGACTGTCAGCATTTAATCCGCTACCGCCTAATATAACACCCATAGCGATACTGGCAACAAAAACAAAAGCAAACAGAAATAAATAAGGTTTTAATACCGCTTTATAAAAATCCCAAATGGTTGCTTTGATATTAAATTTTAGTTGCCCGACTTGTAAATTATTAAATTGATAACGTTTAAATAATAATAACGCAATCGGATAAGCCAACCCTAAACTAAATACAGTTAAACACGCACAGGCAATCAAAATCGCATAACTTTTGATTAAGTCTGCAGAAAAAATAAAACGGATATTGCCATATTTACTATTTCGAGCACGGAAACGCAGGGTTGAGCGTAGTAACCAAGGCGAGACGAGAATTAAAATTAATGTCCCTAGTGCCGAATATTCTGGAGCAAATTTACTTGTAATGGAAATAAATAAAAAAATGGCTAAGGCAATTAAACGCCCAACTAAAATTTTTGTTGGTAGGGCAGTAAAGCTAAAATTTTGACGATTGAGATAGGTATTGCCATAGAAATATTGTAAACGGCGGACTTTTGCCCATGGTGCATAGAGCGTAAAAGTAATAATGGTTAAAAATAAGTTACTAATCCAAATTTTAAAATAGTCGGTGGCATTGCCACGAAAGGCAAAATTCCACGCTGTCGGTTGATATGGTGGTGTCGGTGGAGCAGATTGATGTCCTGTTTGCTCAAAAGGCGATGAAAATTCTGTTTGTGGTGTTTGATGTGGAGCGAAAATTCCATCAATATGCTGATTTGAATGTTGATGAGTGGTCATAGTATCGTCCTAAGGCGTTGTTAAACTTGTCTCTTGCGTTGGTAGATTAGAAATCGGTTGTGGAAACAAGATTTTTTCAAATTGTGGTAACATCAATTCGATATTTTTACCCATAGACCATTGTGGTTCAGATGGAATAAAGCCTTGATTTTTTTCCCATTCTGCAACAGTCGTTTGAGCGGTTATGAATGCTTGCTTAATGCTGGTTTTATCACGCATAGCTTGGTCGAAAAATGCACGTCCAAAATAGGTATATTCCGCTTCATGTGTACAGCCAAAAGAGTCTTTATCGCTTGCTGCGGCGGTAATAATTAGCGTATCAGGCGATTGTAAGGCTGGAATAAAACTACCTGAACGACAAGCTGAAATCACAATCACACGCCAACGAATGCCTGCATTGTCTAAAGTTTTACGCAACCATGTAGGGTCAATATCTTCTAAATCAATCGGCTGATTCTCAAGTTGAAATTGATTTTCTAAACCATGTGATGTTAGATATAAAAATAACACATCTTGTTCACGGTTCATTTTTTGTCCAATTTCTTTTAAACTTTGCTCAATACTGGTTTTGCTAGCAATCGGTACATCTAAACCTGTATTGGGATTGTTAATGAGTGCAATTGAGCGACCTTGTGTATTAAAACGAGTGTCAAATTGCTGTTTAATACGTTCAATTTCTGATTTAAACACATCTTGATAGCTAGCCCCAGCTACACCCATAAAATACCAATGGCTTTGTTCAACAGAGCTCATTTGAATATTTTGTAAGGCTTGGTTTAATATTTTGGGTTGTGCATAAAAGATAGTTTCGTCTAAGGTTGGTGTAACTTCATCAATTTTCCAAATTGGTTGATTTTGGGTTGAAATTTGCCACACGACTAAGGTCGCTAATGTACCGATAAAAACCAAAATTCGTTCCCACCATAACCATTTGAGTTCACGAGAAAGTACCCAAACAATCGATAAACTTTGCCATACAAATAAAGCAGTGAATAATTTAGGTAAATAAGGATCTAAAAAAATTGGGAAAAAGTTAATTTGTACTAAGAATTGAATTAAACTTTGGATTAAAATGACATAACTATCAAGTACTAACCACAAAATAACAGGCATAAGTAATAGACGATTGTCGCCCACTTTTTGTGATAAAAATACCCCAGAAATGAGTGCGAGAAACGGCCATAGGGCATAGCTCACTAAGCCTTGTGTATTAAAATAGCCATAACCACCTGAAATTAACCAACTAAATAAACTATTGGCACTGCCTGCCAATACGCCCCAAAATAAAAATTGTAATACTGATGGGCGTACATATTCTAAAGAACGGCGAGAACCAATAAACAGCCACAATCCAGCACATAAATTTGCTTTTAAATCATGTCCAAAATTGATTGATGGTTGTAAATTAATCATATTAAATCAGCTTATTCTTGAAACAATTATTGTTCATTGGTGAGTTGTTATATTATGCGATTGTTACTAGATTTTGACAATATGTAAAATATAAAAAAGCACGAATTTTTATTGATTATTTGGTATAATAAATAATCACTAAGCTAGAAAAAGACAGGAATATAATGCACTTTTGGTTGATTTCAGTTATCATAGGAAACTAATCTCTAGTATGACAGAGAGTATATTTTAACTTAAGGTTGAAGTTATTTAATCTCAACGTAAATTTAGGTTTTAAAATATAACTATTTAATATAAAAGAGAAAAAAGTTTATAGATACTTGTAGGGTGCGTAATACGCACCTTACTTACTCTTTTATTTTTAATAGTTTATATAAATATATTAAGCCGAACTTATGTTAAGTAAAATGATTTAAATCATTTGTATCCAATAGACAATTTTTCGATAAATGAATTTAGGATTGGAAATATGAAAAATTTTAAAATAGCACTTGCACAATTTTCACCAGTAACGGGCAATGTTGTGGCAAATACACATAAAATGATTGAACAGGCAAATCAAGCAAAGCAACAAAATGCGGATATTATTGTTTTTCCTGAACTTTCAATGGTGGGATATTCATCAGAAGATTTGTTATTGCGTACTAGTTTACAACAACGCATTCAACAAAATTTTGTACAGTTACAAGATGTGAAAGATATAATCATGGTCTTTGGTTTTGTTCATCAAGATGAGCAAGGACAACGCTATAACTCGGCTGCTGTGATGAAAGATGGACAAATATTAGGCGTTTATCATAAACAAAATCTACCAAACTATGGTATTTTTGATGAAAAACGTTACTTTACTGAGGGACAGCAACATTTAGTTTTTGATTATTTAGGACATCGTTTTGGTGTATTGATTTGTGAAGATGCGTGGGCATTACCAACAGTACAACAACTTGCACAATTAAATGTACAAACAATATTAGTATTAAATGCATCGCCTTATGAAGTAGGTAAACCACAACATCGTGTACAAACTTTAGGCGAATTGGCACGACAAATGAATATCAACTTAGTCTATGTCAATCAAGTGGGTGGACAAGATGATTTGATTTTTGATGGCTCTAGTTTTGTGGTAAACCAAGAAGGGAAGGTGCAATTATCTGCACCAAGTTTCCAAGAAGGAATATTTTATTGTGATTATGTGAATGATGATAAGAGTTATCAACAAGCTCAAGTTGTTGATTCTACTAATACCATTGCAGAAATTTATCAGGCTTTGGTAATGGCAACACGTGATTATGTACAACGTTTAGGCTTTAATGGCGTAGTTTTAGGCTTATCTGGTGGTATTGACTCTGCATTGACTTTAGCGATAGCAGTTGATGCATTGGGGGCAGATAAAGTCCAAGCGTTAATGATGCCTTATACTTATACTTCATCGATGAGTGTAGAAGATGCTCAACAACAAGCACAACGTTTAGGTATTACTTTTGGCGTAGCTGAAATTCACCCAATTGTCTCAAGTTTCCAACAAACTTTATATCCATTCTGCGGTGATACCACACAAGAAATTACCGAAGAAAATTTACAAGCACGTGCACGTGGTACGTTATTAATGGGCTTATCAAATAAATTTGGTAATTTGGTGTTAGCAACAGGCAATAAATCAGAATTAGCAGTGGGCTATTGTACACTTTATGGTGATATGGTGGGTGGTTTTGCTCCATTGAAAGATGTATATAAGAGCATTGTATTTGAATTGGCGAAGTATCGTAACAGCTTAGAAGAAAGTCCAATTATTCCAGAGCGTGTGATTAATCGTCCGCCATCAGCTGAATTACGTCCAGAGCAAACTGACCAAGATAGTTTACCAGCTTATGATGTCTTAGATGGTATTTTATATGCTTATATTGAAGAAGATTTATCACTTGAAGAAATTGTAGCTAAAGGTTTTGAATCAGAACTTGTACAAAAAGTTGTACAGATGGTTGAGCGTAGCGAATATAAACGCCGTCAAGGGGCTATCGGTCCACGTATTAGTCCAAAAGCATTTGGTCGTGAACGCCGTATGCCAATTGTACAAGGTTGGAAAGCCTAAAAGCATTATAGAAAAATAAAAGCAATCATTTATTTTGATTGCTTTTATTCTATTTGGATATTGAGTCGCTAAAATGAATATTGAACAAACTTTAACTGTAGCGGTTATTACGCCAACTTTAGGTCGTGAAAGTTTAATTAAAGCCATTGAAAGCGTACAGTAACAAACTTACCCTTGTAAACACTATATTTTTGTTGATGGTAAAAAATATCATAAAGCTGTAAAGAAAATGGTTCAACCTTATTCAAATATTGAAGTGATTTATTTGCCAATGAATACAGGAGGGACAAGTAAAAAATTACTTAATTCTGCAATTAATTCGGCAGCGACATTTTTGGTTGAAGAAGATATTATTTGCTATTTAGATGATGATAATTGGTATGACTTACATCATGTGGAATATTTAGTACAAGATATGTAACACTATCAAGCGGATTATGCTTATAATTTACGTTATTTTGTGGATAAGCAAGGCGATATGATTTGTGCGGATAATAGTGAAAGTTTAGGATTTTGGAAAATTGCAGATGGTAGTTATGCTTTTAACTATATTGTGAATGGTAAATTGATTGAAAATAATTTATTATTCAATAAGTTACAATCTTATCTAATTGATACTAATTGTATTGCATTTCGCCGTGAATTGGCACAACAACTGAGTTTAATTTGGATAAAAGATGGCTATTTAAATGATAGAAATGCGACCAGATTTTTATTAGAACAAGGTTTTTTAGGCGTATGTACAGCACATTATACAGTGTACTATTATTATGATACGCATAAATCTTGTATTGTTTCTGATGAAATTATCAAATTTTATCAACTTTATGATGAACAACAGTTTGAGCAATTTGCTTTAGCTAATATTCAAGCAAAACAACAGTCGATTCATCATCGTTGTCGAGATGAACAAGGGAAGTTTGCATGGCAATATAAAACTATGATAAAAAATGGTGAATTATTACGAGTGGAGTAAATATTATTCCATATCAAAAGGATAATTTAGGCTATTTTCAATCTACTGTGAATTTGTTACACTTACAACGCTTTAAATGTTTTAGGTGTAATGAAAATGAAAAAAAAATCAATATTAGTTAGTATATTTACGAGTATGATGTTGCTATCAGCTTGTGATAAATTGCCATTGGCAAAACCAAAATTACAATGTAATGATGAAGTTGCTAAACAACATATTCAACAAATATTTTTGGATAGTGTGAATGAAAAAGCAAAACTTGATGTTAAGGACATGATTAGTGATGGACATCCAATTGATATGTCGCATTTAACATCATTAATGTCGCAAATAAACGTACAATTAGTTGATGTACGCACAGTACAAGCTGATGATAAAAGTAGTAAAAAATTATGTGAAGCCAATTTAACAGTAAAAATTCCAGCAGATTTAGTGGAAGAAGCAGATTTGGCTCGTGAATTAATGGAACGTGAAAGCATTCAACAGCAAGCAGTTTTTAATGAGCTAAAGTTTGAAAATAATACTTTACATTATGATGTGGCTTATAGTGTACAGCCAACTGATGATGGGCAAAAAATTTATGGAATATTAGAAAACGCAGATAAAGCGAGTAAATTTACCAGTGAAATGATTTCTGATATTTTATGGAAACCAATTATTGAACAGTTACAAAAACAACATCAAGCAGAATTAGAGCTTGCAGAAGCAAAATATCAAGCTGAACAAGAAAAACAAGCGCAAACACGAGTGGAATATGTGGCAGTTTTGGAAAAAGAAGCCAAACAGAACTTAGAAAAAGCGAATACGAAATTGAATTTGGTGTGGAATGCCGCAACAGCTGAAACACGTCAAGAATTATTACCAGAACAAAAAACTTGGCTGAAAAAACGTGAGTTAGAATGTAAACTCAAAGCTCAAGATGCAGAAAAAGATGATGAAAAAGAAATCGAACGTTTAAAATGTGAAACATCGATGACTGATAAACGTACTGATGAACTGAAAGCACAAATCTCAGAAATGCAAGCCAATTAATAGAATTAGTTAGGTAAATGAATATGCAATTAAATATTCGTTATTTTACATTGTTACAGGATTATCAACATACTTTTGAAACGATGCAACAATTCACACATCAGCGAGATGAATATACAACTGATGAGTTATGGTTATTGCAACATAATTCTGTTTTAACGCAAGGACAAGCAGGAAAAGCTGAACATATTTTAATTCCGAGCGATATTCCTGTGGTACAAACTGATCGTGGTGGACAGGTAACATGGCATGGAGAAGGGCAACTCGTGGCATATTTTCTATTTGATTTAAATCGCTTAAAATGGAATGTACGCCAACTAGTTGATTTTTCTGAAAATATGATGATTGATATTTTGGCAAAATATGGCATTCATGCTTATGCTAAAAAAGATGCACCGGGGGTGTATGTTGATGAGCGTAAAATTGGTTCTTTAGGTTTTAAAATTCGCAAAGGTCGTAGTTATCATGGTTTTGCTCTCAATGTTGATTGCGATTTGCGTGGCTTTCAAACCATCAATCCTTGTGGTTATGCAGGTTTAGAAATGGTGCGTATGTGTGATTTATTAGATAATTCGCCAAGTATGAATGAGTTGATGGATTTATGTACACAATATTTGCAAGAAAAAAATATTTATCAACAAATTCATGTGGAGAAAATTAATGAAATTTAAAACTTTATTGATGATGGGATTATTTTCGCTTGCAAATATGAGTTTTGCTGACAGTACATTGCAATATCCAAGTCATGCACCATTTAAAGGTTTAGAGTTTGAGCATCATGATTGGCAAGTCAGTTGCGATAATATTGGAACTTGCCGTATTGCAGGTTATCATCAGGAAGAAGAAACACGCCGTTTAGTGAGCGTATTATTCACTCGTACGATGGACTCTAAAAAACCGATTCAAGGGGTGGTTCAAGTTGACTTATTATACGATACGGTATTTGACTATATACTTCCCTTAGAAATGAAAATTAATGGTAAATCCTATGGGCAGATTCGTAAGGTGAAGGACGAACATCTCTTAAATACAACACAAATTCAGGCGTTAATTCAACATGCCAATCAAAATGCGAAAATCGAATTTATCGCAGGGGAATATGTGTGGCAATTATCTGACAAAGGTATGCGTGCGGTTTTGTTAAAAGCTGATGAATATCAACAACGTGTCAATACGCCATCGGCTTTTACCAAAAAAGGAAATCAAGCCAATCCGCAAGGTCGTTATTATATACCATCAATCACAGCGAAATCTTTACCGAGACAGCTCAATCAACGCTCTATTGCGTTTAATAGTAAACAAGGGCAAGCCTTAGTTAAAATTTTAGCTCAAACGGTGGATACCCGTGCAGTCATTGATATTGATAGCAAATCAAGTAAACCACATTGTAGAGATTTGGTTGATACTGAAGCAGTTCATTCTCCAGCATTTCACGTGATTGATGTATCAAAAACGCAAAAACTCGTGTCTTATCAATGTTGGTCGGGGGCGTATAATACGGGCTATGGTGTGTGGTTGATGAATTATGATTTAAGTCAAGTACAACAATTAGTTACTGTCCATGCCAGTGATGTACCTGACCGCCAATATCCAGATAATAAAATTATGGCAAATCATAAAGGTCTTGGTACGGGTGATTGTTGGGTCAATGAAACATGGACATGGAATGGTCAAAAATTTATCAAAACTTATGCAGGTAGTACAGGAATGTGTCGTGGTTTCACAGGTGGTGCGTGGGCTTTACCGACCTATTCTGTTGATTTAGATAATAATAAATCACAGCGTGCTATATTGTCTAATGGGAGTTAAAAATGAAATTGCCATTTGCTCAACTTTCTCAATTGCCTCAACTTGTTCAACGAAGTCAGGCGGTACAACGTCCTTATGTGAAAGCATTATTTGATATAGTCTCCCGTGCTTTGGTCAGTGCAAGTCAGATTGATGCTAAGATTCAGCAAGAAATTGCTCAATTTCCTGTAGGATTTCGTTTTGCTATGACGGTATTTTCCAGTGATTTAGCTTTTTACTTGCAAGTCAATCAACAACATCAATTCACTTTAATTGAACCGCAAGCAGTTGATTTAAATATTCAATTTAAACACATCAATCATGCTTTTTTGGTATTGTCTTTTCAAGAAAGTACAGCAGTGGCATTTGCTCGAGACCGTATGATTGTTGATGGCGATTTAGCCCACGCAGTACGTTTAGTGCGTTGTTTAAATCAGCTTGAAGCGGTGATTTTGCCAAAAGTGGTGGCGAGTTTAGCGGTTAAACAATATCCTAAAAATTTACCATTGGTTAAAAAAGTAACATTAGCCAGTCAAATTTATCGTAAAGTTGCCTATCAATATTTACAGGAATTATCATCATGACTTCATCTTATTATGAATTTTTTTGCCCAGTTAAAATGATGGCAGGGCATTCCGCTTTGGAAAATATTCCATTTGAATTAAAAAGTCTAGGGGCAAAACGTCCGTTGGTCATTACCTTTAAAAGTGCTAAAAAACATGGCACATTGGGATTGTTGGAGCAAGTATTTTCTGCGACAGATATGCAAATTGCAGGTATTTTTGACCGTGTGCCGCCAGATTCTAGCTTAGAAGTGGTACAAGAAATTGCCAAATATTATCGTCATCAAGGGTGTGATAGTATTTTAGCATTGGGTGGTGGCTCGGTGATTGATACAGCAAAAGCGGTGAATATTTTGGTGTCCGAAGGCGGAGATGATTTATTGCAATATGTCGGCTCACATCATTTACCAAAACCGTTAAAACCGTTATTTGTCATTCCAACTACATCGGGAACGGGTTCAGAAGTTACGATGGTAACCGTGATTGCAGATAAACAACGCCAACAAAAAATTGCTGTTGCATCATATTATTTAATGCCTAATGTTGCGGTGCTTGACCCACGCATGACGCAAACATTACCTGCGGAAATGACTGCTCAAACGGCAATGGACGCTTTAACTCATGCGATAGAAGCTTATATTGGTTTAGCTCATAATCCAATTAGTGATAGTTATGCGTTTACAGCAGTTGAAAAAATTAGTCAAAATTTAGTGCCATGTTTAGATGATTTAGAGAATAGCAATTTACGTTTAGAATTAGCACAGGCCTCAACGATGGCAGGTATTGCTTTTTCTAATTCAATGGTTGGAGCTGTACACGCTTTAGGTCATGCTTTGGGAGCGGTAACTGATTTACCGCATGGCGTGTGTATGAATTTATTTTTGCCTTATGTTTTAGAATATAATTTAGAGCATTGCCGTGAACGTTTAGCACGTTTATTATTAGCATTAGCAGGAGATGAAATTTATAGTCAAACACCTGTTGCTCAACGTGCAGAACAAAGTATTGTTATCATTAAAAATTTGCGTGAACAGTTAAAACTTAAAGCAAATTTACCACGCACGTTACAAGAAACTGGGCGTGTACATCAAGCTCAATTTGATGCAATTGCAGATAAAGCTTTAGATGATGGTTCGATTATTTTTAATCAACGTGAATTAGAGCGTGATGATATTTTAAAGCTATTACATAAAGCGTGGGAATAATTCATTATTCATAATTAAAATCATGAGTGATGATGTTTTTATCATCATCACTTATGTTAAATTAATCGATGGATAAAGATACAATACATTAAAAAATTGGCATATTTTACCCTATAGTTTTATGGAAAATTCTGTATCATATCATTATCTTTAATGTTTATATGATAGGAATAGTTTATGATGGTGCGTAATGACTGGACAAGAGAAGAAATACAGGCTTTGTATCAACAACCATTTTTGGATTTAGTATTTCAAGCTCAACAAGTTCATCGTCAATATTTTTCTGCTAACCAAATTCAGGTTAGCACCTTATTATCGATTAAAACAGGGCGTTGTCCTGAAGATTGTAAATACTGTTCGCAATCAGCACATTATGATTCTAAATTAGAAGCTGAAAAACGCATTGCCGTAGAAAAAGTCATTGCTGAAGCAAAAAAGGCAAAAGAAAGTGGTTCATCACGTTTTTGTATGGGGGCAGCATGGCGTAATCCACATGAGCGTGATATGCCTTATGTACTAGAAATGGTGCGTGAAGTAAAAGCATTAGGCTTAGAAACCTGTATGACTTTAGGTATGCTAAACCAATCACAAGCGGAACGTTTAAGAGATGCAGGTTTAGATTATTATAACCATAATTTAGATACATCTCGTGAATATTATAGCAATATTATCAGCACACGCACGTTTGATGACCGTTTAAATACGTTAGAATATGTACGTCAAGCAGGAATGAAAGTGTGTAGTGGCGGTATTGTGGGTTTGGGCGAAAATCAAAATGACCGTATTGGTTTATTACATGAATTATCCACCTTACCCATTCATCCAGAGTCTGTTCCGATTAATATGCTGGTACCGATTGAAGGTACACCATTGGCTGATGTGGAAAAATTAGACACGATTGAATGGATTCGTACCATTGCAGTGGCTCGCATTATTATGCCTGCCAGTTATATTCGTCTATCGGCAGGGCGTGAGTCGTTGAGTGATAGCGACCAAGCCTTAGCATTTATGGCGGGTGCAAATTCGATTTTCTCAGGAGATAAATTACTCACTACGCCAAATGCAGGGCAGGGGCAAGATCAGATTTTATTTGCAAAATTAGGTTTGACTGCTGAAGCTCCAAAATTAACTGTACGAGATTTAGCGATTGATGCGATGAGTGCTTAAAATTACTTAGGATTGAAATTAAGGTTATGTTTTTGATGATAAAACCTAACCTTAATTAGGATTTAAAAACCAAACTCAACGCAATTCCCCACATCACTACGCCAATGATAAAATCCAAAATTTGCCATGCTTTAGGATTTTTAAAAATGGGTTCTAAAACTCTTGCACCATAACCGAGACTAAAAAAGAATATAAAAGACGCACTCATCGCACCAATCGCAAAGGAAATTTTATCGTGAAAAGGCGTGGAAAGTGTACCAATTAAAACGAGTGTATCTAAATAAACGTGTGGATTAAGCCAAGTAAATGCTAAGGTTAAGGCAATAATTTTCTTGAAATGTTGCGTATCTTGTCCGCCAGCGATTAAACCATTTCCGCCTTTAAAACTGCTGATAAAATTTTTCAAACCATACCAAAATAAAAATATCGCACCTGCATATTTGGCAAGGGTCGCAATCATTGGATGTTGTGTGATGATTGTACCTAAACCAAAAACACCAACAGCAATCAATATTGCATCAGAAACCGCACAAATTAAACAGATAATAAAGACAAATTCTTGTTTAAGTCCTTGTTTTAATACAAAGGCATTTTGTGCACCAATCGCTAAAATTAGTGAAAAAGAGACACTCATACCATAAATAAATGTGGATAGACTCATTGCATGGTTTACTTCATAGGTTCAATTTTGTAGAATGGGCTATTGTAACTGAACATGGTCAAATAAAGCGTAAATATGTGTAATGAGTTGATTATTAGTACTGATGCTCCTTTTGATTTAGCAAAATTTAATCAAAAAGATGTGTATTTTGAGCAAACTGTGCCTGATGAAGATAAAGTGAATGTTAAATATCCTCATGTGTATCGTTTAGCGACTTATATGCCGAATTGTTGTAGTTGTGGTTTTCGTCATTGGGGAGTAGATTTAGCTGGTAGTTTTAATTTTGAATTTCAAGAATTACAAGATTGGATAGATGAATTACCAGATGATGATAATATTTTAAATACACATTTTTTATTTCAAGTGATTAAAAACTTAGTGAATCAAGGTTGTTCTGTGGATAGTTATACCGCTTGGAATGGAGAAATGGCTGATAAACCATTAGGTGAAAAAATAATTAAAGTGAATGAGCTAGATAAAGAAAAATTTACTTTATTTGAAGGTTATTATTTTGATTATCAAAAATAGTTTTAGGTGTTTAACATGAATAATATTGATTTACCAACATTATCATCACAAGATTTTAAACAACGCCGTGATATTTTAGCCCAAAATATGGGAAAAAATAGCATTGCTATTATTGCCACACGAGCGGAAATGTATCGTAATCGTGATGCGGATTATAAATATCGTGCAGATAGTAGTTTTTATTATTTAACGGGTTTTGCTGAACCTGAAGCGGTTGCGGTCA
The DNA here is from genome assembly GCF_030674635.1 of Moraxella sp. ZY210820. Classification (NCBI taxonomy): domain Bacteria; kingdom Pseudomonadati; phylum Pseudomonadota; class Gammaproteobacteria; order Moraxellales; family Moraxellaceae; genus Nasibacterium; species Nasibacterium caprae. The sequence continues at coordinate 1,825,262 of NZ_CP089978.1, read as the reverse complement.
TTGAAACCTTTGAACGTGCTGATGATTATCGCTATACCTTATTCTGCCGTGAGCGTAATCGTGATATGGAAATTTGGACAGGTTATCGAGCAGGATTACAAGGTGCAGTTGAGCAATATCATGCTGATGAAGCTTTTGCTATTGATAAAATCGCTGAACATATTTTAAATAAATTATCCAAAAAAGAAAATTTATATTATCGTATTGGGCAGGATAAAGAATTTGATAGTCAAGTATTATCATGGCTGAATCAGTTGGATAAAAAACAACGAGATGGCGAAAGTTCTCCGCAAAATATTCAACAGCTTGACCGTATTTTAGATGAAATGCGATTATTTAAGTCTGAAAAAGAATTAGATTTAATGCGTACTGCAGCAAAAATTTCTGCTCAAGCTCATATTCAAGCCATGCAAAAAGTGCGTCCAAATATGATGGAGTATCAATTAGAGGCAGAAATCAATTATATTTTTGGACAATATGGTTGTGTACCATCTTATAATAGTATTGTTGGTGGTGGTGAAAATGCGTGTATTTTACATTATATTGATAATAATAAAATGCTCAAATCAGGTGATTTAGTGTTAATTGATGCAGGTTGTGAATATCAATATTATGCAGGTGATATTACCCGAACTTTTCCTGTTAATGGTAAATTTACAGGTGAACAAAAAGCCTTATATGAATTGGTTTTAACCGCTCAATTATCAGCGATAGAGCAGGTTAAAATCGGTCATCATTATCGTAAACCACATGAAACGGTGATGAATATTTTAACGCAAGGTTTAATTGATTTAGGTTTATTAAAAGGTGAATTAAACGAGTTAATTGAAACTGAAAAATATCGTCAATTTTTTATGCATGGTACAGGACATTGGTTGGGTATGGACGTGCATGATGTCGGAAATTATAAAAATGCACAACATCAATGGCGAGAATTACAAGAAAATATGGTTTTAACCATTGAACCGGGATTATATATTGCCCCTGATGATGAAACCGTTGATGCACGTTGGCGTGGTATCGGTATTCGCATTGAAGATGATGTGGTGGTTAAAAATAATCATGCAGAAATATTAACATCAGACGTGGTGAAAAGCGTTGCTGATATTGAATATTTAATGGCACAATAAATGACAAATATTTTATTTATTTGCTCAAAAAATCAATGGCGTAGTCCAACTGCTGAACGGATATTTAAGGATTATCCAAATATTTATACTCGTTCAGCAGGCACTAGTCGGCAAGCACGCCATGCGGTTTCTAGTCGAGATATTGCGTGGGCGGATTTAATTTTTGTCATGGAATATCATCATAAAGATTATCTCAAACAACATTTTCGGCAAGATATTCGTGGTAAATCTATCATCGTGTTAGATATTGCAGATGATTATCAATATATGAATGATGAATTGATTACATTGCTAAAATTAAGTGTTGAACCATATTTGTAATTTTGAATGAATTATCAAACATATTGTCCTGCAACGTAACCAGATGACCATGCCCATTGGAAATTATAGCCACCTAAATGTCCTGTAACATCAAGCACTTCACCAATTAAATATAAATTTTCAGTTTTTTTACTTTGCATGGTTTTTGATGATACTTCATCAGTATTTACACCGCCTAAAGTTACTTCTGCGGTACGATATCCTTCAGTATCTGATGGTTTAAGTGGATAATGTTGTAATTTATCCGCAAGTTGAGTTAAAAATTGGTCGCTTAATTCAGCGATTGGTGTATCGCTTTGTACTTGCCATAGTAAACTTTGTAATTCTAAAACCACACTTTTAGGTAAATGATTGGCTAAAATAGTGCGTAATAATAATTTAGGATGCTGTTGTTTTTGCTGTTTAAATAAGTCCAAAATATCAAGTTCTGGTAAAAAATTAACAAAAAAACGTTCGCCTTGTTGCCAATAATTTGATAATTGTAAAATACTTGGTCCACTTAAACCACGATGTGTAAATAGCATGGACTCTTTGAAACAGGCTCTTTTATTTTCAACAATGACTTCGATGGCATTACCACTTAATTTAGCTGTAATATCTTTAAAATAATCACTAAAACACAAGGGTACTAAACCTGCACGTGTTTTATAAATGGAATGTCCAAATTGTTGAGCAAGTTCATAGCCAAAACCTGAACCACCTAATGTTGGAATAGATAATCCACCACTAGCAATGACTAATGATGATGATGAAAATTGACCTAAATTGGTTTTGATATTAAAAATATCTGATTTTTTATCAACTTGTGTAATCTCACAATGCGTTTTAATGGTAACATTTTGCGTTTTATTACATTCATCAAGCAGGCAATTTAAAATTTCTTTTGAACCATTGATGGTAAATAATTGTCCATGTTTACGTTCTTCATAGGCAATCTGATAATCGCTAACTAGACCAATAAAATCCCATTGTGTATATTGAGATAGGGCAGAAATCACAAAATGTGGATTGTGGCAAATATAATATTCTGGTTCAATGGTATAATTGGTAAAATTACATTTACCACCACCTGACATGAGAATTTTTTTACCCACTTTATTGGCTTTTTCTAACATCAATACTGAGCGACCACGTTTACCAGCTTCAATAGCACACATCAAACCTGATGCACCTGCACCAATAATCATAACATCATAATGTTGCATGAGATTTGCCCTTGAGTAAATATTGTCCAGCCATTAATCCACCAGTATGAATAGCTAAAATACGGCTTTGTTGTGGAAAATAAGATTGTTGTATTAAATCAAAAATACCGTACATCATTTTACCTGTGTAAATTGGGTCAAGCTGAATGTGATATTGCTGTTGAAAATGCTCTAAAAATATGCGTAAAGCTGGTGTGATTTTAGCATATCCACCACAGCAATAATCATCAATTATTTTAACATTGGTGTGTTGGATATTAAAATCGTATCCTTTAAGTGCAGAAAATCCTAAAAGATGTTGTTGGGTTGTGCGTTGTGCTAAACCTGTAATTGTACCACTGCTACCTACTGCACAACAAATATAATCATATTGTGCTAAATCATCATCGGTTAAAATTTCTTGGCAACCTTTTATAGCTAAATCATTATGACCGCCTTCAGGTAAAACGTAAAAATTAGGATATTGTGCTTGTAAATAGTGCAAATAATCATCATGATAACGTAACCGATATGTATCTCGACTGACAAAAATAAATTGCATACCCCAATTTTTAGCCTGTTGTAAAATAGGATTAAGTGGGCGATGAGCAAGTTCCTCACCACGAATGATCGCTATACTGGATAGATGAGCTTGATGGCACGCATAAGCAAGTGCCAAAATATGATTAGAATAAGCACCACCAAAACTTAAAATACCATGATAGTGATGTCGTTGTGCATATGCTAAATTGTACTTTAATTTAAAATATTTGTTGCCTGAAATATAAGGATGAATTAAATCTAAACGTTTAATATCAAGGTAGATATTTTGATTTAGGATAGGTTGATTGAAAGACTGAACAGGCATGGGTAAATGTGTGAATGTAAAATGTTGATTATAGCATATCCTTGCAATAATTTATAAAATAAGTTAGAATGTGGTGTCCAAAAGTTTTTTTGGGTAATTAAACTTAACGGGAGAATTGCCAGATGGCAACAACAAATCAGTTGATCCGTAAGGGTCGTACATCTTTGGTTGAAAAATCCAAAGTTCCTGCGTTGAAGGCTTGTCCACAACGCCGTGGTGTATGTACTCGTGTATATACTACTACACCTAAAAAACCAAACTCTGCAATGCGTAAAGTGTGCCGTGTACGCTTAACTTCAGGTTTTGAAGTATCAAGCTATATCGGTGGTGAAGGTCATAACTTACAAGAACACAGTGTAGTGCTTATCCGTGGTGGTCGTGTGAGAGACTTACCGGGTGTGCGTTATCATACAGTGCGTGGTTCATTAGACTGTGCTGGTGTGAAAGATCGTAACCAATCACGCTCTAAATATGGTGCAAAACGTCCTAAGAAATAATCTTAAGATGTTGAAACCCATTGCTATCGCTTGACAGATTTCAAATTGTTGAATTCTAAAAATAATCAAGCGACGTAGTAAGGCCAACGAAAAGCAATCGACACTCATGCTTCTGTTGGATTATCCTGAAGTGTCATAATTTAAAAGGTAATGTAAAATGCCAAGACGTCGCGTCGTAGCTGCCCGTGAAATTTTGCCAGATCCAAAATTCGGTAGCCAAACTATTGCTAAATTCATGAACCATGTCATGAAAGATGGTAAAAAATCAATCGCTGAAAGTATCGTTTATGGTGCTTTAGAGCGTGTTCAAGAAAAAAATAAAGTAGACCCAGTAGAATTTTTTGAGGCAACACTTGAAAAAGTTCGTCCTACTGTGGAAGTAAAAGCACGCCGTGTAGGTGGTGCTACTTATCAAGTACCTATGGAAGTACGCCCATCCCGTCGTACTGCTTTAGCAATGCGTTGGTTAGTAGATGCTGCTGCTAAGCGTTCTGAAAAAACAATGGCTTTACGTCTTGCTGGTGAGTTGCTTGATGCGGCTGAAGGTAAAGGTGCAGCTGTTAAGAAACGTGATGACGTGCATCGTATGGCTGAAGCCAACAAAGCATTCTCACATTATCGTTTCTAATACAAAGGCAATAATTGAGATAGACCCATGTTGATCTTTATTGCTTTTGTGAATGAGATAAACATGGGCAAAATTATCTAAAATGTTTTTGTAGAACTAAATTAGGAATGTAGCATGGCTCGTCAAACTCCAATTTCTCGTTACCGTAATATCGGTATCTCTGCACACATCGATGCAGGTAAAACAACAACTTCTGAACGTATTTTGTTCTACACAGGTGTATCTCACAAATTAGGTGAAGTGCATGATGGTGCAGCAACAATGGACTGGATGGAACAAGAGCAAGAACGTGGTATTACTATTACGTCTGCTGCAACGACTTGTTTCTGGTCAGGTATGGCTGGTCAATACCCAGAACACCGTATCAACGTAATTGATACTCCAGGACACGTTGACTTCACAATTGAAGTAGAACGTTCAATGCGTGTACTTGATGGTGCATGTATGGTTTATTGTGCTGTAGGTGGTGTACAACCTCAGTCTGAAACTGTATGGCGTCAAGCAAATAAATATAAAGTACCACGTTTAGCATTTGTAAACAAAATGGACCGTACGGGTGCAAACTTTTTCCGTGTGGTTGAGCAAATGAAAACACGTTTAGGTGCAAATCCTGTACCAATCGTGATTCCAGTAGGTGCTGAAGATACATTTACTGGTGTGGTTGATTTGATTGAAATGAAATCAATCATTTGGGATGAACCATCTCAAGGTATGAAATTTGAGTATGGTGATATTCCAGCTGACTTAGTTGAAACTGCTCAAGAATGGCGCACCAACATGGTTGAAGCTGCTGCTGAAGCATCAGAAGAATTAATGGATAAATACTTAAGTGAAGGTGATTTATCTAAAGAAGATATCTTTGCTGGCTTACGTACACGTACATTAGCATCTGAAATTCAACCAATGCTTTGTGGTTCTGCGTTTAAGAACAAAGGTGTACAACGTATGTTGGACGCTGTAATTCAGTTCTTACCTGCACCAAATGATGTTGAAGCAATTAAAGGTGTATTAGATGACAAAGACGAGACTGAAGCATCTCGTGAAGCATCTGATGACGCTCCATTCTCAGCGTTAGCATTTAAAATTATGAACGATAAGTTCGTTGGTAACTTAACATTTGTTCGTGTTTATTCTGGTGTATTAAAGCAAGGTGATAGCGTTTATAACCCAGTGAAAGCAAAACGTGAGCGTATTGGTCGTATTGTACAAATGCACGCAAACGAACGTGAAGACATTGAAGAAATCCGTGCAGGCGACATCGCTGCGTGTGTGGGTTTGAAAGATGTAACCACTGGTGATACATTGTGTGATGAGAAAAACATCATTACACTTGAGCGTATGGAATTCCCAGAACCAGTTATTCAGTTAGCGGTTGAGCCAAAAACTAAAGCAGACCAAGAAAAAATGTCTATTGCTTTAGGTCGTTTAGCGAAAGAAGATCCTTCATTCCGTGTTTATACTGATGAAGAATCAGGTCAAACCATTATCGCAGGTATGGGTGAATTACACTTAGACATCATCGTTGATCGTATGAAGCGAGAGTTCGGTGTTGAAGCGAATATCGGTAAGCCAATGGTTGCATATCGTGAAACAATTCGTAAGACTGTTGAACAAGAAGGTAAATTCGTACGTCAAACAGGTGGTAAAGGTAAATTCGGTCACGTTTATATCCGTTTAGAGCCAATTGATGTTGAAGAAACTGGTAAAGAATACGAGTTTGCTGAAGAAGTTGTTGGTGGTGTGGTACCTAAAGAATTCTTCGGTGCGGTGGATAAAGGTATCCAAGAACGTATGAAGAATGGTGTATTAGCAGGTTACCCAGTTGTAGGTATCAAAGCGACACTTTATGATGGTTCTTACCATGATGTAGACTCTGACGAATTATCATTTAAGATGGCAGGTTCTTATGCCTTCCGTGATGGTTTTATGAAAGCTGACCCAGTTTTACTTGAGCCAATCATGAAAGTTGAAGTAGAAACACCTGAAGATTACATGGGCGATATCATGGGTGATTTAAACCGTCGTCGTGGTATGGTTCAAGGTATGGACGACTTACCTGGCGGAACAAAAGCAATCCGTGCCGAAGTACCGTTAGCTGAGATGTTTGGTTACGCAACTCAAATGCGTTCTATGTCGCAAGGTCGTGCAACTTACTCAATGGAATTCTCTAAATATGCTGAAACTCCACGTAACGTGGCGGATGGCATTATTGCGAAATTCCAAGCTGGTGGTAAGAAAGGTGATGATGAGTAATTTTATCCTAAATGATAAATACTCAAGTCCTAACTTTTATTAAAAATCAATCTGCTTATGGGTAAATCCTTATCCATAAGCACTTTCAAAGGAAACAAAAATGGCTAAGGCTAAGTTTGAACGTAATAAACCACACGTTAACGTGGGCACAATCGGTCACGTTGACCATGGTAAAACAACTTTAACTGCTGCAATTGCAACAATCTGTGCAAAAAACTATGGCGGTGAAGCAAAAGACTATTCTCAAATCGACTCAGCACCAGAAGAAAAAGCACGTGGTATTACCATCAACACTTCTCACGTTGAGTATGACTCTCCAACTCGTCACTATGCACACGTTGACTGCCCAGGACACGCTGACTATGTGAAAAACATGATTACTGGTGCGGCACAAATGGACGGTGCAATCCTTGTTTGTGCAGCAACTGACGGTCCAATGCCACAAACTCGTGAGCATATCTTATTGTCTCGCCAAGTAGGTGTACCATATATCATCGTATTCTTGAACAAGTGTGACCTTGTTGATGATGAAGAATTACTTGAATTAGTAGAAATGGAAGTTCGTGAACTTCTTTCTTCTTACGACTTCCCTGGTGATGATACTCCAGTAATTCGTGGTTCTGCATTAAAAGCATTAGAAGGTGATGCTGGTCAATATGGTGAATCTTCAGTATTAGCTTTAGTTGAAGCGTTAGATAGCTATATCCCAGAACCAGAGCGTGCAATTGACAAAGACTTCTTAATGCCAATCGAAGATGTATTCTCAATTTCTGGTCGTGGTACAGTAGTAACAGGTCGTGTAGAAACTGGTGTTATCAAAGTAGGTGAAGAAGTTGAAATCGTTGGTATCAAAGATACAGCGAAAACAACAGTAACTGGCGTTGAAATGTTCCGTAAATTACTAGACGAAGGTCGTGCAGGTGAAAACTGTGGTATCTTATTGCGTGGTACTAAGCGTGAAGAAGTACAACGTGGTCAAGTATTGGCTAAACCAGGTACAATTAAGCCACACACTAAATTCAATGCAGAAGTATATGTATTGTCTAAAGAAGAAGGTGGTCGTCATACTCCATTCTTAAATGGTTACCGTCCACAATTCTATTTCCGTACTACTGACGTAACTGGTGCAATCCAGTTGAAAGAAGGCGTTGAAATGGTAATGCCAGGTGATAACGTAGAAATGTCAGTAGAGTTAATCCACCCAATTGCAATGGACGCAGGTTTACGCTTTGCGATTCGTGAAGGTGGTCGTACTGTAGGTGCTGGTGTTGTAGCAACAGTTATCTCTTAATTCTAACATTATATTGTTTAGAAATTAAAGTGCAAAAAGCTAGGTCTTTATGGTCTAGCTTTTTTATTTGTGAAAAATATCATTTCCATCAATCATTTCTATCATTAAAGTGTTATAATAACAAATGCTATATTTATTTATTTTGGGCTTTTATTATGCAACATACACCACATTCTAAATTTTCAATCGATGCTGATTTAGGCGATGATGATGTAACATTGCCAAATTTACCAACAATGGAACAATCACAAGCAGTAGAAGAAAAAAAAGGTTTTTTTAGCCGAATGAAAGAAGGCTTGAGCAAAACACGTAAAAGTTTTACTGATAGTATGGTTAATATCCTAATTGGCGGTAAAGAAATTGATGATGAATTGCTTGAAGAAGTGGAAGAACAATTATTGGTTGCAGATATTGGTGTGGAAGCAACTAAAACTATAATTGCTAATTTAACAGAACGTACAGCTCGTGGAGATTTAATTTATTCTCATGCTTTATATAAAGCCTTGCAAGAAGAGTTGGTTGCATTATTAGCCCCTCGTGTGAAGCCTTTACAAATTGATAGTAATAAACGTCCTTATGTGATTTTAATGGTGGGTGTGAATGGTGTAGGGAAGACTACAACAATTGGTAAATTGGCAAAACGTTTGCAAGGTGAAGGAAAAAAAGTGATGTTAGCGGCTGGAGATACATTTCGTGCAGCAGCGACAGAGCAATTACAAATTTGGGGCGAGCGTAATGATATTCCTGTGATAGCACAGGGGCATGGTGCAGATAGTGCATCAGTTATTTTTGATGCCTTTGAAAGTGCGAGAGCGAAAGGTATTGATGTTTTAATTGCGGATACTGCAGGACGTTTACAAAATAAAAGTAATTTAATGGAAGAATTGAAAAAAGTTAAACGTGTAATGCAAAAAATTGATGCAACTGCACCACATGAAATTATGCTTGTGGTTGATGCTGGTACAGGTCAAAATGCGATTAATCAAGTTGAAATGTTTGATGAAGCGGTTGGATTGACTGGTATTACCATCACTAAACTTGATGGTACAGCGAAAGGTGGTGTTTTATTTAATATTGCAACAAAAACTCGTGTACCGATTCGTTTTATTGGAGTAGGTGAACAGATTGATGACTTACGCCCATTTTCAGCGAAGTCATTTGTAGCTGCTTTATTTGAAGCTGATAAGGATAAGTAATTTAATTGATGTAGATAATTATTTCTTTATTCATTGAGATGATGTAAATGGTATGGGGTTTTATTCTATACCATTTTTAATTAAAACCATCTATACAATGTAAGAGTTTGCTCAGGGATTTTTTGATGGACAAAGTTTTCTAAGCCACCTGTGCGGTGTAAGACACCCACGCCAATCCCTACCTTGATGATATGGTTTTCTAAGCCACCTATGCGGTGTAAGACAAGTTATATCGATATGACTAACCCATGCTTTTTTTCTAAGCCACCTATGCGGTGTAAGAGTCGATAATACTTGGTCGATCAGCGCCTTGCTCTTTCTAAACCACCTGTGCGGTGTAAGACGTTTAGAAATAATGGCGTGCGCTCCAAAAAGCTTTCTAAGCCACCTGTGCGGTGTAAGACTAGGTATTCTACAAAAAACAATCAGTAAAGTTAAGCTCTAGAACTTCTTTTATCAAAAATACCAATAATTTTGCCTTTATTTATAATCAATTGATTTTGTTAAGTTTTTAAAGAACATAAAAATTAAAGGGTGAATTTGTTATTGATTTTGTAAGTGTAAAATAATCATTAACATCGAAACATTTTTAAATCATTATAGTGTAATATAGCTTTTTTAAAAATAATTTTCATGGATACCATATGGACATTCTCAAACCCACCGAACTCAAAGCCATTTTGCATTCCAAACGAGCCAATCTTTATTATTTGGAGCATTGCCGAGTGATGCAAAAAGACGGTCGGGTTTTGTATTTAACCGAAGGCAAAAACGAAAATCTTTATTACAATATTCCCATTGCCAATACCACTTGTATTTTGCTTGGTACAGGCACTTCCATTACCCAAGCGGCAATGCGACTTCTGGCAAGTGCGGGCGTGATGGTGGGATTTTCTGGGGGCGGTGGTACGCCCCTTTTTAGTGCCTGTGAAATTGAATGGCTGTCGCCCCAATCTGAATATCGCCCCACCGAATATGTGCAGGGCTGGTTATCTTGGTGGTTTGATGATGAAAAACGCTTTATTCAAGCCAAAACATTGCAATTTAAACGCCTAGCATTTATCCATAAAATTTGGCATAAAGACAAAGAATTTAAATCTTATGAATTTCATCAACAGATTGATGAATTATTATCCCATTATCAAAAAGAAATTCCTAAACAAAATAACAATACCCAATTATTAACCTTAGAGGGGAGAATGACCAAAGAGCTGTATAAAATCGCCGCTAAAAATACCAATAATGCTGGATTTCATCGTGATTTTGACAGCAGTGATAAAGCCAATGCCTTTTTAAATCACGGCAATTATTTGGCTTATGGGCTTGGGGCAACGACTGCTTGGGTGCTTGGTATTCCACACGGCTTTGCCCTAATGCACGGTAAAACACGGCGTGGGGCTTTGGTGTTTGATATTGCTGATTTAATTAAAGATGCGATTGTCCTGCCGCTTGCCTTTATTTGTGCCAAAGACAATGCGACAGAACAAGAATTTCGTCAGGAAGTGTTAAATTATTTTACCGATTATCAGGTGCTTGATTTTATGTTTGATGTCATTAAAGAGCTGGCATTAAAAAAGGGATTTTAAAAGGATAAATCAATGAATGTCATCTTTATTTCCCAATGTCAGAAAAAAGCGCTTTCTCGCACTCGTAAAATATTGGACGCTTATGCCAATCGTATAGGCGATAACACTTGGCAAACGGCAATCACCGAAGAGGGCTTAATAATGGTGAAAAAATTATTACGCCAAACGGTAAGTAAAAATACTGCTGTCAGTTGTCATCGGATTATGACAAGAAGTCGCACACAATTAGTTTGGATAGTTGGCAGTAAATCGCAATTTAATGAAAATGGTTTTGTGCCTGTAAATCGTACCCAAAAAGACTTTTCTATCTATCAAGACAATCATTTATGGCAAAACTTACCTATTATTGCGTTGGCTTCGGCAATGGCAGGGCTATTTCACGATTTTGGAAAAGCCAATGATTTATTTCAACAAAAATTAAATCCAAAGATTAAAACCAAAAACTATGAACCCTATCGCCACGAATGGGTTTCTTTTCAATTATTTATCAGTTTTGCTAACAATAAAAGCAATGAACAATGGCTTGATTTATTAGCCAATCCCAAAAATATTGATGAAACTGCCATTATCAAAAACATTGATGACAAAAATAATTTTAAGGCATTTGCTCAATTAAGCGATTTTGCCAAATTGGTGGCGTGGCTGATTGTGTCTCATCATCGTTTATTGAGTTCTTACAAAAAAACCATTCCTCTTTTTTCGCAATTAGATGATTATCAAAAAATTTATGATGAATTGGATATGGATTGGAATTCAGCCAATTACAATCAATTTTCTGATGAAATAAGAAATTTAAATTGGCACTTTGAAAACGGCTTGCCATTTCAAAGTCAAACTTGGCAAAGTAAATCCCAAGAAATCGCCCAAAATGCGTTCAATCATTTGGCAAAAATCAATGCTTTTTCTTGGGAAAATGACCATTTGACGACTCATTTGGCTCGTTTGGCATTGATGTATGCCGACCATCATTATTCATCACAAAATGCCAACACTTATTTTCAAGACCCTAATTATTCCGTCTATGCCAATACTGATAAAAATCATCAATATAAACAGACCCTTGATGAACACAATATTAGGGTCGCCCATTACGCCCATCAATTTAGCCAAAAATTGCCATTATTATTGAGTCAATTATCCTATATTGATGACAACTCTGTCTTAAAAAATGGTTTGCCCCCAAAATCAGATGCCGACAAACACAATTATGAATGGCAAAATCAATCTTATCATCTTGCTAAAAACTTAAATATCCGTGCCAATGAATGCGGATTTTTTGGCATCAATATGGCTTCCACAGGCAAGGGCAAAACGCTTGCCAATGCTCGGATTATGTATGCTTTGGCAAATAGTGAAACAGGCTTGCGGTTAAATATTGCTTTGGGGTTAAGGGCTTTAACTTTGCAAACAGGGCAAACCCTAAAAACCTTATTAAAAATGGACAATGATGAAATTGCCACTTTAATCGGTTCTAATGCCATTTTACAATTATTCAATAAAATCAATCTTAACGAAAAGAATGATGAACAATCCTTAAAAGAACAAGCCCAATTATTACAAGATTTGGAAAAATCACATTTTGCCACTTTGGGTAGCGAAAGTTTGGACGATGATGTTGATGAATTTGATTTGGATTATGCTGATATTAAGTTAGATACAAACAGCCCATTATATCAATTATTTCAATCCAAACCCAAACACCAAAAATTATTGCACGCTCCTATTGTGGTTAGTACGATAGATTATTTAATGCCTGCGACTGAAAGTTTGCGTGGCGGCAAGCACATTATCCCCACTTTGCGTTTGTTGAGCAGTGATTTGGTGCTTGATGAGCCTGATGAATTTGGCATTGATGATTGGTTTGCCTTGACCCGTTTGGTGCATTGGGCGGGTATGCTGGGTTCAAAAGTGTTGTTGTCCAGTGCCACCATTGCCCCTGCAATGGCTTGCACTTTGTTTGATGCTTATCAAAAAGGACGCCAAGTTTATGAACGCAATATGGCTGGAAACAGTCAAGAAAAGCCGATTGTGTGTGCGTGGTTTGATGAATTTGGCGTGCAAAGTGCCGAATGTTTCAGCCAGCCTGAAATGCTTAAACAACACAGCCAATTTATCAAAAAACGCATTGAACAACTCAAAGAAAATCCAAATGTGGTTCATCGTGCCAAACTTGTTCCCATTATTAAAACGGATAAGGTGTTTGATAATATGGCAAACACCTTGTTTGAAACAATGTTAATGGCACATCAACGCCATCATCAAAATTTTGATGATAAAACTTTGTCGGTGGGCGTGATGCGATTTGCCAATATCAATCCTTTGGTGGAAGTTGCTAAATCCTTAATTGCCAAAGATTTGCCCAATGATGTTTGTGTGCATTATTGCGTGTATCACAGCCAATTTACCCTTGCCAAAAGAGGAATGATTGAACAAAAACTAGACCGCATTTTAAATCGCAAAAACAGCGATGAGATTTTCAGGCAGCCTGAAATTCAAAACGCCATCAACCAAAATCCCAACGCAAAAAATCACATTTTTGTGGTATTGGCGACTTCGGTGTGTGAAGTGGGGCGAGACCACGATTATGATTGGGCGATTGCCGAACCCAGCTCTATGCGTTCCTTAATTCAACTATCAGGGCGAGTACAACGACATAGAAAACAAGCCGTTCATTGTGAAAACATTTTTGTTTTAAATGAAAATATTAAGGCATTAAAAGGCAATGCCCCTGCTTATCATCGCCCCGGATTTGAAAGCAAAAAATATGAATTACAATCACATCAATTAGACCAATTATTAAAACCAGAGCATTATCAAAATATCAATGCAATCACGGCGATTAACTTCATTAAGCCCGTAGATAGTCCCTATAACGAATTGGTGCGTTTGGAACACAGCGTACAATGGGCGTATTTAACAGGTAAAAATGGCGAAAACAATCACGCCAGCATTTGGCTTAATCAGCCTGTTACTTGGCTTGGTGAAATACAAAGACAACAGCCTTTTCGTGCGTCATCGCTTGATGTTGCATTGGTCTATCAATACAATCAAGACAATGGGCAAGAAAAGCTGGTGTGGCACGAACATTGTGCCAGCGATTATCAAAAATTTATTGTAAGCCATTTGATTAAAGAGCTTGATGAATTGGAATGGGGCAACAATGCCTTTGCTTGGTTTGAGTGCGATGATGAGCAAATTTATGATGAATTATCTTACATTTTACAAAAACCCTTGGCTTATATTCAAAAAGTGTATGGCGAAGTGCAAGTGGGCTATGGCAAGCAATTTTATCATCACCCCTTATTGGGCGTATTTGGAAAAACAGGTACATAAAGGTCATTCAAATGTCAGAAAATAAAGAAATTTTATTGGCACAGCAGGCGGTAAAAGATTTTCTTAACGAAAGAATGGAAAAAGAGTTAAGAAAACAGCCTGATAAGAAAAAGTTTAAAGGTCGCCTTAATTCATCAGAAGAGATTGCCATTAGCACACAACTTAATGGCTACGAACTCGTTCATTCAAATAATAAATTAGCTCCTAAAAAAGTTGATGAGTTATTGGAATGGTTTGCCGAGCTTAAACTGGATTTGGATAGCAAATGGACTTTATGGCGAGTGCCTTATAACTCAAATTCAAATATTGTTCAGTATAAAAACAATAACGCTTGTAATCTAATTTTTGAAAATGAGCAGGATTTGGAAAATAGTTTTGATAAAGATTATTTTTGGATTTTGTATGAGCATATTGCGTTTTTAAACATTGAAAATAATAAGAAATCAAAACCAAAAAAACCAAAAGTCTATTTTATTGACAATGAGTTAATGAAACAAAAACTCAAAGGCAAGCCCAAAAAAAGCAAGAAAGCAGATACAGCAGGTGATGATAATGAGAGTATGCAAAAATATGAGCCAAAAAACTGGTTCAATTATGTGGCAGAAAACATTGAAAAAGTCTTTTTGAATGTCAGTCATATTGCCAAACTCACTCATTCCAGCAGTCAAGCGGTTAATATCAAAGACAGCATTCTTCAAACCGAGCATTTGCATTTAATTAGCACCCAAACGGCTAATGCAAATATGTTGGATAGGGGTTATGCCGATGCCAAATTTGCACCGATTGCCGAATTTTTGACTTACCCTGTTGAAAATACAAACAAACAACTGGGCGAGATTTTGCGTGAAAATGAACAAGGTTTTGCCAAAATTTCAGATAGCCAAGCCGAACGACAAGCGTGGTGTGATGCCATTAAAGGGGCGTATGTTGCCCAAAAATTAAGCTCACACACTTTGGCAAAGCAAATTTATGTGCCTGTATCTGATGATTGTGAATATCATTTGCTATCGCCGATGTATTCTAGTTCGTTGGCGCAGCATATTTTTGAAACGATTAAACACGCCCACGACAAAGACAATCCTGCCAAAATTGCCAAACAAAAAGGCGAATATCATCAAGATGAAAGCATTTATTTTGCTGATATTGCCACACTTGCCACCACCAAAAGCAATCATCAAAATGTGTCATTTTTAAACAATCAAAGAAGTGGGCAGTTGTATTTATTTTGTGCCAAACCACCCAAAATCAGACACAATCCCAATCCACCCAAAAGCGTGAATGAATTATTGAATGTGTGTTATTCAGACTGCAAAGATGAATTGTTTGAAATCAAAAAATTATTATCGGTAACAGAGAATAAAGCCTTGTTTTTAAATGATGATAGAAAAAACGCTTTGATTGAGCATATTCAAAATATTGGCGATACCATTATCACACAAATGTTGGTTATTTATCAAAATCAAGCAAATGGCTGGACGAATAATGTGAATATACCAACATATTTAAAACTGTTTTTGGATAAAGCAATAAGCGAGCAATGGATTTTGTCCCAACCTGAATTGATGTCTGAACTGACCCAATTGGCAGAAGAAATATCAGCGTGGATAAGCACCCAAACCCATAAAAACCGTGTGGCAAAATTGGAAAAAATCTATGCCAAAATCCTGCTGCCCTTATTGCAATCGCATTATTGGGTTTTAAAGGCATAATGGGGGAAACACAATGTCATCATACATTTTATTAGAGCGACTTAAAGTAGAAAATGCCAATGCACTGGCGGGTATGACTTATGGTTTTCCTGCAATTACGGCATTTTTGGGTTTAACCCACGCCCTATCACGCAAGTTTAAAGAGCAATTTGCTGTGGAATTAACAGGTTGTGGGATTTTTTGCCACGATTATGAATTAAACACTTATCAGGATTATTATGTAAAATTCATTCAAAATCGCTGTCCGCCTTCTACTTTGAAAGGAAAAAGTGCTGATGCCAAAAGTCCTGCCCCCATTATTGAAGAAGCCAAAATGGATATGACGGTATCCTTATTGTTCAAATGCGACACACCATTATCCACCAATCAAGACAAAGTTTATGAATATCAGGCAGCCTTAAAACAATGGCTCTACCCATCTCGCTTGGCAGGCGGTTCTATTTACCATTTGGCGGACATTAAATTCATCAATAATGACTCACAAAATACAGGTTTAGCCCAATTAAAAAAAGCGGTATTGCCCAGTTTTGTGCTGTTAAATGCCAGTCATTATTTAAAAGAGCACGAGCAATATTGTTTGGACAATCAAATGGATAAAAACGCCTTTGATAGATGGACGGACTTTTTTGCATTTAAACATCAAGCCAAGTACATTGAAACAGACAACGAAACCCCAAACAATGAAAATGAAGTTGTATGGGAACGCATTATTCCACCCAATAAAAAGGGCTGGATTGTGCCGTTGATGGTGGGATTTAAAGGCATTAGTCCATTATATTCACCTGATGAAGTGGAAAATTTGCGAGACCAGCGTTATCCATTTCGTTTTGTGGAGGCGGTTCACGGCTTGGGCGAATGGAAAAGCACGCACCGCATTAGCAACATAGACAGCCTGATTTGGAGATATGATTGCCGTGATGAATGGTATTTATGCACCCAAGACAAAGCGGTTGTGCCACACCAAACGCACCCCCTTGATGACATTTTTGAAGATGACGACCTTTTTTCCTAATATTTTAAATAGCGGAGTATGAACAATGGCAAAAGCCCCTAAAACCCCAAAAGCAGAAAACAAAGCCCCCGTGCCAAGCGTATTGGCATTTAGTCGCAAAATTGAGCCCTCCGATGGCTTAATGCAAGCAGGTCTTTGGAATGCTGATGTAGCACAATTATCCCAGCAAACTTGGCAAAACATTGAATTGCACGACAAAAGTAATCGTGGTGTTAAAAGCCAATACGGTGTGGCAGATGAAGAAAAGTCTCAACCCAATTTGGTGCGTGGCGATGATACCAGCTTGCCACCACATTTGGATACTTTAAAAGTGGCTTTTACGGTAAAATTTTTGGGCGATATTGCCACCGCCACCGCCAATAATGAACCTGACTTTGGTATTAAACTGACTGAAAAATTCAAAGTCTATCAAGATGAAATAGGATTTTTACCGTTGGCTCGCCGTTATGCTTATAACTTGGTAAATGGTCGGTTTTTGTGGCGAAATCGTGTTGGGGCGGAAAGTGTCATTGTGCGTATTTATGATACCGAAAATCCCACACAAGAATGGATTTTTGACAATGCACGCACAATGCCCTTAAATGATTTTGAGGTAGAAAATACAAAACTCGATGATTTAGCAAAGTGCATTGCCGAAAGTTTTGCCACAGGCAAGTATTTGTTGTTAAAGGCAGAAGCCTTTGTCAAAGTGGGTTTGGGGCAACGGGTATTCCCATCACAAGAAATGCGTGAAAAAGACAAGGACAACAAATCCAAGTTTTTATATCAAATCAAAACGCCAAATGGTTTATGTGCTGGTTTGCATTCTGAAAAAATCGGTAATGCCATTCGCACCATTGATACTTGGTATAATTTTCCACAAGCAGATGATTTGTTTGAAAAGACAGTTAAGCCCGCCATTGCCATTGAGCCTTATGGCTCTGTACCGACACAGGGGCAAGCCTATCGCAGAAACGCAAGTGAAGGAGATCTGTATAGCTTGATGGCAAATTGGTTAAGTGATGATGGCAACATCAGCACCGAACAGAAGCATTTTGTGGTGGCAAATCTGATTCGTGGTGGCGTGTTTGGTGGAAAAGACGAAGACAAAGACAAAAAAGGCAAAAAACAGGAGAATAAGGAATAAAACAATGAAATTCTACCAAGAAATCATGCTCTTGCCTGATGAAGAAAATGATTTGTACTTTTTGTGGAGCAAGATTTACACCCAAATCCACATTGCCTTGGTGGACAATGGCAATCCCAAAATTGGGGTCGGCTTTCCGCAATACCGTTTTGACAACAAAGGGGCAAGTTTGGGTTTGAAATTGCGTGTGTTTGCCCATACAGAGCAAGAATTGCTGGATTTGAATTTGGCAAAATGGCTGGCACGCTTGTCGGATTATTTGCATTTGAAATCGGTGCAAGCCGTCCCCACAAATCATCGCCATGCCATTTTCAGTCGTTACAACCCTGATTTATCCAAAGAAAATCTGGCAAGACGATATGCCAAAAAACACGCCATAAGCTACGATGAGGCATTGGCAAGATTGGCGGATTATGTGCCACAGCCCATCATCAACTACCCCTTTATCACGCTCAAAAGCCAAACCACAGGCATGGATTTCAATGTACGCATTGCCAAAAAAACGGTGGTAAATGCCATATTGGGCGAATTTGGGGCGTATGGATTGAGCCAATCTGCCAGTGTACCTGAGTTCTAATATTAATATCGCTCCAATTTTGTACTATGCATCAAAGGAGCGATTATGTTTATTTGATAGAATGGATTTTAAAATTTCTCAAATAAATTCATAATATCTTCTTCATTAAACTGAATATCATCACTACTTTGTTCTAAAATTGAGCGTGCTAATTGGGCTTTTTTCTCCTGCAATTGTAAAATACGTTGCTCAATGCTCTGATTGGTCATTAATTTATAGACAAAAACAGGCTTATCTTGCCCAATTCGCCATGCACAGTCTGATGCTTGATTTTCTGCTGCTGGATTCCACTATGGGTCATAATGAATCACTGTATCGGCTGTGGTTGAATTTAAACCGACTCCACCTGCTTTCAGGCTAATTAAAAAGACTGATACAGCTCCCGATTGAAACTGCTCAATCGCTTGTTCACGCTTACGTGTTTGTCCAGTCAATTTTGCCTATGCAATACCTTGTTGTTTCAACCCTTCGCCAATTAAATCAAGCATACTGGTAAATTGTGAAAAGATTAAAATTTTCCGTCCTTCACGCAACATTTCAGGTACAGTTTCCATTAAATAAGCAAATTTTGCCGATGGAATTTTATCAATATTTTTGATTTTATCAGAAATATTTTCACCATTTAATAATTTAGGATGACAACAAATTTGACGCAATTTTAATAACGCCTCTAAAATATGAATATGACTGCGATTAAATCCTTTTTCTGCAATAATCTTACGCACATTTTCCTGCATGGTCAATCGAACTGCTTCATAAACTTTTTCTTGAGTAGTATTCATATCAATATGAATTGTAGTTGTGGTTTTTTCTGGCAATTCTTGAATAACATCAGTTTTTAAAACGGCGTAAAATAAATGGTTTCACACGATTAATTAATTTCATTTTTAGAGTTTGGTTATTTTCTTTCTCAATCGGATTACGATAATTTTTATTAAAATCTTTATAATGCCCCAAAAAAGCTGGCATCATAAAATGGAATAATGACCAAAGCTCCGATAAATTATTTTCCATTGGTGTACCAGTTAAACAAAAACGGTGTTTTGCATTAACTTTTCGTGCAGTTTGTGCCATTTTAGTATTGGGTTTTTTAATATAATGAGCTTCATCTAAAATCATCACATGATAATGATGTTGCATTAAAATCTCTTCATCACGCACCAATAATGGATAACTACTAATAATCACATCATAATCATTTATGTGATTAAAATACTGTTCTCGTTCAGCACCATGCAAAACCAAGACTTTTAAATCAGGGGGGTAAACTTTTCAGCCTCTAATCGCCTTTAGTCAAATTTATTTTTCCTAAATAATTTTGAAAGACTAAAAATATTTAATAAAATCAAATATATATTTACATAAAGTGAGAACCATAAATTTTCATAGATACATTGTATAAAAAACGGCTTTACCTTTGCAAAGCCGTTTTTAGCATTGGTGATTATTTTGTAAACACTAAACCATCATCATGGATTTGAATATTCACGGTTTCGCCAGCCACAAATTCCCCTGCCAAAATCTTTTGAGCAAGTGGATTTTCAATGTGCATTTGAATGGCTCGTTTTAAAGGTCTTGCCCCAAACACTGGGTCATAACCAATATCAACAAGTTGGTCGAGAGCGTCATCACTCACCATTAAGCCAATATCTCGCTCTGCCAAACGGTTACGCAAACGAGCTAACTGAATATCGGCAATACCACGCATTTGAGCTTTTTTCAGACCATCAAAAATGACTAGTTCATCAATACGGTTAATAAATTCTGGACGGAAATGTTGTCCTACCGCATTCATCACAACCGAACGAACTTCATCACGACTGGCATCATCGCCCAAAGCACGCACATCAGCCGAGCCTAAGTTAGAAGTCATTACAATCACCGTATTTTTAAAATCAACTACTCGTCCGTGCGAATCGGTCAAGCGTCCATCATCAAGCACTTGTAGCAAGATATTAAACACATCTGGATGAGCTTTTTCTACTTCATCAAAAAGTACCACGCTGTACGGCTTACGGCGTACAGCTTCAGTCAAAACACCGCCCTCTTCATAGCCAACATAGCCCGGAGGAGCACCAACCAAACGACTCACGCTATGTTTTTCCATAAATTCTGACATATCAATCCGCACCATCGCTTCATCACTATCAAATAGGAAATTAGCAAGCGATTTAGTCAGTTCGGTTTTACCAACCCCCGTTGGACCTAAAAATAGGAATGAACCACTTGGACGATTAGGGTCAGAAAGCCCTGCACGACTACGGCGAACAGCATTGGCAACGGCAACCACCGCCTCATCTTGTCCGACGACACGAGTGTGTAAAAACTCTTCCATTGCTAAGAGTTTTTCTCGCTCACCTTGTAGCATTTTTGCCACAGGAATACCTGTTGCCATTGAGACCACTTCGGCAATTTCATTGTCCGATACTTTATCTCGTAACAATTTGGTTTCGTTATTATCGCCTTTTTCATCGTGTTCAAGCTGTTTGGTGAGTTCTGGAATCACACCATATTGCAAACGCCCTGCTTCGGCAAAATCGCCTTCTCTTTGGGCTTTTTCTAGGGCAATACGAGCCTTATCAAGTTGTACTTGTATATTTTTTGTACCAGCGACAAGGGCTTTTTCAGACTTCCAAATTTCATCAAGCTCACTGTATTGTTTGGATAATTCATCAATCTGCTCTTGTAGATGAATGCTCTCCGCTTTGGCACTTGCACTGTCATCATTTTTTACCGTTTCTAATTGCATTTTTAATTGAATAATACGGCGATCGAGTTTGTCCATCACTTCTGGCTTGCTATCTAATTCCATTTTGATACGGCTTGCCGCCTCATCAATCAAATCAATTGCCTTATCAGGAAGCTGACGGTCGGTAATGTAGCGGTGCGACATTTTGGCAGCGGCAATAATCGCACTGTCCAAAATACGCACGCCGTGATGAAGTTCGTATCGTTGTTTTAAACCACGCAAAATCGCAATGGTATCTTCTACGCTTGGTTCATCAACTTGTACTTTTTGAAAACGGCGTTCTAGAGCGGCATCTTTTTCAATATATTGGCGATATTCGTCCAAAGTAGTCGCTCCCACACAACGCAATTCTCCACGAGCCAGAGCTGGTTTTAGCATATTGCCAGCGTCCATTGCACCGTCTGTTTTGCCTGCACCAACAAGGGTATGCAATTCATCAATAAATAAAATAATGTCGCCATCGTGCTTGGCAAGGTCATTTAATACCGCTTTTAAGCGTTCTTCAAATTCACCACGATATTTTGCCCCTGCCAATAATGCACCTAAATCCAATGATAAAACTCGTTTGTTTTTAAGACTTTCTGGTACTTCACCATTGACAATGCGTTGGGCTAAGCCTTCAACGATGGCGGTTTTCCCCACCCCTGGTTCACCAATCAGTACAGGATTGTTTTTTGTACGACGAGACAACACTTGCACGGTACGGCGAATTTCGTCATCTCGTCCGATGACGGGGTCAAGTTTGCCTGCCAATGCACGTTCAGTCAGGTCAATGGTATATTTGCTTAATGCTTCTCGATTTTCTTCATGGTTATTGGTGTTCACTTTTTCATCTCCACGAATGTTGTTAATTGCTTGACGTAATTTTTGTGGATTTACGCCTTGTTGTTCAAGAATTTTTTTGCTTTCGCCTTGTTCTGCTAAGGCGAGTAGCACCCAATCAGTAGATAGAAAGGCATCACCTGCTTTTTGAGCATAACTATCCGCCAAATTGAGTATTCTGCTAGATTCCGCATTGAGCGGGACATCGCCTGTAGGGTTGCTCATCACCGCTAAATCATTAATGGCATTTTGCAATTTTTGCTGTAATTGCGGTAAATTAGCCCCTGCCTGTTGCAATAAACTTTGGTTCGATGCTTCATTTAACAAACTCGCCAAAATGTGTAAAGGACTAATCGATGTATGGTCTTTACTCATGGCTAGGCGTTGAGCATCAGCTAAAGTGCGTTGTAGGCGTTGGGTAAATTGTTCAAAGTTCATATTGTATTCCTAAAAAATCTTGCTTGATAAATAGATGGGATTTTCTTAAAATATTTCAAGGGAAATTTTTAAAAAATTATTATTATTCAAAATGTTATAATTAAAATAAAAGACAAAATACAGTATAATAATGGGGGCGAAATGATAAAATTTCAAGTTCATTTTCAGCGATTTTTGCTTGTAATGAATGTGGAAATATTTGACGATAATATCATCATTAAATATAGGTAAATGTATGTTGGACGTTGAATATATTGATAGATTACACACATAATCAGTAGTAGGCTATTTCGTACTTTGTATGTGTT